>JAMPEY010000039.1 GCA_023664665.1 Lachnoclostridium sp.
GTGCTTGCTGCTGTAAATTATCATTTAAAATACCATACGAATACTATATATGCGTTATTCACATCTTATATCGGATATGTTAATGATAAATGTTTCTATATGAAAATATTAGTATTTGCTTTAATAGAGATATATTTATAAAGCTGTCAGATAAAAGTAATAATATATTTATGATGCGGAGGATGGAGAAAAATGTTTATTAAGAAAATACAGATGAAAGGTTATAAGCGTTTTCATGATTTAACAATAGATTTGGGCGAGTCACCCAAGAGAATTATTGCGTTAGTGGGACCTAATGGTTGTGGGAAAAGTAGTGTGTTTGATGCGATGATGTTTTTGGCTAAAGCATATATGGGAAAAATTGGCGATCCAAAGGTACAGAGAGATTATCATTATCATTCTTTAGGGCAGATGCCGCATTATGATTATCATAATATATTGGTAGAATTTGAGAAAGGAAGATATGATGCTGTATTTAATAAGATGAAAGAACGAGGAACGGAAAGAAGTATTTTTAGTTTTCGTAGTTCATTCAGATATAATGCTGATTTGAATATTTTAAGAGATGAAGCTGTTGAAGATATTATTAATAATAAAGATGGTGCTGCTTCTGCATCTGATATTGATCAAAGAATAGAAGAAGATTATCGGCGTTTATTAGCAAAGTACAATAAATATCTTAATGATAATGATGTTAGACCAAGTGAAGCGCGAAAGCAAATAGTTGGAGATTTAAATAGTGCTATACAAAATTGTCTTGATCTAAAAATAACAGACATAGGAAATATATCAGAAAATCGGGGAACATTATATTTTAAGAAAAGCGATTCGGATATTGAGTTTGATTATAATGTATTGTCAGCAGGCGAAAAAGAAGTTATTGATATTCTTTTAGATTTATATTTGCGAAAAGATACTTATGTAGATTCTGTTTATATTATTGATGAACCAGAACTGCACTTAAATACCTCAATACAAAGAGCATTGTTATTAGAAATTAATAAAATGATTCCAGATAATTGTCAAATATGGATTGCAACACACAGTATTGGATTTTTGAGAGCACTTCAAGAGGAATTGAGAAACGATTCACAAATAATACATTTTCAAAGTGGAAACAAATGGGCGAAAGAATCATATATATTAAAACCGATGGAGTTTAGCCGTTCCGAATGGCAGAGTCTTTTTTCAACGGCACTTGATGACTTGTCTAAACTTATTTGTCCTAAAATTATTGTCTATTGTGAAGGACGGGCAGAGCCTAAAAAAGACGGGACTGAAAGAGGGTTGGATGCAGATGTGTTTAACGCAATATTTGCTAGACAATATCCAGATGTACTTTTTGTGTCGAGCGGAGGAAATACAGAATTGGATCAAAGGAGTGAAGTTGCAATTGCAATATTTTCTAAAATTTTTCCAGAGTTAGAAATATGGGTATTGAAAGATAGAGATATGGCATCTGGAAAAGACACAGATGAAAAGGCGCGCCAAATTTATTTGTCCAATAATTCGCAAAACCATCGTATATTAAAGCGCTTTGAGCTAGAGAATTATTTATATGATAAAGAAGTTTTGAAAAGATATTGTGAACAAAATGGTTTACAATTTAATGAAGAAAAGTATAATGATGTAGTTCAAGATATTATGAATGATAACTTAAAAGACCAAACAGCAAAGATTAAAAATTGTTGCAATATATCAGGGAGTATAAATGCAGATACATTTAAAAGGAATCTAAGTACATATATTGATGATAGTATGGAAGTTTATCAAGAATTAAAACAAGCTATATTTGAAAGAAAATAGAAAGGATGCCATATTATGCCAATTAACGAAAACACATTAGAGCAAGTGATCATATCAGAGCTGCAAGCAAAAGGATATGAGTATCTCTATGGACCGGACATCAATAGAGATTATCACGAAGTAATCCTCAAAGATTACTTTGCTGCTGCTATGTTGAAAATAAATCCGGGCATTACAATGGAGATTATAGAAGAAACCTATAGAACCATAAAAAACCTCGGGCTGCTGAAACTAGAAGACATGAATGCTACCTTTCATAAATATGTGCTGGAGGGTGTACCGATTCCTTACCGTGTGAACGGTGAGCAAGGAACTTTTACGGTGCATTTGATAGATTTTGAGAATCCGGAATCAAATGACTTCAAGATTATCAATCAGTATACTATTATAGAGTACAAAAACAAAAGACCGGATGTGCTTATTTTTATTAATGGTATTCCGATGGTGCTTTTTGAATTAAAAAATATGGTGAATGCGGATACCACAATAGAGGATGCCTATAAACAGATAAAAAATTATCAGTTGGATATTCCCTCATTGTTTTATTATAATGCTTTTAATGTGATTAGCGATGGTCTGGATACAAGGGTTGGGACAATAACTTCTGATTTTACAAGATACATGACATGGAAGTCCCAAAATGGAGAAAGACCGAAAGAATCAGGGGTAAATTACTTTGCAACCCTTATTAACGGCGTATTTCCGAAGGAAAGAATATTGGACATTCTTCGTAATTTTATTGTGTTTCAAGACAGCAAGGGCAAGACAATAAAAATCATGGCAGGATATCATCAATATTTTGCGGTAAGAAAAGCGGTTGAGCGGACTAAAAAGTCCTTGGAGGAAAACAGCTGCAAAGTTGGGGTGGTATGGCATACACAGGGGAGCGGCAAAAGTCTGTCTATGGTTTTTTATACCGGATGCATTGTCAGTAATCCTAAATTTAATAATCCGACCATTGTTGTCCTAACAGACCGTAACGATTTGGACAATCAGCTTTTTGGTACATTTTGCGCAAGTTCAAAATTGCTGTTGAGACAGACTCCAAAGCAAGCTATAAACAGGGAAAATCTGAAAGATTTATTACGGGTTAATGCGGGTGGAATCATATTTACTACGATTCAGAAATTTGAAGAGAGCAGTGAGGTTTTAAGCAAACGAAGTAATATTATATTTATGGTTGATGAAGCGCATAGGTCTCAGTATGGGCTTGAAGGAAAATTAGACAGGGATACCGGCGAGTGGAAGTATGGAATGGCAAAATATATGAGGGATTCACTTCCCAATGCTACTTTCATAGGATTTACTGGAACACCTATTGACTTTGATGATAAGTCTACCATTGAAGTATTTGGCGATTACATAGATATTTATGATATGACACAGGCAGTTGAGGATGGTGCAACTGTGCCTATTTATTATGAAAATCGTACAGCAAAGCTCAAGTTGAATGAAGATTTGTTGAAGAAAATCGATGCGGAATATGATAAGTTAGCAGCAGAGGCATCCGAGATTGCAATAGAGAAATCCAAATCTGACCTATCATCCATAGAGGCAATTATCGGCTCAAAGGAACGGTTGAGCCTGCTTGCTGATGATATTATTGCGCATTATGAGGATAGACAGTATGTGCTTACTGGAAAGGCAATGATCGTATGCATGACTCGCAGGATTGCCATTAACTTGTATAAAACGATTTTGGAAAAACGCCCGGAGTGGAAAAATAAGGTGAAGGTTGTTTTGACTTCCAGCAACAAAGATGACGAAGAATGGCATGATATTATTGGAAATAAGGCATACCGTGACCAGCTTATGATTGAATTTAAAGATGAAAAAAACGAGTTCAAAATTGCTATTGTGGTGGATATGTGGCTGACGGGTTTTGATGTGCCCTCAATGGCAACTATGTATATAGATAAACCGATGAAAGGTCATAATCTGATGCAGGCGATTGCGCGGGTAAACAGAGTTTATAAGGACAAAGAAGCCGGTTTGATTGTGGATTATATTGGCATGGCAGCAGAGCTGAAGACCGCTTTAAGTCAGTATACCAAGAGAGACCAAGATAAAATTCCTGACTTGGGACAAGCATATTCCATTGCCATGGGTAAATTGGAAATTATGCGCGACTTTTTCTATGGATTTGATTATGCGCCTTTTTTTGGCGACTCGGATGCGGCGCGATTGGCTGTTATTGCAGATGGCGTAAATTTTGCCCTTACATTTGAAGAGGATGAGAAGAAAGAATACATCAAAGAAGCTACTGCGCTTAGTCAGGCGGAAACTTTATGCAGGAGTATGCTTGATAGGGAAATAAAGCAGGAGATAGAGTTTTTTAAGAGCATAAAAGCCGGACTTTGTAAATATGGGGGAAGAGCAGGTATTACCTCAAATGAAATTAATTCAAGAATTATGACTTTGCTGGAACAGGCAATCGAACAGGATGGAGTGTATAATATATTTGCGCAGGCGGGAAAAAAGAATCCGGAAATTTCTATTTTGTCGGAGGAATATATGGAAAAAATCCGCAGGATGAAGCACAAGAATATTGCGGCAGAGATGTTACGGAAATTGCTGGAGGACAATATCCGTGTGTTTGCCAAAACCGGAGTTGTGAAATCACAGCTTTTTTCAGAGAAGATGCAGAAATTATTAAAAATGTATAACAATCGGTTAATCACTAGTGCCGAGGTGATTGAGGAATTATTGAATCTGTCAAAAGAAATGACAGAAGCCTATAAAGCCGGGGATGAAAAAGGATTGTCAACCGAAGAATTGGCTTTTTATGATGCATTGGCATCAGACCCTGAGGTTCTTAGAAAGATGCAGGATAAGATTTTAGTGGAAATGGCACAGGAATTAACAGAATTAATCCGCAGGAGTAGAACCGTTGATTGGGATAAGAAGGAATCTGCCCGTGCTTACATGAGAACACAGGTAAAGCATCTTTTGAGAAAGTATAAATATCCGCCAGAAAAAGCGAAAGGAGCCATTGATGTTGTGATTAAGCAGGCAGAGCTGATGAGCAGCAATATCGAGCCTGAATCGGCAGTTTACGATTTTCAAACAAGGACACAATCTTTGATGGTGGCAGAGAATTCTGAATATAAGCCATAAGCAGATAGAGACCCTTAAGGAATTAGTCATGAAGTTTGATATTATGGTAAAGGAGGTAACAGGGAATGGTATATGAAAACGATATTCTGGAAATTCCTGAAGAATATAAAAAAATGTCTAAAGAAGAATTAGATAAGGAAATAGAAACGCTTTATGAAACCATGAAAGGCCAAAATAAAGGTGAAGTCAAGGAAAAGATTGCAAAGCTGCCCGTGAAAATTCTCTTTTAAGTGCTACCCTTTCAACATCTTAATAATCGTCCTTACAACTTCCATTACATTCTTATGTGCATCCTTTTTAATCTTTCGGAAAGGATGTTTCTCACTGAACATAATATAGCGGTCAACAATGACTGCGTACCACTTTTGATACATTTCTTCCACATCGGAGCTTTTGATTTCCGCAAGCTCTTCAGGAGTCAAAACCGTTTTTAGGTCTTCTGTGATTCCCTGTTCGTCCAACGCCGGAACTTGTTCGTGATATCCGAAAAGATGTAGAATATTCTCCGTTAGAAAGGAATTCTCTGACTGCCTGATTGTGATTGTCAATGGTGTCCTTTAAACATTCGGTAATGCATGTGAAAAGGCAGCAACTTGCACAAGCCGGCAACTTGCACAAGCCGTGCGATATGCTATAATGGATACATTAGAAGCAGTGTTGCAAAAAGGGAAGGGAAACAGAAAATGGGTTATCTGAAAACTGCAAGTGAAAAAAAGCAATTATGTTTTACTTATCTTGCCTTTATGCTGAATGGTGTTTTGGCGCTGTCTATCGGTTCCCTCCTTCCTTTTATACGGGAAACGAAAGGGTTGAATTATGCTTTTGCCGGAATGCTGGTGAGCCTGCATTCCGTGGGCAATCTGTGTTCCAGTTTTGCATCGGGAACCTTTGCCGTGTTCTTAGGAAGGAAAAAGAGCATTCTGTTGTTTGATGCCTGCTATGCCTTGTCCTATGTACTGATTCTTTTTGGAAACAGCAATGCAGCGCTTGTTATCGCTTTTCTGATGACAGGCCTGGCAAGGGGCGCGTCCAGTAATTTTGCCAATTACACGGTGAACAGTCTGGCTCCGGGGAAAGCAGGATTTTTAAATGCGCTGCACGCCATGTTCTCCATCGGCGCATTGGCTTTTCCTGTTTTTCTGATGCTGTTGACGCGGACTGATGCGGGCAGATGGGTGTATGCATGCTATTTTATGATTGCAATGGGAATCCTGAGTTGGATTTTATACTTTTTGATTCCGGAAGACAAATGCCATACAGATGCAAAGGCGGAGAAGGAAGCGGATTCCGGTAAAAAATCCGATTTTACTGCCGCCGGTTTTGGATTTTTTAGAGAGCCTTTATTTTATCTGTGTACCCTTATCCTGTTTTTTTATCTCTGTGCAGAACAGGGAGTGATTGGGTGGCTGATTACCTATTTTGAGGATACGGGCTTATTGAATGATTCTCTGTCCCAGCTTATGGCAAGCATACACTGGGTTATGATGCTGGCGGGGCGGCTGACGGCTGCAAAGCTTTCTGAAAAGTTCCGAAAAGAAAAGCTTTTGCTGATTATGGGAATCGGTTTTGTATGCTTTTTCTTTTGGCTGTTGTTTGCCGAAAGCACATTATTCATTATCATAGGAATTATGGGGTTTGGCTACAGTATGGCGGGAATATATCCGACAACAGTGTCATTTTGTGGAAGCCTGATTCAGAAATATTCCATAGCATGGAGTTTTATTCTGACCATAGCAAGTTTCGGCTCCATCCTGATGCCTGCGATCATAGGGAGGCTTGCGGAGAGTAGGGGGCTCGCCTATGGAATGAGCTCCGTTATTGTGGTGGTCATTATTGATTTATTATTGATTGTAGCATTGAATTTTTATGTGAAACAGAAAAGTAGGTAAATTTCCCTCTATACATTTAAATTTTTTGTGGTATACTAGACAGAAGAAAGAGAACATACTTTCGATTCGAGAGAAGAATAAGCCACAGGGAGGTGATTTTCAGTGACACCGTTCATGGAACCAAATACGGAATGTGCAGACTCTGTTTTTAAGCTTCATTCGGAGTATCAGCCCACAGGCGACCAGCCCGCAGCGATAGAGGCTCTTGTGAGGGGATTCCGGGAGGGCAATCAGTTCCAGACGCTGTTGGGCGTCACCGGTTCGGGCAAGACCTTTACCATGGCAAACATTATTGCGGCGTTGAACAAGCCTACCTTAGTCATTGCTCACAACAAAACCCTTGCGGGGCAGCTTTACGGAGAGTTCAAGGAATTCTTTCCGGAAAACGCGGTGGAATATTTTGTGTCCTATTACGATTATTACCAGCCGGAGGCATATGTGCCTTCTTCGGACACTTATATTGCAAAGGATTCTTCCATTAATGACGAAATCGACAAGCTGCGTCTCTCCGCTACGGCGTCCTTGACGGAGCGGCGGGATGTGGTGGTGGTGGCCAGTGTGTCCTGTATTTATGGATTGGGAAGCCCTGACGAGTACAAGGATTTGGTGGTTTCTTTGCGCCCCGGCATGACGAAGGACAGGGAACAGGTATTGCGGGAATTGATAGAGATTCAATATGACCGGAATGAGATGGATTTTAAGAGGGGAACCTTTCGGGTGCGGGGAGATGTGGTTGAGGTATATCCCGCTCAGGGCGGGGATTACATCATCCGTATTGAATTTTTTGGCGATGAAATCGACCGTATTGCGGAGGTGGAGCCGTTGACGGGACAGGTTCATGCCGAGCTGAATCATATTGCTATTTTTCCGGCATCCCATTATGTGGTGTCTCAGGATAAAATTAAGGCGGCTTGCGATAATATAGAAAAGGAATTGGAAGAGCGGGTGCGTTATTTCAAGGGGGAAGATAAATTATTGGAGGCGCAGCGCATTGCGGAGCGCACGAATTTTGATATTGAGATGCTGCGTGAGACGGGATTTTGTTCCGGCATTGAGAATTATTCCAGACATTTGAATGCCATGCCTGCCGGAGCGCCGCCCATGACATTGATGGACTTTTTTACGGATGATTATCTGATTATCATTGATGAGTCCCATATGACCATTCCCCAGATTCGGGGAATGTATGCGGGGGACCGTTCCCGCAAGACCACGCTGGTGGATTACGGTTTCCGCCTGCCTTCGGCTCTGGACAACAGACCGTTGAATTTTGAGGAATTTGAGGCGCATATCGACCAGATGCTGTTTGTGTCCGCTACCCCTTCTGTCTATGAGGAGGAGCATGAGCTTTTCCGCACGGAGCAGATTATCCGCCCGACGGGGTTATTGGACCCTCAGGTGGATGTCCGCCCGGTAGAGGGACAGATTGATGATTTGATCGGGGAAGTAAACAAAGAGGTGGAAAAGCACAATAAAATTCTGGTGACCACCCTGACGAAACGCATGGCGGAGGATTTGACCGATTATATGAAAGAGGTGGGAATCAGGGTAAAGTATCTCCATTCGGATATCGATACTTTGGAGCGTGCGGAAATTATCCGGGATATGCGTCTGGATGTCTTTGATGTGCTGGTGGGGATTAATCTGCTGCGGGAAGGGCTTGATATTCCGGAGATTTCTCTGGTGGCCATCTTGGATGCGGATAAGGAGGGATTTTTAAGAAGTGAAACTTCTTTAATACAGACCATCGGCCGTGCCGCCAGAAATGCGGAAGGTCATGTTATCATGTATGCGGACATGATTACGGATTCCATGAGGGTGGCAATTGAAGAAACAAAGCGGCGCCGTGAGATTCAGATGAAATATAATGAGGAGCATGGGATTACCCCTCAGACCATTAAGAAAGCAGTCCGCGATTTGATCAGTATTTCCAAGGTGATTGCCAAAGAGGAAATGCAGTTTGAGAAGGATCCCGAATCCATGAGCCGCAAGGAATTGGAGAAAGTAATCGGGGAGGTTCAGAAGAAGATGCAGCGGGCGGCAGCGGATTTGAACTTTGAAGCCGCAGCGGAGTTAAGGGATAAAATGAGAGAATTGAAACAGAAGCTGAACGAATTGAAGGACTGAAAAAGGAGATAAGTTACAAGATGGAAAAAGCGGCAAAAATGCATCCCAAAGAAAGAACTCTGGGGAAAATATCGTCAAAAGAATGTATTAAAATCAGGGGAGCCGGAGAGCATAATTTAAAGAATATAGATGTGGATATTCCGAGGAATGAACTTGTGGTTCTGACAGGAATGTCAGGTTCCGGGAAATCTTCTCTTGCGTTTGACACGATTTATGCTGAGGGACAGCGTCGGTATATGGAGTCTTTGTCCTCCTATGCCCGTCAGTTTCTGGGGCAGATGGAGAAGCCTAATGTAGAGCGTATTGACGGTTTGTCCCCGGCGATTTCCATTGACCAGAAATCCACCAACCGCAATCCCCGTTCCACTGTGGGCACGGTAACGGAAATCTATGATTATTTCCGGCTACTTTACGCAAGAATCGGAATTCCCCATTGTCCTAAGTGCGGCAGGGTGATTGCCAAGCAGAGTGTGGACCAGATGGTGGACAGGCTGATGGCTCTTGCCGAGGGAACCCGGATTCAGCTGATGGCGCCCGTAGTGAGGGGACGCAAGGGGGAGCATGCCAAGGTGCTGGACCGTGCCAAGAGAAGCGGCTATGTGAGGGTTCGCATTGACGGCAGCCTATATGAGCTGACCGAAGAAATTAAATTGGACAAGAATTTGAAACATAATATTGAAATCGTAGTGGACCGTCTGGTAGTAAAGCCCGGTATTGAGAGGAGACTGGCGGATTCCATAGAAAATGTGCTGGGTCTGACGGAGGGGCTTTTGACGGTGGATATTATAGACGGAGAGCCTTTGCACTTCAGCCAGAGTTTCGCCTGTCCCGACTGCGATATCAGTATCAGCGAAGTAGAGCCGAGAAGTTTTTCCTTTAACAATCCTTTCGGAGCCTGCCCGGAATGTCTGGGGCTGGGTTACAAGATGGAATTTGAGCCGGAGTTAATGATTCCGGACAGAAAGCTGAGTATCAATCAGGGAGCCATCGCCGTGATTGGCTGGCAGTCCTGCGCGGATAAGAGCAGTTTTACGAATGCCATATTGCAGGCTCTTTGCAAAGAGTATCATTTTGATCTGGATACGCCTTTTGAGGAATATCCGAAAAAAATACAGGATATGCTTCTGCACGGAACCGGCGGAAAAGAAGTGAAGGTGTATTATACCGGACAGAGGGGCAGCGGTGTTTATCCCGTGGCTTTTGAAGGAATCATCCGTAATGTGGAGCGCCGGTATAAAGAAACTTTTTCCGAAACCATGAAACAGGAGTATGAGAGCTTTATGCGGATTACTCCCTGCAGGGAATGTAAAGGCATGCGCCTGAAAAGGGATTCTCTGGCAGTGACGGTATGCGATAAAAATATTTATGAAATCACTTCCCTGTCAATTTTGGAATTGCAGGATTTTCTGCAAAATATGGTGCTTTCCCAACAGCAGCAGTTGATAGGAAAGCAGATTTTGAAGGAAATTCATGCAAGAGTGAGTTTTCTGGTGGATGTGGGATTGGAATATCTGTCTCTGGCGAGGGGAACGGCGACTCTGTCGGGAGGAGAAGCGCAGAGAATCCGTCTGGCAACCCAAATCGGTTCCGGGCTGGTGGGGGTCTGCTATATTTTGGACGAACCCAGTATCGGCCTGCACCAGAGAGATAATGACAAGCTGCTCAATACCCTGAAAAACCTCAGGGATCTGGGCAATACGCTGGTGGTGGTGGAACATGACGAAGATACCATGTTTGCGGCGGATTACATTGTGGATATCGGTCCCGGCGCAGGTTCCCACGGCGGTGAAGTGGTGGCGTGCGGTACGGCGGAAGACATTATGGCTGTGCCGGAGTCCGTTACCGGTCAGTATCTGAGCGGGGCAAAGAAGATACCGGTGCCGGAAAAGCGCAGGAAGCCTTCGGGATGGATTAAGGTAATCGGCGCACAGGAAAATAATTTGAAAAACATTGATGTGGAGTTTCCTTTAGGAGTCATGACTTGTGTGACGGGAGTTTCCGGTTCGGGCAAGAGTTCTTTGGTAAATGAGATTTTGAACAAGCGTCTTTCCAGAGACTTAAACAGGGCAAGGTGCATTCCCGGCAAACATAAGGATATTCAGGGTATGGAGCAGTTGGACAAGGTGATTGACATCGACCAGTCGCCCATCGGCAGGACGCCCCGCTCCAATCCTGCCACATATACGGGAGTCTTTGACCAGATAAGGGATTTGTTTGCTTCTACAGCCGATGCAAAAGCAAAGGGATATACCAAGGGGAGATTCAGCTTCAATGTGAAAGGCGGTCGTTGTGAAACCTGCAGCGGCGACGGAATTATTAAGATAGAGATGCATTTTCTGCCGGATGTGTATGTGCCCTGTGAAGTCTGCGGAGGGAAGCGGTATAACAGGGAAACATTAGATGTGAAATATAAAGGCAAGAGCATTTTTGATGTGTTGGATATGACCGTGGAGGAGGCGCTGCCGTTTTTTGAGAATCTGCCTTCCATCCGAAATAAGATTCAGACTCTTTACGATGTGGGACTGTCTTATGTGAAGCTGGGTCAGCCCTCTACCACCCTGTCGGGGGGAGAGGCGCAGCGCATCAAGCTGGCAACGGAATTAAGCCGCAGAAGCACCGGCAAGACGATTTATATTCTGGATGAACCCACCACGGGACTGCATTTTGCGGATGTGCATAAGTTGGTGGAAATCCTGCACCGTCTGGCGGACAACGGCAATACCGTGATAGTCATTGAACATAATCTGGATGTGATCAAGACGGCGGATTATATTATTGACATCGGTCCCGAGGGCGGAGACAGGGGTGGCACCATTATCGCCAAAGGGACTCCGGAGGAGGTTGCCAAAAACAAAAAGTCTTACACCGGGCATTATATAAAGAAAATATTGGAAAAATAGATTTTGCCCTAAAGTTTTGCAGCCATTTATCCGATGCACTATATAGATTTTAATTATAAAATTTTATAAATTTTTACAAATCCCCTATGAAAATGGTAAAATATCAGTTATAATATACCATGTATGACTAGAGATAAGCGCCATAGGAAATGATTATAAATAGGATAGATACCGTTAGAAAGGGGTATAGAAGTTATGCAGGGTACGGATATAGGAATTGATTTGGGAACGGCAAGCATTCTTGTTTACATCAGAGGAAAGGGTGTAGTGCTGAAAGAGCCCTCTGTAGTTGCTTTTGATAGAGACACCAACAAAATCAAGGCTATCGGTGAAGACGCCCGCCTGATGCTGGGCAGGACTCCCGGAAATATTGTGGCGGTAAGGCCTTTGCGTCAGGGCGTTATTTCGGATTACCGTGTCACCGAGAGAATGATGAAATATTTTATTCAGAAAGCGCTGGGAAGAAGAAGTTTCAGAAAGCCCCGCATAGCGGTTTGTGTTCCCAGCGGCGTCACTGAAGTGGAAAAAAAGGCGGTTGAAGATGCAACTTATCAGGCAGGAGCCCGTGAAGTTTCCATTATAGAGGAGCCTATCGCAGCGGCAATCGGCGCAGGCATCGATATTGCAAAGCCCTGTGGGAATATGATTGTGGATATCGGAGGCGGTACTTCCGATATTGCGGTGATTTCTCTGGGAGGCACCGTAGTCAGCGCTTCCATCAAGATTGCCGGAGATGATTTTGACGAAGCTATTGTAAGGTATATGCGTAAGAAGCATAATCTTTTAATCGGTGAACGCACGGCGGAGGATTTGAAGATTAAAATCGGATGTGCCTATAAGAGACCGGAAGTGGATTACATGGATGTAAGAGGTCGTAATCTGGTAACAGGCCTGCCCAAGACCGTGAAGGTGTCTTCCGAGGAGACGGAAGAGGCTTTGCGGGAGACGACGGCACAGATTGTCGAGACGATTCACAGCGTTTTAGAGAAGACCCCGCCGGAGCTTGCGGCGGATATTGCCGAGAGGGGTATTGTTCTGACAGGCGGCGGAAGTCTGCTTCGGGGGCTGGAGGACTTGATTTCTTCCAAGACCGGCATTAACACAATGACTGCGGAGGATCCCATGACAGCCGTAGCCGTAGGCACCGGAAAATATATTGAGTTTATTGCGGGATACAGAGAGTAACTTGCGGTAATGCGCAGTGAAATGATACCATAGATTGACGAGAATAGGAGACACATATGGTCAAAGGTTTATACACGGCATATACGGGAATGCTCAACGAGCAGAACAGAATGGACATTATGACCAACAGTCTGGCCAATGTCACCACGGTGGGTTTTAAAAAGGAAGGCTCCACCAGCCAGTGCTTCAGTGATGTTCTGGCTGTCAAAATCAAGGATCCTTCAGTGGGAATCAGCAATGTACAGCGCCTCGGCATCAATAATCCCGGCGTGAAAATCGGTGAGAATTATACGGATTACACCCAAGGCTCTTTCCGCATTACGGAGAATACTTATGATTTGGCGTTGGACGGAGACGGATTTTTTGCCATTGAGTTTACGAACAAGGCAGGAGAGACCAGTACAAAATACACTCGTGCAGGGCAGTTTACCCTGAACAGGGAAGGTTATCTGGTGACTCAGGAAGGGGATTATGTGCTGGATACCCAGAACCGCAGGATTCAGTTGGATACCCTGCAGGATTCGGTGATTGATACGGACGGAACCATCAGGCAGAACGAGAGGGTGGTTGCCCGGATTCAGGTAACGGATTTTGAGAATTACGATTATCTGGAGCGGTATGGCGAAACTTATTTTCAACCCATAGAGGGCGCCAGAACCACCGCGGCGGATGTAGATATTTATTCCGGATATCTGGAAATGTCAAATGTGCAGAGCGTACAGGAAATGGTGAATCTGATTGCCATTACCCGCTCCTATGAGAGTAACCAGAAAGTGATTCAGACGATTGACGATACGCTGCAGATTGCTTCGACCCAATTAGGCAGACTGGGTTAAGGAAAGCGTAAAATATAAGCGGAAGCTTTGGAAAAGCATAAAGAAAAGTTTCGGGAGGAATACATATGGTACGGAGTTTATGGACGGCGGCTACGGGAATGATTGCACAACAGGTCAATCTGGATACCATTGCCAACAATTTGTCGAATGTAAATACTACGGGTTACAAAACACAGGTAAATGAGTTTAAGAGTCTGTTATATCAAACCATACAGACCAAAACCACTTCCGCAAACGGAGAAAATAAACCCAGCAGCGCACAGGTGGGACTCGGCGTGCGCAATGCTTCCATTTCTTCCATTTTCAGAAACGGACCCATGCTGGCATCGGAGAGCGATACGGCATTTGCCCTTGACGGAAAAGGCTTTTTTGCAATCCGGGGTACTGACGGCGGAACCTATTATACCAGAAACGGTAATTTTAAATTTACCCTTGCGACCAACGGCAATATGCTGGCTACCTCCGAAGGCTGCCCGGTATTGGACAGCAACGGGCGTCCCATTATATTGGGAGAGGAGTATTCTCCCAGTAAGATTTCAGTGACTTCAGACGGCAGCCTGTGCTACGAAGATGCCAATAATAATCCGCAGCCTATCGGCATTACCATTGGCGTATATCAGTTTAACAACCCTAACGGATTGGAAAGGCTCAGTGAAAGCCGCTACCGCCAGACCGCAGCCAGCGGACCGGCGCTCAATGAAGCTACTAACAATAATTTAGACAAAACTCAGGTGATTCAGGGCTATCTGGAAGGCTCCGGTGTACAGGTGGCGGATGAAATGGTAAATATGATTGTGACGCAGCGTGCGTATGAGTTGAATTCCAAAGCGATTATCGCATCGGATGAAATGCTGCAGCAGGCAAACAATCTGAGACGCTAAAAGGTGTAACAAAGATTATGTTTTAAAAGGAGAAAAACAGAGATGGATATTGGCAGTATGAGTGCTTCCTATAGTGATATTTATAAGACTGCTTCCGATGCCAAGGCATCCAAGCTGCAAAATCAGCTTGGCGCGGATTATTCCAATGCAACGGATGAGGAATTGATGGATGTCTGTAAACAGTTTGAGGCATATTTTCTGGAGCAGGTGTTTAAGGAGATGGCAAAGACGGTTTCTTTTGTAGATACAAGCTCTTCCGCCAATTCTACCATGATGGATTATTATAAGGACCAGATGCTTCAGACTCTGGCAACGCAGTCCACGGAACAGAACGGCTTCGGACTTGCGCAGACTCTTTATGAACAGATGAGACGCAATTACGGCCTTGATGAAAAAGTCGTTACAAAACCCCAATAGATCAATTATGATAGCTGCAGGCTGTGCATCATGACAAATGTCCGCTGTCTGCAGCTTTCTTCTCAATATCACAGGATGTCATGTATTTCTTCTGTAATTTTCTCTCTGTATCAAATATATTTTCCTAGGATAGTCTGAAGAGTTTCTTTAAGGTGTCTGCAGAACGCCGCCTAAGAAAATCTAAAGTTTCATGCCCGAAAAACGCCAAAGAAGGGCAGTATGGAGATTACTATGGAGATAATAAGCGGATATGTAGAACATATCATTTTTCAAAACCCTGAAAACGGTTATACTGTTATGAATCTGATGAAAGAGGGAAAGGAAGTCACTTGCGTCGGTATGTGCAAAGGGCTTAGTCAGGGACAGGATATAGAGGCGCAGGGGGAGTACATAGAGCATCCGGTATACGGTTCCCAGTTCAAAATAGCACAGTATCATACAGTAGCGCCTAAAGACAGCGCAAGTATGGAGCGCTATCTCGGCTCCGGGGCAGTCAAGGGAGTGGGAGCGGCTCTGGCGGCACGCATTGTGAAAAAATTCGGGGACGATACTTTTCGCATCATAGAAGAGGAGCCGGAGAGGCTGGCGGAAGTGAAAGGCATCAGCGAGAGGAAAGCCAGAGAAATTGCCGTTCAAATGGAAGAAAAAAAGGATTTGCAGGAGGCGTTGGTCTATTTGCAGCAATATGGCATTTCCAACAATCTGGCAATCAAGATTTATGATACTTACGGCATGGATTTATACGGTATCATGCGGGAGAATCCATACCGTTTGGCGGAGGATGTTCACGGAGTGGGGTTCAAGATGGCGGATGAGATTGCCGCCAGAGTGGGGATTCACACGGATTCCGACTACCGTATCCGAAGCGGAATTTTATATACTCTTTTGCAGGCGTCGGGGGAGGGGCATTGTTATCTTCCAATGAAGCTTTTGCTGGAGCGTGCAGGGGCATTGCTTCAACTGCAGGAGGAGGCAGTGAGACCGCAGATGGATAATCTGATGATGGACAAAAAGCTTGTCATCAAAAACGACTGTGTCTTTGCATCTTCATATTATTATGCGGAATTAAACTGCGCCCACATGCTTTGTGAATTAAACTTGCGGATGGAATTTGAGGAACTTCCCTCACAGGAGGAAGCCGTGCGCAAACGATTGGAGAAAATAGCAATAGACTTGCAGATGGAGTTGGACGAATTACAGATACAGGCAGTGCTTGCCTGTGTACACAACGGACTTTTTCTGCTTTCGGGAGGACCGGGAACCGGAAAGACTACTACTATCAATATGATCATCCGCTATTTTGAAGCGGAGGGACTTGATATTTATCTGGCAGCTCCTACGGGGCGGGCGGCAAAACGCATGACAGAAGCGACCGGATATGAGGCAAAGACCATACACAGACTGTTGGAGCTAAACAGTACGCTTTCGGATGAAACCGCAAAAAAAGTAAAGTTCGAGCGCAATGAAGAGAATCCGCTGGAGGCGGATGTGATCATTATTGACGAGATGTCCATGGTGGACATCCAGCTCTTTCAATCTCTGCTGCGGGCTATGATACCCGGCACCCGGCTGATTTTGGTGGGAGATGTAAATCAGCTGCCCAGCGTGGGACCCGGACAGGTATTGCGGGATTTGATAGACAGCGGGCAGTTTCCCATGGTGGTGCTGCAAAAAATATTCAGGCAGGCCGAGAAAAGTGACATTATTGTCAATGCTCACAGAATCAACAGGGGAGAGCAGATTGCATTGGACAATAAATCCATGGATTTCTTTTTGTTGGAAAGAAACGACATCAATGTCATTTACAAACATATGATTCAGTTGATACAGGACAAGCTTCCCGGATATGTGAAGGCGACTCCTTTTGACATACAGGTCCTGACTCCCATGCGGAAAGGCGGTCTGGGATGCGAGACTTTGAATGTTATTTTGCAAAATTATCTGAATCCTTCCGATCCGGGCAAGAAGGAGTATACCCGGGGAGACCTTATCTACCGGGAGGGTGATAAGGTCATGCAGATTAAAAATAATTATCAGTTGGAGTGGGAAGTGGTCAGCCGGTATGGCATCCCCATAGACAAGGGAGTGGGTGTGTTTAACGGTGATATGGGACGAATCCGTAAGATTAATGAGACGGCGGCATCGCTGACGGTGGAATTTGACGAACACAGGCAGGTAACCTATCCTTTTGCACTGTTGGAGGAATTGGAACTGGCTTATGCCATTACCATTCACAAATCTCAGGGAAGTGAATATCCGGCAGTGATCATGCCGCTTTTGGGAGGACCGAAACTGTTGTTTAACCGAAATTTGTTATATACGGGAATCACCCGGGCAAAAAGCTGCGTGACGATTCTGGGCAGCAGCGCCGTTGTCCGGGAAATGATAGACAATACAAGTGAAAACAGGCGTTTTACGGCATTGGCGGAAAGGGTCTGCGAGGAAGGGAGGAGATTTTCAAATTCTTAAAAAGTGGAGAATCTGGTGGGAATTTATTTTACAGTTGGTATTTCCGAGGAGATGTCCGGTCTGCGATGAAATCGTGCGGCCTTTTGGGACCAAAATCTGCAAGATGTGCGAGCCGAAGCTGAGACGGATTAGAGAACCATGGTGCATGAAGTGCGGGAAGAAGCTGCATCAGGAGGAAGAGTATTGTGCAGACTGCAGGCGCCGGAGGCATCGCTATATCCGGGGAAGGGCTTTGTACGAGTATGACAGCGTGGCGGCTTCCGTCTACAGGTTTAAATATGGGAAGCGCCGGGAATATGCGGAATATTTCGGAGAGGAAATGAGCAGGCAGTTGGGGGGATTTATCAGGCAGATAAAGCCGGACGCCCTGATTCCCATTCCCTTGCACAAAAAGCGCATGCAGAAAAGGGGCTACAATCAGGCCGCGCTGTTGGCAAAGAAGATGGGCGATTGTCTGGGAGTTCCGGTATATGATAAACTCTTGCTCAGGGTAAAGAATACCATGCCTTTAAAGAGGCAAAATTTGGAAGAAAGACAAAATAATTTGAAAAGGGCTTTCAATATGGCTCAAAATGATGTAAAATTAAATACGATTATAATAATAGATGACATATACACCACGGGAAGCACCATAGATGAGGCTGCCTATGTTTTGCAGGCGGCGGGAATCAGCCGAATCTATTTTATTACCCTTGCCTGTGGCGCCGGCATCTGAGAAAACCTGTTAATGTAATCTTATCATGCAATCTTGCATAGAAATGAGGTAGACTATGAATGTAAAAAATTGTAGAGGTTGTGGAAAGCTTTTTAACTATGTGAGTGGTCCTTATATGTGTCCTGCCTGCCGTGAAAAGATGGAGGAAAAATTTCAGGAAGTGAAGGAGTTTATCCGCTCAAATCCCGGAGTTCATATTCATGAGATAGCCGAGGCCTGCGATGTTGACCCGAGTCAAATCAGGCAGTGGCTGAGAGATGATCGCCTGGAAGTGACGGAGGATTCGCCCATTTTCTTAAACTGCGAAGGCTGCGGAGCATCTATCCGTTCGGGGAAATATTGCGATAAATGCAAGAACGCTTTAGCCAGCGGTTTCAACAATATATTGGCGGCTAACCGGCCGAAAACTGCGGAGCCGGAAAAGAGGCAGAAGGATAACCCTAAGATGAGGTTTTTGTCCTGATGCCTGCTGTCAAGCCCTTTTACCGGGAGGATTAAGATGTTAAATGAAGAGAGAATCATCTTGATGACAAAAATGGCGGCTTATGAGGCGCATGAAGGCAAAAAGAATATGTCCATCGGCAAGTATTTCAGGAGCGACTATATAGCCATTCAGGTGATGAAGTCGGTAATCAGTGCAACGATTGCTTTTGCCATTGGATTTGCCCTGTTTATCTTTTATGATTTTGAGATGTTCATGCAGGATATTTATAAAATGGACTTGATTGTCTTTGCCAGAAATGTTTTAATATATTATGCCGTGGCGGTAGTAGGGTACGGAGGCATTTCTTATGTTATCTGCTCTTACCGCTATGCAAAAGCCAAAAAGAGCCTGAAGCGTTATTCGCACAATCTCAAGAAGTTGAACTCATTATATGATGAATAACGCAGTGCTTCTTATAGAAGCATGGAGGATAGCATGACTACTTTATTAGAATTAAGGGAAAAACTAAAATGGATATTCAGCAAAAATGAAGCGTTTATTCTGCCGATTATCAAATTTTTGCTGGCATTTATCATATTTGGCACTATTAACGGTCAAATGAAATATATGACAAAATTGGATAATATCGCCATTGTGCTGGTGGCAGCGTTAGCGTGTTCTTTTCTGCCGACAGGTGCAATGATTGTTTTGGCGGCAGTCTTCACAATTTTGCATATGTATGCCCTTTCCATGGAAGTGGCGGCGGTAGGTCTGTGTATTTATCTGCTGATGTTCCTTTTGTTTTTCCGTTTCAGTCCCAAGGATTCGCTGGTGGTGGTGCTGACTCCGCTGCTGTTTCTGTTTAAGATTCCTTATGTGATGCCCGTGGCGATGGGACTTATCGGAGGTCCGGCCTCCGCCGTGTCGGTGGGATGCGGGGTTGTGGTTTATTTTCTACTTTCCGCTGTAACCGGCAATGCCGGTATGATTAATACGATGGGAGAGGAAGATGCAGCCGCAAAAATCCGTCTGATGATTAACAGCGTTTTGGCAAACAAGCAGATGATGGTTGTGACAGCCGCTTTTGTGATTACTGTAATTGTGGTATATCTGATTCGCAGGATGTCTATGGATTATTCGTGGACAATAGCCATGATAGCGGGGGCTATGACGGAATTGGTGATTCTTCTGGTAGGCGATTTATTGTATGATATCAATATATCCATTGTCAATGCAATACTCGGCGGCATTGTGGCAATTCTAGTCGGGAAGACGGTGGAGTTTTTCCGCTTTTGTGTGGATTACAGCCGTACGGAGAAGGTACAGTTTGAAGATGACGAATATTACTATTATGTGAAAGCGGTGCCGAAGATGACGGTGACGGCACAGACCAATACGGTGAAGAAAATTAACACACAGCGTTCGTCAGGAACCCGGGAAGGCAGAAGTGTCACTACCGAGAGAACCGGAACTCGCACAAATTCTTCTCGCACACAGTACAGAACAAGAGAACAACAGGAAATTAGAAGCGCCAAAGGTCGCAGAAGCGTTACTATGAACAGTAATAACATGACAGAATCGTCAGATGATGATTATGAAGAAATATTTTAGGCGGGGAGGTAAGGATTGAGGCGGTATGCAGCAGTGGACCGACAGAATAAAGGATTATTTTAATAATTTCAGCATATATGTGCCAACGATGGATTTTGGAGATGTGGTGGAAATCTTCATTATAGCCATTTTGCTGTATTATATTCTGGGGTGGATGAAAAATACCCGGGCATGGGCTCTGTTAAAGGGTCTTATTGTTATCTGTATTTTTCTGCTGATAGCCAGCTTTTTCCAGATGAACACCATCCTTTGGATAGCACAAAATGTTTTGAGTTTTGCGGTGATGGCGCTGATTGTGATTATCCAGCCGGAGCTGCGGAAAGCGCTGGAGGAATTGGGTCAAAAGAATATTCTTGCCTCGGTGATACCTTTTGACACGACACGCAGAGAGGAACTTTTTTCGGAAAAGACCATTAGCGAGATTGTCAAGGCTGCCGTGGAGATGGGAAGGGCAAAAACGGGCGCTCTGATAGTGATCGAACAGCAGATATCCTTAAAAGACTATGAGAGAACGGGGATTGATGTGGATGGTATCGTAAGCAGTCAGTTATTGATTAATATTTTTGAACATAATACGCCACTACATGACGGCGCTGTCATAATTCGGGGAAACAGGGTAGTGTCGGCTACCTGTTATCTTCCTCTTTCGGATAATTTGGGCCTCAGTAAAAATTTGGGGACAAGGCATCGCGCCGGAGTGGGAATTTCAGAAGTAACGGATTCCCTGACTGTGATCGTATCGGAAGAAAACGGGAAAATCAGTGTGGCATATGAAGGAGAGCTGTATCGCAATCTGGATGCGGACGCTTTAAGAGCGCATATGGCAAAGATTTTAAACGGCGGCGCGGAAGAATCCGCGAAGAGCAAGCATAAACGGAAGGGAAGGAGCCGGACTAAGAAATGAGAAAAAAATTGTTGCATAACTGGGGCTTAAAACTGGCATCCCTTGTGCTTGCATTTGTATTATGGTTTCTGGTGGTGCAGAGCGACAATCCTAAAAAGACAGCGACTTTTAACAATATACCTGTGAAGTTGACCAATACACAGCTTCTCGAAAATGAGAATAAGGTTTATGAAGTTTTGGATAACACGGATGTGGTCAGAGTGACCGTATGCGCGCCCAGAAAGACAATAGAAAAGCTTCGCTCCACGGATATTGTTGCGGAAGCGGATTTGAATAAACTGACGGATATTAATACCATAGCCATCAGATATTATATCAGCAGTGCGGAAATAGACTCTACTACAATTGACTATTACAAGGGCAATCATGAAGTGGTGCGTTTGAATATAGAGGATAAGGCGACCCGGTCCATTGCATTGAAGCCAAATATTGCGGGAACTCCCGCGGACGGATATATGGTGGGAAACATTTCTTTGGATCAGAATATTATTGAAGTATCCGGACCGCAATCTGTAATTGAGACGCTTGCAGAGGCAAGAGTAGATATCAATGTGGCAAACGCCACCAATAATTTGTCTGCAAACATAGAAATACAATTGTATGATAAGGAAGGAAATGTAGTAAAGCAGGATAATATAAAGCGGCATGTGGATTATGCCCATATTTCGGTAGAAGTCCTTGCGGTGAAATCCGTGCCGGTTGAGGTGTTATATTCGGGAACTGTGGAAGACGATTATATGGTTACGGGAGTGGTGGAAAGCGATCCGCCTTCCGTACAGATTGCCGGTACTATGGCAAATATTGCAAAGGTAACGCAGATTACCGTTCCGGAAGAAGCTATCAGTGTTGAGGGAGCAACAGAAAATGTTGTGACAACGGTGGATATCAGGGATTATCTGCCGGATAATGTAAGGCTGGCGGACAGTCGGTTTAACGGAAAGGTAACGGCAACCGTTTATGTGGAAGCGGTGCAGGAAAAGACCCTGCAGATTCCGGCGGAGAATCTGTCTGTTTCAAATGTGCCGGAGGGGTATCAGGCGCTGCTGCTGGACGGGACAGAGACTTATGAGCTGAAGGTCAAAGGACTGAGGGAACAGCTTACACGGTTGAATGCAAATACCTTAAGGGGAATCATAGATGTGCAGCAGTGGATGAGGTCCGAAGGGTTGACCAGACTGACATTGGGCGATCATTATATGCCTGTTACCTTTACTTTTGAGGATGGCATAGAAGAGACAGAGCCGATATTGATTGCTGTGACCATTCAGGAAAATGAGGAATAGAAAAGCCGTAAAAGCAGAAACGAGGATAGGGAAATGGCGAGATTATTTGGAACGGATGGCGTAAGAGGCATTGCAAATGAGGAGCTGACGCCGAATCTGGCAATGCAGCTTGGGCAGGCGGGCGCTTATGTGCTTACTAAGGAGAAAAATCACAAACCTACTATCATGGTGGGCTGCGACACCCGTATTTCGGGGGATATGCTGGCTAATGCATTGATGGCGGGAGCATGTTCCGTAGGAGCAAACTGTATTTATGTAGGTGTCATTCCGACTCCTGCAGTTGCTTTTCTTACTCAAAAATATAAAGTGGATGCAGGGGTGGTAATCTCGGCGTCCCACAATCCTGTGGAATTTAACGGTATTAAATTCTTTGACGGCGACGGATATAAACTGCCGGACGCCATGGAAGATGAGATAGAGTCGTTGATTCGCGGCGGAATGCCCGGCATCAAATTCCCCATTGGTCCCGGTGTGGGCAAAATCAAAATCAGGACGGATGCCCGCGAAGAGTATATCAATCATGCCATGCATGCCGTCAATGTGGAATTAAACGGTATGAAAATAGTAGTGGACTGCGCAGAAGGAGCATCCTTTTATACATCGGTTGAGACGCTGAAGGAATTGGGCGGAAATGTAGTTGCCATTCACAATAATCCGGATGGCACCAACATCAACGCAAACTGCGGTTCCACCCATATGCAGGAGCTGCAGGCGAGAGTGGTGTATGAGAAGGCGGCAATCGGTCTTGCTTTTGACGGAGATGCTGACAGGCTTCTGGCAGTGGATGAAAACGGAAAAATTGTTGACGGCGACCAGATTATGGCAATTGTCGGCAATTATTTGAAGAGTCAGGGAAAACTGAAAAAAGATACTATTGTGGCAACGGTTATGAGTAATCTGGGATTTTCCTTAATGTGCGACAGCCATAAAATCAATTTGGAACGCACAAAAGTGGGAGACCGTTATGTGCTGGAGCGAATGAAGGAGATTGGAGCAAGTTTGGGAGGCGAGCAGTCCGGACATATTATTTTTCTGGATGAGAATACTACAGGTGACGGGCTTTTAAGCGCCCTACATCTGCTTCAGGTTATGGTACAGACCGGTAAGAGTCTGTCAGAGCTGGCAGGCATTATGGAGGTGCTGCCTCAGGCGCTTGTCAATGCAAAGGTGGCGAATCATAAAAAAGAGCGTTATATGGAATATCCGGAAGTTGCATCCGCAATCCAGGCATTGGAGGATAAATTTAACGGAGAGGGAAGAGTGTTGATACGCCCTTCCGGAACGGAGCCTCTGGTGCGCGTGATGATTGAAGGCAAGGATCAAAAGGTGATTCAAGAGGAAGCAACAAAACTGGCGAGTCTGATTCAGGATATTATGTTCTGAAACTTTTCCATAAAATGGCTTGTGATTGCTTCTGAAATCTGCTATTATAATAACTAAGAGAAGGGTACGGCACAAAACGATAGAATCAGCAGCATGGGAGGAAAGATATGGTAAGGCAGAAAGTAGTTATTAAAAATCCCACAGGTTTACATCTGCGTCCTGCAGGAATTTTGTGTAAGGAAGCAATGCAGTTTAAATCATTGATTACATTTACATTTCGTGACAATACGGCAAATGCAAAAAGTGTGTTGAGCGTGCTGGGTGCGTGTGTGAAATGTGGCGACGAGATAGAGTTCGTATGCGAAGGAGAAGATGAAGAGGAAGCCTTGAAATCTTTGGTAAACGCAGTAGAAAGCGGACTTGGAGAGTAGTGTCGAAAGAATTAAAAAGGGACTGCCGCATGATATGCGCAGTCCCTTTTGATATCATTGAAACATTCGTGAAAAATCGCCCCGGCGATTTTTCGAAGAATGATTAGATTTTCTTAGACCGA
>JAMPEY010000003.1:0-64296 GCA_023664665.1 Lachnoclostridium sp.
AGTAAAATCAGGATGAGATGGGGTTAATTTTGTAATTTTATTCTTTGGCGCTGCATGAAATAAATGACAGTTGACAGAAATTGAAAAATTGCATATACTGAACCTATAAGGGGTAGTCAAGGTTTCGACAGGGGCTTTGCAGCTGGAGAAGCTATCCGTTGCGACACGCTAATCGCAAAGCGGACTCAGTTCGCGCAATTAAATTAAACGCTGAAGACAATTATCAGTACGCACTTGCAGCCTAAGCTGTAGGTGACGCCGCCCAGGCGGCTTGTCCGCTCCGAAGCACTCACACTTCGGAATCCGGGCATCAAAGCATGTGAGAAACGATATGCGTTAAGCTTTGCGCGCATAGGCGTATCATGAAGCTACTAAATGCAAAAGGCTGTTCGTTTCCTTTTGCAGGCGGGAACAGACCGGTGCAAGACCGGTCAGGATAACGGACTATGATAGTAGAAGGACAGGGAATGGGCTTTTGGACACGGGTTCGACTCCCGTCTACTCCACTTTTAACTTCGACAGCGAGTCGAACCCAATGGGTTGGCTCGCCGTCTCACTTCACAGACTATTTTCCCTCAAAACTCTCCCTCAGTTTTCCCAATGCTTTTTTCTCAATCCGTGATACATAGCTTCTCGAAATCCCTAATTTCGCCCCGATTTCGCTTTGGGTTGCCTCTTTTTTTCCGTTTAATCCGTACCTCATAATCAGAATTTCCCGCTCTTTTTCCGAGAGGCGCTCCTGCATCAGCCGAAACAGTTTCTTTTTGTTCCGCTCCAACTCCATACCCTCGATAACATCCGGCTGGCGCTGTTCCAGCACATCCACCAGTTGAATTTCATTTCCCTCTTTATCCTGTCCTATGGGTTCAAAAAGAGACACTTCCTTCGAAGTTTTCTTTTTGCTTCGTAAAAGCATCAGCAATTCGTTATCTATACAGCGGCAGGCATAAGTTGCCAGCCTGCCCTTCCCTGCGTCAAAGGTATCCACAGCCTTGATGAGTCCGATACATCCAATCGATATCAGGTCTTCCATATCTTCGTCCACGTTCTGGTATTTTTTTGCGATATGCGCAACCAGCCGCAAATTGCGCTCTATCAGGACTTCCCTTGCCTGTTTTGCCCCCTGGGCATCATCAGCCTTCAACAGACGGATATACTCAGTCTCCTCGCTCTGGGTCAGGGGTTTTTGAAAGGTCTTCAAAAATATCCTCCGTGGATTATTCTTAACAATAGTTTATGAGAAATCCGCTTCCTTCGTGCCTGTCAGTCATGGAGAAGAATTCTGATTATAAAAACTGTGCCATCACATAGTTACTCACATCAATTCCCTTGTCCGTCAGGGCAAGAAAGCGCTCTTTCGTAGAATCCACCGTATATTCCCGCAAAAGTCCGTCCTCCCGGTTTTTTATAATCACCTCACCGTACACCTGTTCCATATCCCTGTTAAAAACCTGTTGAAACCGTTCATAGCTCACTCCCCTTGTCATGCGAAGTCCCAGAAACAAAAACTCCGCCATCTGCTCCTCCACGGTCAAAAGAGATTCCTCCTCCCTGCACAAAAGAGGAGCCGCCAAATAATTCTTCAGACTGTCCCCATTGCGAAACCGCCTGTTTTCAAACAGGGATGCCGCCCCGATGCCGAAACCGATATAATCCGTTCTTTGCCAATATCCCATATTATGCCTGCAGGCGTATCCCTCTTTTGCATAATTGGATATCTCATAACGCTCAAATCCTGCCGCTCCTAAGATTTCTTTTGTCCTTTCATACATCCGCCTGTCGCAGTCCTCATCCGGCAGCCGCAAAGTCCCTGCCTGCCACATCTCGTAAAAAGGAGTTTTTTCCTCCACGATCAGACTGTAGGCCGAAATATGCTCCGGCTTCAGATGAATGAGCTTGTACAGAGTCTCCTCATAGCTTTCCATGCTTTGTCCCGGCAGGGCGCTCATCACATCCACATTCACATTGTCAAAACCCGCCCGCCTTGCCGCCTCATAGGTTTCCAGAAACTGTCCGTAATGATGAATCCGCCCCAATACCTCCAATTCCTCATCCGATGCAGATTGTAATCCGATACTTAATCTGTTGATTCCGGCCTTTTTATAACAGAGCAGCTTTTCTTCATCCACCGTCCCCGGATTCACTTCTATGGTAATTTCGGCGTCTTCCTGTAACGCAAACCGCTCCCCCATGGCAAAAAGCAGCTTCTCCACCCATTCATTTGCTATAATGGACGGGGTTCCGCCACCGATAAAAACAGACGAGACCCGGTAATCCCGGTACTCGTCCGCCCTGCCCTCCATTTCCGCAAGCAGCGCCTCCATGTAAGCCCTCTGTGTATCCTCATCTGCGGGGGCAGACAGAAAGTCACAGTAAAGGCACTTGCGTGCGCAGAAAGGAATATGAAAATATAGTTCTAACTTCTTTTTATATGCCATAATACCCTCCATGCCGCTTTTGCGGCTCGAATAGGTATGAAAAACGCTGCTTTAGATATATTTTTCACACTATCATCTTATCCATGCTTATTTCCGGAATCTCCGGCTCTCGTAAACCGAATCAGGGCACAAATGTTTCCGCCGCTCGGAGTATAACCGCTCAGTTTCTGTCATCCAGCTTTAATACGCTCATGAAAGCCTTCTGGGGAATTTCCACGCTGCCTATCTGACGCATACGCTTTTTACCCTCTTTCTGCTTTTCAAGCAGCTTCTTTTTACGGGTAATGTCGCCGCCATAGCATTTTGCCAGCACATCTTTCCTCATCGCTTTCACGGTTTCCCTTGCAATAACCTTTCCGCCCACTGCCGCTTGGATGGGAATCTCAAACAGATGCCTTGGAATCTCATCCTTTAACTTTTCACACATCTTTCTGCCGCGCTCATATGCGGAACCCGAAAACACGATGAACGAAAGAGCATCCACCTCCTCACGGTTAATCAATATATCCAATTTCACCAACTCCGACTGCTCATACCCCTTGATATCATAATCAAAAGAAGCATATCCTCTGGAACGGGATTTTAAAGCATCAAAAAAGTCATAAATAATTTCGTTTAAAGGGAGCTCATATTTTAAAAGCGCTCTGGTTCCCTCGATATATTCCATTCCCAGATAGCGTCCCCTTCTCTCCTGACAAAGCTCCATAATGGGACCGATAAACTCGGAAGTAACCATGATTTCCGCACTGACAATGGGTTCCTCCATGAAGTCAATCTCCGAGGGGTCCGGCAGATTGGAAGGATTGGTCAGTTCAATAACCTCCCCGTTTGTCTTATGCACCTTATAAACCACGCCCGGCGCCGTTGTCACCAAATCCAGATTATATTCTCTCTCAAGCCTCTCCTGAATAATTTCCAGATGCAGCAGTCCCAAAAAACCGCATCGGAAACCAAAGCCTAATGCAATGGAGGTCTCCGGCTCATAATTTAACGACGCATCATTTAACTGAAGCTTTTCCAGCGCATCCCGTAAATCGGGATATTTTGCGCCGTCCGCAGGATAAAGTCCGCAGTAAACCATGGATTGGACTTTTTTATATCCGGGCAGGGGCTCGCTGCAGGGGTTATTGTCATCCGTTACCGTATCGCCCACTCTTGTGTCCTTTACATTTTTGATGGAAGCCATGACATAGCCCACCATCCCTGCGGAAAGCTCCTCGCAGGGGATAAACTGTCCGGCTCCGAAATACCCTACCTCAACGACCTCTTCCTTTGCTCCCGTCGCCATCATGCGGATAACCGTGCCTTTTTTCACCGTCCCCTCCATGATACGGCAGAAAATGATAACTCCCTTATAGGAATCGTACAGGGAATCGAAAATCAATGCCTGCAGGGGTGCATCCGAACTTCCCTTAGGTGCAGGAACTTTTTTAACAATCTGCTCTAACACCTCGTCAATGCCGATGCCGTTTTTGGCGGAAATCAAAGGAGCATCTTGCGCTTCCAGCCCAATCACATCCTCAATCTCCTCAATGACACGCTGCGGGTCCGCGCTGGGCAGGTCAATCTTATTGATAACGGGAAATACCTCTAAATCATTATCCAGCGCAAGATAAACATTTGCCAAGGTCTGGGCTTCAATGCCCTGCGCCGCATCCACCACCAAAATAGCGCCGTCGCAGGCCGCCAGCGAACGGCTGACCTCATAATTAAAGTCCACATGCCCAGGGGTGTCAATCAAATTAAAGATGTACTCCTCCCCATCCTTTGCCCTGTAAACGGTGCGCACTGCCTGCGCCTTGATGGTGATGCCCCTCTCCCGCTCCAAATCCATATTGTCCAAAATCTGGTTCTGCATCTCCCTGCTGGTGAGAAGCCCCGTCTGTTCAATAATGCGGTCCGCCAATGTGGACTTGCCGTGGTCTATATGAGCAACAATACAAAAATTGCGGATTTTACTCTGATCCATGGATGCCATGTCAATTCCTCTGTTTTCCTGAAAATATTGTCTTTATAAGCGTTTCGCTATGTATTGTATCAGAAAATCCTGCCATTGTCCAGATTACAATGTATAAAAGTCAAGGCGTCAATACCATATCCAACAGATGTGCAATGGGGTCACAGGCATTGAGAGCTTCCTCCAGAGTATTATTCTGTCCTCCCAATTCAATCAGCAGGCTTTTGGGACATAAATGCATATTATAGCGGTATCCTTTCAAATAAATTTTTCTGGCAAGCCCCGGATAATAGCTTTCCGCCTTTATCTGCATCTGAAAAGAAAATGCCAGATTGCTTTCCAGATTTTCATTGTACAGATAAGATATATTTCCTGTTTTTTTGGTGCGGCTCATACCGTTAAAAAACATAAACCTTGCCGTAGGTCTGCCCCCCACATCCATCACCAGATGCGTGGATTCCGGTACCTGGTCCCTATGTAAATCTATTACCACCTGTATGGTAGGATTTTCCTTAAGCACCTTCTCAATATCCGGAAGCGCGGCGGAATAGGCGTCATCTCTGGATGTCACATCATATTTTCCCATATGGTGAAGCACCTGATATCCGTACTTCTCCGTAAGGATTTCCGTAAGATGCTCCCCCACCCCCATGATGGTTGTGCTTTCGTCTCCGGGAACGGAATCTGAAAATCTCTCTTGGGAATGAGTATGATAAATGAGAATCTGAGGTCCCTCCACATTTCTGTCTATGCTCATATCCTTTTCGGCTAAGAGTTTGGCATTCAACTGATCGCTGCCTGCCATGGTATTTGCATCAATGGTATAAAAACGCTTGACCAATGCCTCATAATCGGAAAAATCCTCTATATCTATCCTCTGTTCCAGTTGATTTGGAACAAAATTTTCCTGTACACCCTGTCCGCTTTCCAAATCCTTCATGGCATTCATGGCGGCTTCGTTTTCCGTCCGCAGCATCTCGCTTAACAATGCGGTATCCTCTTTTTCTTCCGGCATTTCCATTAAATAGGTTTCTTCCCCTTCCTTTCCCTCTGCCAACAACACCTGCGTCCGCTCTATCGTATAGCCATAAAAAGGAATAATGGAATTTATCTGCCGATTCAGCAAGTGATCGGCAGGCATCTGCCCTTCCGAGAAAGACGCTATGGGCAGAAATGTTTGATACAGATATTCCGCCATATCTTCCGCCAGACTTTGCCAAAACAGCTTCACAAAAGAAACTTCCCCCGAGGTAAGTTCCCGCAGGGCCGGCATACACACAATTGCCGCCGCAGTAATTCCCGCCAGCCATATCCGAAGATTTACGATTTTAATACGCCTCTTTACGGTCTCTCACTCCTCGTCCTTTCAAATACATACTATGTATATGCTTTGCAAGGCCATTCCATGATAGACTGTCCAACTAGAATTTCTTCTCGCGATGCGAGACTTAGAAATTCTAGGCGAAATGCCCTATGGCATGAGCCTATCAGAATTTCTTCTCGCATTTCTCCATAGCCATATTTATCCCTTCCGACACCGTAAAACTAACCCTTTTTATCACGGCATCGATATCTTTCCCCGTCATATACATATTGTTTAACTCCGCAAAAGCCATCTCATGATGATAGCGGATGCTGTTTAGATTCAGATTGTCCCCCGTTATTTTTTCCAAGGCATCTCCCACTATGGTTGCGGCATCCACCACAGTAGGCACTCCTACCGCAATAACCGGTACTCCAAGGCTTTCCTGTGTCAGGGCGTTTCTATGATTCCCCACTCCGGAACCGGGCTGGATTCCCGTATTGCTGATTTGAATGGTTCTGTTTAAACGCTTTGTACTTCTTGCGGCAAGAGCATCCACTACAATCAGCACATCCGGAAGGGTCTGCTCAATCACTCCCTTTATGATTTCCGCAGTCTCCATACCGGTTTTTGCCATAACGCCCGGCTCAATGCTGCTGACGAGATTCATGCGGCTGCAATTATAGGCCGCAGTTCCGTATGCTTTTACCACATGGCGGGTGATAAAAAGATTGTCCACCACCTGAGGACCCAGCGCATCCGCCGTCACCTCCCTGTTTCCGAGCCCCACCACCAACACGGATAATTCTTTCTCTATGTCAGGTATCATGCGCAGCAGCTCCTCGGCAAAGCAATCCGATATCTCTTTATGATAGCCATCGTCCGGTTCCACCATTGCAGGCGCCTCCATGGTCACATAGGTTCCCATGGGCTTCCCCATGGTCTTTGCGGCGTTTTTGGTGTCAATCACCACTTTTGTCACACGGATATCCTCTTTCTCCTTATAGTATTCCTCCACCCGGATTCCCCGCATCTCCCCGTCCGCCTCGCTGACGGTCTCTCTTGCTTCCAGCGCCAAATCCGTTCTTATCTGGAAATTTCCCATAATTTTCTCCATTTCCGTGCTGCATCGCATGGTTTGCAGCTCTTTTTCGTCATAAGATTTGTGGCAATTCAGCCATATCCACATTTTTTGCAAAAATCCTAAAAATATGTATTGACAAAACTACAATAATTGGCTAAACTACAAGAGTGTGTTTACCTTGGCTGCCGTGTCCGGTCAGGAGCAAACATTTTCAGACAATTCACTATTTATTGTATACAAATGGAGGTGTACGACTTGGCTAATATTAAATCTGCGAAAAAGAGAATTTTGGTGAACCGCAAGAATGCTGAGAGAAATAAGGCTATCAGATCCGGTGTGAAGACCGCTATGAAGAAGGTTTTCACCGCTATCGAATCCGGTGACCGGAATGCCGCAAAAGCTGAACTTGCTTCCGCTACCAAGGTTATCGAGATGGCTGCCAGCAAGGGTGTTTATCACAAGAACAACGCTGCCAGAAAAGTTTCCCGTATCAGCAAAGCAGTCAACCAGATGGGTTAATGAAATACAAGAGTGCCTGCACCGTCAGCAGGCACTCTTTTTTGTTTTCCTTATCTTCTCCTCACTCCGCCGCCGTGTCTTGCACCGCTGCTGCTGCGATGGCTTCCGCCGTATCCGCTGCTGCCTCCGCCGCCGCTACTGCTGCTCTGAATCCTCTTAGTCACCACATTCTTTCGGATAAAATCATCATTTTTTACACGCATATCCGGTCTTCCGCCCGGCACATAAGCCGTTGCCGCTGTGGTATCCGCCGCAGGAGTCTGATACATATTAGATGTCAGATAAGACCCAGCCGCCACAATGGGGAGCACCAGAATTGCTATAATGGGAATTCTTATGGAAGAAACTCCCCTACTCATCAGACGGCAGGTTTCATCCACATATGCCTTGTACGCCCTATAGGGGTCTGTATCAACATATCTGTCTACCGCATCCTGCACCCGGTTAATTTCATCATTGCCAAATTTCTTATACACACTTCCGCTGGTGGAAAGACAGTTCCCCTTCTGGCTGCCGCGTTCATCCTCATACCAATTATCCAACAGCAGCACGCCGTCGCCTTCAAAGCTTTTATTATAACCATATTTAAGTTTATCATAAAAATCATCCGCCCAATTTGTCATGACCGTTACATAATTTCCATGACTTTCCACATCCTCATTGATGGTCACCAGCACAATGTCAAAATGATACAGCTTTTCCTGCTCTGCAATATGCTCCCTTAACTTCTGCTCTTCCGCATCCGTGAGCACATCCGCCATATCATATACCCTCTCTTCGGGCGCTTCCTTATTTGTACGGACTTTCTCAGGCTTTAAAGCCTTTATGGCAAATGCTCCTATAAATACCACTGCCAAAATTCCTAAAAAGATAAACCAAAGTCGAAAATAGCGGACATACTGCTTTCCGGCTTCCCTCTTAATTTCCTTCTCCATGGGTAATTACTCCTTCCTCTCCCTTTATCACAGGCATGATAAAATACCGTTTATAAGTATCATTCCCAATGTAAGGCATGCCCATAAAGTCCCGGAATATGCCCACACCTTGGCTTTGGAAAAAGGCGCCGTCCCCACGATTTTCCCGGTCTGTCCGTTTACATAAAAAGGATAATCCTTGTCTTTGTAATGATAATTATATTTCCACACAGGCAGCAGACCATATTGGATATGACTGTCCCTGACCTGAATATTTTGCCTGATCGGCCTGACGCTTGCATATCCGGAATAAGAGGAGCGAAGCATTACCCATGCATCCTCATCCATCTTTTTTCTGGCGCGCTCTTCCACATTATCGGCAGTCATATTGTATTTTTCCGCATAAAATCCTGACATGTACTCCGGTTTAAATGCCTCCAACTGCTGATATTGGTATGGCTCCATAAGGTCCATAATATCATCAGGCATCTCTATGGATGCATCCACGGGAATTTTTTGAAAAATAATATCCATATTGCGGACTACATTATAGTATGAAGTCTCCGTATACCGCATATCTCCGCTGGACCAGGAGTGCACCTTCGTGCCCTCTCCCTGAAAGTCGCAGTTTACAACATAATCATAAAACCAGAACGGCACATAAATACCCTGCATACTGTTGAGCCGCACCTCCGACAAAAAATCCGTGGGAGCAAATATCTGGCTCTTAAACTTCTCACGGATAGACTTCTTACAGCTCTCCTTGCCAAGCTGAAAAGGAATCATGATTTTCGGTTCATACTCTCCCTCCACTCTGGGATTCAAAATCAGATAATTATCGCAATAGGGGCACTGGGTAGCAGAGGTATGCTCCAACACAGGCACCTCGCCGCCGCAGTTGGGGCATATCTTTATATCTCCTTCCGCAAAATCCTTTCGCTCCTCACTGCTTTCACTTTCGCAGAAAGGACAGTACATTTTATGCTTTTCCGGACTGTATACCACATTGCCCCCGCAGTTTTTACATTTGAAAATCATGATTAACCTCCGTACCGCTTTTATCCATTTGCCTTACTAAGAATATCACAAATTTTCTTTTGATGCAACAAATCCGGTTTTATTGCCCCGTCAAGTCGGAAAGCGGCAGGAATCTATAACCCATTTCTTCCCATCTGGTCAACAGTTCGTCCAGAATCTCTCCGTTGGTCTGAGAAGTGTTGTGAAGCAAAACCACGGCTCCCGGATGGACTCTGGAGGTCAGCGTTTCCAGTGCATCCTCATGGTCAGGCTGCTTATCCTGTATCCAATCCACATGGGCGACACTCCAAAAAATAGTGGCATATCCCAGTTCTTTTGCCATCTTCAGATTTTCCACATTACACTTTCCCTGAGGCGGTCTGTAATACAAAGACAGCTCCGTCCCCGTAATTTCCTTGAACAAATCCGCCACATCATCCAGCTCTTTCTGAAAATCTTCTTTTTGGGCAATGGAAGACATGTTCGGATGATGATAGGTATGGTTGCCTACCTTATGTCCCTCATCCACCATGCGTTTTACCAAATCCGGCGCGGTTTCCAGGAAATGTCCCACTACAAAGAAAGTTCCGGGGGCATTATGCTTTTTCAAGGCATCCAGAATCAGTTCCGTATTGCCGTTTTCATAGCCGCAGTCAAAGGTAAGGTAAAGCACTTTTTCACTGCCGGTTCCTACAAAATAGGCATTATAATATGCCAAATCCTCCTCCTTTGCATTTCCTCTGGGGGTTGTGCCCGGCTCTCCATAACCAAGCCCCCAGTCCTCCGAAGCAAACACCTTCTCCGGCTCCTTGGGCTCTGCCAGCCCTTTTCCCGATGCAGCCGCTTTCAGAGAAATTTTCAAATCAAATTCCTCATAAGGTATCACCACCTCTTGGATTCCGGCCGCATAACAGGCAAGGGCATAAGCCTCAAAATCAAAATGAATCCCTTCTTTTGTCAAATAAAAATCATAGTCCAAATCAATACTGTCCCTAACGATATCCTTGGCATCCGACCAGAAGTTATCCGGCTCTGCATCTATCATTGCGCCGAAATACTTTACTGCAATCTCTTTTAACTCTTCCTCGCTGTTTCCTATCACATCCCTAAGCTTAAGTTCGTTCCCTGTTCTCAAATCAAAGGTAAAGCCACGAAAATCCTCCATACCATGAGCGTCGCCCCAATAACAATACTCTTCCTGCCGAAAACTCAAATACCGCTGGTCAAAATAAATCTCCTCTATTTCCGAAAGGCTGCTGTCATAAGACCAGTTCATATAATGCTGCGTTTCTTCCGCCAACGCCTCTTCTGCCATTTTCTTTTCCTCTTCCAGAGTACCCTCCTGCCATTCCCTTAAAGTCTCATTGATTTTCGCAGCTCCTGCGAAACGCTCATCCACTACAATGCGGTCTGTAGCAGATTTAAAAATACACATCTCCGGATTTGCATTACCGTAAACTGCCTCATAATGGCTGGTCATGCTTCCCACTTCCCCGATTCCGGTATCATAAAAGGCATCTCCCAGAATTTCTTCTTCCGCAGGGCTTTCAAGGTTCCGCCTCATCACATATAATTTATAATCCCTATCCCCCACATAATACAAATATCCGTCTTTCACCGTCATATGCATTAAATACCAAGGGGAAATCGTATCTTTCCATTCTTTTTTCCGTTCAAAGATAAGGCTCTCCGCCCCTGTTTCAAGGGATAATCGGGTATATTGGTACAGACCATCGCCTGCATACCTTTCAAGGTAAACATACTCCTCATCCATGCCAATCACTATGATGGCATCATCTAAACCAAACTCCGAAGCCAAAAGGGATGTTTCTTTCTCATCGAAGTTTAAATCTGCAAACTCGCTTTTCTCCATGCTCTGCCTGTCTATAAGATATAGCTTGTACCCTTCCGTATAATCTTCTGTCAGATAATAATTATCATTAAAATATTTACATTTTTCACAGCCGATAATATCATAAATATTCCCGGCATCCTTATTTTCAGCTATTTCCGATTCCCCGTCCTCATTCAGGGGATAGCTTACCAGCTCGTCACCTGTATCAATATAGATGGCGCCATCCTTCAAAATCATTTTATCCTGTTCAAGGTGCGTTGAAAACTTCTCAAGCGGCTCATAATCCGTTCCGTCTGTTGAGATAACGGAAAGAAATTTTTCCATTGAATCTAACTCAGATTCTTCTATAAAATAAATCTTATCTCCCAAAAGCAGTCCGCTTCCCACGAAATATACATATGCCCTCTCTGCCTTGGCGGACTTGGCCCTCTCCCACAAAATCTCCTCTTCCTTCGTATTCTTATCTATCTTCACAATCCGATAAATCCCGCAAATATACCAATAATTTTCATCCTCCTGTATAATCTCTGCCTGCTTAAGTCCAAGGTACTCCTCCTGCGGGTTTCCATCGGAATTCTCCATGCCTGTCTGCTGCCCCGATTCCTTTAAGTTTCCGTCCTTCCCACAGCCCGCAAGGGATAAGGCAACGGCTGCCGCCACCGCAAACAGGATTCCTTTTTTCACCAATAACCTTCTTTTCATCATTCGTCACCTCTATCATTCACTGTTACATGTTTGTTTTTATTATACCACAAGCGCAGAAAATCAAGCGGCTGCGCAGCAGACATTTGATTTTCAAGCAGTGGATTCCGATATAATGCCTCACAAAGCGTTTCTATGCTTTGTGAGGACAAGGCAGCGCAAGCTGACTTGTATTCTGCGTTAGCAGAATCATTATACCACAACTTTGCATCAAACTTGCATCATTTTATTTCTGGCAGCGGTTTTATCAAATACTTCCGAAACCTCTCCGGCACTTCATAATTTTTCAGATGTCTGTAGTCCGCCAATTCTTTATTTCCCATGGAGTCCACGGAATAAGATAATTCATCATATCCCAGCGGATTGTGAGCCCCTATCTGTGGTGTAACGCCAAATGTAACCAGAATCTTCCCCGGCTCCTTTTTTGCAATATCCGTAAGCTCTGTTTCATAAAGATAAACCATAAGCTCTCCCGAGTAAAATTCCTTATAAAAATTTTTAACCTCTTTTGTAATTTCCTCCATAAAAAGCGCTTTCACCAACTCTTCCGTAATTTCCTCCTCCGTAAGCACATCCGCACTGAAAGTCTCTATTACAGCGGGATTTTTATTCTTCTCATATATGCCAAACAACAAAAATGCTACTAATATCCCATAAATAACCGCTTTCAGCCTTTTTTGCATTTTCCCTCTTCCTCCCGCATACAATGCTCCCGAAATCTCTTATACTATGCTTATACCGTTTTTGCCCGCAATATTCCTGTACGGGCTCCGAACAGGAACTGTCAGGGGGGCAAAGCGTTCGGAATTTTGTGGGGGATTTACAAATCCGTTCTTTTCGTATATGATAAATAGTGTAATTGCCTTTACTACATTATAAAAATTATTTCAGGAGGGACGAAAGAATGAATTACTCTATCGAGGGCGAACCCTTGCCCGTTGTTATCTGCAATCTTGACGCAGGCGAAACCATGATTACCGAGAGCGGAGCCATGTCATGGATGTCACCCAATATGAAAATGGAAACCACTTCCGGCGGTGGAATCGGCAAAATGATAGGACGCGCATTTTCCGGTGAAAGCTTGTTCCTAAATCGCTATACCGCTCAGGGCGGCATTGGACAGATTGCCTTTGCTTCCAGCTTCCCCGGCTCCATCCGCGCTTTCAATGTGGAACCCGGATTTGACCTTGTAGCCCAGAAATCCGCATTCCTTGCATCTACCTCAGATGTGGAATTATCCATATTTTTCCAGAAACGCTTCGGAAGCGGCCTGTTCGGCGGGGAAGGTTTCATCATGCAGAAACTGTCCGGCAGCGGCACCGTATTTTTGGAATTTGACGGCTATGTAAAGGAGTATGAGCTTGGTCCCGGTCAACAGATGATTATTGATACCGGATATCTGGCTGCCATGAGCGCCAGCTGCTCTGTGGACATCCAGACCGTTCCCGGCGTAAAGAATATGCTTTTTGGCGGAGAGGGCCTCTTTAATACCGTGCTGACAGGTCCCGGAAAAGTTTATCTCCAAAGTATGCCTGTATCACAACTGGCCGGCGCTATCCGTCCCTTCATCCCTACAGGGAAATAAATAAAAAACTCATATTTAGATTGCATTTTCAGTATGTCTATTGATTAAAAAAGAGAGAGGACACAGCCGCAGCGTATGTTCACTCTCTTTTTATGGTTAATTTTTCTGTTGCCTGCCAACCTTTGCACTACACCGTCTGCTTTCCAAACTTTTCAAGATATTCCCTTGCCACCTGTAAAGACACATCCAGCTTTTTCTGAAGCCTTTCCAGAATATCATTTTCAGACAATCCACAATCAAATCCTGTTTCAATAATGCCCTCTGCTTTGCCCTCTATTTTGCCCTCTATTTTGCCCTCTATTTTGCCCTCTGCCTTGCTATCCCTTGCGATTTCTTCAAATAAAGTACACATATCCGCATCTCCTTTCCTGTCCAGCATGTTATAATCAATCTTACAGTTTGTTGCTCCTGCCACTGTCATAATCACTGCTTTGTCCACTTCATGCTCCCTTGCATATTTTATGACTTTTTCCTTGGCTTCATTCTTCGGCATGTTCTTATCCAGAACCATTTCCATCATATTGAAAAAGTCCACATTGTTTATGTGGTGGAATGTCAGGTCGTTCTGCCTTGCTTCCACAAGCAGCATTTTATAGTCATTGACAAATTTTTTCATCCCCTCTGGAATGTCAAGCATCCCATGCAGCGACACCGCACCATCCCACGGCTTTTCCCCGTAGTAGACAACAATGGTTATGACAGGCATGAATTTATCCGTTTTCTTCATCCTTGACAAGTATTCGTCTTCATCCATTCCATCCGATTTTTTATATTTCCCCGCATTGCTGTCATACTGCTTCTTGTATATGCCGTAGTCATATCCCATGACCCGCAGCGGCATTGCATAGTGGATATGCTCCTGCGACTCCAGCCCAAGCATTGCCAGCTCCACACCGTATGCCGTGGATCTTTTGCTCACCTTTATGCTGTCCCTTGATGCCCTGATGCTTTCTGCATAGTCCCTGTGTTCCAATACGGAGGATTCCTCTGTGTCTCCGCTTTCCAGCTCCTCTGCCTTGATAACCTGTTCTCCGTTAAACAGGACTGCATTAAATATATCGGCAAACCTCTCATTATCATTCCAGTAATTTTTCAAAACGGTATCTGGTCTTAAATCCTGTGTTTTTGCCATCTTCTGCTCCTTTTCTTATATTTACAGTATACTATCAAATCCTGTGGATTACAAGCCACATAAAAGATAAACAAAAAATACCGGATATAGAGGTTTTATACTCCATATCCGGTATTTTTATTCGTGCAGCAATAGAATTTACGCATCGCGAAAATTCTATTGTTGTATATATTGCCAAGGACTTAATAATTTCTGAACTCTTCCGCATTAAGCATATGCAGCTGTAAGTTTGCTATGGGGAATGGATAGAAGTTATTCCTTACACTTGAAATGTAGGTATGATACCCACTAGCTGTTAAACAATTTTTAACTTCGTTTTCAATATATTCTTCCATATACATTCCAAAAGTCTTTGATTTCAAAACTTTTTCATCCTTGCCCGCTTCTATGCTTTTCTCCCAAGCCTTAACCGCCATCTTACAATTTCTTATTGCTTCTTCTTCGGTAGAACCCTGTCTTTTAATCCTCTTGATTTTCCCTGTTTTGGGATTAATGTACTTACTCTGTATAGAACATTCAAACTTATTCTTATCAATCTTTCTTACATAACCTTCTCCATTTGCCCTTCTACATTTTGCCATATTGTGTATACTCCTTTCAAATATTATAACTGCTACTTTTTAGGAATGATACTTAGAAAACCGCAAAAGTAGCAGTTATAAGTAGCATTACACTCATTATAAAACATTGTCAAACAGAAGTATATTGGCAGAATTGCATGAAAAAACACTAGATGTAGTGGAAAGTGTTTCTACATCTAGTGTTTTTTATTGTGCACATTGTTACTTTTTAATAATTCACAATCTTCCCGAAGTCTTCCTTCAAGGAAGCGCCGCCTACCAGTCCGCCGTCAATATCAGGCTGTGCAAACAGTTCTGCCGCATTGCCTGCATTTACGGAACCGCCGTACTGGATGCGCACAGCTTCTGCGGTAGCCGCATCATACATTTCTGCAATGCAGTCACGGATTCCCTTGCAGACCTCCTGCGCCTGCTCTGTGGTAGCGGTTTTGCCTGTGCCGATAGCCCAGATAGGTTCATAGGCAATGACAAGCTCCTTCACCTGAGCGGCAGTCACATCTGCCAAATCAGACTTAATCTGAAGACGGATCCAATCCATGGTAACGCCCATTTCTCTCTGCTCCAAGGTTTCTCCACAGCAGAGAATAGGAGTAAGTCCTGCCTCAAAAGCCTTCTTCACCTTCTTGTTGAGAAGCGCATCATCCTCTTTAAAATAATCGCGCCTCTCGGAATGTCCGATAATAACATACTTTACACCGGCATCCTTCAACATGGCTGCGGATATTTCTCCTGTGTATGCACCCTTCTCCTCAAAGTACATATTTTCCGCGCCTACTTCCACATTCGTGCCCTTAACCGCTTCCACTACGGGTATAATGTCAATGGCAGGCACACAATAAACTACATCTGCCTTATCGGTTTTTACTAAATCCTTTAAGGTATTACACAATTCCACTGCCTGACTGGGAGTCATATTCATCTTCCAGTTTCCGGCGATAATCTTTTTTCTTGCCATTTTATTGTCCTCATTTCTTAATTTTACTTATACTGCTGCGACCCACGGTGTCGCGGCTTCTTGTTTTCTTTTATTTATCGTCTGCTGCTGCGACACCGGGAAGCTCCTTGCCCTCCAAGAACTCCAGAGAAGCACCGCCGCCTGTGGAAATATGGCTCATCTTGTCGCCAAATCCAAGCTGGTTCACTGCCGCTGCGGAATCTCCGCCGCCGATAATGGTGGTAGCATCGGTTTCTGCCAGAGCCTTTGCAACGGCAATGGTTCCTGCTGCCAGGGTCGGATTCTCAAACACGCCCATGGGTCCGTTCCAAACTACGGTCTTTGCGCTCTTTACGGCATCGGCAAACAGTTCCGCAGTCTTAGGTCCGATATCAAGTCCCTCCATATCAGCGGGAATCTTGTCTGCATCCACATGGGAAATCTCCACGGGACCGTCAATGGGGTCAGGGAAGCTTGCCGCAATGGTCGTATCAATGGGAAGCAGAAGCTTCTTGCCAAGCTTCCCAGCCTTATCCATCATTTCCTTGCAGTAATCAATCTTCTCATTATCTACCAGAGATTTGCCTACCTCGTACCCCTGCGCCTTCATAAATGTATATGCCATGCCGCCGCCGATAATTAAAGTATCGCACTTCTCGAGCAGATTGGAAATCACATTCAGCTTGTCAGCAACCTTTGCGCCGCCTAAAATAGCCACGAAAGGTCTTACCGGATTCTCCACTGCATTGCCGAGGAAATTGATTTCCTTCTGCATCAGATATCCCACTGCGTTCTCACCACCCTTTGCGGAAATGCACTTGGTAACGCCTGCAACGGAAGCATGTGCCCTGTGGGAAGAACCGAAAGCATCACATACATACAAATCAGCCAAATCAGCTAATTCCTTGCTGAATGCTTCACCATTCTTGGTCTCTTCTGCGCCGCGGAAACGGGTATTCTGAAGCAGAACCACATCGCCCTCCTTCATAGCCTCTACCGCCTTGGTTGCCGCTTCTCCGGTTACATTGTAATCTGCCACAAAGACAACTTCCTTGCCCAGCTTCTCGGAAAGTCTTTTTGCGACAGGCGCAAGGGATTCTCCCTCATTAGGACCATTCTTTACTTTACCCAAGTGGGAGCAGAGAATTACCTTTCCGCCATCGTTGATTAATTTCTGGATGGTAGGAAGAGCCGCCACGATACGAGTTTCGTCTGTAATTTCACCGTTCTTTAAAGGCACATTGAAATCGCATCTTACCAATACTCTCTTGCCCTTTGCGTTGATATCATCAACTGATTTTTTGTTCAAACCCATTTTGTTTATCTCCTTTTCTTTCACTTTACTGCTCAATAGAAAAGGATCCGGTCCAACAGACCGGACCCTATAGGTCATCTACTTTTCACACTTTTTAGCCTAACTCACTGAAATACTTAATGGTGCGAACCATCTGGGAAGTATAGCTGTTCTCATTATCATACCATGATACAACCTGTACCTGAGTATTGCCGTCCTCCATGGGAGCTACCATGGTCTGGGTTGCATCAAAGATGGAACCAAAGGTGCTGCCGATAACATCGGAAGATACGATTTCATCGGTGTTGTAACCGAAGGACTCGGTAGCTGCTGCCTTCATAGCATCATTAATCTGCTCCTTGGTCACTGCGCCCTTTACAACTGCTACCAGAATGGTGGTAGAACCGGTAGGGGTAGGTACACGCTGTGCAGAACCGATCAGCTTGCCGTTCAGTTCGGGAATAACCAGACCGATTGCCTTTGCAGCGCCGGTGGAGTTGGGAACGATATTCAAAGCGCCTGCACGGCTTCTTCTCAAATCGCCCTTTCTCTGAGGACCGTCCAGAATCATCTGGTCGCCTGTGTATGCATGAACAGTGGTCATGATACCGCTCATGATAGGAGCCAGATCATTCAGAGCCTTAGCCATGGGAGCCAGACAGTTTGTGGTGCAGGATGCTGCGGAAATTACAGTGTCCTCAGCCTTCAAGGTCTTGTGGTTTACATTGTAAACGATGGTAGGAAGGTCGTTGCCTGCAGGAGCAGAGATAACTACCTTACGGGCGCCTGCTGTAATATGTGCAGATGCTTTCTCTTTAGAGGTATAGAAACCGGTACACTCCAAAACTACATCAACCTTAAGCTCACCCCAAGGAAGCTTGCTTGCGTCAGCCTCTTTATAGATGGTGATGGTCTTGCCGTTTACGGTAATGCTGTCCTCGCCTGCTTCCACAGAGCTTGCATACTTGTAAACGCCCTGAGAAGAATCATACTTCAACAGATGTGCCAACATCTTAGGGCTTGTCAAGTCATTGATTGCCACTACATCATAGCCATCTGCCTCAAACATCTGTCTGAATGCCAGACGACCGATACGACCAAAGCCGTTAATTGCTACTCTTACTGCCATTTTTGTTTCCTCCTAAAAATAGATAGTTTTATATATTTTGTACATAACCATTCAGGTATAATACAACCTGTCCGATTTTGCAAAATATTCCCAATGAAAATATTTTACATAATTCAGAGGAATAATTCAAGATATAAAAGAAAATATTTTGGAAAATATTTCCGAAATATATGCAAAATGTGTCATGAAGCCTTGTTTTCCGCGACAAATAATGCTAAAGTAATAACATAAACCGGAAAAGAAAGGGTTCCTTCCATGCATAAAAACAAATCGGACACACAACATAGTATCTATTACAAAGATGATGCACGGACCGTCTTGAAAAAATACAGACTGCGCCGGGGTATTATTTCTTTTATTTATATTTTTCTCACTCTTGCTTTTTTGGTTTTAATGTTTACAAGACTGCTTCTTTATCAGGAACACAAATATATCTGGCTTTTGGGCTTTCCCCTGTGGTTTCTTTTCCGCGGCATCTGTCTGTTTATGATACAGCTCCAATTTTCGCCGGTTGTAAATATTCTGGATAAGGACTGCGACCCGGAAAAATTATACGACATTCTTTCCATGTTCCGGCTGCGCGGAAAAAAGAGGGACAATACAGCTCTCTTTCTGTTATATAAAGCGCGGGTCTGCTATTATATTCCCGAAAGGCAGGAGGAGGGACTTTCCCTTATCAAACAGATACAGTTTGAGAAACCGACGCCTATTTTACAGCAGATGCGGTTATTATGCGCCGCCGACTATGCCGGGGACAATCGGGATAAAGAATGGTTTTCCCGGATAAAAGAGGAGTTTGAGAATCTTCCCACTCTCTATGCTTTCAGGAAAGGCAACATAAGACTGCAGGAAGAATATGGGCGGCGTCTGCGGTTAACGGAACTTTTTTGGGATTTCCCGGAAAATTTTCCTCCCGAAAAGGAAAAAGAAGCCCGGACACTGCTGCATAAATTGCTGTCCGGCGCGGGCAATACCCTGCGCGAGGTAACCTGTCACTTTTATTTAGCCAAGCTTGACATGGCTGCCGGAGAATACAAAAACGCAAGGGCACATTTGCAATATGTTGTTTTCTACGGCGGAACATTGCCCCTGCGGGCAGAAGCGGATAGTATGTTAAAAGAATGCGAACAATGTATCTAAATACAGGAGGACGAAACCATGCCGATTACAGCGGACTGTCATCTTCATACTTCCCACTCGGGAGACTCGGATGCACCTATGGAGGAAATGATTTTACAGGGAATTTCCAAAGGGCTCACTACCATGTGCTTTACGGAACACAACGATTTTGAATATCCGGATTCACCTGAAAAACCCGGTAATCCCTTTTTGTTAAACACGGATTCCTATCTTTATGATTTGCTCAAATTAAAAGAAAAATATGCCGATAAAATCCGTATTCTCTTTGGCGTGGAGCTGGGACTGCAGCCCCAGATTGTCCGCCGGAATGCCGTCTATGCGAAATCCTATGATTTTGACTTTATCATCGGCTCCTCCCATTTGTGCCATGGGCAGGACCCTTATTATCCGTCTTTTTTTGAAGGCCGCACCGATGAAGAGGCATATAGGGAATACTTTTCATCCATTTTGGAAAACATCAAAAAGTTTTCTAATTTTGATGTGTACGGACACCTTGATTATGTGGTGCGCTATGGGGCATCCAAAGACCGGGATTATTCCTACGAAAAATATAGGGATATTTTTGATGAAATCCTTAATCTGTTATTGGAAAAAGAAAAAGGGCTGGAATTAAATACCGGAGGACTTGCAAAGGGAATGAAAGATGTTCACCCCTGCACCGGAATCCTGAAGCGTTATCGGGAATTGGGCGGGGAAATCATCACCATCGGCTCCGATGCCCACACTCCCGCACACATCGCGGATTCTTTTGAGCGTGCCTGTGAGGTATTAAAGGAATGCGGTTTCAAATATTATACCATATTTGAAAAACGCACTCCCGAATACCATAAACTTTAACCGCAAAGCACCACGATTTTTTTAGGCGTAGTCTGGGCAGGAATGCTTCTGGTGGATGTCTGGTAAATTACCACCAGGTCATTATCTGCCGGATTCGCCTGATAATATTGGTTGTTTGTAGTGCGCAGCTCCACGGCACGGTCAAGATTTAACTGCAGGGTCTGTTCCTCATTGACCAGAGCATGATTATAATGACTCACATCTATCATGCGGTCATTCTTTTTTTCCGCCGCCACTACAGCCCGGTATTGAGGCGGATAAATCAAGGGCACCGGCACATCTGTCCGATACCAGAAAATGGCGAACATTCCCACGGATAATGTCACATTATCCACCACATAGGTGTCCGGTGTCAAAATAAAATTCACCGTATTTTCCGTCTCGTCCTCCAATGTGATAAAAATGGTACATCCGTCCATACGCCGTCCCATTCTGGTGGGCGCCATCTCCACAATAGTGCCTGTAATAGAAAGGTATTTTCCTATAAATTCGTCGTTTGCCGAATTGCCCATCTGAGTCCCTCTCCTCCTGTTCCATCCAAAATCCATGCAAATATCCTTTTCTTGATTTCCAATTTATAAGCATAATGGAACTTTTGGCAAAATACCCATTTTCTTACAAATTTTTTATATTATATGCCTGAGAATGTCATTTTGAAACTTGTTTTTAAACTTCATCCCAAAATCGTTCCGCCTCCCAGCACATATTCCCCATCATAGAAAACCACTGCCTGCCCCGGAGTCACTGCGCGCACGGGCTTTTCAAAAATGCACCGCACCTTTTCCTCATCCGGCTTCTCTATCACGCAGTATTCCCCGCCATGGTTATAGCGAATCTTTGCCAGCACGCGTTTTGGGGCTTCCAAATCCTCCACCGCCATAAAATTGACCCTGTCGCAGAGCAGCCTGTCCGTAAACACATCTTCATTCTCACCGATAACAACCTCATTTGTATCAGGGCGGATTTCCGTTACAAAAATCCGATGCCCCATGGCAAGCTCCAAACCTTTCCGCTGCCCTATGGTATAATGGGTGATTCCCTTATGGCGTCCTAAAACTTTTCCTTCCTTATCCACAAAATTTCCGGCAGGGGGAACCCGCTCACCCGCTGCCCTGTCAATAAACGCCGCATAATCATTGTCCGGCACAAAACAGATTTCCTGACTGTCCGGCTTATTTGCCACGGGAAGTCCCGCTTCTTCGGCAATCTGCCTGATTTCTTCTTTTCGGTACTCTCCCACGGGCATCAGCGTATGGGAAAGCTGTTCCTGCGTTAAATTATACAATGCATAGGTCTGGTCTTTTTCCGCCGTCACGGAATTACATATGGCAAGCCTTCCGTTCGGCAGCTTCCCTATTCTGGCATAATGCCCTGTAGCAATATAATCAGCCCCTATCTCCAGACTCCGCTTTAACAAAGATTCCCACTTTACATAGCGGTTGCAGGCAATGCAGGGATTGGGCGTATGTCCTTTCAGATATTCCTCCACAAAGTAATCCGTCACATGGCATTTGAACTCCTTCTTAAAATTCATGACATAATGGGGAATGTCCAGCTTCTGCGCTACCCTCCTCGCATCTTCCACGGCGGATAAACCGCAGCAGCCGCCTTTTTCTGACATTTCCTCCACGGTTTCATCCTGCCAGATCTGCATGGTAACGCCGATGACATCATATCCCTGTTCTTTCAGCAGATATGCCGCAACGGAAGAATCCACTCCTCCCGACATACCCACTACCACTTTTTTCTTTCCCGTCATTTCCAGCCTCCATGCTGCGACCGTCAGCCAGCCCCCGGCTTCCCAAACCGCAGCAACCACCACTCCTTTTATCTTGCCTCTCTGAAATAATAAATCCAATACTCTCCTTCTACCACATACTCCGGTCTGTATTCCTTCTCCAACCAATTCAAAAACCATGGATTGGACAATAGTTCATATACCAAATCTCCCCTGTATCCCTCTGCCACCACCACATCCGGCTCCTTATCGGGATTCAGCCTCCAATACTCTAAGACCGTCTCGCTGTAAGAAGGCGTTGAGATGGTAGAAGGACCCGCTACTTCCACATCCTCATACAAATATCCCAATGTATCCACAACACCGCCCACAATCCACACTTTATCGCCGGGACGAATCCATTCTTTCCACTCCGGATAACTGTCCCGCTGTATACAGACGCCCTCCTCATCGGAAACGATTCCAAACGCGGGACCGGAACGCACTATGGACATATCGGAAAAACTTGTGCCAATCTGCCCACGCCCTGTAAACGGAATCCTGATATAAAAACATCTGAATGTCAAAAGAGCCATCAGACACCAGAAACACAGATAGGAACCCTTTCTGATGTGCCGGGAAGCCATCTTATCCACCCATCTTTTAATGGGCAGCAAAGCCATCATAGCTGCCAATATTCCATATGGCACGGAATTTAAAAACCCCATATCCGTCAAAATCAATGTTGCCAGAAATCCTGCCCCCCCTATCAGACTTCCACAGACATAAATTTTCTTCTCATTTTCTTCCAAAACATTTCTATGATAAAATCCGATTCCTATAAGAAACAGAAAAATAATGCCATAAGCGTTGCGATTCTCCACACTTAAAATATTCAGGAAAAATCCCACCAGCAATACCACACTGCAGCATAGGAACCACAAGCTTGTTCCCACGCCCTTTCTTTTAAAAACTGCCTGCAAAACTATGTTTGCCAACCATCCCACGGCCCCCGCCGCCAGAAGAATCATCCCTATCCCCAAGATTTCCCCAAGATAGCTTTGTATTTTCAAGGCTCCGCTTGCCACATGAGTGGGCTCTAAATTCAACATACCCGCAATGCACTCTTTCAAAGTATCCGGTCCTATTGCCACCAGAAAATATCCTGCCACCGCAAGTCCCAGACCGGCGCATATTCCGGTAAATAACAGAATATCCCTCTTCTTATAAGGCGCATACAGAGCCAATAGGATTATCACACCTATCAGTACAATGGCACAGGAGGGATACGCTAAAACTTCCAGACAAAGCCACACCGCAGCCAAAAGCAGCAGATATCTTTTTCCTCTTTTCAGATAGCTCCATAAACTACAAAGCAGCAGAGTAGAAAACCAAAGCTGCAGATTACTGAATTCCGGAAGCGCATAGTCTTTGGGAGAAACCATAAAGTAAAACAATGCCATTCCATATGCCGCAGACTTACCCGTAATGTCCCTCAGTAACCTATATAATAAGAATGTCAATCCTCCGCGAATCAGTATGCCGCAAATCTGCAGATAGAGCACAATCCCCGTTGTTGTATGAAAAAGCTTCAAATAGAGCCACATTAACACCGCGGGAAGCAAAGCGGATGTCTGATGAGGCTCCCACATTTCCAAAATCATCTTATCGCCCTTTATCAAACGGTATGCCATGGCAATCTGATATTCGCTGTCATAACCTACATTTGTAAAAGCCCATACTATGCCGCAAAAAACAGCCATTAATGTAAAAATTACAGAAATGTACCTGTTTTTGTCTGATTTCATATATTACTTTTCTCCTCTCCGCATCTGCACATTTTTCCTATTCCGCAAATACATGCAAACACAGTCGCCGCCAAAATCTTAAAAGTGAATATCCAATGCTCATCCGAATGGTTCTGGGTAAAGAAAAACCAAACCAAGGGATAGAGGGCTATCGCCCACAACACCATTCCCTCGGTGAAAGTCTGTTTCGTAATCACCTTTTTGTTTTTGAGAATGGTTACGATAAGCCAGACGGCGATTCCCAATCCCAGCAGATAAAAACCCCAATTAAAATATGCGCTCATATTCTGCCTTAATACAGAAAAGAATCCTGCCGCCCTTGTACTTTCCGCAGCGGCATCCGTCCTTTCCAGAATCGCATTCCATCCGTCCTTTATGACATTTCCTCCAACCAAAAAATCTGTGAGTACCCACTTTAACACCCATAAACCAAGATAGCCCACGCCCCATTCCATGCTATATCCCACAAGCTTCTTTAAGCTCTTATCTGCTCCGTCTTTATCCAGATACAGGCATACACACAGTGGAAAAGCTAAGGTGATCAGGGGATAAGTCAGGAAATCAAAATAGGAAGTAAACATTCCCGCCAATAGAAAAAATTCGCCATACCAGCCCTGTTTCCGCAGTCTTTCATCCCATTTTAACTGTATCAGCATAAATCCCGCCATAAGATAGAAACAGATGCTTAAAGACAGGGATGCATAGAGCCCGAAATAATAAAGAAACGGCATGGATACCAAAAAAGCCATGCCCAGAAATTCCTCTTGCCGCCTATATAAAGCCATGACAATCATACCCACCAAAATAAGCTGAAATGCAGATGACATGATTCTTAAAGAGTTAAATGTGGTTAAGAAAAGCAGAGGCTTCAACACGACCAGATAGCCATGCCAATATCTGGCATATTCCACTTCTCTGGGCTGTTGGATTCCTCCGATATAGTCCTCCAGAGAGTATCCGGGCGCCCAGCCGTCACCCGTGCCGCTTTCTCCCCGATACATAAAGAGAATTTGTTCCAACATGGTATGTTCTTCGGACTGATACACGGCATTCTCCAACATCAGACAATCCGTAAAATTGCCTGTCAGGGAGCCGGGATACCCGTCAATCAATTCCGAAGACACGAATTCTTTCTCTAACATAGGCAGCGATTGATAAAGATGCTCCTTCATGGGGGCAGTGGGAATACAATATACCAAAATAAGCGCCAAAAGTCCCACAAAAGCCCCGCCCATAAGTAACCTCAAATGATTTTCGGCCTTTTTCACAATCTGTCTTGATTTCTTATCCAATGTCTTTCTCCCTAATAGTACCGCCTCCATAGTTAGTCGTCCCGCTGCGGGGTCTTAGTATTCTTCTTCCTCGCCCTCGCTGATATCCGCTTTAGGCTTTTCCAGCCCTTCAATCGTGATATTGTGCTTCTGCGCATAATCCCAAAGTGCGGCATGGATTGCCTCCTCAGCCAATAAAGAACAATGTACCTTCACGGGAGGAAGTCCGTCCAACGCCTCCATCACCGCTTTGTTGGTAATCTGCAAAGCCTCCTGTATGGTCTTTCCCTTAACTAACTCCGTTGCCATGGAGCTGGTGGCAACCGCCGCTCCGCAGCCGAAGGTTTTGAATTTTGCTTCCTGTATCACGCCGTTTTCATCAATATCCAAAAACATCCGCATAATATCCCCGCATTTTGCATTGCCCACAGTGCCCACACCGCTGGCATTTTCTATCTCTCCTACATTTCTGGGATTCTGAAAATGATCCATTACCTTCTCGCTATACATAATTACCTCTCTTTCTCACCGGACTTTAAAAAATCCGCATACAAAGGTGACATATCCCTCAGTCTTGCCACAATCTTTTTCAGTTCCTCCACCACCGTATCAATTTCTTCTCTGGTAATCTCCTCGGACAAGGTCAGCCGCAGGGAACCATGGGCTTCCTCATGTTTTAAACCGATGGCAAGCAGCACATGGGAAGGGTCAAGGGAGCCCGATGTGCAGGCGGAGCCGCTGGAAGCGCAGATGCCCTTGCCATCCAGCATAATCAACATAGATTCCCCTTCAATAAAAAGAAAAGAAAAATTCACATTATTGGGCAGACGCTTGGTTCTGTGCCCGTTCAGCCAGCAATGGGGAATCTCCGATTCAATGCGCTGTATCAGATAATCCCTCAGTTCTGTCTCTTTTGCCGTTTTTTCCTCCATATTCTCCATGGCACGCTTTACCGCTGCGCCCAATCCTACAATACCCGGCACATTTTCCGTTCCGGCTCTCCTGCTTCTCTCCTGTGCGCCTCCGTGAATAAAGGACCGAAGCTTAAGTCCCTTCCGAATATAGAGAAATCCGATACCCTTGGGACCGTTCAGCTTGTGCCCGCTAGCACTGAGCATATCAATATGAAGCGCATCCACCTGAATGGGAATCTGCCCAAAAGCCTGCACCGCGTCCGTGTGGAACAGCACACCCTTTTCTTTGGCAATGGCTCCGATTTCCTCTATGGGTTCAATGGTGCCGATTTCATTGTTGGCAAACATGATACTGATCAGAATCGTGTCGGGGCGGATTGCCGCCTTTAACTCCTCCAAATCAACAATGCCGTCCCTGTCAACCCCCAGATAGGTAATCTCAAATCCCTGCTTCTCCAAATATTCACAGGTATGCAAAACAGCATGATGCTCTATCTTCGTCGTAATGATATGCTTTCCTTTGGAGGCATATGCCTCTGCCGCCGCCTTTAACGCCCAATTATCCGATTCGGAACCGCCTGCGGTAAAATAAATCTCCTCAGGCTTTGCCCCGATACTCCGGGCAATTCTTTCCCTCTCATTTGTAATCGCCTCTTTGCTCTTACTTCCCAATGCGTAAATACTGCTGGCATTTCCATAATATTCGCTAAAATAAGGAAGCATTGCCTCCACCACTTCCGGTGCGGTTTTGGTGGTAGCCGCATTATCTAAATAAATCATATGAATCCTTCTTCCTTTTTCCTTTTCAATGAGATTTCTTATATAATGCCCAATGTTTCCGCATATCCTTCAATACATACCGACACACTAGGAATTACACAAATAATATAGCACTGAAACTATGTTCTGTCAAGGCACAAGAACGAATATATATATAGAAAAGCTCCCTATCAGCGAGGCCATTCTTGAAGAAAATCAAGATACATCCCCTTATCATTGGTACTGCCATTCTCACTCTTACCGGATTTATAAGCCGCATTATCGGCTTTTTTTATCGTATTTATCTGTCCCGCATTTTTGGTGAAGAAGGCATGGGTATTTATCAGCTGGTGAACCCTGTCCTGTCCCTGTCCTTTTCCCTGACTGCGGCCGGCTATCAGACCGCTATTTCCAAATTTGTGGCGGAGCGCGCAGCAGTGGAAAAGCGCCCCTCTTTGCGCCCGATGCTTGCAGGCATCATGATTTCCACACCGCTGTCCGTTCTGTGCAGTCTGGTTATTTATACGCTGTCCGATTTCATCGCGGTCAGCTTATTATTGGAAGCCCGCACCGCTTCCATGCTGCGCATTCTTGCTTTTTCCATTCCCTTAAGCTCTATTCACGCCTGCATTAACGGCTATTTTTACGGCTGTAAAAAAGCAGGAGTGCCCGCCGGAACACAACTAATAGAGCAGATTGCCAGAGTTGCCTGCGTCTATGCCATGTCCGCTTACGCTTTTTCCGGGGGGCAGGTTCCCTCTATCAATGTCGCGGTCTATGGCCTCGCCATCGGTGAATTTGTCTCCCTGCTTGCGGCAATCCTTCCCGCCTATCTCTATTATGCGGGAAATATACATAGCAGGAGGACCTCTGCCTTCCCGCCCACCGGTAAAAATATAGGATACATGCAAAATATACTGTATATGGCGCTTCCCCTGACGGCCAACCGGCTTGTCTTAAATGTTCTGCAAAGTATCGAGTCGGTGTCCATACCCGCAAGGCTGAAGCTTTATGGCTATGACAATTCTACCGCTTTAAGCGTATACGGCGTACTTACCGGCATGGCAATGCCTTTTATCTTTTTTCCCAATGCCCTGACGAACTCCATTTCCGTGCTTTTGCTTCCCATGATTTCCGAAAACTATGCCTTAGGGGACCTGAAAGCCGTAAAAAAGGCTGCTTTCCGCACCATAAGATATTGCTTTATCTTAGGCTTTTTCTTTCTGAGTGTCTTTGCCCTTTTAGGAGACTGGGCCGGTACTACATTGTTTGACAGTCCTCTGGCAGGGTATTTTATCCGTACTTTAAGCTTTCTATGTCCCTTTTTGTATCTGGACACCACTCTCTCCAGCATTCTTCAGGGTCTTGGCATGGCGGGACGCATTTTTGTAATGAACCTATTCGCTTTGTCACTGAGACTTGGCTTTGTATTTTTTGCCATTCCCAGACTCGGCATCTCCGGCTATCTTTACGGTATCCTCTTTAGTCAGATTATACAGGGAATTTTGTATCTGCTCTGCCTGTACCGCTTTTTTCATAGACATGAAAACATGCATTCATAAGCTGCTTTTTGTGAGCAAGCTCCCTCGACATCGGTTCTTCCATGCATTCATAAGCTGCCATAAGAACGGCAGCTTATTCATTATAGGGCGTTCGCCCTATAGAAAGGATTGCACAAACCGCTTTTTGTGAGCAAGCTCCCAAAAGCGGTTTGTGCAATCCTTTCTGCATGGCAGAACTGGTGAATAAAATAGCGGCACCGACATCCGTGTCGTCACCGCTATGTAAATGTTCCGTATTCCTCTCTCCAAGAGGAACCTTACTATATCTGTTATTTTTTATATCGGCAGAAGCCTGCAAAACATTATAGTCCGAAAGTATTTTGTCCGGCATATCTTCGCAGTTCATTGTAGCACATTCTTTAACGCATCCATAAAGGTATTGATATCCTTAAACTCCCTGTATACGGAGGCAAATCGCACATAAGCTACCGCATCCAGCGCCTTTAGCTTATTCATCACCAGCTCGCCTACCACTGCACTGGCAATTTCCCGTTCTTCCATATTGATAATCTCGTTCTCCACTTCATCCACCAGCTGGGTTATCTTCTCCGCACTGACGGGACGCTTATGACAGGCACGCAGCACGCCGGCCTCAATCTTGGAACGGTCATATGTTTCTCTGTTGTTATCCTTTTTAATAATGATGCGGGGAATCGTCTCAATTTTCTCATAAGTGGTAAAACGCTTCCCACACTCATCACACACCCTCCTGCGACGGATGGAATTATTATCCTCCGCAGGTCTGGAATCGATTACTCTGGTATTTTCATGACTGCAAAAAGGGCATTTCATATCTTTTATCCTCTTTTTCCTAAAGTATATCCTCATTATATTTTATTCAAACATTGATGTCAACTAAAATGATATCCGGACCAATCTGTTTAATATCGCAATAGGGAATCACAATATCGGGGTCGCAGCGCAGAAAATTCAGCACCTTGCTTGCGCCGGGCACCATAATCTTGCAGATACATCCCTTGCACTCGTCAAATTCCAAATCACAGACCCGCCCCAGCTTCTTACAGTCCCTGATATTAATAACATCCTTATTCTTAAATTCCGAAAATAACATTTTACTCCTCCCGCAAATACCAATTTTTCCCTTACTAATATATGCAAAGTCCGGTATATCCTGACACCGGAAAGCGCATACTAGACAATACAAAAATAATTTTTAGGAGGAAACTATGGCTCTTGGAAAAGTTGAAATCTGCGGCATGAATACGGCAAAGCTTCCCCTCTTAAAAGCGGCGGAAAAAGAGGCGCTCTTTAAACGGATTAAAGACGGGGACGAAAAAGCCAGAGAAGAATACATTGAAGGAAATCTGCGTCTGGTTTTAAGCGTCATTAAAAGGTTTGCCTCCAGCACGGAAAATGTGGACGATTTATTTCAGATCGGATGCATCGGACTTATCAAGGCAATCGACAATTTTGATACCACCTTAAATGTCAAATTTTCTACTTATGCCGTTCCCATGATTTCGGGTGAAATCAAGCGTTTCCTCAGAGATAACCATTCCATTCGGGTGTCCCGCTCTCTAAAGGACACCGCATACAAGGCAATCTATGCCAAGGATGCACTGACACGCAAGAACGCCAAAGAACCCACCATAGAAGAAATTGCCACGGAGGTAGGCATCTCCAAGGAAGATATCGTCTATGCCATGGACGCCATTCAGAATCCCATGAGTCTCTACGAACCCATTTTCACCGACGGCGGCGATACGCTCTATGTCATGGATCAGATTAGCGACAAAAAAAATAAGGAAGAGAATTGGGTGGAACATCTCTCCCTAAGCGAAGCCATGAAAAAATTAAATGAAAGGGAGCATGAAATCATCTCCCTGCGCTTCTTTGAGGGCAAAACCCAGATGGAAGTAGCTGACATCATCGGCATTTCACAGGCTCAGGTTTCCCGCCTTGAGAAAAATGCCCTGCGCATTATGCGCATGTATCTGACGGCGTAAAACATTCACACCTGTCAGGATACTTCTTTGGTCCTGCCAAATCCCAGAAGCCTGCCCAACCCTTTGAAAATCCAAAACAAAATGCACCCGATCGCCATTCCCAGCGTGTTGGTCAGAATATCATCTATCTGGAAAAATCCTCTCTTTGTCAGGAGCTGGAGACACTCTATGGCAGTGCTTGCCGCAGCTCCCAAGAGGGTGCATACAAAAAAATTCCGCAATACCTTAAAAGTCCAGGGGCACACAAAACCTAAGGGAATGAACAAAAGCACATTCTCCACCACATAGGCATGATTTCTGGGATTATTTCCCCATGTAGAAAAAAGGTCCAAGTCAATTCCGTCCCTGCTGCCGCTTTCCCTTGACAAAAAGGTAATACATAGTATAATTGCCACATATGTAAAAAAAGCGCCGTACGAAAGCATGGGAATCGTTCTTTTCCCTTTCTGCTCCCGCATACTGTTAACAAAGTTCAGCACTAACATTACCAACACCCCCAGAATCAGTCCATAGGGCAGATAATGAAGTGTCTCCCTCAAATCATTTATAATATATTTCGCCATACACATCCCATTTCCCGGCGGCATTCTCCCATTTCTCTTTATCTTCAAACAATCTGTCATTCATCCATGCAATGGCATCCACAATGCCGTCCTCTTCAAAATCAAAATATGCGCTTTGCTTCTCTTCTTCGGGGGTCCTAAAGAAGTTGAAAGGCTCCGGCCAAACCGTCACTTTCAGCTTCTTTACACCTTCCCCGTCCGTCTCCGTTTCCAGCCTGTAACGCATTCCCTGATGACAGCCCGTATATTCTGTTTTTTTCAAATATTCTATTGATAAAATGTCTTCTCGCCGTATCATAATATATTTAGTATAATACCATTTGCCCCTCTTTGCAAACCCTAAATATGAAGGCTCATTTCTTTTTTTAACTGACGCATGATTTTTTTCTCCAACCGGGAAATATAAGACTGCGAAATCCCCAGATAACCCGCCACTTCCTTCTGGGTCATCTCCTGTCCGTCCATGCTGCCCAATCCGAAGCGCAGTTTAATAATGGTCTTTTCCCGCTCGGAAAGCTTTCCTATGGCTCCCATCAATAATTTCCGCTCCACCTCATTTTCGATATTGCGGTAAATGATATCCTCCTCCGTGCCCAGAATGTCCGACAATAAAAGCTCGTTTCCATCCCAATCCACATTTAAAGGCTCATCGATGGACACTTCCAATCTGGTCTTATTATTTCTTCTCAGATACATCAGAATCTCATTTTCGATGCATCTCGACGCATATGTCGCAAGCTTGATATTTTTATCAGGCTTAAAGGTATTGATGGACTTTATCAGCCCTATGGTTCCAATGGAAATCAAATCTTCAACCCCCACGCCGGTATTATCAAATTTTTTTGCTATGTACACCACAAGCCGCAGATTGTGCTCGATCAAGGTGGCCTTTGCCTCTTCCTCATACTCCGTTCCGAGATTGCGTATCACCCGGTTTTCCTGCTCGGACTCCAGAGGCGGCGGCAGTATGTCGGCACCGCCGATATAATGAATTTCCCCCCTTTTCCGTAAACTGAAACTATCTCTGCATATTATTCTAAACTGCCTCTTTCCCGGCAGCGCCGCTTTAAAAATCATTTTTCCCTCATTTCTGTACGGTTTTTGATATGATGAAGTTTGCGGATGCCGTACCAACGCCAACTTCCTTATTCAATAAATCAGGGTTCAGAATCATTCTCACGGGTTCTCCCCCACACTCTTCCGGGCTTGAAATATTCTCCCCTGAGGACGCCACATACACATTTTTGCATGTCTTGGTCAGTCCTCCCAGCTCAATCCTAATTTCCTCCAACAGACAGGCATACAAAATACCCTTCTTTTTCCCGATACTGTGATAGGGAACGACCCGGAATCCAGCGTTTTTGAAGATTCCTGTCTCTTCACCTTTTTGGGCTTTTCCCCACAGATATTCCAGTGCCTTTTCATCCACCACACTTACCGGTTTTTTGCTGATGGGTTCCATAAGGGTGTTGCCGGAATCTAACAGCGCTGTCAGAGTGATTCTTCTTTCCTTTGTGATTAAGGTCACTTTACACAAACTGCTCTCCTCACGCCTTTTTTCTTTTTCCTTCCCATAAAAGAGAAAGAGGAAAATGACTGCGCCGGCTCCCATAATACCAAAAATTCCCGTCATAAATCTTCTCAGAACAGGAATCCCTCGAATCAAAAACAGCAGACTCCCACCCATAAGAAAGGAATATATCAGGAATTTTCCGGTAATGAACCAAAACGCCCGCATATTTTTGATGCGGAACACCACAAAATACATGGATGCCATTCCGGCGAGCACTCCCAGCAGATACCTGAATTTTGCGGGACCGCTTAAGAAAAAGGGCAAAAGATAAAAAAAGGCGCCTGCCGCAGCTCCCATTATCAGCCGCAACCGTGTGGCAGTACGGTATGTGCTCTGGTTCACTAAAATCAGCAGGTACAGATTCATGACAAAGTTTATAAGAAATAAACTGTCAACATAAAGTTCATAATACATTTCATCACCCTTTTCACAATCATTATAAAGGGAAGCTTCCATGGAATTTGTCAAAAACAAGGTGCAAAGAAAAGTTTTCTTTCTACAGCATTCTACAGAATAAAGAACATTCTACAGAATAAAAAAGCATCCAGACCTGTTTTGTCCAAATGCTTTTTCCCAATCTCTTTTATTCCCGCAAACTGTGAGCCCTACAAAAAACAGAATTTATTTTTCACACTACTCATCCTCAACCTTGCAAGCAATCACATCCATAACGCCGCCACCCATATGCACATACCGGATATACACTGCCTCGATTAAAAAATCTTCACTGAATCCGTACCGATTGCCGTCGTCACCGATTACACCTTTCGGATAAATAACAAAATATTCCTGTGAGTTATTAGCTTGATAGGATATCCGGCATTGATAAGAGCCATCCTCATTTTTTGTAACCAGCACCGGTTGTTCTGAAACATCGATAAACGAATAATCGTTAATGACAGATTCTCTCTCCATCACTCCACTCCGACTCAAGCGGATCTCTACCAGACCGTAACCATTGTCCTCATATGGCTTATAAGTTCCCTCAAAATCAGAGAAATCCCCTGCCTGCAGTTTGGCAAGAACGGAGTCCTCCATCGATTCTTCTTTGGTAATGTTTTCACCATCCGCCACCCTGAAGCTGGAAAGGATAGCTATTATCTCCTGTTCCTCCTCCGGCGTAAGATCTTTCGGAATCCGTGCCCAAAATTCCAAATACCCATCATACCAAAAGCCCCTGATAAAATGCCTTTTGACTCTATGTGCCGCACACTCCGATTCCGGTATAACGGCATAGTAATCACTGTCTCCGCCCATCTTTATTTTTGCAACCACAAATTTTCCTAAATCCGAATAGTCTGTTGTTTTGGCATAACCCGGGACAAACGCAGAGTCTGCAACCCTTGAAATCTCCTCCGCTTCCTCCTCGATTCTGGGGTTGCCATAAGCAAAAGAGGAAGCGATGTATTGATATCTTATCAAAACGCCGTTATCATTCGTCCATTCTACAAATTCAGCAGAAGAATCCACATAGGGTCCTTCCGAAATCTCCCATCCATCCGGATAGTCAAACATAAATGTTGGCACCTTCATACCCTCCGCCTCTTTCATGTTTGTGCTATATGTATTTTTCATTTCCAAAGAATTCGGCTTTGTGGGTTGGTTATCTGACGGCACAGCTTCTCCATAGGTACATTTTTTCACAAACTGCGTATTTTTGTCAGGCAGAATCTCGTAATGCATCCTCTTTTGGAATGGCGCATTATCTGCCGAAAGAACTTCCCATTCTGCCGAAATTCCCAATTTCCCAAGAATCGTGTCTGCCTCTTCATCTCCGCAGACAGACAGGACGACTATCGGCAATGCCAGAGCAATATCCGAACATATCTGTCCATTAGAATGCGTCTGCACTTTGGCCTGCGCCTGCGCTTTAATATCGGCTTCCACATCCATTACATTAACCCCCAACACCACCAGAATCGGTTCTATCCGAAGCCCTGCCCCCGCCGTACAGTTTGCTTCAAGCATGGGATTCTCCACAGAAATTCCATGTCCGGTATTCCTGAATCCTCTGCCTTTTTCATAATTGACTGCCAACTGCATTGGCAGCTCTGCCTGAAATGAAATGTCACCCTCCACTGACAGCACCAGATTAATCTGCACATCCACTCCTGCCACTCCGTTTCCCAGTGGAACAGGGGTCTTAAACAAAGGAATGGTCTTTTCCTCCTCCGCTTTGACTATACCGGAAATGACTGCATGGACATCCAGCGCGGCATCCGCATATTTGAAACAATTTTCCAATGCCGAATACTTGATCTGCGCTCCCACGGCTATTTTATCAATGCTGATTTTTGCACTGTACTCGCTGTCTGCTTCCACCTCTATCTGCTCCGGAAGCGTATAAGATACTCCGGTGGCATTGTCCGTAATCTCTATTTCCAAATGTCTGTTTTGCTCCTCCCCTTTCGTGGCAAGAGATAACTGAAAACCGCTGTTGGATGCCTCAAAACGGAATGTGACAGGTTTTGGGGCATTTCTATCCATATACGGGCAGTTGGCTCCCTTTTCCGAAAAACGCCCTTCTTCCTTCTCCCACCCATAATAATGAGCAATATCCTCAAAGCCAAATTCTGTGATGTCAGAAACTACAAGTGTTTCCACTACTCTCTCCAATTGTGTCGGTTTCAATGACAAAATTCCTTCTTCACTGATTTGTGTTATTTCCCTTGCGATTTTCAGTCTGCTGTCAGCCTGCTCCCATACGATGATATCTCCAACCTCCAATGAGTCTGTCATGGCATCTGCCGCCAGTGTTGTGCCTCCTTCATCACTGTATAGCACATTTTCCGCAGACAATTCCACAACGCCCTTCTGATAGGTCACCTGAGAATAATCATCCCTCCAGAATCGGTTAAAATATAGGCTGCTCAGATTTTCCAAAACCTGTTCGCATTCCTCTTCGGAGAGACCTCCCTTAAGCTGTTTTTCCTTTATGAGCCCGCACTCTATCGCCAATTCAATACAATCATCGTCAGTTATGTAATCTTCCGTCTTTAAGTAATCCTGTAATTTATTGTCCCCTATCGTCCTAACAGCCGTCAGGGCAATAAAAGACCCTGATGCATACTCCTCTTCCTCGAAATCCGGTATCAACTCCAGAATCCCCCGCTCCGGGTCAAACTCTCCACAAAGCATTTCCAGCCATTCCTGACAGGTAATATTCTTCGCTTTTTCACTTCTGCCAAGACCAAACAACAGTAAGAGCAATCCTGCACAGGCAAAGCAGACCGCTGCGGCAGCCAATCCGTAAATCCGTCTGCCTTTTTCGTTATTCTCTTTGTTTGCATTTATGTCTCTCTTCATATGGAACCCCTCTTCCCATTTGTACCTTTCCTCTCATCCGCCATAATCTCTCTCGGACAGGGTTAAATATTTGCGCAATCTCTTTGACGCTTGTACTTTTCCTCATGCCCGCAATATTTACACCGATAAGTATCACAATAAGTATATCTGCTTCCCGGCACATATTGCTCTGATGTTCCGATGACTTCTCCATCCCTGTTTCTTGTGCGTGTTGTTATCGGAACGCTAATCTTTGTTTCACTTATCTGCTCCGTATCCGCCCATACCACGGCTGCCCAGCGTTTACATATAGGACATCTGCTCCGAAAACGCCTCCATAACAGCAATGATGCCCCAATGATTATGCCCCATCCAATCAATGTCAACCATCCCGCAATGTTCCCAGTTGCCTCCGTGTTTACATCACGCCTGTTGATGACTGCCATTAAGATAGAAGACCCCACAGCTAAAAAAGCACACAGCACTGTCCAAAGCGCGCCGACGCCCACCGTGCCCACACACCATGCAATCGCTGCAAACACCCCTTGTATTCTCTTTTTCATTTTAATCTCCCTTCCGCCGGTTTCTGATATTCCTAAACCAACCTTATCTTCCCTTATTTCTCGCAATATTGAAGTTTTTACTGTAAGTTAAAGCATCTGTTGTCAGACTGTTACACAAAATAAGGATATCATTTTAAGTATGATATCCAAGCACATTTTACCCCCCCGAAAGGTTTTGTCAACATTAATAAAAAACAGCGGCTTCTCAGTCGCTGTTTTACTTTCCTGTCACAATACCATTCTATTTAGCTGTTTCTCATTATCCGGTATCTTTCCCTAACCTTCCCCTCAAAATCCTTCCAAAGGTATTCCCCCGCTTCAATGGTCATATAACCATGGTAACTGCCCTCCTTAGGAATGGCAACGGAACCGGGATTCATATACAGAAAATCTCCGTGATTCACGCATTTGGGCACATGGGTATGTCCGCACAGCAGGATATCGCCTTTTTTAAGCCTAGGGGGATGCTCCTCCCCATAGATATGCCCATGGGTTGCATAAATCACCTGCCCGTCCATGTACAAAACCGCATAATCCGCCATAATGGGAAAGTCCAGCACCATCTGGTCCACTTCCGCCTCACAGTTGCCCCTGACACACAAAATGACATCCCTTTTAGCGTTCAACATTTCAATTACGCTTTTCGGGTTATACTCTTTCGGTAAATCATTTCTGGGACCGTGATAGAGCAAATCGCCCAATAATAAGAGCCTGTCCGCCTGTTCCCTGTCAAACGCCTCCAACATCATCCGGCAGTAATATGCCGAACCATGTATATCCGATGCTGCCATCCACTTCATACCAATAACCTCACATTGCCATTCTGCGATATTTCAACCGCAACAAAAATGCAAAGCGAACAAATCGCCTTGCATTCTCTTCACGCTATTTTCTCTGTAAAAAATCGGGAATATTCAAAGTTTTTGCTTCCACAGAACTCTTTATATCCGTCGCCTTGTGCATATTGTTAAAAGGCTGGACACCCGGTTTCGGCATCGTACCCTGACCCGCTCCGGGAGTTCTGGGCACATTCAGCCCGTTCAGGGAAGAGGGCTGCTTAAATGCCGAACCGCCTCCCAATCTGTTCTGCGGCGCTGCGGCTGCCTCCGTAAGCCCGGTGGCAATCACGGTAATGGTACATGCATCTTCCTTGGTCTCGTCATACATTGCGCCAAAGATAATATTGACATCAGCTCCTGCCTGTTCCTGCACATAGCTTGCGGCATCATTGGCATCCGCAAGGGTAATGTCACCTGAAATATTAATGATAACATGGCTTGCGCCGTTAATCTTCGTCTCCAACAGAGGACTTTCCACTGCCATCTTGACAGCTTCCAAGGCTTTATCATCTCCCTTGCCCTCTCCGATACCGATATGGGCAATGCCCTTGTCCTTCATAACAGTCTGGATATCCGCAAAGTCCAGATTGATAACGGCAGGAACATTGATCAAATCAGTGATTCCGCTGACAGACTGCTGAAGCACTTCATCTGCTTTCTTAAGGGCTTCCGGCATAGTAGTGCGCTTGTCCACGATTTCAAGCAGCTTGTCATTGGGAATGACAATCAAGGTGTCCACATTGGTCTTGATGCGCTCAATGCCGTTTAAGGCATTCACCATACGCGCTTTTGCTTCAAAACAGAAGGGTTTTGTAACCACTCCTACCGTAAGAATCCCCATGTCTTTTGCAATCTGCGCAACCACGGGAGCCGCTCCCGTACCGGTTCCGCCGCCCATGCCGCAGGTGACAAATACCATATCCGCACCTTTTAAAGCCGCTGTGATTTCCTCAGCGCTCTCTTCCGCAGCTTTCTCGCCTACCTCAGGTCTTGCGCCTGCGCCCAATCCCTTGGTCAGCTTCTCGCCTATCTGGAGGAGCTTAGGCGCCTTACAAAGCTGAAGCGCCTGTTTATCCGTATTGATTCCGATGAATTCAACTCCGTCTATCTGTTCGTCCACCATTCTATTTACAGCATTATTGCCTGCTCCGCCCACACCTACTACAATAATTTTAGCGGCAGCATCTGCATTATTCGTCTTAATCTCCAGCAAAGGTTTATCCTCCTTCTTCTCCAAAGGGCATTCTACACCCTCCGCGCAAACTCCATATAGTCTATCATATAATTATTTTTCAAATTAATCAATACTTTTTCGCAAATTTATCTTAACAGTTATCATAATATATCAGTTATTTTATTTACGAATCGGGCTTAAATGTAAAGTTTCCGTTGCTCTCACTAAAATTTTCCATCTGTAAAATACCGCTTTTCCCCTCTAACCGAGGCAAAAATGTGGGCAGCCTCATGATCTTGTCCTCCAGGGTGGCGTAATCTTTTCCGAGAGAAACCTTCACATTTGCAAAATACAGAGTAATCTCTCCCGAAGGATGAAAGTAAATCCTGTCCGCCGCCAACTCATATTTATTTAAAAGTTTCTTGATTTCCAGAATACTGTTGAATACTTCGCCATCCTCAACCGGCAGCGGTTCGCCCAGCGCCATGGAATCAAAGGAAAGTCCCGTAATCTGCGGCACGCCCGCCGTCTTTATACTGGAATTTTCTACCACATACCCGTCCTTGTCGAAATACATATAGGCATCCATGTAAGAAACAAATCCGGCAAGTGCTTTTTCGCACACGGTAATCTTAACGGTGTCGGGAGAAAGGATGTCCACATTCATAATATCTATGAAGGGTATGTCCGTGATGCTCTTGTTTTTGTACTTCATGGACAAATACAGGGAATTATGCCCCAATACACCCTTCATAACCATTTCCTTAATCTGCTCTTCGGTGTAATGGACATTTCCTTCCACATATACATTCTTTATGGTGTGTGTGCGAAACACATAATAGCCCGTTCCGCACAACACCATCAGTATTGCAAATACCACCAGTATTTTTATGAAAAATCTCTTCACGCTAACCTCCATGATTCCACTTCAGCAGAATCCCAAATATGCCGTACTTCACGCTATGCAATGATGACACGCGCTCCTAACTCTCTTAAGTCCCTGCAGATATTCTCATACCCCCGATAAATATAAGAACATCCCATGACCTTCGTTTTTCCCTGTGCCGCAAGCCCTGCCAGCACAAGTGCGGCGCCTCCCCGAAGTTCCATTGCCTCCACCGTCCTGCCGATGAGTCCGTCGGCCCCCTTTACCAGCACCCTTTTGGAATCCAGCTCCTCGATGTCGGCTCCCATACTGCGCAGGGGCTCCACCACCCGGAAACGGTTTTCAAAAATCGTCTCTTCAATGATACATTCTCCCTCGCCAACCGTCATTGCGGCAAGCGCCATGGACTGCAGATCCGTTGGAAATCCCGGATACGGAACCGTCCTGACAAGAGGAGGCAGAATCGGTCTCTTAGGGGATTGTACAAAGAGCCCTTCCCCGGTATCATCACATTTACTTCCCATCCGCTCCGCCAGCTCCACCGCAGCTTCCATCTGCTTCACCGGCGCATCCTCCAAAAATATGGTACCCCCTGTGGCAATACATCCAAAAAGATAGGTCCCTGCCACAATACGGTCAGCGGGAATGCAAAAATCTCCGCCATGCAGAGAAATTCCCCCGTGAACGGTGATGCAGTCTGTTCCAATCCCCTCGATCAGCGCCCCGCAGCATTGAAGATAACTGCATAGGGCCGTGATTTCCGGTTCTCTGGCTGCTCCCTTAATTACGGTATTTCCCTCTGCGGCCACTGCCGCCAGCAGAATATTTTCCGTAGCTCCCACACTGGCGAAAGGAAGGGTAATCTCCGCTCCGTTTAACTTTTCCGCTTTTGCATAGAGCCTGCCCTCTTCTTCCTTAAAGCTTACACCCATCCGGGTCAATGCCGCAAGATGGATATCTATGGGGCGTTCCCCTATAATACATCCCCCCGGGTGTTCCATAACGATTTCTCCGCATCTGCCCAGCATTGCGCCCAACAGACAGAGGGATGACCTCATCCCCTTTATGGCTTCCACAGGCATCTCGCCTTCACAGACATTGCCCGCATCCACCCGGATACCGCCGTCCTCCCAGCTTACATTACAGCCCAGACTTCCCAAAAGACTTATCATAAGATAGACATCTGCTATTCTCGGACAATTACGGATATAAGAAACTTCTTTCGTAAGAAGCGTAGCTGCTAAAACCGGCAGCGCCGCATTTTTGGAACCCTGAATACGCACCTTGCCCTGAAGGGCAACGCCGCCTTTAATGTGAATAGAATCCATGTGACACCATCCAGCTGTCAAATTCAAAGACCTATTCTATTCTATGCGACAATTTTTTTAATGTGAAATCTCTTCTCACGCTAGGTCTTCAGCTCGATACGCCTTGCCACACTGAGCACCAGACCTATCTCTATCAAAAGAAAGATAACGGAAGAGCCGCCATAACTGATAAAGGGAAGCGAGATGCCGGTATTGGGAACCGTATTGGTCACCACGGCAATATTCAAAATCGCCTGAATGGCGATATGACCCATAACTCCCACCACCAGCATGGCTCCGAACAAATCCGGTGCATTATTGGCCACGATCATCATACGCCAGAGCAGTACCACAAACATTAAAATCACAACGAATGCTCCGAACAGCCCCAATTCTTCGCAGATAATGGAAAAAATCATGTCGTTTTGCGCCTCGGGCAGGAAATTCAGCTTCTGCATACTCTGCCCAAGCCCTTTGCCCCATACGCCTCCGCTGCCTATGGCATAAAGTCCCTGCAAAGTCTGAAAGCCTTTGTCAAGAGCAACGCTCTCCGGGTCCCTCCATGCCAGAATCCTTTCGCTTCTGAAGCCTTCCACGCTGTCCGAATTAAACAGTATCACCAGAAATACAGCAATGCCGGCAACTGCCGCGGAACCCATAATGATAAATTTCTTATAATCCGGACTTGCCACAAATACCATCAAAACCGCAATTCCCAGAATAATCAGCGCCGAGCTTAAGTTTTCGGTGATTATCTTAATCATGGCCACAATGGGCAGGGGTATCATCATCATAACGATGAAACCTTTCATACTGCGCACGCTCTTTCCCATCTTACACACGGTACATGCCAGGAACAAAATCATACACAGTTTGGCAACCTCCGCCGGCTGCAGATTGAAAGAAGTGCCGGGAACCCCTATCCATCTCCGGGCATTATGGGATTCGACTCCCAGCGGAGTCATAATTAATAAAATCAACACCACAGACACAATATATCCCAATGTGGCAAACCGTTCCCAAAAATGATACGGAATGTTCGCCACCACCATCATGGCAAAAAGTCCCAGAATATTGGCAACCAACTGTCTTTTCAGATAATAGGCCTCATCCCCGAACGCCTGAAGCGCTTCATAGGAGCTTGCCGAATAAATCATGACCAGACCGAATCCCATCAAAAACAGCACCACAAACAAAAGGGTATAGTCAAAATAATATTCTGATTGTTCTTTTTTTCTATGTCTCCTGCTTCTTTGTGCTGCCATAATTTCTCCTTCTGATTCCGGCAAGACAACCTGTTTCCCTTTCGCCCGTCAGGAACTTTTACCGGCTTCCAATCCCTTAACATACGCTTTAAAGAGCCGTCCCCTCTCCTCATAGTCCGCAAACATTCCGAAACTTGCACAGGCGGGGGACAAAAGCACCGCGTCCCCTTCCTCCGCCAGAACAGTACACATTCTAAATGCTTCCTTATAGGTATTCGCCAGCCTGACATTTGTAAAGCCGCATCCTGCAGCGGCTTTGGCAATAGCCTCCTTCGTCTGCCCCATAAGTACCAGCCACTTGACTTTTCCGTCAAAGCTTTCCAGCCATTCATCATAACTGTTTTTCTTGTCGTATCCCCCGCCCAATAAAACAGTGGGCTTCTTCATTGCCCGGATGCCCTGAATCGCCGCATCCGGATTCGTCGCCTTGGAGTCATTATAATAATCGACACCCTTCACCGTAGCCACAAACTCGATTCTATGTTCCACGGGGCCAAACTGTCTGACCGCCCGTATGGCAGTCTCTGTGGGCACTTGCATGGCGTCTGCAACGGCAAGCGCCGCCATGACATTTTCCACATTGCACACCCCTGTCAGATGAATATCCCTGCGGATATCCAAAAGTTCGGTGTCGTTACCCTCCACGCTTTTTACGATTTTATCCCCTCTCACAAAATATCCGTTCCACAGCTCCTCCTGTGAAGAAAAACATACCGCCTTAACCGGACATCCGTCCGCAAAAGCTCTGGTATAAGAATTGTCATAATTTAAGACACAGATCTGCTCTTCCGTCTGGTTCTTAGTAATCGCCTCTTTTGCCGCCACATAAGCTTCCATAGTGCGATGGCGGTCCAGATGATCCGGCGTAATATTAAGAATAGCCGATACAGTGGGATGAAAGGTATCTATGGTTTCCAATTGGAAGGAACTGACCTCCGCCACGCTCACGGTATCCGCCGCCGAGTCCAGCACTTTTGAGGTATAAGGGATTCCGATATTTCCCACCAGAAAAGCCTTTTCCTCTCCCAGATGGGCTTTCATGATTTCCCACACCAAGGTTGTGGTGGTAGTCTTTCCGTTGGTTCCGGTAATGGCAATCACTCTGCCCTTCTCCGCCAGAAAGCCCAGTTCCAATTCGCCTATAACAGGTATGCCCCTGCCCCGGAAAGCATTGATAAGCGGCGCGTCCGTAGGCACTCCGGGACTTAATACCACTCCCTGAATGCCCGCCTCCACTTCCTTGGAAAGCCTTGCGTCACTGTTACAGCATATAACTTCAGCTCCCACGCGCTTTAAAAAACTCTCCGCACTGCTTCCGCTTAACCCCGTTCCCACTACCAGCACTCTCTGTCCCTTTAACATTTTCCCCTCTCATTCCGCCGCCTGCGGCTGCATAAACCTAAATTCGCTTCACACTGCGAGGTTTTAGCTTTTCTTAGGCGGTGTTTTTCAAGCGCCTTAGAAAAGCTCCTCGCAGTTTATCCGTACCCCAATAGCCCGATCAGGCACATGATTGCCGTGATAATCGTAAAGATTGCAACCACTCTTGTCTCGGAACAGCCGCACAGTTCAAAATGATGATGCAGCGGCGCCATTTTAAAAATCCTCCTGCCTCCGCTTATTTTAAACCACGCAACCTGTATGATAACAGAAAGTACCTCCGCCATATAAATGCATCCCACTATGGCGATAAATAACGGTATTTTTAACATATACGCGCTGGCCGCAACAAATCCCCCCAGCGCAAGGGAGCCCGTATCCCCCATAAAAACGGAAGCGGGATACACATTGAACAACAGAAATCCCATTAAAGAGCCTGCCACCGCGCAGCAGACCGGAGCAATTTTACTGCCGGTGCCGATTGCCACCACCGTAAAAAACACTGTTACCATCAATGTAACGCTGGCTGCAAGCCCATCCAGCCCATCGGTAAAGTTAACGCCGTTGGCTGTCCCCAACACGATAAAGAACATGAGCGGAATGCTCCATTCCCCGATATCTATGTATTTTCCCTGCAAAAAGGGAATCCGCATCGCAAAGCTGATATCCGTATAATTTTTCAGATAATAGATAAACACTCCCGTGACCAAAAGCTGGCAGGCAAATTTCTGCCATGCCCGCAGTCCTTCGGAACATCTGCACACTACCTTGATAAAGTCATCAAGCAGCCCGATCAGCCCAAAGCCAAAGGTCAGAAATAAAACAGATACTGCTTCCCCGGCTTCTTTTGTATATAACAAGGAAGTCACCGCCACACCGAGAAGAATCAAAAGTCCTCCCATGGTGGGCGTGCCCGTCTTCTTAAGGTGCGCCTTCGGTCCATCATCCCTGACTGTCTGACCGCATTTCACCCGCCTTAAAAACGGAATGAACACCGGTCCCAACACTGCACTGATTGCAAAGGAAATGATGACACTCATGATGCAGATACGGTACATAGTCCCGCCTTTCCTTAATCGACCTTATTGATTATAACTCATTATTCCCAAATACGGAAGAATATTTTCATAGAGCTGGCGGATAATGGGCGCCGCCACCTGACCGCCATAATAAATTCCCTGGGGGTTATTGACAATGGCAATGGCAATCACCTGTGGGTCATCTGCCGGCGCAAATCCTATGAAGGATGAAATATACCGCCCGCTCCCTCTCGGCAGGGTCTGGCTGGTCGCCGTCTTTCCTCCTATGCGGAAGCCCTCTACCTTGCCGTTTTTCCCTGAGCCCTCAGATACTACCTTTTCCAAAATTTCCCTCATGGTTGCGCTGGTTTCCTCTGACACAATCCCCTCCCTCACAGGATATTCAAAGGTTTCCACCACATTACCGTTTTCATCTAGCGCCTTCACCCCAAAATGGGGAGTAATACGGTTTCCTCCGTTGATAATGGAAGACGCCGTAGTCAGAAGCTGCACCGGCGTTATCTGGAAGGACTGCCCGAAAGCCACGGTTGCAAGTTCTACATTTCCCATGTTTTCCTTCTTGTGCATAATGGTTCCGGCCTCCCCCGGCAAATCAATTCCGGTTTTTTGCTTTAAGCCGAACTGTTCAAAATATTTATAATAATTTTCTACCCCAAGCCGCAGTCCCACTGTAATGAAAACCGGGTTACAGGAATTCATGGTTGCCTGCACAAAAGTCTGCCCGCCATGTCCCACCACCTTATGACAGCGTATTTTCCTGTCATCTACAATGATATATCCGGGACAACTGAAAGTGCTTTCCGGTGTGACCACCCCTTCCTCCAGCCCTGCGGCTGCCGTGATGATCTTAAATGTGGAGCCCGGTTCATAAGTATCGTTAATACAACCGTTTCTCCAAATGCCATTCAGTATATTTTGTTTTTCTTCTCCGCTGATTCCCTCCGCTGTGCCTTCCGGAAGTTCATAGGGATTATTAAGGTCAAATTCCGGCACATTTACCATTGCCAGAATCTCTCCGTTCTTCGGATTCATAACAATAATGGAAACGGAATCCGCCTCCTTTGCCGCCATGACCTGTGTTGCAAGCTGTGTCGCATAGGTCTGGATATTGCGGTCCATACTGATGCACAAATCATTTCCCGCTATCGGCTCGATACGCCTCTCTCCCGCCGCATCTATTTCAATGCCTTTCGCATCTGTCATGGTCAATATGGTTCCGGGTTCCCCCTGTAAGTAATCCTCATAAATAACCTCAAGTCCTATAATGCCCTGATTGTCTGCTCCGGTAAACCCCAATACTTTGCTGCCCAGATTTCCGTAAGGGTAATAGCGTTTGTAATCTTCATCCACCTTGACCCCCGCAAGGTCATACTCCCTTATCCTGTCACCAACCGCTTTTTCCACATTACTCTTGATGCGCTCCATGGAAGAGTATTTTTCCACCCGCTTTCTGACATAATCCTCGGACAGCTCCAGCTCTTCACAGAGAATGCGTATAATTTCTTCCGGTTCTTCAATCTGACTATGTATTACGGATATGGTGCACACGGTTTTGTTGTCGGCTAACACCGTGCCGTTACGGTCCAATATCCTGCCTCTGGCAGCTTTTATGCTTCTCTCCCTCTCATGCAGTCTGTCGGCAAGCTCCGCATAATGCTCGGCGCGCCATATCATAAGATAAATCAATCTTCCTATCAAAAAGACCAACGCCGCCGTACAGGCAAGAAATACAATCAGAATTTTCTTTCGGTGGGCTATTTTATTGTAGTTTAACAGCATGATAAACCTCACATACAGGGCTTATTAAACTGTATTCCCCACTTTATCAGGTTATTACTGATTTTATTCCGCCAACTGTCCCTGAGGGAGATTGGGGTTCGCCTGTACATCCCCGCTAAAGGAACTGCTGTCTCCGCTTACCGGCTCACCGGTCTCTGCATAGAACATTTCTCCCGTCTGCGGATTCTTTCGATAACCTGTGGCCGGATCGATGGGATAAGTCTTCCATACTGGCTGGCTTGCACCGGTTTCACCGGTGGGATCCGTAAAACCGGAAGCTTCCCCCACATTGTCCGGCGGGTTCGTATTTTCCGTGTCTTGCGGTTCACTCTGCGCTCCCTCCTCGGGAATAGGAGTATACATATTGGTGATAGCAATCTGTCTTTCTTCCAAATCCTTAATTTCCGCTTCACTCAACTCTTCCGTCATAAAAATATTCAAATAGGGAAGCGCCTCTGTCAGAATATTTTTTACAATGCCGCTTGCATAAGAGGATCTGTCCTGCCTGTCTGCATTTGCCCTGTCCACCACCACATATATGGCAATCTGCGGATCGTCCGCAGGCGCGTATCCGATGAAGGAAACCACATATTTTTTGTTTTTGCGGGGCAGAGTCTCCGCAGTTCCGGTCTTCCCTCCGATGGCGTAACCCGCCGGTCTCGCCGCCTTACCCGTTCCGCTTTCACCCATAACGGTCTCCCGGCAATATTGGCGGATTAACTCGGAAGTAGACTCGGAAACCGTCTGCTTCAAGATTCTCGGCTCGATATTCTGTATGGTGGCTCCATTGGCGTTACTGATCTTGTCCACCATATGAGGTTCATAATAATAGCCTCCGTTGATCAAAGAACAGTATCCCGTTATTAATTGAATCATGGTCACATTAAAATTCTGACCAAAACTGTTGGTGGCAAGGTCTGCGGCTCTCATAATCTCCGCGTCCACAATCAGCGAATTCGTCCTTGCTTCTCCCGCCAGATCGATATTGGTTTTCAATCCGAAATTAAAAATCTGCTGGAATTCGCTGAATTTGTTTTGTCCAAGGGATTCCCCTATTTTCATCAACGCCACATTACAGGACCACGCAATGGAATTCTGTACGCTTACCAGTCCGTCCCCGCCTTTCTGGAAAGAGTTGCATTTAATCTCATGACCTCCCACTTCCAAAATACCGTTGCACACATAGGTTTCGTTTCCCGTAATTGTACCGCTCTCCAAAGCTGCCGCCACCGTGAAGGGTTTCGCCGTGGAGCCCGGTTCATAGGTGCAGCTGATACAATAATTCTTCCAGAGATTATTCAAATTCAGATATAATTGATCCTCATCCATTCCGTCAATCACTTCCTGATTGATGATTGTGTCGGTTTTACGGATTTCCTGATATCCGTTCTGATTGGTAACGGACTCCACCATATTGGAGCCGATCATGGCCTGCGGGTCTCTGGGATTGTTCAGGTCAAAATCGGGATAACTTGCCATGGCAAGAATTCTCCCTGTGTTGACTTCCATCATGATACAAGCCACATTTTCCGCGCCGTTTCCTTCCTTTACGGCATCTTTATGCTCCTCGTTAAACTGCCTTAAATATTTCACCACAATGCTTTGGAGATTAGCGTCGATGGTAGTGTGAATGGTATATCCGTCCACTGCCGGTTTAATGGTTCGCTGCAATGTGGTGTCATCATTCAGATATCCGTATTCCCTGCCGTTGGTTCCGTTCAAAATATCATTGTAATATTCCTCAAGTCCGTACTGTCCCTGATTGTCAGCCCGCATGAAGCCGATAACATCCGGCGCCAGCGTACCGTCGGGATAAGTGCGCTTATATTCTTCCTGAAACCACACTCCCTTAATATTCTGATTTTCCGCCTGCGCCATCTGAAATCCGCTGATTTCATCATAGGTCAGCCTTTTTAACGCAATATACCACTGAGAATCCGGATTATTGGTCACATGACTGCGGATAACCGTCATGTCCAGCTGGGGAAAATAAGTCTCCAATGCCTTTAAAGTCGGCTCCACATATTTCCCGTCATTATAGGTCATCACGCTGGCATCAATGATAACATTGTACACCTTAATGCTGGTTGCAAGCTTTGTCCCCTTGGAATCCACAATGTCGCCCCGTCTGAAAGGAATGGTTGTAGAATCATAATACTGCTGTGCAAAAACCTGTTTCTGATACCGGGTCCCGTCCTCCCTCGCAATCAGGACAAGCCTGGCGCTGAGTCCGCCAAAAGCCAGCAGCACCACCAAAAAGAGCACCACCAGCTTTTTCTGCATTTTGATATTAAATTTCTTTTTGTTTTTCTCCTTCACCCTGTTCCTCCCTGAGAGTCCCATAGCCATGCCCGGATATCCAAAGTTTATTGGGACACCTTTCGCATATAGTCATTTTCTTCACTGGTATACATCACAATCTGCCCTTCTTTTGCATAGGTCATGCCCAATTCCCCGATTGCCACGCGCCTGATTTCCTCCAAATCAATACTTCCGCTAATCCTGTTATACTTCTCATCATTCTCAGTCTTAAGCACATTCAGCGTGCTCTCCAGCTTTGCCACATTTTTAATCTTGCTGGTAAGCTCTGACTGCAATTGAAGATATTGAATTAAAATCACGCCGCAGGTACATAATGCCGCTGCCAGAAACACCAGATAGCCGAAGTTCATATGCCGGGCTTTATCCCGGTTTTTCCTCGCCTCATTGCTGAGCTTACGCTTTCTGGGCTCCTCAAGCTGTCTTTGGACATCCAATTTACGCGCAGTATTATCATAGATATAAAGATTGCTCTCATACCTGTTTTGTCTGCCGGTGCGGCTTCCGCTTCCACGCTTTGCATTTGTATGCGCAGTGCCTGTCCTTCTTGTCTGTGCCATAATGCTGCCTACTTTCCCGTTTCTTGTTACCTCATTGATTTGCGATACTCTTACATGTTATACGGTTTTTTCAAACACCCGAAGCTTTGCACTCTTCGAGCGGCTGTTCTGCGCAAGCTCACTCTCTCCCGGCAGAATGGGCTTACGGGTAATGACCTTTCCTTTCGATTTTTTCCCGCACACGCACACCGGAAAATCAGGGGGGCAAGTGCAGGGATTCTCATTTTGTTTAAAGCTCGTCTTTACGATTCTATCCTCTAAGGAATGAAAGGTAATGATACACAGTCTGCCCTCCGGATTTAACATATCGATAAAATCATCCAGAGAGTTCTTAAGTACCTCCAATTCCTGATTACATTCTATACGCAATGCCTGAAAAGTCTGCTTGGAGGGATGTCCGTTCTGCCGCATCTTTGCCGGAATTGCCGCCTTTATCACTTCATTTAAGGCGAAGGTTGTCTCGATGGGCGCATGCTCCCTTGCCTTCACAATATGCTTGGCGATATTTTTGGCAAACCGGTCTTCCCCGTAATCCCTGATAATGCGAAACAGCTCCGCCTCGGAATATCCGTTGACAATATCCTTTGCCGTCAGGCTCTGTCTCCTGTCCATACGCATGTCCAAAGGAGCGTCAAAACGATAGGAAAATCCCCTTTCTCCCGTGTCAAACTGGTAAGAAGAGACTCCCAAATCCAGCAGAATGCCGTCCGCTTTATTTATGCCGCACTCCTGCAGCATCCCTACCGCATTGCAGTAATTTCCTCTAAGGAGCGTTACTTTATCTCCAAAAATTTCTAATTTATCTTTTGCCGCCGCAATGGCTGCATCATCCTGATCGATTCCATAAAAGTGCCCGGTGGTCAGGCGGCTGCACACCTGAAAGGCATGCCCTCCACCGCCTAATGTGCCGTCCACATAAATTCCTTCCGGGCGAATATGAAGTTCCTCGATAGTTTCCGCCAACATGACGGAATAATGATTAAATCCCATTAAATATGCAGCTCCGTCTGCGCCATAGCTCCTGTAATGACATCCATATCTACTTTGGAACATTCCGCTGCCCAGTTCTCGCTGTCCCAAATCTCAATACGGGTTCCTACGCCAACCAATATTACATCCTTCTTTAGTCCTGCATAATCTCTCAGTCCCGAAGGAATCAAGATTCTCCCTTGTGGATCCAATTCCACCTGCGCAGCTCCCGCCAGAAAAAAACGGGCAAACTGTCTTGCTTCTTTGTTTATCAACGGCAATGATGTCAGGTTCTGTTCAAATTTCTCCCAATCTTCGTTGGCATATACATAGAGACAGCTTTCTATCCCTCTCGAAATCACAAATTCGCCGCCAAGCGTACTGCGGAATTTGGAGGGAATGCTCAACCTGCCTTTTGCGTCAATTGTATGATTGTATTCGCTCATGAACATAACAATCACCACCTGTCAGAGTAGGGCTGCCACGCAAAGTATCAACCTGAAAAGCCATAACGGATTTTCCATCCCGGATTTTATCCCACTTTATGGGTTTTCATAACACTTCATCCCACTGTATTTATGATTTTATACTAAAATACTATATATTGCAAGGGAAATCAAGAAATTTTTTAAGAAAAAATTAAGATAAAAAAGCGCCCGGCAGGCGTCTGCAAGGCGTTTTTTACAAAAAAGCACAATATATTGTATGGTGGGATGAAATCCCATGACTTATTTAGCGGTGGGACAAAATCCCAAATTTTTATTTTTTATCTCCCACACTACAGGAATTACTTCATATCCCCATGGTTATGTATCGCAGGCTTCCATGCCTGTGATATTGCTGCCCATCCCATTATTATAGCAGTTTCCGAATGTGTTTAATCAACCGATTTTGCCTGATAAGGCTGTATTTTCCCTTGCTTTATCAAAATGCGCACCGCTATTTCCGCCGCCACGGCAAAAATAATCATCCCAAGGGACAGCATCTGAGATACCGCAAGCTGTGTTCCGGGAATCAGCAGCACATCCGTGCGGATGCCCTCAATCAGAAATCTTCCCAGCCCATATCCCCCAAAATAAATCAGGCAGATTTCCCCATGGAATTTCTTATGCTTGCGGTAAAGCAGCATAATGGTAAGTACCATCAGATTCCATGCGCTCTCATAGAGAAAGGTGGGATGGACCTGAATAAAATTCTGTCCCGCTTCGATATGGGACGCCAGACTTTCCGTGATATCCCTTGCCCTGACCGCTTCTATGGGAAGCCGCATGGCAAAAGGATTGTTGGTATATTCTCCAAATACCTCACGATTGGTAAAATTCCCCCAACGGCCGATAGCCTGCCCCAGAATCAGACCCAGAACGCCGGTGTCCCCCATCTGAAAGAGATTCTGCTTTTTTACTTTGGCATAGACAAACAGCGTGAGCAATGCGCCTATCATACCGCCGTAAAATGCCATGCCTCCGCTTCTTAAGTTAAAAATACTGAGCAAATCCCCCTGAAAATACTCCCACGCAAACACAACATAGTACAGCCTTGCGCCTATCACGGAAAAAATCACCGCGTAAATGAAAAAATCCCAATAAATGTCCGGATTCTGCCCCGTTGCCTTGGCGTCATAATCCGCCATCAGGATTCCCGCCAGAATGCCCAAACCGATGAACACTCCGTACAAAGCCACCTCAAACCCAAAAACCGTAAAGCTTTTGGGAACATTTTCCAGATAAATTCCCAGATTGGGAAACGCAATATCTCCTACATTCATGTTTCCTCTCATTCCGCCGCATAAGCGACATTTTGATTTTCAATCTCATGCCCCCTTGCGCGCTTTACGCCTCCTATTGCCATGTATAACAATTTTCTATCTGCGATATTGAAATCACCGCAAAACATCAAACATTAAAACGGAATAAAATCACATCCCCGTCTTTTACCACATAATCCTTGCCCTCCATGCCTACCACGCCCTTTTCCCTTGCGGCGGACAAGGAGCCGTATTCCAATAAATCCTTATAACCCACTACCTCCGCTTTGATAAATCCCCTCTCAAAATCCGAGTGGATTTTCCCGGCAGCCTGAGGCGCTTTCGTACCCACTTTGATGGTCCAAGCTCTGGTTTCATCCTCCCCTGCCGTCAAAAAGCTAATCAGTCCAAGGAGATGATAGCTTGCCCGGATTAATTTTTCAAGCCCCGATTCCTTAAGCCCCAAATCCTCCAAAAACATGGTCTTCTCGTCATCATCCAGCTCCGCAATCTCCTCCTCAATCTGAGCGCAGATTACAAATACCTCGCTGTCTTCCCCTTTCGCAAAATCCCGTACCTCTGCCACCATGGCATTGCCTGCGCCGTCATCCGCCAAATCATCCTCCGACACATTGGCCGCATAGATAACCGGCTTATAAGTAAGCAGATTATAGGTGCGAAGAAGCTCCAGCTCGTCCTCATCCTCAATTTCCAGATTCTTAGCGGGCTTTCCGCTCTCAAGATGAGCCTTAATGCGATTTAAGAGAGCTTCCTCTTTTGCCATAGTCTTGTCCATTCTGGCAGCCTTGCTCACCTTGGAAATCCTTCTCTCCAAAATCTCCAAATCGGAAAAAATCAGTTCCAGATTAATGGTTTCGATATCCCGCAGGGGGTTCACGCTTCCGTCCACATGCACCACATTGGCATCTTCAAAGCATCTCACCACATGCACAATGGCATCCACTTCCCTGATATTGGAAAGAAACTGGTTGCCTAATCCTTCCCCCTTGGAGGCGCCCTTCACCAGCCCCGCGATATCCACAAACTCAATCACTGCAGGGGTCACTTTCTTTGATTTGTACATATCTCCCAACAGCTTAATTCTCTCATCCGGCACTGCCACAATCCCCACATTGGGGTCAATGGTGCAGAAAGGGTAATTGGCAGACTCTGCTCCTGCCTTGGTAAGTGAATTGAATAATGTACTTTTTCCCACATTGGGGAGTCCTACGATGCCTAGTTTCATTTTATTTTATATCTCCTTTGCTCCTTTAGGTTTTGCTCTGTCATGCTTTATGTTAATATGCTAATATAAATTTGCGTATAAAAAGAGCCTTAATGCTTACTGCTCGGCAAGCTAATCTAGTATAGCATATTCGGGGTTAAAAGTAAATTGGGGGATTTTTATATTTTCACTGTATTGTGATTTAAAAATGGTACAAATATAGCAGAAAGAAGTTTTGAGGATTGGTTTTTCTTTTTCAAATGAAATCTCTATTTTAAGCCTATGCCACATATAGTCTTATTTGTTCTTAAAATGCAACATCTTCCTCTGTATCCAACAATTTTTTCAAATCTTCAATAGACGGCAGAGCTTTGCGCAGCTCCTCAGACATATCCCTTGATGTTTTATATGTGGCCACTCCCATCGGTTTGGTATAGTCCTGAATCACATAATCCACAAAAGACTTGTTCATATCTTTGCAGAGAATAATTCCTATCGCAGGATTTTCATGCGGCTTGCGCTCAAATCCGTCAAGGACACTCAAATACCCCTGCAGCTGTCCAAGATAGGATGTTTTGAACTTGCCTTTCTTCAATTCCACAGCGACAAGACAGTTTAGTTCCCGATTGAAAAACAAAAGGTCGATATACTGATCCTCCCCAAAGGCATCCAAATGATACTGATTACGAATAAATGCAAAGTCTTTTCCAAAGGTCAAAATAAAGTTTTTTACATTGTGTATGATGGCGTTTTCTACAACCTTTTCATCAATATCAGTTTTTTCTCTGGCATCCAATTCTTCCACATTGATATAATCAAGCAAATATTCGTCCTTGAATGTTCCTATGGCTTTCAGTGCTTGCTGCCCTGCAGGAAGAGTCCTCACAAAATTATTCGGCAGACTTCCTTGATGATGATAATCGTCCGCAACGAGACTGCCCTTCAATTCCTCCACGGTAAAATGCTCATCGGCACACCGTTTTATGTAAAAAAGGCGTTCTTCCAAATTTTTTATTTTCCCAAGAATTACCCTATGGTGGGTAAATCCTATGTGCAGGAATGCATCTATTGGAAAATTTTGATAATTTGGAACTTGCAAGTTCCAAATTGACTTAATCACAGTTTGTTCTGTTTTGGAATTTGTAAGTTCCAAATTTTCTGACACATTCTCTGCAAGCTTCTTAGGTTGGCGGACAGAATCCAACATTTCCCATTCTTCATAAAATGTCCGCATATACCGAAGATTTCGAGATGTAAATCCTCGAAGCCCGGGTAACTCTTTATCCAATTGCTCACTAATAGCATCAATTGCTCCTTTTCCCCAGAATCCGTTCCGGGAATTTAAGGATATGTACCTGCCAATGCCATAATAGAGCATCAACTGTTTTTCGTTCACCGTTCTTGCGGCATCATATTGACTTTGCAATATCGCTGTTTTTATTGCCTTGACAGCTTCATCATAATTTTGCTTCTCGCTCATGATTTATCTCCCATCTAAGCCAAAAATTTGTGATTTCATTACGCAAATTCCCCACCAGCACCAGCCAATGGGGAACATTTACGCACTATACCATTTATACCCCGCCTGTATAGCAAGTGGCATCATTTACGAACTGAATCACTTATACCCCGCACCATCAGCAAGCGGCAAACATTTACTTCTAATCATAATATATACAAATTATGAGAAATAATCAACCTGTTTTTCAAATTTATTTTTTCAATATGTGGAAACCATCACAACATTAACCGATTGATATACGGCATTTCTGCCACTATCACTAATCTGCTTCGCATCTGCAAACCAATCTGCCTGTTTCCTGATACGCTATCATTGGCAGATTAGATTTTGGACTCAGTGAGCCCAAAATTGGCTCATCCGATTTGGTACACATGCGTTCCGTTTTCCCTTTTCAGATTTCATAGCGCATACACCTCCCTAAAAGCCTATAATATGTCCAATTCAACACCAATCTTTTCACTTGTTGTTGTGAAGATATCTTTATTGTCATTACAGCTATTTAATCAATATAAGGATTGAATTATACAGAACAAGATTCAATCCTTATATTACTTGGTATTAAGGCTCAACCTATAGTTTCTAATTTTTTGTTACGAAATAACATATTCATGTACCAATTTCCCATAAAACCTTATAAAGACTTACATAGAAATCAATTTGCCATCAACCCTAGTATTTGTCAGCTTTTAAGCCATTTTATTGAGATATATGGCTTTACATGAAACAGCCGCTTAAATACTATCATTAATAATCCCATAAAAGTATTCTTCACATTCCGATGCCAAAATCATGTTCATGTTACTTCACCTTACTCTAATCTTCTATGGCATAATCCTAATAATTTCTTTACCACACTTCCCAGCATATCTCACACAATTATCAGTGCCTCCCTTGGACCCGTCCCACACTGCAATTACCTTATCAGCTAAATCCACCATATATTCATTTCTTTTTACCTCAGCCAAGGTTTGTATTCTTCCTCAGATACAGATTTTACTGTATCAGCCTTGGGTAAAATTTCATTATACAATCAACACTTTCCTTAATCCGTTTACACGAATGATTTTTGCATGGAATTGCACAATGCAGTTTTTTATCATATCTTTCTTCTTTTAACTCTAAAACTGCCAAGGCAAATACCGTATCTACTCCAAGAGCCATGCCTGTGATTGCTTCATTACAATTATTTTCTACAAGTACTTTTTTGAATTTTTCTTTTAATTCAGTCCATTGTTTATTATAAATATCATATCCATACATTTTATTTTGTCTGTAACTAGTAACACACATTTTCATTTACTATTTCTACCATATTTTTATAAAATTTTTATAATTTATCTATTGTCTTACAACTTAAATTGTCATAAAATAAGATTAACAATAATGAAAGGGGGCTTTATTATCATGGAATTACAAACTCAAATAAAATTTGCAAATATTTATTCTAAATTCTATAACGAAGAACATACTCCTGCCGATGTTGGTAAATTAATTGAAATACTTAGGCAAAATAAACAATCTATTTCTGATGAGTCAAAGAAATTATTACTTCAAATACCATTATGCGTTTTAAAAAATCAAGTCGAAGTAAAAAATGTTACCGATTGGGCTAGTCAAAATGGTCATTATTTTGCTGGAAACTATGCGCAAGAACCACTCCACTCTCGTTTTGAATCAAACAACTTTGATTTAAATATCATGGTTGATTGCTTGAACGAAATAATTTCTGATTCTACAAAACTTCATTCCGACTTCCACTTACGGAATCCAGAAGTTACACTTCAACATGATGTATCAATAAAAAATTATTCTAACTTCAAAGAAAGCGGAAAATTATTTGCACATATAATGGAAAAAGCATTTAACTGTTAATTTCTATACCAGATAGGAAATTTTACTCCTATCTGGTTTTATTTTTACCAAATAAAACATGGGGTTCAAGACTTTTATTCTTTATCTACTTTCAACAATAAAAACTGTTCCTATACATGTTGAACTTGCATTAGAATGTGCTGTTAATGTTGGAGCATATAGAGCTGTTACTATCATTCTCACTCTCTTCATTTTTATATCTGTCAGGATTGCTATATTCGTCACCTACATCACACATATCAAAATGAAAATCCATGTATTCCGTATCTTCTATTTCTTCTAAATCAAAGAAGTCACTAATTTCTTTTTTATCAGCAATAACTATATAAAGATTTCCATCTGTGCTCAGATAGGTTTTCTGTGCTTCATTCGTATACTCGCTGTCACCGGTCCAATCAACATAGTAACAATAGTATTCAACGCAGGGTACTTGTCCTTCTTCAACATAATCTTCTTCTAATTCAAATTGAATACCTGTAATATCAGAACAATTTTTTATTCTGTCAAAAGTCATTTGCTTACAGTCTTCCCTGTGAGTCTGACCAAATTGATAGCGTTCTTTATTCGCATCCTTATGTATTTCAATAGCAACTGTATTCGCCACATCAATTTTATCTATGGAATTACATCCCATTCTCTTTATGGAAGTCTTTAAATCGTCTACCAGAAAGTCACCAATGTATTTACCTTCTATTCTGATAATGTCAACATTTTCAAAAACTAATTCTAAGTATTTTAATTTCATATTTCCTCTCATTCCGCCGCGCATGCGGCATTGTAAAGCACCCAGCAGCTTATCCTGCTAATGCCTCAATCTGCTCCGTTACCGCAAAAAACGCCTCCACAACTGCCGGGGCGAAATGTGTGCCGGATTCTTCCCTGATGATTGCATACGCCTTTTCAAGCGGCATGGCAGCCTTATAACAGCGCTTGGAAGTCAGTGCGTCAAAAACATCCGCCACCGCCATAATCCTCGCACAAAGCGGTATTTCTTCCCCGCTTATGCCATAGGGATAACCCTTGCCGTTCCACCATTCATGATGATATGCCGCCATCTCTAGCGCCGTATTCAGATACCCCGATTCCCCAAGTTCTGCCTTTGCATGGGCAAGCAGTTCCTCCCCTGCCGTGGTATGTGTTTTCATAATCGCAAATTCCTCTTCCGTCAGCTTTCCCGGCTTGTTTAAGACAGCATCCGGTATATGTATTTTCCCAATGTCATGAAGCGGTGCTGCCACTATCATATCATTCAAATAGATATCCGTCAGAATATCACTGTATACTCCCCGTCTTTTCAATTCCTTTGCAATGCACTCTACATATCCCGCTGTGCGCTTGATATGCCCGCCCGTATTGTCGTCCCTGCTCTCCACAACCTCCGCCATAAGCGTAATCATGCCGGACTGCATAGCCGAAACCCGTTCGTGGTAAAAGGCGCGCTTATTGCCCTGCATAATCAGCACAATGATCGTGATCGTCATGACAAAGGCGGAAATGCTGGCAATCCCGATAAAAGATTCCAAGCCCCGTCCTACAGTCTGCACATTGTTACCGTCTGCTACAATCTGCATTGCCGCACTATCCGTACTTGAAAAAAACATAAGCAGGATACCGATGAGCCAGAGCAGATATTTTTCCGACCTCCGCAGGCTTCGGTGCTGCGTATTTTCACGGAACCAGCTTCGCCAGCTTTTCCCCTTCACATAGAACAAAAGAATCAGCATGGCTAATACGCCGTAGAGAATAAAGCGGTAAACACAGGTTTCCGGCTCTGACAACGCCAAAAAATATGGCGGTACAATCAGCACCGGAACAAAAAGCCCGTTAATGATGCCCATAAACGGAATCACCAAAAACAGCCCGTACAGCCTGTGTTGTTTCCTGCTAAGGCAGGCACTTAACCCGATCATAAACAAGGCTGCCATTGTTGCCGCATCTTTTCCCAAAGCCAGAAACACAATGCCAATCAAGAAAAAGCTGGCACAGTAAAAAATACGCTGCTTTTTTTCCTCCATATCCGGCTCTAAAAATACATATTTTTTTATCAGGAAACCGCTGACTGCGACTGCCGCCGTCTCCAGTATTTCCAATATCGTTGTTACCATAGCCAATATGCCGCTCCTTTTATTCTTTTCCCTGATCCTGTTATGAAAGCTCAGTCCATAGGTACTGATTCCAAGTCCATGCCATATATGGTGCCGTATAGTTTGCCGGAGCATTATAATGGCATGCTTCTCTTAATTTTTCTCCTTATAAAACAGCCTCCGCAAAGTACATATATCTTTCGGAATACTATCCTTATCTTCTACATCATGCAATTTTCTCACCCAAGCGTAAAATTCATTTGCTGTCGGAGTTGTCAGCGCAGATGTGTTTTTGATATATCCGTTCCTGATAGCCTCGTGGGAAATACCTCTCATAAACTTCCAGAAATTATAATATGCAAGTTTCAGTTTTGTCATATATCCAACACTGTCTTCAATAACAAACCCTTCGATTTTGCGTCCGTTATATTCGTAATCTTCTTCCAGAACATCATAATACCAGTCAAAGAAATCCTGCCATGTTGCAATTTCAAACGCTTTTTCTTTTGGAGTCAACCCAAACTGATTTGCGATATCCACCATTGTGTCATACTCATATTTAGAAAAATTCATATCATTCTTTACAATATCCAGCAAGAATAATTCACTTTTCGGATATTCTATAATGTGCGGATCATTCTTCACATCAACACACTCAAATACAAATGACACATTATTCTCTTTGACATATTCTTTCAGCTTTATGAGATTTTCGGATGATACTTTTTCATACAGCATATCTTTAAACCAATTGGCAAACGGACTGTCAATAGTAGACTTACTTGCTATGAATAAATCATCTTCATATTCGTTGTAACTTACAATTCCCAAGAAACCGTTTTCTTTCACATAAGCAACCACAGGGAATTGTAATTTTTGCTGCAGCATATCAAATTTCGTTTCCGGCCGTTCATTGATATTAAAGAATTTATTATAGGCTCTTGCTACTACTTTGCCTTTCATAGTATCAAGATACAATCCTCTCGCTTTGGTAGTCTGTTCATCCCAAACCTTGTCATAAAATGCCTTGTTAGTAAAATTGAATGATGAGATATTACCGAACTTCTTTTCCTGAATATATCTGTTGGAGCGCAGAGAAATAATCGTATCGGCTACAGAACTGCTTGTTACAGTCTGTTCACTCTGCATTTCCGGCGTCTTAAATACTTCATTCTGTATTTCTATAACATGAATCCCATCCTGAGCCACCTGTACACATCTTAACTCTCCACCGAATTCTACATGTCCTTCCAGATTAAATACTCTTTCGTTTACCTTTACCGGCACTCTCTTTGTATTTCTATGACCATGAATTTGATATATGTTGTCAGGTGTAGTATTCACAAATGTTTCGGCAATTTTCTCAAAATCATTGTATCCGCCCACACCGCGAATCATCTGATCCGTTGCAACAAACGATAAATTCTTAGGCATTGTACTCAATCCGGCGTGTGTAACAAGATAAACATTATTTCCATATTTATAATAAGCACACTGACCAAATTTTCTGTATAGCTGTCTAATCTCTTTCTTATCAATTTTTGCCTCTTCTAACTGAGGTCTTGTAATCAACTCAAACTCTTTTGACTTGCCGACACAATCATTTGCATATGACCACAGCCATCTCTCATGATTTCCTTCAAGCATCAGTACATTTTTCCTGTCCTTAACAGAAATCAGAAACTTTACAACCTCTACATTTTCAAGTCCCCTGTCAATGTAGTCACCTGTAAAAATATAAAACTCATCCTCTTTCATGCCGCCATTATCTGCTAAATACTTCTGCAAAACCGTATTGCAGCCATGAATATCACCGATGTGATGAATCCTTTTATATTCGGATAAATCAAACATTTTAAGCCAAATGGCATCCAATTCATCCGGTTTAATCACTTTGATTCCGGAAGGAATTTTTTGTGTGGCGAATCTGGAATACATCTTGTCAATCGCTTCATCGGGAACTCTCTTTAATGCTTCTCTGTTTGCATTCCTTCTTTTTACTTCCTCAATCGGAATATCCGTAAAATCAACACAATAGATTCTATATCTGTATGTATTGCACATTTCTTTATATCGGTTCATTTCAGAAGTTTTGGAATTTGTCGCATCAATTACCGTAAACTCACCTTTCTGCATTCTTACTTCCAACAGATTAAATAATATTTTCCATGCGACATTATCATTTGTATTGCTGATTGCTTCTGTTCCGTCTATCTGCATAACCGGACTCTGGCAGAGCAATCTGATATCATCGGCAGCTAATGTGTATGGTTTCAAACCGTTTTTCTCAATCCATGTAGATTTACCGCAACCGGCAGAACCTCTTAATAAAAGTAAAATTCTCATACAGATTTCTCCTCGTCATTCCTTTATTTCACCGCAAGCAAAGCATTGATAGTATAGCATATTAAGGCGCAAAAGTAAATCATAGTGTGATGAACAAAGCATCTCATGGATGATAGTTCTTCAGCATAAATGAATTTCCACGCTCGTCGCTTGTATTATCATAAAGTTAGAGGCTTGACTGTTAAATTCTCAATGAAGCCCATTTTTGCAGTTCCGACAACCAGCATGCCAATCAACACCGCAGTGTCCACAACCAAAACAATCACCACACTTTTGACTAACCCATATACAAGCAATATAGAAAATGTTTCTATGGACAGCCGGCAAAGCATATATAGTTTGTCAAATATTCGGATATAAGCTCTCCTCAGAGGTAGTTTCTCTGCAGCCTCACATAAATAACCGGTCTTATCAAAATACGGATGAGGATACAAGCTAACGGATATGCAAAAATAAATATTTTATCCACAAAGGAAACTGCTGTTCCCTTATCCCATTGGACAGGTATTCAGACGGTAAATTTACATATGCCAATAATAAACCTGTTTATAAGCCTGTTCTCCCGCCGTTATGTCAATTTTATTTCAAATCCTGTTAATTTTGCCGCAGATTTGACTTTTCAGTTCTTCTTTCAAATATTCATACCTATGAAGCTTTTCTTCCTTTGCAAAATGAACCTCTCTTGACTGAACAGGGTTTCCCTCATAAGCAAGCTCCTCCGCCCCAAACTGCTCGCTTGTCAAATCAAATACGCAATCCCCCACCACATTATAGCAATGATAATTTCCGTCCGGCCGCTGTATGCCGTAAACATCCCCGCCGAAAATATCCTGCGCAAGGAATGCCGTGATGGAACACTGCCCCAATGTCCTATTTTCCTTCGTCCAACTGTCCCTCATTCTCGGCGCACATGTATCCGCACACCATATTTCCGAAAGCAAATCATACAAATGTCTGGGATTTTGAATCTGCCTGTATTCATCGGCTATGGCAGGCACATCGGCATGCTCCCAGCCGTAAAATTGATATTCTTTCATCCGTCTTTTCTCCTCTTCCTATTCTTTCAATTCCTTTAGAATCTTCTTTTCATTTGCCATGGTAAAATCGCTGAACCGATAAGAGCGGATTCTCTCCTTTACGATAAGCGGAATTAAAAAACCGTTGCCGGACAGCTTTACACATCGATTGATAATCGTTTTATTGGAACGAAAGCCTTATGGAATCTACAATAGTAGAAATTTGTTTGTCTTTCTTAGCTATTACTACCTCCAATACTATTAATTATCTACAATAGTAGAAATTTGTTTGTCTTTCTTAGCCCAAGTTGAGAAATGGAACAGAGAAAATCTACAATAGCAGAAATTTGTTTGTCTTTCTTAGCTATGCAAATTTCTTTATCACAGAGCATATCTACAATAGTAGAAATTTGTTTGTCTTTCTTAGCTCAAACGCCCGTTGAACGCCAGATACATCTACAATAGTAGAAATTTGTTTGTCTTTCTTAGCGGACTTTGACTCCTATATTGTGGGTTATCTACAATAGTAGAAATTTGTTTGTCTTTCTTAGCCAAGCGATAATGTTGATTTGATTAAAATCTACAATAGTAGAAATTTGTTTGTCTTTCTTAGCGTTTGGGGAGGAATAGAAGATGTTTGAATCTACAATAGTAGAAATTTGTTTGTCTTTCTTAGCACGGCAACTGCAAGAACCACAGCAAAATCTACAATAGTAGAAATTTGTTTGTCTTTCTTAGCACAGCAGTGCGACAACAGGAACCGCTAATCTACAATAGTAGAAATTTGTTTGTCTTTCTTAGCAGCATCCGCCATTATACGCATCCATCTATCTACAATAGTAGAAATTTGTTTGTCTTTCTTAGCGTTTTTCCGCCTGTTCTACCACTGAACATCTACAATAGTAGAAATTTGTTTGTCTTTCTTAGCGGACTTTGACTCCTATATTGTGGGTTATCTACAATAGTAGAAATTTGTTTGTCTTTCTTAGCTCAGAAGATAGAACCATCTCCTCAAATCTACAATAGTAGAAATTTGTTTGTCTTTCTTAGCGCTAACCTCAACCTTACGATAGATAAATCTACAATAGTAGAAATTTGTTTGTCTTTCTTAGCAACTAAATGCGGCATATCTGCGCGTCTATCTACAATAGTAGAAATTTGTTTGTCTTTCTTAGCGGCATGACGGACGCTGCAGGAATTGAATCTACAATAGTAGAAATTTGTTTGTCTTTCTTAGCAAAGCGAGGTTTGTATGTCCAAAGGTATCTACAATAGTAGAAATTTGTTTGTCTTTCTTAGCAGGGGAAGTAAAGAATATTTTCTATAAATCTACAATAGTAGAAATTTGTTTGTCTTTCTTAGCAGAATAGTATTGATAGATTACGGAAAATCTACAATAGTAGAAATTTGTTTGTCTTTCTTAGCTACTTGGATAGCGGTCAATCTGCTGTTATCTACAATAGTAGAAATTTGTTTGTCTTTCTTAGCTTGCATTTTTACGGGCTTGTGACCGTCATCTACAATAGTAGAAATTTGTTTGTCTTTCTTAGCCAGAGAACGGTACAAACTGAAAGTGCATCTACAATAGTAGAAATTTGTTTGTCTTTCTTAGCTTACTTCCGTGTTAAATGCGGCAGGCATCTACAATAGTAGAAATTTGTTTGTCTTTCTTAGCTTCTCCGTCCGTCCATTGTGACAAGTATCTACAATAGTAGAAATTTGTTTGTCTTTCTTAGCTATATTGCCGCATTACAATATTGGGATATCTACAATAGTAGAAATTTGTTTGTCTTTCTTAGCAAAGCTCTTGAAACACGGATAGAGGAATCTACAATAGTAGAAATTTGTTTGTCTTTCTTAGCGTTCAATCGGAGAACTATATGGAAGAATCTACAATAGTAGAAATTTGTTTGTCTTTCTTAGCTCATCAGTAGTTACTGCTAATGGACAATCTACAATAGTAGAAATTTGTTTGTCTTTCTTAGCCTTCTCAAGTATAGCAACTTCCATGAAATCTACAATAGTAGAAATTTGTTTGTCTTTCTTAGCTTAACAAGACCCGCCATCAGCACCATATCTACAATAGTAGAAATTTGTTTGTCTTTCTTAGCGAAAGTGTAGAATATGATTTTGATATATCTACAATAGTAGAAATTTGTTTGTCTTTCTTAGCCATCTGAGATTTATGGATAATGTGTTATCTACAATAGTAGAAATTTGTTTGTCTTTCTTAGCATTATTAAATGGCTATGATGGGATTAATCTACAATAGTAGAAATTTGTTTGTCTTTCTTAGCATTATATCCCACATATATAGCACTTAATCTACAATAGTAGAAATTTGTTTGTCTTTCTTAGCTTGCTATGTATATACTATATCACTTTAATCTACAATAGTAGAAATTTGTTTGTCTTTCTTAGCCATATGATGTTTTTGCCGTCAACCTTTATCTACAATAGTAGAAATTTGTTTGTCTTTCTTAGCAACCATGCTGTAATCGATATCTTGGCATCTACAATAGTAGAAATTTGTTTGTCTTTCTTAGCGCCTATTCCGTCATTTTGA
>JAMPEY010000003.1:64396-159245 GCA_023664665.1 Lachnoclostridium sp.
ATCTACAATAGTAGAAATTTGTTTGTCTTTCTTAGCGCCTATTCCGTCATTTTGAATAGTTTGCTTGTCATTTTTTGCTATTTTTATACGGTTTTTTATGCACATTTACCATGTAGCTAAGAAATTCTATCCTCATTTACTTTGGGAAGACCAAGGTTTGCATTATTGAATTATAATTACATCTCTTTCCTCATTTTTTGCATATCCATAGCGAAAAATCTCACAACTAGCAGACATTTTAAAAATATAAACACTGTCTTCATTTGAAAATCTTCGTGAAAATTGATTTTCAATGCCACTAATAATATTATTTAATACTTTATTACTATTGTCAAGTTCAAATACAGAATATTGAATCCTATGTCCAAACTTTGTTAAATACTTTGAAAACTGATTTCTTAACTTATCATTTGATATATCGTAACTAACCACTATCATTTCTATCGCACCTTTACATCTGAAATATTGGGAATTCGTCTACTGCCTTATGTTTCATGAAAGCCCTGTAGTAGCTCTGTATATATGAGAACAATTCTATCTTATATTCCAAGAGCCCTTCTAATAAAATCTGTGTATATTTTCCCGATTTCTTCCAATCCAACTGATACTTTCCATTATACACTTGAAAATCTTCTTGCCTAAACTGCTCCAAATTAATAGCTTTCCTAATAGTCCAATCCACAATAGGGCGAAAAGGCTCCATTAAGTCACATACCAGCGATTTTCTCATGTAAAAACAGCGGTGCAATACACCTCGATATTCATCAAACCCATATACATTTACTAAGCCATCAACAATATTAAAAAGTATTGTATAGCCAATGTCAAGACAGGCATTTATGTAATCCGCTTTTATTCGTGGTCTTCGGGATTTCCATGCTGTATTTGAGAAAATCTGCGGAAAATAACTCCTTGCCGCCGACCCTTCAATTCCCATAATCTCATTCAAATCTACCACTTCATTATCAAGCTTATATAAATGTTCCTCCAATATATTGATTGCTTCTTTGATGCCCGGGGTTTTTTTCCGTATTTTCATCAAGGCAGCTTTTTGATTTCCGATTTTATTAGCCACAATATATTTTGCTAGATCTAACTCATCATATTCATATTGGCGTTTTCTTAAGAGTGTATTTCCTTCCATGCGCGCATTAATATGCCTGTATACCTTCAAATTCCTATTCATTAGGCAAAGAGAAAAACCAAATTTATTCGCTCTTTGCAATAAACCTGTTGTTATTGTTGTGTCACCTGCTACAAAAATAAGAAAGATTCGATAACATGTTGATTGGAATTTTATTTTCCCATCTCTATCGGTAATTAATATATTATCATTACGAAAGCTCATTTTATCGCCATTAGCTGGAAAATAAAATATAATTTGTTTCTTTTCAAAATCTCCTTTATCAATCATGCAAGCCCCCTATCACAAGCCGGTTCATAAATGCAATTTTTACACTTGTCAGCATTTGTCTGGTAAAAACTCTCTAAATCAAATGTTCTGATGTCTTTTATCAACTTTTCAAATTTATGAAACATGACCTCGTCCTCATTTGGCATCTTTACAGGATATGTTTTATTGTCCACCATACTATGCAGCCGTAACTGCTTGACCGGATATCCACACTCAATCAGTCCAAAATATTGTGCATATAATTGAAACACATACCCATCATATATTACTTTGATTTGTCTCTTTCTCTCAGTAATCGTTTGCGTAGAAGCATTATACATATCAATTTTCCCAACAATATTATACTGCTCACAATATACCTCTAAAGAAGTAAGGATATCTTTTCTGTTAGAATATGTATTTTCATCTATACTCTTATGAGATGCTGTTCCATTTATTTGCTTATCTGTCTGATAGGTTATAGTCTCCCTGCTCCCATATAAATTATGAAAATATATGGAAGCAGGACAGAAAATAAAATCATTTAAATTAGAGAAAATAATTGCATCATCCATTTCTATTTTCCTGTGTGTATTTAAGCCATTCCTTGTTAGATATCGCCAATTTTACTTTTGCCAGATTCTCCTCGTCTGTTTCTCTAATCTGTTGCAATGCCCATAATCCTTTTCTTGCAATGTTATAGGCACCATTTGCATCAGCATCCTTTGGTAGATTGTCTCCCACATTATCCGAATTATAAAAATCACCTTTTTCATTCATTACACAGGACTGTAAATAATCCCTTTTACCATCACTGCTGCTGTTTCGGATTTGTAATACCAGCCTTAAACAAGAGTACAACTCTTTATAAAAAGACCCCTCTTCTATTGAACATATCTGTTCTACCACATCTTCACCAGACTGATAAGAAATATGGTATTGCTCAAAAAGTGTTTTTAATGATTCAGTTGGTTCAACAACTCTATCAACAAAATGATGATTACTTTCTGAATCTTTATACTTTACAATACGCTCTCCCTTACTGCAGATTGTCCAATTAGTTCTGCTTCCATCTGCCTTATAAGTAAAATTATGATAGTCAAAAGTGAACTCAAAATAGTTCTGTGCCGCATTATAGATAATCGAATCAAACTTTCCCCAGAAATCCCTTGCTTTTTCTCTATTTTCATATTTCAAGTAAAATAAATTAACAAATCCGGTGGTAGGGTCTAATTTACTCGTCATCCATGCAGGCACATAAAAGATAATACCCGTTTGCTTGCCAAGAAGTTTAAAGCTTTCAAATTTACTTGTAAGTTGCAACGCATTCAGACTGCCACCAATCTGGTACGGATCCGTTTGCCCCCTGCTCTTATCCATTACCAAATAATTCAGTTTATCTATCAGCATTTTTTCAAACTTCTGATAAATCTGCTTTTCTACTTTCTGTCTGCCTCGCATAAATCCCATATTCAAGTCTTCAATGGCAATGACTGCATTATATTTCAATACAAGTCTGGCAACTGCATGTACAACCTGACTCATATATCCTTCTTTTAGATCTTTAATATTTTCAATGACAGACCATGAGCGTCTTGCTTCATCTCTCTGCATTTCTTTTGTATCCAATAAATCATGATAATCAACCATAACACCAATCCGGGATTCAATGGAGTTCAAAGAAAACTGTTCCACAATATTTCCCTGTGGATCAACTACTGTAAGATAAAGCAGATTTCTTTCTCCTCTGTCTATTCCAATCACATGAACATTCTCGCTTGTCTTCAAAGCACAATTTACCACCTTATTAAAATCCCGGGAGGTACTATTGCCCAAAGCTGTATAATTCATGGTAATAGGTACATGAAACTCAAACTTGTCCTCTGTATACCGCTGATCTTTCACAATGTCATAGTTAAATGTACTTGTCCTTTTTCCATTGAGTTTATTCTTATTTTCCAGCGCCACATCTTTCTTATGCACCACTCTGTCTTCCGGCATAATTGATGCAGGACGGTAAAACACTTCTGCACCACCGTTTAATACATACACAAGATTGGACAAATTTCTCTCATCAAAAAGCATTTTCCAATATATAGTATGTAGGTTGTAATTTCCCTTACTATATTCCGAAAAGTCCTTACTGTATATTTGAAACAAATATAAATCCCCATTATTTACTAACTTATCAAGGTAATCAGCATCTATCTTTTTTACATCTAATTTATAACCTTGATTTTTCACTTCATTGTAAAATTCGCTGATGTCTTTATAAGCATTAGTATCAGAAAACTTAAATCCATAATTTTTCCATTCTTCATGTTTATTGATTGATTCTTTAAAAAAGTCAATCAGTTCATGACAATCTTTCAGCGAAAAGTTATCCCCTTTTTTATATGTCCCAGCATTGTATTTGTTCAACAATTCCTCACTAGGTGAAAATTCTTCTATCCTTGACTTTGAAAAAAATACTTTAGGCAGCATTCTATAAGGTCCCGGCAATAACTTGTATTCCATTTTATTATAGAACTCATCAGACCTTGACTCAGGAGCACTCTCTATGACACTAGTATTACTTCGATTAATAATCCCTAAATAATACAATCCTCCTTTTTCCAAAATTATACCCAAATTATCGCGTTCTTTATTTTTGTCCCAGCCATCCAAAAAAGTTGCTTTATCAAAATTCAACTTCGTTTTCTCAGTTGAGAACGGCTTCCGGGTCAAGTAATTACGCACCATATTATACAATCCGTCTACCTCTCGTATATGGTCATATGCTATAGTATACTCACCATAAAACTCAAAATCCCTATCTGTCTCTATTCCGGTTCCCATAAGAAGTTTCAAATCTGCTTCCAGCCGTTTAATGGCATCCAAATAGCTTTTGATTGCACCTACACCATCTGTATGCTTTGACAATCTTTTTGATGTGTCATACTTTGAGATGGCTACTATATATTTCTCATAATTTTCTACTATTTCTTCTATATCCATTCTCAAATGATGGCAGAACTTCTCTTTAATATCAATAATGTCTTCCGCCTCATTCATGTTAGAGCATAATGCCTGTAAATCATAAAGGCTATAACTTTTCACCTTTTTCAAATTTTTTGCCTTTTCTTCATCATATTTTTCTGTATTTAATTTCTTCTTTCCACTATAATCCGCATCATACTTTTGACTTATTGCCTCCGTAAACCAATTCCATTTTTTATAAATAATATTGGAAAAAGTTGTTAAACTGACATCATTTTTTACATAAATGCCTTGACCTGAGACATCTTCTAAAACACCCAACATCCTATATATTCCCATCTCATTATCTTGAGCAAAAAAAGCCTGCATCTCCTCTGCAAATTTCCGTAAAGTTTCCAGCAATGCAACATCATCCTCGAAATCATCCATTACAAATGCCTTTTCATGATCTGTCAAAATTTGTTTATATAGGATTTTCATTTTAGGAATTTTATTTGTTTTATGTAAATTGTCTGTCTTTTCCTGTTGATTATGAAGATTAATACTTTTATTTAATTCACCCACTATGAAATCATAAATATCCATTCCCTCTTGCGTAAGAACATAATTGAATCCATCAACAATGAATACTTCGTCAATATTCTTTATCTCATACCTATCTAATACTTCCTGTACATTACTAATATCCACATTTTGTTCTCTGAGCTTTTTATATACATTGATGTTATCCAGAAATCTTGGCAGATTCTCCTCAATCAGTCGATATGCAACTGTTGATGACTTCTTCTCATCCGAATAAAGATTCATTCTCACCGCATAAAAATTGGTAAAATATGTTGTAAAACCCTTAAAGCTTATTAGTGCATCGCATTCCTCTTCTGTCTTCGCCATCTGTGGCAGTTCATTTTCAATCAATTCTTTCTTATTCAAAATTTCAAATTTTTCATGCGAGCGCAAAAAACCAGCAATTTGTTTCCGCAAACTAGCAAAACCATCCTCTAAAGCTTTCTCTTGTTTTTCATCTCTTTTATGCAGATAAAACAATTCTGCTATTTCGTCAAGACCATCTAATCGCTTCCCTTGCAAAGCCTCATTAATAACCTTGATATGATACTTATCGATCATGCGTTTTACTTTTACATAATCTTCTTTCCTTTGTACATCTTTATCCAAAATATGATTCATTTGTATATTCTCACTTGTCTTTCCTATTGGTTCCAGACGAAAACGCAGTGTTTTCTGCACAGGATATTGATTTGTTAGAGTTTCATAGTATTTTTTCATATTTTTATCCATTCCTTTCATTTCGCTTAAATACATCATATTTATTGCTTATAAAACCCTTATAAAACAAGTATATCATCTAATGTGTCCCAAAAAACGGACTTAAATTTCCTCAATGAAAGCATCATTGTATCTTGATGCTTCTATTGTTTTTAGGCAAAGTTATCATATACATTATAATCCAATACCAAAGTAAACGCAATTATCTGCTAAAGCTGTGTTAAGACACTCTTTCCGTGTCCCTATGCCGCCCATACAACGATGTTGGTGTCATGATTGAATCTGCAATAGTAGAAATTTGTTTGTCTTTCTTAGCGATCTTAAATCTCTCCCTTCACAATTCTCTCATTCACATACATCTTAAATTCATTGATTTTCTTATAATCCGGCACATCCGGCAGAGATGTATTATTCTTTGCATACTCAAATCTCTTTTCATATTCATTCAGCAAATCATAAAATGCATTAGTCGGCTGCCTGTTTGCATCTAAATATTCTCCATTTCGGATACTCATAAGAAGATCATGTTCCTCAGTTCTGTATGTGACAATTTCTTCTTTTTCAAGAATATCAATACACATCATATATAAGCGGATTAAATGAGCCATATGCTTTCCTAACTTATCATGGCTCATTGCTTTTTCATTGCGCTTGCCAATCTTGTTATAACTGCTGACAATGGCTTTCATCTCATTCCACATACCGGCCCAGTCCCTCAAAGGATAGTGTTGTAAATTTACATCCATAAAAATTTCACTGTCATATCCTTCCTGAACAGCCTTATCAATATATAATTTCACATCACTTTCATCATGTGGATAATATCTGTTTTTGAAATCATATTTTGCATTATTGATACTCTTCAAAATATATGCTTCGTTCTGCGCCTGACCTACCAATCTGGCAGATTTATTTTCAAGCCTACGAAGCTGGCTGCCGGCATACCCTCCGAAAGTATGGACACAAATCTTAGACAAAAACATTTTTCTTCTTTCCAAAAGTTCTTTGCCGATATCAGACAAATACAAGTAATGCTCCGGAATACACCCAAGTTCCTCAATCGTATTAGGATTACATTTTGACAATAATTCCAACATTTTATTAAATGAATAAACAGTAGTATCGGTATCCACATTTACTGCCTGCTCAAAATCTGTCGCCAATAATACTTCTTCCTTTGAATTTAAAGCGATTCCTCTTACATCTAAATCGGAACTTTCTTTATCCATTCCATAAGCGTGACTTCCACCAAGAGTTAAGAGAATGATATGATTGCCTAAATTTTTATTCTCTCTCAAAAAGTCATACTCGCTTGAGTTCAGTTTTTCTTTAATCTGTTCAATATTCATTCTCCTACTCGCTTTCCGCCACACCAAATTGCTGTCTGAAATCCTCATAACTGTTTACCCAAGCAAATTTTATCTGTTCAGATACTGCTTGGAAATGCAATTCGCCACACCTTATCTTATTCCGCTCTATATCCTGCAAGTCTGCATCCCGCTTATCTATTTTGGTTTCAACAATAAAATAAATTCCTAATTCCGGATTATTCAAACTCTCTTTTCTGCATACAATCGCCCAATCAGGAGAATAATTCCCATAAGGTGTATCAATTACGAAACCGCCTTTTTTCAGCTTTGTAAACAGCAAGACATTCTCGTTATTCTCAAGCCTCTGGGCAAACTCTTTTTCGCCCTTGCTATCCATCTTATAATACAGATTCATCGCAGATCTGCGGTCTGCATTTGCCTGAAATACTTTCCACTCATCATTAAAATCTTCTTCACTGATGGTATCCGTTTCAAAAATCTTGCTGCTGTCCAATTCATAGCCATTAATCACTTCATAAGAAGTAATATTCTTTGCCTTTGCATCATTCAGCATCTCTAATATCTTTTGTGTCACAAAATCCAAAATGTCCTGATTATCCAAAAGCTTCCTCTTGTCAATCCCATTGATTATCTTAAAAATAGCAAGCCTTGGCAGCATTGTATGGTACATAATATAATTAGCAATCTCAAAATCACTCTTTGGTTCAGAATCCATCTCCACTTCCAGCTCTTTAGAACCATAAATGAATTCCTGCATGACAAACTGTGCCGATTCGTTGAACCCCGCCTTTCCAGCTTCTACTTTATATTCGTTTTTTGCTTTCATAAACATAAGCGCATTGTTGATTGCAGATGCACACGCATCAATAAACCTATCTTTATCAATCCGGAATTTATACATGGTACGCTTCACCAAGTTTTCCCGTAGCGCCAGATAAATCTGCTGAAATTCCCCTTCTGAAACAAAGGCTCTCACACCATTTTGCGGTCGCTCATTATCCCCATTATAAATTTCTATTTTCTTTGTTCCCTTTTGAATCATCAGTTCTTTAAACTGTTCCTTGATTTTCGCCATATGTTCATAAAGCGTATCATCTACAAAGGTCATATTATCAAATAGTTTAGTAATTTGGGATGATGTCCCTTTTAAAATGTTTTCTCCATTCATCACTCCGGCAGAAATTAATTCTTCCTTCAAGGTATCTACTAATTCCGGCGTGATTTTTCCCTGCGGAACTCCTGCATTCTTTAAAGTGGAGATAAGAATTTCGGCAGTAACCTCGTTTTTATCAAAGTTCATACTATCATTAAAATCTTTCTGCAGTGCCGCCGCAAAGTGGTCATAATAATCGTTTGCAATAACGGTAAGTTCATTAATCCTACGGTCTAAGCAGCGGTTACCCGTAATGTCTACCGGCAGTCTTAAACCTCTTCCAATCTCCTGCTTTTTTGCTATTTCAGAACCGCCGGACTTTAATGTACACAAGGTAAATACATTAGGATTATCCCAGCCTTCGCGAAGTGCTGAATGCGAGAAAATAAACGCAAGCGGCTCTTCAAAAGATATAAGCTCATCCTTCTTTTCCAGAATGAGACTAATGCCGCGGTCAATATCCTCCTGAGATTTTGCTTTGATTTTCAAATTATCTTCATCAACCGATGAATCCCAGCCTTCAATTTCTACTGCATTTTTCTTAGCATCTAAGGCAAAGTAACCCTCCCTGACTGACTGCACATGCACATAATCAGGAAAATACTCTTTAAACTTCTCAAGCATAACAGCATTCTGTGACACATATTTCTTATATTCTTCATCAAAAATCCTTAAATATTCCCCTCTGCCATCGGGAGCGGTATTATCTCTGACTTTGTCTACAGAATCAATAAAGAATAATGTAAGCACTTTTATTTTCTTTCCAGCCCTTAATATATTCATCTGCTTTGCAAAATGATTCTGAATAGCAAGTCTTATTTGGATGCGTACTGCTTCATTTTTTTGAATTTCATATGTACTGTGCCCCTGCTCCAGCTCTATGATTTTCTCTTTTGTTGCAACCTGTAAAGGCTTTAATTTATGAGGTTCTTCCGCAATGCGCATATCTTTGTATTGAGGAAGATTACCAGACAGTTCTTCAATAGATACTCCACCACCGACATGAAATGTTTTAAAGCGAATCAATCCGCCCTGTTCCTGTGAGAATATCTCAATTTTTGCTTTTAAATCAGAAGTAAAAGACAAATAGCGGATATATGGATAATCCTTCGGAATCACTCCATGTACCGTCTTTACTTCAATTCTCTTTACTAAATCTTTCTGGTACGCACCATAAGAGTCCAGCTTGTAAATCTGATTGTATAACTGTTTATGAGTCGCCGAATATCTCAAAGTAAATAATGGTTGCAATTCCTCGATTGCCTTTAAGGACTTGGATTTATTTCTCTTTGTACCTTCAATTTTCTGCGGCTCATCAATAATGATAATCGGCTTAATATACTTAATATCTTCCCAAAGAATCTGTCCATACTCATCTTCTGTTCTTATTTTATTTGTATCTTTATTGAATGCCTGAATATTCATTACGCAGATGCTCAAATCATTGCTCTCTACCAGCTTAGAACTGACCTGCTTGGGATTGTTGCTGTCATAGATAAAGCTATGCTTTAACAAATCAATATTATATAACCTTTTAAAATGATCCTGCAGCTGTTCCATTGACTTCTCAACACCCTTGCGTATGGCAATAGAAGGAACCACTATCATAAACTTCATAAAACCATACTCTTTATACAGCTCTAATATGGTACGAAGATATACATAGGTCTTACCTGTACCGGTCTCCATTTCTATCGTGAAATTATTTCCCTCTGCTAATGCAGAATCAGCAAACAAATCATTCTGTAATTGCACTTGCCTTAAATTCTTTAATAATCGGGAGCCTGTTACAATATCATGGTTTCTTATCGGATCTCCTTCACCTATTTTACGGATACGGTTAGGGCGGTAAATTCCATCTATCTGTCTGGACAGTCCTTTAAACAATTCAACTACAGACTTAACTGCCTGTACCTGATAATCAAGATCATCATCAAACTGAAATGTAATGCGTTCAGCCATTTATCTCACCTCTGTTTTCTATATTAGGCCCTAAATAAATTCTATCGTGTATTCGTTCCGGCGCCCATTAGTATTTTTGTTTATGAGAGCCTTTAATCTTCTGAATGTTTCGTCTTTCAACGCAATGTCATCCTTAAAAGCAGAATCCCTGAAAATAAATTTGATTGGCAATGGATCAAGCTCTGCCAATTTGTTTACAAGTTCCACTGTAATATCTGTTTCAAGACAGACTAAATAACTGCTTGCATAAAGATATGTGCGTTTCCCAATATCTGATAATTGCTCCAAATTTTCTGATAAAGCTACATTCCGCTGCCTAAGCATCAATTCATATACAATGTCTATATCATTTGCATCCGGCATAAAGTCTACGAGGTCAGGTGTATTCTCAATTTGTGATAAATCAAGCTGCCCTGCATCCATCCTTGCATTCCACTTAATATTGGTATCTGCAACACGAAAGACTTTAAAACCAATGTCAATATTTGCATCCGGATTTTCCCGTTTGATTTTTTCTCCTGCGCGGCGGATGCGCTCTTTGCCGATTTCACAGATGGTTTGATAGCCGTTTTTTCTGGCTTCACTGTAGTCCGCAGTCTGTTCTGGCAATTGTACCATTATATATCTTCTGTGCCCTTGATCTTCCAGATTGTAATTCATGACCGCATGTGCCGTTGTCGATGAGCCTGCAAAAAAATCCAAAATTATTGCATTCTTTTCAGCATGTGTAATCATACGAAGCATCCTATCAATCAATTCTAGCGGTTTAGGTGTATCAAATGTTGCCTCACCCATTAAATTTTTCAGTTTGGAAGTTGCAGACGATATCAGCCCCGCATCATCCCACCATGTTGTAGTTGTTTTTCTTGATGCTCCTGCTGCTGTTTTGTAATATTTCTGATACAAACTATTACCTTTTTTAATCACTAATCCTTGTTCGTACTTCTCCTGCATTGTAGCCTCAGAAAAACGCCAATATCCTTCTACACCCAAAAAAGTATAATGTGGATTGCCTTTCTTAGCACCGCCCGGTCCATCTACAGGAACCAGCCTGTATTCTCCTTTTCCATCATTATCATTCAGTTCAAATCCTTCTAAAATAGGATCTAATCCTATCATCTTGCGCCTTAACTCAATAACTTCTATCCTTTTTGCATAAAATAATATTATGTTATGGTTAGGTGAAATTATTTTGTCATTTGAAATTGATGCTCTCGACTTATGACAAATCAACGCAATTCTATTTTCTCTTCCAAATACCTCATCGCATATTTCCACCAAGTTAGTGACCTCGTTATCATCAATGCTTATAAAGATAACTCCATCATCAGTCAATAGGTCATGTGCCACTCTAAGTCTTGGATACATCATATTAAGCCAATTAGCATGGTATCTGTTCTGAAATTCTTTGTTCACAACAAATCGTAGCCCTAATTCGTCAGTAATTCCTTCTTTAATATCAGCCTCTGTTCTATTCATTGTAAACGAATCATTATACACAAAATCATTCCCTGTATTATACGGCGGATCAATATAAATCATTTTTACCGCACCATAATAATTCTGACGAAGTAATTTTAATACTTCCAAATTATCCCCTTCAATATAAAGATTCTCCGTTGTATCTGCATTCTTGCTTTCCTCTGGAATAAATTTCAATGTCTTTCCAACAATGTCTTCCTGCGCAATCTTCTTTGCATTCTTCTTTCCAGCCCATGTCAATTCATATTTTTCACTGTCTGTTTCTTCAAACTGCCCTAATTCTTCCCTTAATGCTTGAAAATCCACTTCACCATCTTTTACAGCCGCCGGAAATAATTGTTCCAATTTGCGCACCTGTTCATTTACAGTATTACTGATATTCTGATTTACTTTTGTATACTCCATAGTGTCCTCCAATTGTTTCATTTTCAGCACTATGACTCTTAAGGCATCTCCATACCTTGGCATACCACAAGTAAATCAAGTATCTATAATATCAGATAAACTCTACTGTATATGCCATTTTGTTCATTCCGTTATTCTTTTCTATCAATGCTCTTAATCTGCGAAAAGTTTCATCTTTTAACGCAATATCATCTTGGAATGCCGAGTCCCTGAAAATGTATTTTATCGGCAATGGATCAATACCTGCCAATTTATCAACTAGTTCCTCTGTAATCTTTGTTTCAAGGCATACTAAATAGCTATGCGCATAAAGATAGGTGCGGCGGTACCCCCCCGAGAAAAACACTTGTTCCATTTCCGATGATAATGGCACATTTTTTTGTCTTAACATTAATTCATACACGATATCCACATCCTTTGCATTTGGCATGAAATCTATGAGATCAGGGGTGCTTTCAATTTGATTTAAGTTCAACTGACCTACATTCATTGAAGAGTTCCATTTAATATTGGTATCGTCAATGCGAAACACTCTAAATCCAATGTCAGTGTTAGAGTCAAAATGTTCTTTTTGCAGCTTATCCCCAGCCAATCTAATTCTTTCTTTTCCTATTTCACAAATAGTTCTAAATCCAGCCTTATAACTGGCATATTTCTCGCTAATTTCCTCTGGCCACTGAATTAATATGTATCTTCTCTGTCCTCCATCAATTATATTCTGTTCCATAACAGCATGTGCTGTTGTTCCAGAACCGCTAAAAAAATCTAAAACTAAAAAATCTTTTCCAGCAAAAAGTGTCATTAAAACTTTCAATAAACCAACATTCTTAGGTGCTGTAAAATATTCATCTTCCGAATCAAACAATTCTTTTAATGTTTCTTTTGCTGATGTTGTTTTATAATCCAAAGAGAAATTAATTACTTTTTCATTTACAATAGCTTCATAGTTTCTATTAATAAGCATACTCTTCAATCTAATTTCAGTACTCATATTTTTTTCATATATCTTTCCATTTTTAAATTCTAACTTTTGCTCATTAAATAAATCCATAAATTTCTCCGCAGTATAAGTATTTTCAACAAATGTATTTCCCTTATATGAATAATACCTTGTGAAGCCTGCATCTAATAAGGTTTGGTTGACATCATCTAATTTTCGTTCTTTTCTTAATTCAATTTCTTTAGTATTGAAATTATAGTAAACCGTATAATGTTTCGGCATAGCAAAGTCTAGTACTACATTATTAAAATCATTCTCTCCAACCAATACTCTCTTACCACTATTATGTACATAATTACCATTTTCATCTTTTGTTAAGTCCTTAATATTTTTGGGTATATTTTCAACAAAGTATCCATTGCTTATATTTTTGGCATATATTAAACAATAATCATTGCTCACTGATATATATTTAGAATTTTTTCTTCCTTTGGGGTTAATTTCGACAGATAACAAAGATACAAAATTTTGCTCTCCAAACACCTCATTGCATATTTTAATTAAATTGCCTATTTCATTATCATCAATACTAATAAATATCATTCCATCATCTGTGAGAAAATCTTTTGCAATTATCAATCTGCTAAACATCATGCTTAACCACCTTGCATGAAACCTATTCTGCGATTTAGCATTTATTGTATATCTTTCGACAGAATTAGCTATGCCCTCTTCAACATCCGACTCTGCCTTACTTATTTCATAAGAATCATTATAAATAAAATCATTTCCTCTATTGTACGGCGGGTCTATATAAATCATTTTTATCGCACCGTAATAATTCTGGCGAAGCAGCTTCAATACTTCCAGATTATCCCCCTCAATATACAGATTTTCAGTAGTATCTGCATTCTTACTATCCTCAGGAATAAATTTTAATGTCTTTCCGATGATATCTTCCTGTGCAAGCTTTTTCGCATCTTTTTTGCCAGACCATGTCAATTCGTATTTTTCTGCCCCTATTTCTCGAAAGTCGCCTAATTCATTTTTTAAAGCATCAAAATCTACCTCACCGTCTTTCACTGCTGAAGGAAATAACTGTGCTAACTTTTTTACATTGTCCCCCACCACATCATTTATCTGCTGTGGTACTTTTTGATAATCAGTTCCATTTTGATCCATTTTACACTTCCGCCTTTCTCTTACAGTTTAAATAGTTCCCTGAATCCTTGTCATTTTAATACTTCCCACATTGGTTTTTGCTTAGAACCAACGCGTCTGATATACCCTTTATCTCGAAGTGAATCCAATGCTCGTTGAACCGTCCTCACTGTTTTAAAAATTTTTTCTGCAATTTCTTCCCTCGACAAATCAGGTTTTTGCTTCAATAGTTCCAAAACCGACATTTCCGTCCCATTCAAAGTGACATCCAAAGTGACATGAGGAATGTCACTTTGGATTTTCGGTCTGTAAATAATAAACCTAAATCCATTCTGTGTATTTTCATAAGAATACCTGATTCCCTCATCGCTGCATAAACTATGGATTCTTTTGAAACCACTCCCAAATTGTTCTATAGACTTATTCAAATACAAAATTTTTGCAATAGTGGCATTCCTAATCTCGGATTCGACATTGCCTTCTATGTATTCTTTTGGAGAATACCTGCTTGCATATTCTCCAGGGCTGTAAATTGTTATTTTGCTTGGATATATGCATATTTCATGATTGGTTCGTCCATTATATATGGCATGGGCAAAACTGTTCGCAAGCACTTCTCTAATAACAGCAATTGGGATTTCAGGAATTTCTACCCTCTCCGTTTCATATATTGCACTTCTCCAGCGAATGTTTCTCAAAATATAATCCTCAGCCATATTAAGCAAATTGCAAATGTTATCTTCAAACAGTTTCATATCAAGAAATGTAAGTTTCTCATCCGTTGCAAATATCCCGACTTTTAATGTGACAGGATGTGAACTGCCAAATAATATTTCTCCTGCATTGGTTAAACAATCATCCTTTAAAAGTCCGAACCTTTTTAAAATAGCAGAACAAGTATACCGTCCCTCTGGCATTCTGCCAACAGAAACCGCCTTTTTCCAAAAAGACTTTACAGCAGATTTATCAATTTGTTGTGAAGTGGCATTCGACTTTCCTTTTTCCCACTGTTCTCTGTATTTATTTGCCTCGAAAAAACTTTTCAATTCCTCCGGAGACACTTCCCTATCTTCGTCAGCTGTTCTAAGATAATACCTTCCCCCCGCAGAGTACGGGGTGTTTTCTCCGCTAAACTCAACTTTTATCAGATGCCTGCCATCCATTATAATTTCTTTGATTGCCGGATATATCTGTGGTTTAATATTTTCAAACACAGCCCTCGACACATCTCTCAAAGATGAGTCTGATACATCTTGACCGATTACATCTCCATTCGGCTTTACTCCAAAATATAAAGTGCCAATACCATGCTTATTTAAAATAGATGCAATTGAAACCATTGCCTCTTTCATTTCACCTGTGGTCTTTTTATATTCAAGCATTTCTGTTTCTTTTCCTAAATTCATAATTGATCCTCTTTTCCCAAAGAAACATTTGCATCACCTGAAAAAACATGACCTTTTAATTCTTGGATTATTGCCTTTATTTCCTTATTCAAATTCACTTTTTCAGCCCCCGTTACTGCTTTTTTTAACATCCCTCTTGTATCAACCAATTCTTTATAATATTCATACACCAACTCTATATGCTTACTATCATACCATACATTTCCATCTAAAATAACCCCCGTATTGGAATATGCATTTTCATTCATTATCATATAGGTTCTATAATACCATTCTCTATACAAATTTAATTTGTTCGTTTTATTCTTAATCTGCACATAATCCAAATATTTCAAAAGCTTATCCCTCCCATCGTCCGGCAGTCCCATCGGGTAATGCTTTGTTAAGATACTGTCGTCAACTACAATCTGGTTCTCGTCCACCTGATTCAACCGCTTAACTGCAAAGGAATATAACTCATACCTTGAATCATGCATATGAAACACACATAAAGGCTTAATCAAATTTTGATAAACGGATGCCAGATATGGCGCTTCTTTGATATTATTCAGTTCCATATCATAAAATTGAATTACCTCGCATCTATATTCGTCATTAATTACAGAAGGAATCTCCTCTCCTGCAATCTGATATACAAGCCTTACTTCTTTTACTGCATCTTTAATGCGTTTTTTGTCATTCGGTTTTAAATCCTTTGGTATCAAATTTTTCAAAGTCAGCTCAACATCAGTATTATAATGCTCCGGTATATTAAACATAGCATATCTTCCTCGATTCCTGTGTGAAACTTAATACTTTTCACACTTCCCATCTTGCCTGCACAGCAGGCACAAACAATCAACGAGAAGAACGCTGTCCTTGCGTTCTTCAGTGTGTAATTTAGATTTTCTTAGCGGGTGTCTTTTAGCCGCTTAGAAAATCTTTACACACTTTCCACTACCAAAAAAGAAACTAATTCAAAGTCATCCGTAGTTTCTTCTGCAAATGCATTGTTAAATCCGCCGAAATCAAACATCATCTGAACAGCCTTGGATTCTTCCTCTCCCTTAATAGATCGAATCGCTTTATTTAACAGTTCTGAATAGAACTCCATCTTTGCAGCATTCTTTGTGCGCTCAAAGAATTTCCCAAATAAGTCCATAACAGGTACACTTTTACCATAACATAACCTTCTGAACTGTTTTACCACTTCTCTGGCTTGTCCATTTCCATATAACACTGTACCATCATTTAACATATAAATCAAATAATAGGGATACAGGGAACTATCTGACTTGGGCTTATCTGCATCATTGCGATGCTTAAAGCAAAACAGCACTCCTTTATGCTCACTGTCTGTAACAGAATAAATACCTCTCGGAACCTTTTTAATCTCAGGTACTGAATGTATGTATTCTGATAATTCATTCAGGTACTCATTCATATTAAGGTCTGTAAGTGAAATATTTTCATTGGCATCTTCAATATCAATAACTTCCTGCTGCAATCTTTCCAACTGCCGCTTTCTGAAATTAAAATCATTCATTTCAGGAGTCAAAATATCTTCATCGCCCGTAGAAACCAAATTCATGGTTGTCATTTTTCCCTTAACCCGCTGCTCTAAGCCTAAGTATTCATTCAGTTCCATAGCCGGAAAAAAGTTGATCATCTGAATATTGGAATTTTTGCTTCCAATTCTGTCAATACGCCCAAATCGCTGAATCAGCGATACCGGATTCCACTGAATATCATAGTTAATTACTGTATCGCAGTCTTGCAAATTCTGACCTTCCGAAATGCAATCTGTGCCAATCAGCAAATCAATCTGTTCTTCTGCCGGAATCTCCCTTTTCATCTTTGACATGGGAGAAAATGCACATAATACAGAATTAAAATCTGTGTCCACATTACGATTATTACATCGTATATCTTTACCTGTTACACAGGCAGTATATACGCCATACGCCTTCATGGAATCCGCAAGTTCATGATACAAATAATCTGCTGTATCTGCAAATGCTGTAAATACTAGTACTTTACGATTTCCTGCATTATAAGGGGTTTCTGTTACCTTCTTGGTTAGAATCTCCCGAAGGTCTTGCAATTTCTTATCACGCTGCTCATCCAAAATTCGTTTAGCATTCTTATAAATTTCTTGAATAATATATTTATCGCTTGCCAAATCATCCAGATAATCATCTATGCGAAGATGTTTTACATCTATCTCATACTTTCCTTCCAAATATAATTCTTCATCTTCTAGTTCTCCCTTTTCTTCATCAATCTGCCCACTTCCCCTTAATAACAACTGTTCTGCTCGTTCAATACGCTCCAAAAGCCTGCGCAAGGTTTCCTCAAAAGAATATACAGAACTTTCCAAGCGTTTAAAAAGATTAAACCTATGCAAAATAATCATACCTCTGGACTGCGTATCAAACTCCATCCGCCCGCCATGTTTTCCGACTAGTGAATACTTCTGAAGATATATCTTTTTACAGTCTTCCCGAATATATCTAGTAGGTGTATATACGCTTAAAATAAGTGCCTCCAGCAGTTCGTTTGTTGTCTTAAAATTGAGTAGCTCTCCCTTTGTATCAATATCACTATTTAATGTTTCAGGATCATTCTTTATTGGAAACTGCCCCACACCATTATTTCCATAATAATTTGTAATGTGCTTACGACTTCTGGAAATTGTCATAAGTTCTAATAATTTATAAAAATCTGAGGGCAGGCTGTCCAATAATTCTTCCTTCTTATGCGCAGGCTGTTTTTCCCATACATTAATACAGGCAGAAGTCTTTCTTAAGAGATTATCTATGCTGGAAATCCCTTCTTCTGCAAAAGCATAGTCCTTGTCCCCTGTAATGATACTTATTTGATTCTTTAAGTCAACCAAACTGTTATTGACAGGTGTTGCTGATAATAGAAGCACCTTTGTATTATTATTGCCATGTTTAACAACATCCTGCATCAGTCTTGCATATCGTGTCATAATAAGCTGGTCATTTTCATCATATCTGTCATTGCGATTTCTAAAATTATGAGATTCGTCAATCACAACAAGGTCATATAAGCCCCAATCAAACTTCTTCAAATCCTGCCCCGAACGCGACATTCCACTGTATCTGGACAAATCTGTATGAAACATAATTCTATAATTAAAAGTTTCATGTAAAAATGAATCTTTATAATCTCCGCGGAATGAGTTCCAATTATCATACAATTTTGCCGGAGTAAGAACCAGCACTCGATTCATCCCGATTTCAAAATATTTAATAATGGCAAGCGCTTCAAATGTCTTGCCAAGCCCAACGGAATCCGCAATAATACAGCCTCCATAAGTGTTCAGCTTACGGATTGCTGATACAACACAATCTTTTTGAAAGTCATATAATGCATTCCAAATTTCCGTTTTCTTGAATCTCGTACTATCCTTTTCAAATCGTTCTACTCCAATGTCCAATTGATTTCCGAATAATTCATTCAAAGTGAAATAATACAAAAATTCCGGCGAATGCTCTTTATATACATACTGAAGACTAGCCAGCAATTCTTCTTTATAATCTATGGATACCTGCTCATTAAACCAAATCTGCTTAAATGTATTTAAGGCTCCTAAAATCTGTTCTCTGTCCGCACTACCATTTAAAATCGTATCAAAATTAATATTATTAAATAGTTCCCTGTTCATCTTCTTAGATACTTCCAATGAAGATGAACCTTGAATCATAAAATCTTCATCAATAATTAAAACATTCCCGCCAATTCGGATTCCTGCGTTTACCTTACGAATATTAACATGTTTCTGTATAAAATCATGCATATTACGGGCTTTTGAAAAATGCTGTAATTTATTTTTTTCTGTAATATCATAGGAATTAAACAATATATCGGTAGGATTAATTTCAAATTCATGCGCAATTTCTGTTTGATGAGGCAGAAACTTTGTATCACGAATTACAAAGTTTATCTCTTTTACATTATGCAAATTCTTTTCCAGCAAAGAGAAAACGGATATTGTCAGCTTGTCATTGACAATATTAACTACCGCATTTTTCTTGTTCTGAAGAACTTCATTTATTTTCTCAATCATTTGTTCATTTGAATTAATAGCATTGGTCATTCAGCCGCTTTCTCCTTCCTACTCTTACATCAGCAGTTCTCCTTGCACTAACAGATATTAGCCTCATTTATCTTCCTTTGCAAAGTTATCATACCTATTATAATCCAATATCAAAATAAACACAATTATCCAAAAACAAAACAGCCATAGTTATATTTCCGTCCGAAACATAACTACAGCCTAATATTTCCTCTGTCCCTTCAACTCCTCATACATCTGGCAATAATTATCATAGCGCATTCTGCTGATACTGCCTTCCTCCACGGCGTCCCGTATGCCGCAGACAGGTTCGTTTATGTGGGAACATCCCCCAAATTTACAATACTTCTCATAATCGGCAAACTCAGGATAATATGCCGCCAAGTCTTCTTTCTCCATGTCAAACAAAGAAAGGGCGCTGAAACCCGGAGTGTCCAAAATATAGGTGTCGGGTTCAATGGCAATCAACTCCGAATGTCTGGTAGTGTGCCGTCCTCTTTCTATTTTTGCGCTGATATCCCCCGTTTTCATAACAATGTCGTTTTTCAGGCAGTTCACCAAAGAAGATTTTCCGGCGCCGCTGGGTCCCGCCACCGTGGTGGTCTTCCCCCGAAGCATATCCTTAAGCTCCTCTATATTGCGCTTTTCGACTGCGCTGACACAAATGATCTGGCATCCGCAGTTTTTGTAAATTTCTTCATATGCACGGGCATCCGCCTTTTCATCAATATCCAACTTATTAAAGCAGATAATGCAGGGAAGCTTCTGTTGCCCCATCATAACCAAAAATCTGTCCAACAGATTAAAATTGGGACGGGGTTTTACGATGGCAAAAATCACCAGCGCCTGATCCACATTCGCAACTGCCGGACGCACAAGCTCGCTGTGTCTGGGCAGAAGCTCCGTGATATTTCCCAATCCCTTTTTGGCATCCAGCACATCCAGCTTCACATCGTCTCCCACCAGAGGCTTTTTCTTGTCCTTGCGAAACACGCCCTTTGCCTTACACTCATAAATCCGGTCATTCGCCCATACATAATAAAATCCGGCGATTCCCTTTACAATCTTACCCTGCATTTTTCTTTCTTTTTCCAATCGCAATCATTCCGTCTCAATTTATTCCTTTACAAATTCCACCCGCCTGGTAAAGCTTTTTTCCTCCGTGGTTCCGGGCGTATTGACTGCTTCCCCGGTATCCGGATTGGTCTCTGTGGTTCCTGCTTTGGTCACTGTATAAGTCATGGTAATGGTTCCGCCCGGGGCAGTCAGCCCGTAATAATTCTCCGACCGCGGGAACACGCTCACCGTGGTATCCAGCAGGATTTTATTGTCATCCGTTTCCAAAACAATCTTTACATCCATACCGGACTCATACTCCGGCGCTTCCTCTTTGGTGGGGGCTGCTATACTGGCGTTATATTTATAAGTCACCGGCGACGGTCCCTGACTGACCTTAATATCAATTTCGGTCCCCGGCTCCACCATAGAGTCTATGGAAGAGCTCTGATAACAGATAATTCCTTCCGCTTCCGTTTCGCTGTATACATAGGACACACTGCCTATCTGCAGCTTTGCCTCAATGGCAGCAAAAGTTCCGTCCTGTTCCGACAAGCCTACCAGCTTAGGCACTCTCACCTTAGTCTCTTCTTTTCCCCGGCTGACATCTATGGTAATCACGCTGCCTTTCGGCACTCTGCTGCCGCCCTCCGGCATTTGGTTGATCACCTGATTCTTTTCCACCGTATCGGAATAACTTTCCTTTTTATTTACCGTAAATCCTGCGCTGACCAGTTCCGCATTTGCCTCTTCATAACTGAATCCCGTAACGGTGGGCACATCCACGCCCTGTTTTCCCATACTGGTGGTAAGGGTAATGGTGCTGCCGACCTGAATGGATGTATATGCCGCGGCATCCGCCCTGATGACAACGCCCGTGTCAATGGTATCCGACTCTTCATAAATCACATTCACAAAAAAGCCCAGATTTATCAATGCGTTTCTGGCATCTTCCACGCTCAGTCCCACCACATTGGGCATCTCTTCATAGGAAACCGATGTCTGTGAGTCGCTTTCATCAATGATGGGGCTGCTCGGCTGATCCGTACCCGGACTGTTTCCGGTATTTCTATTGTCAAACAGCATAAACACAATAATGATAAAGATGATAACAATAATGATTGCCGCCAATACGGCAAAAAAGGTAGTAATATGCTCCACCTTGGAATCTTCCCGATAATCTTCCTCATCTTCCATCTCCCCGGCATCTTCATAAAGTGCCGCTGTGTCAGAGAGAAGCCTCATGGGTTCTTCTTCCGGATACTCTGCGGGGTATTCCGTCGAATATCCCGCAGAGTATCCCGTCCTCCCCTGATAAGAAGATTGGGGCGGCATTTGCGCGGCAGTACGCCTTTTTATCTGTTCCATGTCAGAATCAGAAATCATTCTTGTACCGCCCTCCATGTCGGGCTCGCTCATGGAGACAAAATCTTCATCGGGATTTAAGAGGGACTGCTTCAAGTCCCCGATAAGCTCCTGCATATTCTGATAACGCCTGTCCGGGGACTTCTGGCAGCATTTTAATACAATGCCTTCCACACTGGCCGGTATCTCAGGCACATATTCCTTGGGGGAAGGCATCTCCTCCTGAATATGCTTGATTGCGATTGCCACTGTAGTTTCTCCGTTAAAAGGCACTCTGCCCGTGAGCATTTCAAACATGGTAATTCCCAGAGAATAAATATCGCTTTTTTCATCGCTGTAGCCTCCCCTTGCCTGTTCCGGGGAAGTATAATGCACGGAACCCATCACATTGGAGGTGATTGTATTACTGGTGGCAGCCTTGGCGATGCCAAAGTCTGTCACTTTTACTTTTCCGTCTTTGGATATGATAATGTTCTGAGGTTTGATATCCCTGTGAATAATATGATTGTTGTGCGCCGCCTCAATTCCCATACTTACCTGAATGGCGATACTGACCGCTTCCTTGTAAGTAAGTCTTGCTTTTTTCTCGATATATTTTTTGAGGGTAATTCCCTCCACCAGTTCCATGACAATATAATGAATGCCGTTTTCTTCCCCCACATCATAGACATTTACAATGTTGGGATGCATAAGACCCGCTGCCGCCTGAGCCTCCACATGGAATTTGGACACGAAATTTTCATTTTCGCCAAACTCCTGCTTCAACACCTTAATTGCCACAAAACGGTTCAGTTTGTGGCATTTTGCTTTATATACATCGGACATACCGCCGGTACCGATTTTTTCCAGGATTTCATAGCGGTCCCCTATCATCATTCCTATTTTAATCATTCCTGTTCTCCATTCCAATCAGCCTAAGTATCCGTAACACCGTCCTATGCAAAAGGCTCGATTATGATCACGGAAATATTGTCTTTACCACCATTTTCATTGGCTGTCTTTACCAGATTTTGCGCCTTTTCCACGATGTCACGGCCCCCGCTTATGGTCATGCGGATTTCTTCATCCTCAAGCATGTTGGTGAGCCCATCCGTACACATCAGTACGGTATCTCCCTCCGAAAGCTCCACAGTAAAAAAATCTGCCTCCACTGTCTCATTGACGCCTACCGCGCGGGTAATAATATTTTTGTCGGGATGATTTCTGGCTTCCGTTCTGGGAATGCCGCCCATCCGCACCATCTCTTCCACCAGAGAGTGGTCTCTTGTAATCTGTCTGATTTCTTTGTCGTTTATGATATACAGCCTGCTGTCACCTACATTCGCCACCTGTAAATAACCGCCGATAAAAACCGCCGCTACCACAGTGGTTCCCATACCCTCAAACTCGGCGCTGTCATGAGCTTTTTGATAAATCACCCCATTTGCCGCCTCAATCGCTTTTGCCAGAATCATGGTGGGATTTTTTTCAAAACAGTAAACGGCTTCCCGAACCATGGTTTCCACAGTCACCTTGGAGGCATAATCTCCTGCATTGTGTCCTCCCATACCGTCTGCCACCACAAAAAGATTCGGCAGATTCCCTACAGGCTGTTCCGAGGTATATACATAATCCTGATTCACTTTTCTTTTCTTACCGATATCGGTCAAAGAAAATGTCTTGAACACATTTGATTCCTCCGTCAGTACATGGATCTTATAATACATTATTTCACATTTAACAATATTATCATACAAATGTCAAAAGAGCAAGTATCAGGCATCAGCATTTTTCACATGGCTCCTCCTAAGCTGCCCGCAGGCGCCGTCGATATCCCTGCCCATTTCCCTGCGGACGGTGACATTGACCTGATTCTTTTCCAGCTTTTTTTGAAAAGCAGTGACCCTGTCCCTGCCCGGCTGTACATAATTTCTTTCCTTTACGGGATTGACTAAAATCAGGTTCACATGGCAGTGCAGGGATGCGGCGAGTTTCGCCAGCTTTTCCGCGTCTTCCTCCGTATCGTTCACACCGCCTATCAGGCTATATTCAAAAGTAATCCTCCTGCCGGTTTCGGTAAAATAGAAATTGCAGGCGTCCGTCAACTCCTTGACAGAATAACGGTTTGCAACGGGCATCAGCTTTTTCCTCTTCTCATCCGTAGCTGCGTGCAGGGAAATCGCCAGCGTAATCTGCAGTTTTTCCCCTGCAAGCCGCTTAATCTCCGGCACAAGACCGCAGGTGGACACCGTGATATTCCTCTGGCTGATATGCAATCCGTTTTCATCCGTCAGCAGCCTGATAAAAGAAAGAAGATTATCATAATTGTCCAAAGGCTCTCCCGTCCCCATCACCACCACATTGGAAACCCTCTCTCCCGTTATCCGTGTAATGGCATAAATCTGATCCAGCATCTCCGAGGGCAGCAGATTCCGCTCAAGCCCCCCGATAGCGGATGCGCAGAAACTGCATCCCATGCGGCAGCCTGCCTGAGAGGATATGCATACACTGTTGCCATGTCGGTATTTCATCCACACGCTTTCCACCAGATTACCGTCAGATAACGCAAACAGAAATTTTTTCGTGCCGTCCAGCTTGGATTCCTGCACCTTCACCGCCTCCGGCGCAGCATAAAAGTATTCTTTTTCCAATTCTTCCCGCAAAGCCTTGGAAATATTGGTCATTTCCGAAAAATTCCCCGCGCATTTTTCATGCATCCACTGATAAATCTGCTTTGCCCGAAAAGCCGGTTCGCCTCTCTTCTCCAATTCTTTCGTAAGTTCTATAAGCGTCAGGGATTTTATGTCTGTTTTTCCCGAAACCGTCTCCCTAATCATCATCTCCGAATCCCGCCCTTTCTTAAGTCTTTCTCCGAAGCCTTGCATAAAAAAATCCGTCCGATTCCGTAATCCCCGGCAATATCTGGACAGAAACCTCTTTCTCAAAGGGAAAATTCTCCACAATCCAACTCACCATATCCTCATTTTCCCCGCGGTGAACCGTGCATGTACTGTACAAAAGGATTCCTCCCGGTTTCACATACTGCCAACTGTTTGTCAGGATTCTTTTCTGTAAATCCACAATTTCCCCGAGACTTTCCCTTGTTACATGATATTTGATATCCCGCTTTTTCCCCATGACTCCCAGACCGGAGCAGGGGACATCCGCCAAAAGCACATCCGCCTTTTCCCTATATCCCTCATCCCACACGCCGGCGTCAAACATCTGTATGCTGATGTTTGACGCTTTCATGCGCTCTATATTTTCTTTTATTCGGGCAAGTTTTTCTTCTGATACATCCCTTGCAAGAACCTTCCCCGTCCTTCCTGCCTTTTCCGCCGCAAAAACGCTTTTTCCGCCGGGAGCGGCGCAAATATCCATCACAAAATCCCCCTCTTTGATCTGCGCCGCCTCCACCGCCTGAACGGAGCTTGCATCCTGCACCATAAAAGCTCCCTCTCCATAACCCGGAAGGGAGTCTACACCGTCAATATTGCTCACGAGGTATACCAAAGGATGTATCTTGCTTTGTGTGACAACGGCTCCCGCCTCTTTCATCCGTCCTAAGAGCGCTTCCGTCTCTACCTCCGGCAAATCCCCGCGGAATCGTAAAGAAACGGGATGTATCCGCAAAAGCCCCGCCAGCATAGTCTCTGTGTCCTCTTCCCCATATTGGGAAATCCACATTTCCACCAGCCACTTAGGCATGGAATATTTCACGGAATAAAATTCCGCTCCCTCCCCTTTCTCCGGAAGGGGCAGCCTGTCTTTTTGCTTTGCCAGATTTCTTAACACGCCGTTCACAAATCCCTTTAAACGGTAAAACCCTCTCTTTTCTGCTAATTTGCAAGCTTCATTACACACCGCGCTGTCCGGCACGGCATCCATATAAAGCAGCTGATAAGCGCTCATCCGCAACAGGCACCGGATAAGGGGCTTCATTTTGGCGACGGGCACTTTGGACACCCGGTTCAGATAATAATCAAGCTCTATCTGCCTTTCTATGGTTCCCTCCGCTATACGCTTTATAAAAGCTTTGTCCCGGTATTTCGGAGCATCCTGCCTGTCCAATGTTTCCTTTATGAGCTTATTGGAAAAAGTATGCTCCTTTTCCAGCGTAAGCAAAATATCCAATACCGATTCCCGGGCATTCTCTTTCATCTTGATAACCATGCCTTTCCGCAGTCTGCTGCCTTGGATTCTGCGCCAGCAGAATCATTTTACCATGAGTGCAGAAAATCAAGCGGCTGCGCAGCAGACATTTGATTTTCAAGCCATGGACTCGTATAATGTGCCGCGCAGCGGCAGCAAGGCAGCGCAAGCTGACTTGGATTCTGCGCCAGCAGAATCATTTTACCATGAGCGCAGAAAATCAAGCGGCTGCACAGCAGACATTTGATTTTCAAGCCATGGACTCGTATAATATGCCGCGCAGCGGCAGCAAGGCAGCGCAAGCTGACTTGGATTCTGCGCCAGCAGAATCATTATACCACAAGAAAGGAAGTGTGAAAAGAATTTCTAACCCTTCAAAATCCCCACAATGGCATCATAATTTTGCGGTTCATGGGGAAAGGTACAGGAAACGCATACCTTTACTTTTTTTCCGTCCTTCTCTTTATAAACCGGATTACCCGGACAGTTCTTGTTATGATACAAGGGGCAATAACAAAACAGGCAGTTAAACTCCTCCAGACCTTTATGACAGGGAAAATATTTACATTCTCTGTTCTCAAAAAAACAATATGAATTTCTCACGCTACCACCCCTTTCTTTCCTTATATTTTCCTGCCTTTTTCACAAAATTTTCGGCAAATGCCGGATTTGACGGGTAATACAAATGGGGAAATCCCAGACACCTGTTTTCCCCGGTTATCATGCAGGGATAACTTCTGCCTGTAACCGGCTTTTGAGCCACAAAGCCACTGCCGTTATCTTCGCTGTCAAAATAATGAAATTCATGACCCCGTATCCTTTCCCCCTCCGGTAAAAAGCTGCTTTTCTTTTCTTCCAGTTCAATATATCCGAACCGCACTGATTTCCCGGTATCACTGCACTTTGCATCCACGGCCCCCACCATGGCATATTGCTTTTTTTCTTTCGTTTCCATTACCGAGTGAAGGTACATAAAGCCTCCGCATTCCGCCACCATGGGCATGTCACTTTCTGCCGCCGCTCTGATTGCCCTGAGCATATCGGCGTTTTGACTAAGTTCTTCGGCGTACAGTTCCGGATACCCGCCGCCCAGCAGGATTCCGCAGCATTTATCCGGCAGCGCCTCATCATGAATGGGCGAAAAAGATTCCAGCTTTGCCCCCTTTTCCTCAAGCAGACGCAGATTATCCTCGTAATAAAAGCAAAATGCCTCATCTCTTGCCACTGCAATGACGGGGCGGCTTTCCCCTTTGTATAAAACTTTTTCCCTGTCCGCTTCCGTCTGCTCATCGCTCAGTTCTTCGGAAAGCTCCGCTATCTGCATCAGCTGTTCCATGGAAACACTCTTCTGTATTTCTTCCGATGCCTTTTGCAGGCGCTCTTTCACATTGTCTAATTCATTTGGCAGCATCAGCCCCAAATGCCTGCTCTCTATACTAAATTGCCGGTACTCCGGAAAATATCCCAGAACACGGACAGGTAACTCCTCTTCTATGAAAGGCTTTAATGTTCCATAATAGGACGGCGTGATTCTGTTCAGGATAACCCCTTTGATAAGCTTCTCTTTATCATATGCCAGAAAGCCTGCCAGCAGAGGAATGACCGAACGCCCCATTCCTTTGGCATCCACTACTAATATAATCGGCGTTTTTATAATTTTCGCCAGATGATAAGAAGAGCCTTCCTCCCTGATACCCGAAAGACCGTCAAAAAGCCCCATAACCCCTTCCAATATGGCAAATTCTCCTTCCTTCCGGTTCCTTAGGAATAATCTTTTGGTTTCTTCTTCCCCCGTAAAAAAAGTATCCAGATTTTTAGAAGGGATTCCCAGCACTTTTTGATGAAACATGGGGTCTATATAATCAGGACCGCATTTGTAAGAAACCATGCTTTGTCCGGCATCCTTGAATGCCTGCAACAATGCACAGGTAATCATTGTTTTGCCACTGCCGCTTTTGGGCGCGGCAATCATAATCCGACGAAATTTCATCTAAGACCGCTCCTTATCGCAAAACTCAAACACACATATCCACACAGGATTCTCCGCCTGCATCAAACGATGTGCTCCCGCTTTTTTTGCCCTGCTAACCTGCACTTGCACAATTTCTTCACACCGGACGGGATAACTTTCCAAAACTTCTTTGATTTCGCAAAGGGTTTCCATGCTGACCGCGTTGATTACAATTCTCATTTTCGGATTCATCCGATATAAAGCAGATAAAATCGCTTTCATTTTCCCGCTGCTGCCGCCTATAAAAGCATGGGTAGGCACAGGAAGGTTTTCTATGCCATCCGGCGCTTTTGCCAAAATGCATTCTATATTCCTAAGCCCGAATTTCTCCTGATTTCTTTTTATCAGAGAAACCGCTTCCTCCTTCTGCTCCACGGCAAATACCCTGACCGTATGGGACAGTCCCGCAATCTCCGCCGCAATGGAGCCCGTTCCGCTGCCGATATCAAAAACCACCGCATTTTCACACAGCTTCAGCTTGCATATGCTGATTTCCCGTACTTCTTCTTTTGTCATGGGAATGGTATCTCTGAGAAACTCTGCGTCGGCTCTGCCATGGGTCAGTCTTTTCCCCTTTACCGCCGGGTTTTTCACACAACAGGTATACAGCCCCTCCTGCTCTAAATAGAGGCATTCCTCCGGCGTAAGCTCCCTAATCCGCTGTTCGGGGTAAGATAACTGCCAGCCTGCCGTTACCGTGCATTTTTCTAATCCTTCTTTCAGCAGAAGATTCCCCAGTCTGTGCATATCGCTTAACCCCGACATTAACAGAAAAGTTTTGTTCTCCCCTCCGATTCTTTCCGCCAAATCAGGGATTTCCTGTCCATGCATACTGTATATTGCCGCATCCTGATAGCTTTCCCCCATGCAGGCGGCTAAATAGGATACCGAAGAAATTCCCGGCAGCACGGAAAGCACCGCTTTTAATCTGCCCGCTTTGATTTCCTCCCTCAATGCACGGTATACGGACTGACAACCACTGTAAAAACCGCTGTCCCCGGAAAAAAGAATCACTGCCTTTCTGCACTCCCCTGCCCGCTCGCCGTTTTGCATTTCTTCCAGATAAGGTATGATCTGCTCCGCTTTATAAAAGGGTTTCTTTTCTATGCGGGGATGATATCCCGCAATCATTCTCTCTGCGCCCAGCAAAATATCCGCCTCTTCTACCGCCTTGCACACCGCTTTTGTCAGGCTGGCTTTATCTCCCATGCCACTTCCCGCAAGGCATATCTCAAGCTCTTTTGTTTGGCTTATCTTCTTTCCGCAAATCGCCTCCAACCTATGGCAGACCTCTGCAAAAGAAGCGCCCTCCCGCTCCTTTCCGTGTCCTATCACATAGACAAAAATCCCTGCCTTTTGTGCCGCTTCCAGCTTTTCCCAATATCCGCCGTTCTTTCCGCTCTCTTTTGTCACCAGACATTTTATCCGGTATTGGCAAAACATTGCCTCATTCATCTTTTCCGTAAAGGGACCCTGCAATGCCAGAATCCGTTTGCCCTCTATGCCCTGCTCCATGCACAGCTGCAGGCTTTCCAATGCCGGTAAAATCCGTACATAGAGCCTTTCCTTCACTCCGGCATCCTTGCAAAACACAGCCAGTTCCTTACTTCCGGTGGTAAGCAGGATATTGCCATCCGTCCCTTTCAAAGCCTCTGCACAGGCGGCGCTGTTTTCAAAATAACGGATTTGTCCGGTCATAGATTCGCCGCCGCTTTCCCTTTTCAGACGCAGATAGGGAATATTTGTATCTTCCATGGCAGTCTTTATATTTTGCGTTACTGCCTCCGCATAGGGATGTGTTGCGTCCACTACCGCCGCATATTTTCCGCTCCGAATAAACTCCCTGATTTCCCTTTCGTCCATTCTTCCCGTATGTACCTTGACAAGAGGATGCTCTCCCATCGCCGTTTCCCCGTACTCTGTAGCCACGCATACGGTATGCCTGACTCCCGCTGCCGCCAATTGCTCCGACAGCCTTCTTCCTTCCGTTGTTCCCGCAAATACCAATATATTTTTCAATTTTCCTCCCGTCTGCCCCAAAGCGGACTTTACATCATTGGATATCCACGCTTTGTTATCAATTTTCCGTTTGTGATTTCAGAATCGGAATTGCCTATAAACACAGTGGTAAACATATTGACCTGTACTTCCCGCAGCTCTTTCAAAGTACATGTTACAGACCGTGTTCCCTCCCTGCCGATATTCTCCACATAACCGCAGGCTCTGCTCTCTTCCATGAAACCAAGCAGAATATCGCATGCCCGCATTAAATAATCTTTCCGCTTATGACTGGCGGGATTGTAAATTGCTATGGCAAAATCCCCTTCCGCCGCTGCTTTCAGGCGTTTTTCTATCTTTTCCCACGGAGTCAGCAAATCGCTTAAACTAATGACGCAAAAATCGTGATTTAAAGGTGCTCCCAAAACCGCTGCACCGCTGCTCGCGGCGGTAATTCCCGCAATCACCTCAAGTTCGGTCTCCGGATACCGCTTTCCCATCTCATACATCAGGGACGCCAGACCGTAAATTCCCGCATCGCCGCTGCCAATCAAAGCTACGCGTTTCCCTTTTGCCGCCTCTTCAAAGCATAACTTGCAACGCTCTGCCTCCTGCCTCATGGGAGTCGCCAGTATTTCTTTCCCTGCAAAGCGTTCCCCCAATAATTTTACATAAAGCGTATATCCGATTATGACATCTGCATTTTCCAAGGTCCAAAGGGCTTCTTTCGTCATCATTTCTTCTTTTCCAGGTCCTATTCCCACAATCGATATTTTATTCTTCAACAAAGGATACCCTCCATTCTCTTTTGGCAATTGCCACAGTCATTCCATCCTCCGCATGTTTCTCATAAATAAGCTTTCCGCCGGGTCCGCAGGCTTCCAGCGCCGCCCGCTCACATACATTGTCAACCCCCGTCCGCTCCTCCACAAAAGCGGAACCGTGAAAATTTCCCTGCGTCTTTTGCAGCCTCTCTGCGGAAAAGGTAAGAAAAGGGATCCTCTCTTTCCTGCTCCACCTAAGGAAACCTTCTTCCTCTTTCTTGCGGTCTATGGATGCTAAAGCAAAGAGCTGATTTTTCGTTATGCCGGCCTCTTCCATGCTTTTATAAAGGAAAGCTTCTATTTTTTCCGGTTCCTTTCCCTTTTTACACCCCATACCGATAACATATTCTCCGGGTTTCAAATAAAGCAGCGCTTCCCACGCTTCACACGCTTTGCGAGGCGTTTCCTCCCCGCTTATTACAATATCAACGGGTTCCTTTGGCGGATAGGGAATCATGCGGACTCCCTCCGGACACGCCGCACCCTCCACAATATGTCCCGTCTCTACGGTCATGGTAATCTCTTCGCCCGCCAATACTTTGGCGGATATTTTTGCGATTCCCTCTTTGTTCACAATATGGAGTGCGTTTCTTTTCGCAAATAAATCTACCGCAAACCGCCCGTTTATGTCCGTTGCCGTTGTAATCACCGGCGCCGCCCCGGTTTTTTCCGCAATCTCCGCTGCAATCTCATTGGCTCCGCCCATATGTCCGGAGAGAATGGGTATGATATATTGACCCTTCTCGTCCATCACAAGCACAGGACTGTCATAAAGCTTATCTATAATATAGGGCGCTATGGTTCTCACCGCAATCCCGCAGGCTCCGATAAAAAGCAGGGCGTTTCCCTCTTCCATCTGCTCTTTTGCCCATTCTCCCGTACTTTCTTCCACAAACTGCACATATGTCCCTGACCCGGAGGTTTTCATCCGGGAACATTTGCTAAACAGTGCGGCCGATTCGGAAATGGTGCGCCAGCCCTTATGTTCCGCGATTTTTTCGGAAAGCTGTATTCCCTTTTCCGTAAAACTGATTATGCTTAAATTTTTCACACTAACCCTCCATGATTCCGGTTTTATGCCTGTCTGAACTGCGTTGAAAAATCGGGAGCATACAATCTTGATTTTTCAAATCTGCTATGGGTAACCGCGTCTCCCACCAAAACCAATGCGGTCTTTGTGATGTTATGCTCCGCCGCGGTGCTCTGCAATGTCTCTATAGTACAGATATACGCCTCCTCGTCCCGCCATGTAGCCTTATACACCAGGGCTGCGGGAGTGTCCTTCCCATATCCGCCCCGAATCAGCCTCTTACTTAATTCTTCCAGCATTCCCGTGCTCAAATAAATCGCCATGGACGCCTGATGCGCGGCAAAGCTTTCTATGCTTTCCTTGGGCGGAACTTTGGTCTTTCCCTCCATTCTGGTAATGATCAGGGATTGGGACACCCCCGGCAAAGTATATTCCAGATTCAGGGAAGCCGCCGCCCCAAAACAGGCGCTGACTCCCGGACAGCTCTCATAAGCAATGCCCAGCCTGTCAAGCTCGTCCATCTGCTCCCTGACCGCGCCGTAAAGGCTTGGATCCCCCGTGTGCAGCCTGACAATCATTTTGCCTTCCGCCGCCCCCTTCTCCATAATTCCTATGACTTCATCCAATGTCAGTTTTGCGCTGTTATGGATTTCACATCCCGCTTTTGCATCCTCCAGCAATTCGGGATTCACTAGGGAGCCCGCATAGATGATCACATCCGCCTGCTCAAGCAGGCGCTTTCCCCTGACCGTGATCAAATCCACGGCTCCCGTTCCCGCGCCAACAAAGTAAACCATTCCGCCGCCTCCTTACTTTTTGCCAGTTCTCCGAATTCCTTGTCATACATAATGCAGTCTATCCGCATGCTTCCTTTTGCGCGCTTATTCAGATAATAACAGATCCGCTCCATGGCATAATCCATCACATCCTGCCGCTTTCCGCTTTCTTCCAGAATGCGCACCGCTTCTTTGGTAGTAACACATGCCAATATCTCACGGACACGGTCACTTTCCACTCCCTGAGAGGCTGCAAAGGCTGCCAGCAATTCCATTCGGCAGTCCCCTTCCCGGGAATGGGTATTCATCATTCCTCCCGCCACCTTTATCAGCTTGCCGATATGTCCCGTAAGAAGCATCTTCCGAAAGCCCGCTTCCACCGCCATATCAATGGTATCTCCTATGAAATTACTGCATTTCACACTTCTGTCCAAATCATACCCATAGGATCTTTTCATGAAATCCAAGCCGTAGTTCCCCGGTGCAACCGCCACATAGTCATAACCGCCCGCTCTTCTCTGGTTCAGCTCCACCCGAATCGTATCCAGAATTGCCTGACTGCTCATGGGCTCCACGATTCCGCTTGTCCCAAGTATGGAAATGCCTCCTACAATGCCAAGTCTGGGATTAAAGGTCTGCTCTGCCAGCAATTCTCCCCCCGGCACCGAAATTTCAACCTTCAGACAGCCTTTATAATCCAGAAGCCTGCACACCTCCCGTACTTCCTTTGTTATCATTTCCCTGGGGACATGATTAATTGCGGCATTTCCCACGGGCTGGTCCAAGCCCGGCTTTGTCACCCGCCCCACTCCGCTTCCTCCCTCTATCAGGATGCGAGGGGACTCCGATATGCCCTCGCCAAAGGAAACCCTTGCACAAATCAAAGCGCCCGTTGTAATATCCGGGTCGTCCCCTCCATCTTTTTCCACTGCGCAGCTTACTTCGTTTTCCCTGCGGCCAATGTGCAGGATGCACGCCTTATAAGGAATTCCCTTGGGCGTTTCTATGATGATTTGTGTTTTCTTCTTTCCGGTAAGCAGCATATAGGCGGCCGCTTTTGCCGCCGCAGCCGCACAACTCCCCGTGGTAAAACCGTATCGCATCTTATGCGTCTCTTCCTTTCAATTCATATAATAAAGCATTGCAAATCGCCGCGGCTATATTGCTGCCCCCTTTTCTTCCCCGGTTGATAATGTAGGGCACATCCGTTTCCATCATCAGCTCTTTTGCAGGCTCCACATTGACAAAACCCACCGGTACGCCGATCACAAAGTCAGGTTTCCACTCCTTTGTCTGCATCATCTCATACAGGCGTATCAGGGCGGTGGGCGCATTTCCGATGGCAAAGATAGTCGGCTTTGCAAGCTTTGCCGCCACTTCCATACTGACTGCCGCACGGGTGCTTCCTCTCTCCTTCGCCAGCCTTGCCACCGTTTCATCCGCCATAAAACAATGTGCCTCGCCGCCAAAATAAGCTAAGGTCTTTTTGTGAATACCGGCCAGCGCCATGTTGGTATCCGTCACAATATCCGCACCGTTTAAAAGCAGTTCTTTTGCTATATTGACAGCGCCTTTGGAATAGGTAAGCGTCTTTGTATAATCAAAATCCGCGCTGGCATGGATAACTCTCTTGGTAATCCTTTCCTCCTCTTTGGGCAGACAAATCCCTCTGTCCGCAAGCTCTTGTGAAATAATCTCAAAACTCCGCTTTTCAATTTCTTCCGGCAGCAGCCGTTCTATCTCTCTCAATGCACTCACCTAACGCTTCCAATAATCTTGTGTTGTCCTGCCTTTTTCTTACCGCTATGCGATAATAGCCTTTGGATAATCCCCTGAAATTTTCACAGTCTCTAATTAAGATTCCTCTTTGTAATAATTTTTCGTATAAGGGGACTTTACTGTAAATAAGGATAAAATTTGCCTCGCCGGAATATACCCGAATACCCAGTTTGGCCAGCCCTTTTTCCAAAAACGGTCTTTCTGTCCGCACAAGCTCCACCGTTTTCGCCAGATATGTCGACTGTCCTTTGCAGGCTGCGCCCGCCGCATGCGCAAAAACAGACAGATTCCATTCCGGCAGATTTCTTCCTATCCTTTCCCGCAAAATTCGGTTACTGCTCACCAGATAACCGAGTCTTACTCCCGGAATCGCAAAAATCTTTGTGGCAGCCCTGATAATCAGCAGATTATCATACTCTTCTATCTCGGGCAGCATGGAAAATCCATCTTTGCAAAATTCTATAAAACATTCGTCCAACGCCACTAAAATTTTCTTCTCCCTGCATATCCCAAGCAATGTTTCCAGATATTCCTTATCCATCCTTTTTCCCGTAGGATTGTTCGGATTGGCCAGAAAAAGAAGATCCGTCTCTTCTGTCAGCGCTTCCCATAAATCTTTTCCCGGCAGGAAATCCTTTTCTTCCTTCAGGGGAAAATAAACGATATCGCTTTCCACAGCTTCCGCGGCATACTCATACCCGTAAAAAGAGGGTATGGGAATCAAGGTTTTCCGCGGTTTTATGGCGCGAAGCATTCCCATAAAAAGTTCCGACGCTCCGTTTCCGAACACGATAAAATCCCCGGGCACGGACAACATTTTACTGATAACGCTTTTTAGTTCACAATTTTCTCTATCCGGATATTGACCGCAGTCATCTATTGCAGCATATAACGCCTCCCTGACCTCCTCCGGCATGCCCAGAGGATTGGCATTTACGGAAAAATCGATGTCCACCCGGTTTCTGTATATATCGCCTCCATGCACTCCCTGCACCCGTCACCACTTCCCTTCCAAAATAAAAGCCGCTCCTATCATCAGAACCAGACAGAAAAATTCACAGAAACACGCCGTCAGATACATCAATTTATTTGCCCTTCTAATGTCCTCATACTCCGCCTTGCGCAAATCGTCCCCGATATAGGGTTTGGGAACTGTCCTGCCAAAATAGCCGGCATCTCCCCCCAATCGCAACCCCAACGCTCCCGCGCATACGGACTCCGTTTGCGCGGAATTAGGGCTTGCGTGGTTCCTGCGGTCTCTCTTATATATCGCATAAGCCCTCCTGCCCTGAAAGCCTTTTCCCAAAAGAAACGCCGCCAATATCATCAGATAAGCGCTGATTCTGGAAGGTATGTAATTCAGTACATCATCCAGCTTTGCCGCTGCTCTGCCAAAATAAAGATACTTTTCATTCTTATATCCCACCATGGAATCCATGGTATTGACCGCCTTGTAAAAAAATCCCAGCACGGGACCGCCAAGCGCCGCATAGAGCATGGGAGCCGTCACACCGTCCGAAGTATTTTCCGCCACGGTTTCTATGGCGGCTTTCGCCACGCCCTCCTCATCCAAAATCCCGGTATCCCTTCCCACTATCATGGACAGCGACTTTCTCGCTTCCGCAAGGCTGTCCTCCTTGAGGTTCTGATATACTTTCATGCTTTCCTCTTTTAAGCATCTGGCCGCCAAAATCTGATAAGTCATAACCGATTCTGCCAACACGCCCAGATAGGGATGAATGCAATATGCCAAAACAAGACAAAATACCGTCAGGAAAACCGTTATCGAAACCACAAGAAACACAAGCAGGATTCCGCTTATCAGTTCCCTATTTCCTTTCCTTTCCCGCTTGTCCCATGTGCTCCCCAAAAGGCGTTTTTCCAATCCTGCCGTCAGATTCCCGATTCCCCGGACAGGATGGGGCAGACAGTGGGGATCTCCAAAAAGCAGATCCAATATAAATCCGCAGACAAAGGCTGCTATATGATATTTCATACTTATACCCCCGCATATCGCAGGCTTCTGCCTGCGATACTGCTACCAATAAAGAGTTTGAAAGTTTACTTTCAAACTTTATACCTCTGCATACTCTACCAATAAAGAATTTGAAAGTTTACTTCCAAACATGCCGTTTCAGCGGCATAAACCAATCCCACGGAGTCTGCGACTCCGTGAAGAACGCGGTTTTTGCGTTCTTCGGTGTGAAGCTTTAGAATTTCTTATGTCTGCGTACTTTGCAGACTTAGAAATTCTCTTCACACTTTTAATCTCTCTAATTCCGTAAAACGGATATTTCCGTCACTACACTCCGCCCTGCAGCAATACCCTTCTCCGTTGGCAATCTGATAATCAAAATATTCTCCGCCGCAATAACAGCTTAACAAAGACATAATCGTCCCTCCGTGCACAATCATGCCCGCCGCGATGCCGCATCTTCCGTCCTTTTTCGGGATTTCCGAAAGTGTTGTAAGCATCCTGACAAATCCCCTCTTGCAGCGCCTGATAAACTCTTCTCTGCTTTCGCCTCCGGGAAAAGGCAGACTTCCGTTACTGTCAATCCACGCCTGATATCTGCTGTCCCCCTGTAATTCCCCATAACTCTTTCCTTCAAAAATCCCGAAATTTATTTCTTCCCACTCCGATATGAGTACCGGCTCTTTGCCGGGATATAAAATTTCGGCGGTTTCCACACATCGTTTCATGGGACCGGAAAACAAACAGGAAATCTCCGGATATAAGCCTGCATATTTTGCCTTTTGTAATGCCTCTATTCCATCCGGGCTTAGGCTTTCATCCGTTTTTCCCAAATACCGGCGCTCCTTGTTTGCCCGGGTGGCTCCATGGCGGATCCATACGAGTCTTACTTGATTTTCTGACCAATGCCGCATATGACGCGCACCACCTCCCCTGCCTCCTCTGCCAGCCTCACAAGGATTCTTCCGGTCCTCTCCCTGTATGCCCTCTCAAAAGCATCCGCCGGCACAATGCCGTTTCCGATCTCATCGCTGATAATAACGCTCTCTATGTTTTCTCTCAAAAAAGCCATAATTTCCTCTTCCGGATTTCCGCCCTGCAGCATTCTCGTTTTTACCCAGCCGTGCAAATGATTGATAAGTATTATTTTCCCTTGTGCGGCTCCCTCCCGCAACTGCTTTTCATCCGGAAGGATACCGTCATAAATCTCATAATCATTTTCGGGATTACCCTGCAAGACATAGTTTAATTTTCCCTGTGCATATCCGCCGATGACCAGTTTCATTTTTATACCCCTTTTATTTTAAAATCTGCCAGACCGCCGCGGCTCCCAGCATACTGCCCTCACACAGCAGGACAAAATACCCTGCGGTATCTCCCGTAATGCCGCCCAGCTCTTTTTTACAGCGATAATAGTAATAGGCAAAAGCTCCTATTGCGGCAGCGCTTATTACACTTCCCGCAGGGAAGGACTGCCCCATCATAAATCCCACACAGAGCGCCCCCTGCAGATACAGGAAAAACTTTACTGTATTTTTCTTTGCAGATTTTGCGAAGTTTACAAGCAATCCCTCGTTTTTGGCGGTGGGAAACGAAACCACGCCGATAGCGCTAAGGCATCTGGATAATGCAAAACCGGCGCATACAATCTTTAAAACCTCTTTCTCCCGAATTTCAGAAAAAGCGCCTAAATAAAAGAGGGCATAGGCTCCCAGCATAATGACCGCAAAGGCTCCGATATGGGAATCCTTCAGAATTTCCAGCTTCCTTTCCCTCGGTCTGCAGGAATGGAAGGCATCCATGGTATCCATAAATCCATCCACATGGAACCCTCCCGTGATAAGCAGAGGAAGAAGCGCTCCTCCCGCCGCATAGCACAATATGCCGATATCAAATCGGTCGCAAACCGTTCCCCACAGATAAATGCAGGCTCCTATCACTGCGCCCACCCATGGGAAAAAGCAAAGTACATATTTCATATCCTCATCTTTCCAGGCAAACTGTGGTACGGGAATCTGAGAATAAAGTGAAAACGCAATAATAACAGATTTTATGATTCCCATTCCGCCCCTCTTTCCCTTCCGTATCCGTTAGGATGCGGTTCATATCCGTTAGGATGCGGTTTGCATCCTCCCATCCACAGCGGAATCCCCACAACAACCTCTATCACCCGGTCCGCCATGACCGCCAGCTTTTCATTGATACAGCCCATAGCCCTGATGTATTCCATGGTATATTCATCATAGATAATTCCGTCTTCAAACACATTGTTACTCACAATCACAAGATGCTTTAACCCCTTGTTTAACCGTTCCACTCCCCCTATGATTTTTTCCGTTATGATACTGCCGTCCGCCGCCATTTCTTCCGAAAACATTTCATTTGCAGCCAGATTGGACATGCATTCCAATAAAGCCGTTTTCGGAGTCTTTCCCAAACTCATTTTTTCCAATGCCTTTTCTATCCCTAAAGGCTGCTCTATGGTAGAAAACCCCTTACCGCTTCTCATCCCGCGATGCCTCTTTACTTTTTCCCGTCCTTCCCTGTCAGATGCCTGCATCGTTGCAATATAATATTTTTCGCATCCTTCGGAAATTTCGGTAATGTATTCTTCCGCATAAGCGGATTTTCCGCTTCCGCTGCCCCCGATAATCAGTGTCATCATCTCTTTAAAACCTCGTATACCCTTCTATCCCTATATCCGAAAAAGTTCTTCCGGCATCATAAATGCATAGAGCCATATCCAGCAGGGGAAACATCATTACGGCGCCGGTTCCTTCCCCCAACGCCAGACCGCCGTCAATCACGGGCTCCATATCCAGCTCTTGTATCAGCGCTGCCACTGCGGGCTCTTTCCCCTTATGGGACGGAAGTAAACAGGATTTTGTACCCGGAAGGATTCTCTCCGCCAAAAGCGCCGCAGTCATACTGATAACGCCGTCCAGCACAATGGGCATGCGGTAAAGGGCACCTCCCATGCAGACACCCGCCAACCCGGCAATATCAAGTCCTCCCACCGTCTTCAGAACAGTCAGGGCGTCTGCGTGATACAAATCATATTTCTCTATGGCGTCCGCAATCACTTGCTTTTTCCGTGACAATCCCTCATCGTCTAATCCGGCTCCCCTGCCTGTCACTTTATCCGCTCCACATTTTAACAGAGAAGCGGCAACAGCGCTGCTGGTGGTGGTATTTCCAATCCCCATCTCCCCTGTTGCAATCAGATTGATGCCGGACTGTTTTAAGGAGCAAACCAAGTCCATGCCGGCTGCAATCGCCTGAATTGCTTCCTCTTCGGTCATAGCCGGTTCCCTCTTGAAATTGCGGGTCCCGCATCTTACTTTACAATCAATAACACCTGTTATTTCTTCTCTGTGGTTAATGCCGATATCCACGGGAATAGTATACGCTCCCGCTATCTGCGCCATTTGGCCCACGGAAGACTGCTTTTGCCCCATACTCCGCGCAACGCTTAAAGTAACCTCCTGACCGGACTGGCTCACTCCCTCCTCCACAATACCGTTATCCGCGCACATGATAACAACCGCTTTCTTGGAGATATCTATTTTTTCCGTACCGATGACAGCTCCTATCTGTGCGATAAGGGTTTCAAATTTCCCCATTCCGTCAAGGGGTTTTGCCACTAAGTCCCAGCGCTTCTGCACTCTCTTTCTTATTTCCTCATCCGGCGCCCTGACGGAAAGTCCGGCTAATTCTTCCCGTGTATAGTTATTCCAAACGAGCTTCTCTAAGCATTCCATAGATTTCCTCCATGTTCAGATACTTTCTTAAGGTATCGGCAAGCTTATCATACTGCTTTTCCTTGAAAGCCCGGTAATTTTCAAAGCTTCCGCTTTCTATTGTGATTCCCTTCCCTTCCGCCAATGCCTGTACCACAATGTCCGCGGCGCTCCCCTGATCAAATAAGCCATGCACATAGGAACCGTACACATTTTTTTCGGCGTCGCATACCACTTTCTTTTTTACTTCTGCCGCCCCTTCCCGCATATCGAAAGTTCGACCCATGTGTATTTCATAACCCTTGAAGGGGCATCCTGACAACCCTTTAAAAATTCCTGCAAGCTCTTCTATCTTTCCCGCTGTCTGACAGCGCTTTTTCTCCTTTTGCAATACGGTCTTAACACCTAACAGCTCCATTCCCCGCAGGCTTCCCCCTTCTTCCACACTGTCGGGATCCGCAATCTCACATCCCAGCATCTGATATCCCCCGCAGACGCCAAATATGGGAATCTCCCCCGCCAGCTTCTTTACGGCTGCTTCCAGACCGTTTTGGCGCATCCACCATAAATCCGACATGACATTCTTGCTTCCGGGCAGGAATATCAAATCCGGGCGCTGCAAGTCATTGACACAGGTCACATAGCGCACCGTCACTTCTTCTATCTGCTCAAAAATATTAAAATCCGTAAAATTGGATATCCGCGGATAACGGATAACCGCAATGTCAATGAATCCCTTCCTCTTTTTGTGAAAACGCTCCGTCAGACTGTCTTCGTCTTCCAGAAACAGCTCCATGTAAGGCACTACTCCCGTTACCGGAACCTTCCCCTTTTCATAAAGCATTTGTATTCCCGGTTCAAGAAGCGCCTTATCCCCTCTGAATTTATTGATAATCAGTCCTTTTACCCTGTCTCTTTCGCTGTCCGACAATAACAATAAAGTCCCCAGAAGCTGGGCAAATACGCCTCCCCTGTCAATATCTCCCACCAGAAGGACGGGAGCATCCACCATCCCTGCAAGCCCCATGTTTACAATATCGTTTTCTTTTAAATTGATTTCCGCAGGGCTGCCGGCTCCCTCGATTACGATAATGTCCGCAAATTCCTCCAATTTCCGAAAAGCATTTTTAATATCGGGAATCAGATGCTTCTTATAAGCAAAATAATCTCTTGCGCTCATATTTCCAAGCACTTCCCCGTTTACAATCACCTGAGAACCTGTATGATTATTGGGTTTTAGGAGAATCGGATTCATACAGACCTTCGGCTCTATCCCTGCCGCTTCCGCCTGTATGACCTGTGCCCTGCCCATTTCCAGATTTTCCGAAGTAACAAAGGAATTCAGCGCCATGTTCTGCGACTTAAAAGGAGCCGTCCTGAAGCCATCCTGCTTAAAGATTCTGCACAACCCTGCTGTTATCAGGCTTTTTCCTGCCCCTGACATGGTTCCCTGTACCATGATTACTTTTGCCATAATTTCACCCATTGTCTCTGTGTTTCACAATTTCTATCGGTTTTCCGCACTTTCTTGCATACTCCGCAAGCTCCCGGTTCGCACGCTCATAGGTTCCGAAACTTTCCTTGCAGCAAATGACTTTTTCGCAGGCTTCCAGTTTTTTCCTTGCCATGTTTACCTGTGCCTCCGTAATCGGTTCAAAACTTTCCGCTTCTATAACATCCGCCGCCAATGCTTTTGCTACGGGATAATCCAAATCATTTCCAAAAAGTATGCCTGTGGCAAAAGGGATTCCCTGTCTCTGTAATCTGTGGTATACACTCCTGCCGGTCCCTCCTCCCGCTATCACAAAAATTCCGGCTTCCCCCTTAGGAGCGGGAAGTTCCAGATTGCCGTTTTCTTCATCCATGCTGCCCGACGATATATCAAACATCTTTGATAGGGCTCCCTGCGAAAAAACCTCCTCCGGTGTGCCGAACCGTTCTATATATCTCCCATTGATACAAAGAATTTTATCGGAAATCCTTTTTGCCAGTTCCAGCTCATGAAGGGACATAATGACCGTCAGCTTCTTTTTTCTTTTCATTTCCTGTAAAACAGACAAAAATTCCAGCTTATGCTTTACATCCAGATAAGAAGTGGGTTCGTCCAGAATCAGGATTTCCGGTTCCTGACAAAGACATCCGGCAAGCGTTACTCTCTGTTTTTGCCCATCGCTGATCTGCGTAAAATCTTTATCCTTAATATCCGCCACCCGCACCAGTTCCATGGCCTCCCCGACCCTGCGGCGGTCCGTTTCGGAGAGAATGCCGAACCGTCCTGTATACGGATACCTTCCGGATTCCACTACATCTTCACAGGTCATCAGCTCCGTGCGGGGCTGCCTTGTCAACATCACTGCCATATTTTGTGAAAGCTCCACCCTCGACATCTCTCCCATGTTCTTTTTGTCCAGCCAGAGGGTTCCGCCGACTAAAGCAAGCTGCCTTGCAATACTTTTTAAAACAGTGGACTTCCCCGCGCCGTTCGGACCGATCAAAGTCAGGATTTCCCCCTTTTCCAAGGCAATTTCCATATTTTCGATCAGGGGATGCCCATGATAACCCACACTCAGCTTCTCCGCTCTGAAATAATACTGCATTATAACCTCCATTCCACTCCGCGGAGTCACAAATTACGATGAAAAACGCCGTGTTTTTGGCGTTTTTCGGCGTGAGATTTAGTACTTCTTAGCGAAATGCCCACTGGCATGAGCTTTAGAAGTACTTCTCACGCTGCGCCTTATCATAATCCACAGCACTACCGGAGCGCCGAACACCGCCGTAACCGTGCTGATACTAAGCTCAGTGGGCGCAAACAATGTTCTTGCCAGCAAGTCACAGAACAGGCAGAATGCGCTTCCTCCCAAAAAGCAGGCAGGTATTATGACAATCGGTTTTGCTGTTCCCAAAAGGCTTTTTACCAAATGGGGAACCGCAACTCCCACGAAAGAAATCGGACCCGCAAACGCCACTATACACGCCGACAAAATACTGGATAAAACTACCAATGCAACGCGGAGCATGGGAATATTCACTCCCAGATTCCTTGCATAGGCTTCCCCCAGCCTGTAAGCGCCCAGAGGCTTTGACAAAAGCAATACCGCCATAACGGTAATCGCCGTGATTCCCGCCATGACCGCCACATTGTCCCATGTCATGCCGGAAAAACTTCCTCTGGACCAATTATGGAGATTGACAATATCCGCATCATTGGCAAAGGTTACCACCAGCTCCGTAACGGCGGAACAAATATAACCTATCATGACTCCGCTGACCACCAGCATGGACATATTGTCCACCCTTCGGGACATTAAAAGCACAAAGCCCATGGACAGCATCGCGCCCGAAAAAGCCGCCGCAATCAACATAAAGGAACTGACCCTGACAGCCCGCCCCATAAGAAATACCATAACCAACGCCACTATCATCTTTGCCCCGGAAGAAATACCCAGCACAAAAGGACCCGCTATGGGATTATGAAAAAAAGTCTGCAGCAGATACCCCGCCAGAGCCAGAGCTCCTCCCAATATCAAAGCCGCCAGAGTCCTCGGCATTCTGATATCCCATAAAATTCTGGCGTTTTCGATTTTTTTCCCCCCCACAGACGCCAAAATATCCGAAACAGAAATTTTCACCGTGCCCACACAGATATTCCACGCCGCAAACAGAAAAACGCCCGCTCCCAGCAGGAGAAAAGCCGCTATATATCTTATCTTTTTCTTTGCATGAGGTTCCATTTCCGCGCCGCTCCTTCCCTACTTAAGCCGGAACAGATACTTCATTTCCTCTTCGTTTTCACTCCGGAGCATATCATGCATATCTTCTATCAGATACGCGATTGACAGGGATTGTTGGTACATATCATTGGAAGTACAAAAGACATTGCCTTCCCGCACCGCCTTAAAATCCTTTAACACGGCGCATTTGTCAAGCAGCTCTTCCACGGATGCCACTCCGCCGTCAATAGAACTGTTATAAATAAGGAAATCCGCGTCTTTAGCGCCCTCGTAAAACTCCTCTATCTGTATATTCACGGTAGAACGCCCGGACTCTTCCTCTCCCACATTTTCAAATACATACTTACCGCCCGCAAGCTCTATCATTTTGGGAATATAATCCGAGCTTTGCCGCACTTGCACTAAATTGTTGGAAGTAATAAAAAAGAAAGCCACGGTCTTATCTGTTTTTTCATCCGCCGTTACCTCTTCCAGTATGGCGGTCTGTTCCTCAAATATTTTTTGCGCTTCCTCTTCTCTGCCGGTCAAAGCTCCGAAAAACCGAACCCACTCCACCCTGCCCAAAGGGTGCGATTCATAGCCGGAATACTCTATCATAACCGGAATCCCGAAATCCTCCAGCATTTCCCTCACCTCGGGAGAGTGTGAAATCATTCGGTTTTCAACGGCAAGGGAACAGTTTTCGGAAACAATCAACTCATAATCCGGCTGGTTATATTTTCCCGCATAAAGAATATCTCCCCTTGCCATGGCCTCTCTTGCATCCTCGATATACCAATTTTCTTCTTTCTGTCCGGAAAGTCTGACCGTATCAAGGGCATTCAGTCCGGCAAACATGTCCATGACGGAAGAGGATACCAGATAGATATTTTTTATGGGGCGCTTTAATATAACAGGCGTTTCCCCTAAAGATTCGGGGGCTTCTTTTCCTTCCGGCACAATCCATATTTTTGTGCCGTCCGTAACTGTCAGCAGCTGATATCCGCCTTCATAATAATCTACGGTAAAGTTCTTGGCATACTGCAGTTCCATGCTGCTTTCATATACAAGCCCTTCCGGCTTTGCCGTTTCTGCCACGGCTTTCATCGTATCGGAATGAAAAGTAAGGGTATATTCTATTTCATGGGGCTTACTCATAGCCACGGTATCGCCAATAACATCCATCTGCTCGTCAAAGGCGGAAACAGGAATCTCAAAGACGGAGCCTCCCTCTGTGCTGACGGGCAGATACTTCTCCCCATCTACAATCATATAATCATAATTGGGGCTGCTCCACTGCACCGTAGCCGTTACGCTTTTTCCCGCTACGGTAATGACCGCAGGGGATAGAATCTCCGCTTTTTTGCTTCCGCCTTCAAAGGTCAGTTCAACGGTGTACTTTCCGTCTTTTAGATTTGCAAAGCCTTCTGTCCGGGTTTCTTCCTGCAAAGGCTCCGGATTTGAGACCGTCACCTTATGGTCATACCATTTTCCTTTGGTTCCGATGAGGGCAAGGTCAAATTCCTCATCCAGAACCGGCACGGGCACATCAAAGCCGTAAACCTCTTCCGTCAGGCCGTCGCTGTAAGTAACTTTATCCGTAACCGGCTCCAACAGCACAGCCCCTTCTTTTGCCGCATCCTCCGCCATTCCCGGATACAGATTTACAATCTTCTTGGAGCCTAAGGAAATATGGATTGTCATTTCCCCATTTTCCACCGTCAGGGTTCCCTTACCTTCGCAAGCCTCGTTTACCCGAAACATAGAGCTGTCCGTTTGAAACTCGGCAAGATACACGCCGTCCAAAAGTCCCGCACCGGAAACTTCCCTCTTGTTACTTTGAGCCAAACAGCCGCTCAGTAAAATACACAGTACAGGCAGCAGGCACACTGCCAAAATCCTTTTTTTCTTCCTCATAACCATATCTCCCGCTTTCTATGGATTACTTCATTACCGCCTGAGTATGGTTCACATATATCTGTTGAATCTCTTCAATCTGACCGAGACCGTAAATCTGTGTCTCCACGCTGTCAAATTTACCGGACGCCTGAAACATGCTTAACCAGGAATCTTCCTCCTCTCCTGCCATATCGTTATTCGCATGGTCTCCGGCTACCACCATTAAGGGACGGAGAATCACTTTTTTATAGCCTGCCCCGGAAGCCGCCTCTATCACAGCCTCACAGGAAGTCTCTTCCGGCTCGCCCTCCACCGTTCCGATCAGGACATTGTCATATCCCAGCTCCGTCATCTGTGTCTGCATCTGGCTGTAGGAAACCTTGGCTGCATGAGAGGTGCCGTGTCCCATAAACACAAATACGGCTTTATCTTCTTTTGCCGCCTCCAAACTGTCATAACCGGCAGCTTTCACCGCTTCGTTTGTGAGGATTTCGGCAACCGCTTTCTTGTCCTCATTTATTATGGATGCATCTTTTCCGACCTCGCCCAACAGCGGCTCCGCAACCTTTACCGATTCAAACTTATCTTTATAAGCTTCCACAACCTCCAGCAGCTCGTCATACTCTGCGCCATGCATCAAATGAGTGGGCTGCACTATCAGATTTTTTACTTTATTGGAGACTGCGCGCTCAAGCGCCTGCTCCACATTATCAATGAACTCGCCGTCACGCGCCTGTATGTGATTGATGATAATCTGCGCCGTAAACGCCCTTCTGACAGTCCAATCGGGATAAGCTTTCTGTAAGGCGTCCTCAATTCCCTTGATATCCGCAACGCGGCTGTCATTAAAAGAGGTTCCGAAGCTCACCGTCAGTATCTCATTTTCTCCGATTTCATCCTGATTGCGCGCATCATCCTTGGAAGCGTCCCCGGTATCCCTTCCAAAATAATCCGGGTCTGCATTTTCTCCCTCTACCAGTTCCTTCTGGGCATCTGTCAAAGCATCCCATGCCGCCTTGGCGTCTGCGCACTGCTTATCGGTCTGCTCCGTTCTTTCCTGTACATAAATGGCATCTATCAAAGCCGCCGCTTCATCCGCGGCTTTTTGGTTGACCGCTTCCTGATTTTGTTTGCCGCATCCTGCCATACAAAATACTCCCGCTAAGGATACCACTAAAAGCGCTGCCAGTTGTTTTTTCATATTTTCCTCGTTTCCGCAGTTTCCTGCTGTTTTATTCATCGAATATGCGCCGCTGCCGAAAACGAAGTTCCCGCCACAAAAAACAAAACCCTTTTCCAATTACAGGTAAAGGGTTTGCTCACAGGAAAGAAAATAGGAAAACACAAGGAATCCCTACGCTCTCATATGTACAACCAGTTACTCGTGGTCTGAAACAATCGTTTCCGTACAGCATTCAGGCAGGTCTCCCGGCTTAAAGATCATCGCATCCGCCATCTTCCCGGTTTCCCAGTGATATATCGGCCTCTGCTCCCTAATTACGGTGACGAGTTCGTACAGGACTTACACCTGTTTCCCTTTTCATCGAAGCCAGCCTTATGGGAAGGCTGCCCCGACACCTGACTGCTATCTATTCAATTCGCCTCAGTATACCATTTTTCAACAATAAAAGCAACCGTTAATTTAAAATACTCCCGTTGCAAAAATTTCAATTCCCACGGCAATCAAAATGATTCCTCCCAAAATTTCCGCCTTACCGGAAAATCTGGTTCCGAATTTTTTGCCGATGACAAGCCCCGCCATACAAATCACAAAAGTCACGGCGGAAACGATAAGCGCGCATATGACAGCCATAAGAAGTCCATAATCGGCAATCGTAAATCCCACCGAAAGAGCGTCTATGGAAGTGGCAATCCCCTGCAGAAAAAGGGCCGCCGCCCCCACCTTTGGGGTTTCCGCCTCCTCATCTTTCTTTTTGATGCCTTCCATCAGCATATTTCCGCCGATGCTCGCCAATAAAGCCAAGGCTATCCAGGGTATCAGTTTTTCAAACGCCTGAAAATACTGAAGCATGATATGTACACAGAGCCACCCGATCATGGGCATCGCCGCCTGAAAAAAAGCAAATACCCCTGCCACCCGGCACATTTTGCCTTTCTTCATGTCCGGCTCATGGAGTCCGTTGGCAAGAGATACCGAGAACGCATCCATGGCAAGTCCCACGCCAAGCAGCGCACTGTTAAAGAAAAATAGCAGATTCCATTCCATACTGACACCTCCCGTGTGTTTTGACACGCCCATCACTCAGAGTGCAATAAAAAACCAAGTACAGTCACAAAACTATACTTGGCATCTTTTTTATATACAGACTTCATGCATAGTTTTGCTATACATGAGTCTCGCAATTTAAAACAAGCCAGACCTGACGGCCAGTATGTTGACTTGTTACGATACACGCTTGCTACTCCCCCATGGAAATTTGTTATTCTAACTTTATCACGGGACGCTGTATTTGTCAAATACTTTTCGGGACGATCAGCACCCGATCAGCGCCCCAGCTTTTCTCCCTCCGTCATCTTCACTCCCAGCAGGAAGTCATGGGCGCTCATGCGCTTTTTGCCCTCAAGCTGCAGCTCATAAATGTCCAGAAAGCCTTCGCCTGCCGCCACCCTGATATGATCTTTTGCCACGGCGGTGACGGTTCCTGCCGTTTTGGCACCTTCGGATTGTAAAGTATCGCCGATAACCGCAGGATTAGACATAACCGGTAGAGCTTTCCATATTTTCAACTGCTTTCCCCGGTAATAGGTGTATGCGCTGGGCCACGGCGTCATCCCTCTGATGAAACAATCCAGCTCTGCAGCGCTCTTTGTGAAATCAATCTCGCCCATACTCTTTTCGATGAGGGAAGCATAGCAGCTTAAGGCATCGTCCTGCCTGACGGGCACAAGTTTTCCCGCTTCCAAAAGGGGCAGCGCTTCCGTAATGGCTTCTCCCCCCAGTTCCATGAGTTTATCATGAAGAGTCGCAGAGGTATCCTCATCATCAATTTCCATGGATTTCTGATAGAGGATATCCCCCGTATCCAGCTTGGTATCCATCTGCATGATCGTTATGCCGGTCTGCTTCTCCCCGTCAATAATCGCGTTTTGTATGGGGGAAGCCCCCCTGTATTTGGGCAGCAGGGAAGCATGGATATTCAGACAGCCGAACTTTGGGAGAGCCAGAATCTCCCGGGAAAGAATCTGCCCGAATGCCGCCACAATATAAACATCCGCCGGATATTCCTTTAATCTTGCCACAGCATCTTCCGCCTTTATCTTTTGGGGCTGGAATACGGGAATCCCATATTTCAGGGCGCATTCCTTTACAGGGGGAAATTGAAGCTGTCCGCTCCGCCCCTTTGCCTTATCCGGCTGCGTTACCACTGCCGTAATCTCATGCCCTGCCTTTATCAGCGCTTCCAACGCTCCCACCGCAAAATCCGGTGTTCCCATAAATACAATCCGCATATCCGCCGCACCTTTCCGCCTGTTATTCCGAATCTTCCTCTTCTACGGCATTATCCCGCAGCTCTCCCTCTACCTTCTCCACATACATATGCCCGTCCAGATGATCCAGCTCATGGCAGATAGCTCTCGCCAAAAGCTCCGTTCCCTCCACTTCGATGGGCTTCATGTTGATATCCAGCGCAACCGCTTTCACATAATTGGGTCTTGTGACAATTCCGTTTTTGCCGGGCAGGCTTAAGCATCCTTCACTGCCTGTCTGCTCCCCGCTTTCCTCCACAATGCGGGGATTTATAAGGATATATGGCTCATCCCCCGTAACATCAATTACTACCACTCGCTTTAGAACACCCACCTGCGGCGCCGCAAGTCCTACACCGTTTGCCTCATACATGGTTTCCAGCATATCTTCGATCAACTCCCTGAGTCTGGGCGTCATCTCCTTTACTTCCTTACAGGTCTTTTCCAATACTTCATCGCCATATTCCCTGATATTCCGAATTGCCATTTTCTGCCTCCGTTCTCTTGTGAATCCTTATTTTGATATCCCCTTTAAAATGTATTTAACGGGTCAAAGTCAAACTGTACCGTCTCCCTCACATTCTGCCATTCCTGCAGGCTCTCTTCCAATGCGTCTTTTATCTGCACCAATTTATCATATTCCGCATGTTTTGCATAAAACACAAACCGAAAAACATCGTTAATTTTCCCGATGGACGCAGACGCCGGTCCGATCACTGCCACCGATGCATCTTCTATAGACTTTACCACATCTGACAGCCTTTTCGCAAGCTGTTTTGCCGAATCTTCATTTTTACCCAGAATCTGGACTGCCAGCATATGGGCTATAGGGGGATAGCCCGACAATTCCCTGTAAAGCAGTTCCTCCTCATAAAAACTTTCATAATCCTGTTTTGCCGCGTAAGTAACCGCATAATGCTCCGGCTGATAAGTCTGGATTACAGCCTCCCCCGGCATGTCCCCTCTGCCGGCACGTCCCACTGCCTGAGTCAGCAGTTCAAAGGTTCGCTCTCCCGAACGGTAGGAGCCCGCCCCCAGCGACAAATCCGCCGCCAGGATTCCCACCAATGTCACATTAGGAAAATCGTGCCCTTTTACGATCATCTGGGTTCCGATCAGCACATCCGCCTCTTTGTTTGCAAACGCCGCCAGAATCTGCTCATAACTGTCCTTGGTCCTTGTAGTGTCGCCGTCCATGCGAAGCACCACTGCCCCCGGAAAAAGTTCCTTTATCTTTTCTTCTATCTGCTGGGTTCCCGCCTTAAAGCCCAAAATATATTTAGAGCCGCACTCAGGGCAAAGGGCAGGCTTTTTTGTCTCGTATCCGCAATAATGGCAGACAAGCTTTCCTCCCCGATGCTCCGACAAAGATACATCACAGTGGGGGCATTTCAGAACCACACCACAGGAACGGCAGGATATAAAACCGGCATATCCCCTGCGGTTTAAAAACAGCATAATCTGCTGCTTTTTTCGCAAACGGTCCGCCATCAGCTCCTGAAGCTTCCTGCTGAAAACGGAACGGTTCCCCTCTTTCAGCTCCCGCCTTAAGTCCACCGTGTGTACCACAGGCAGCTCTCCCCCCGTAAGTCTCCGGGTCAGGGTAAACAGTTTGTATTCCCCGCATTTGGCGCGGTAATATGCCTCCATGGAAGGAGTTGCGGAGCCGAGCACCAGAGTTGCCCCCGCAAGCCTTGCCGCCTCTGCGGCGGTTTCCCTTGCATGGTATTTGGGCGTGCTCTCGCTTTTATAGCTTCCCTCATGTTCTTCATCCATAATGATGATGCCCAGATTGGGAAACGGCGTGAACAGAGCGGATCTGGGACCGATAATCACATCTATCTCACCGTTTTTGGCCCGCTGGCACTGGTCGTACTTCTCTCCCGGGGACAGGGTGGAATTCATCACGCTGACCCGCTCCCCGAATCTTTTATAAAAACGAAGAAGGGTCTGGTAAGTCAGGGCAATCTCCGGAATCAGCATAATCGCCTGCCTGCCTCTTTCCACTTCTCCCGCAATCAACTGCATATAAACTTCTGTCTTACCGCTTCCGGTAATTCCGTGAATCAGGTAAGTTTTTCTTTCGCCCTCCTCTATATCCCGATTGATTTCCTCTACAATCCGCCTCTGTTCGGGGCTGAGTCTTTTTGCTTCCTCCGAATCCGCACTGATTTTAACGGGATTGCGGTATTCCTCTGCACTGATAAGTTTAAGGGCGCCGGCATTCTCCAGACTACGCACCGTAGCGGCAGAGACTCCCAATTTGCCCGTTACCCACCGATAGGGAATTTCCTCCTGTTCCGCAAGCTCTCTTAAGAGCCTTGCCTTGGCAGTTTGGTGTTTCCGTTCACATTCCCCCAGCAGGGAAATCGTTTCCTCTCTGCTCAAAATACGCCGGATGGTCTTTCGCTCCAGCTTTTTTACGGACTGTTTTGCGGGAAGCACTGTTTTTAACGCCTGAATCATGGTTCCGCCATAATTCCTGCGGATAAAGCCCGCCAAAGCAATCATCCTGCTCTCAATATCGGCGCTTTCCGCCTCGATTTCCAAAATATCCTTTATTTTTTCCGGGTCGCATTTACATTCTTCCCCGATATCCGTGACATAGCCCTTCCGCCGGGTATTTCCCTGTCCGAAGGGGATTTTTACACACATTCCTTCCCTAAGGACGCCCTGCAACTTCTCCGGTATACGGTACTGAAAGGGTCTATCCAGTTTTTCATGGGAGATATCTATAATGATATCCGCATATAATTCTCTCATGGGTATACCCCTTTTCCTGTAAATGCAGCCCCAAATCTATAACGCTTGCTTTTGCTCCTCCAGAATATCGCGAATGAGATTTCTCTCGTCCATGGGGTACTTTACCCCCTTGATTTCCTGATAATCCTCATGTCCCTTGCCTGCCAGCACGATAATATCCCCGGGTTTTCCGTGGGAAATGGCATAGGCGATAGCTTCCTTGCGGTCACAGATTTCAATGTAATTACCGTTGGTCTTGTGCATTCCCACCTTGATATCGTCAATAATCGCCTGAGGCTCCTCAAATCTGGGATTATCCGAAGTGATAATGCTCAAATCCGCAAGCCTCCCGCTGACTTCCCCCATCTCAAACCGACGCCTCTTGGAACGGTTGCCCCCGCATCCGAAGAGGCATACCAGACGCGTCGGCTCATACTCCCGCAAAGTGGTAAGCAGGCTTTCCAGCGCCATGGCATTGTGGGCATAATCAATCAACAGCGTAAAATCATCCGACACCTTCACCATCTCAATGCGTCCTTTTACTTTTGCGGATAAAAGTGCCTTTTTCATATCCTCCGTACTTACCTTGAAATGGCGGCAGATAGCCATGGCGGCCAACGCATTGTATACGCTGAAGCTTCCCGGCGTCGGCACCTCCACCTCAAGTTCTAAAATCCCTTTGACGGAAAATGCCACTCCCAATTCGCCGGGTTTATTTACCAGCCTTGGATTCTCCGCCCGCAGCATGCAGTTTTCTCCCCTGCCAAAGCTTTCCAGTTCACAGGTATGCCCTTCCACCACTTTTTCCACATGGCTGTCATCCCCGTTTACGATTCCGATTTTACACTGGCGGAACAATAATCCTTTGCACGCCATATATTCTTCAAAATCCGCATGTTCGTTAGGACCGATATGATCCGGCTCCAGATTGGTAAAGACGCCGTAATCAAAGGTAAAACCCTGCACCCTGTGCATCATCAGGGCTTGGGAGGATACCTCCATAACCACCGTATCTATCCCCGCTTCCACCATCCTCGCAAAATATTCCTGCACCAGACTGGATTCCGGTGTGGTATTGTTAGCATGGATATGGGTTTCTCCGATAATGACCTCTATAGTGCCTATTAATCCCACCTTATAACCGGCATTTTCCAAAATGGACTTGACCAGATAAGTAGTGGTGGTCTTTCCTTTTGTGCCGGTAATGCCGATGACTTTTAACTTTTCTGCCGGATGCCCGAAAGCGGCGGCGGACATATACGCCATTGCATAACGGGTGTTATTTACCTGTATCACGGTCACCTCTTTGCGGTTTACGCCTTTCACCGGCTTGGATACCAACAACGCCTTGGCGCCGTTCTTTACTACCTCCGCGGCAAAGGCATGCCCGTCGAAATTTGCTCCCTCGATACAGACAAAAAGGCAGCCTTCTTCCACTTTTCTGGAGTCGCTGATGATTTTCGTAACCTCCGTGTCCAAAGACCCCTGAATGCACTCATAATCCACTTCACATAATAAATCCGACAGTTTCATTATTTTCCTATCCTTCCCGACAATCTTCTATTACCGATATCCCTATCTTTCTTATTCTACTCTTTTTTTTCATTTTCTGCCACCCCATATCAAAAAGAATCTTTAATTCTTATATTTCTTTTGTGGGATTCACATGCACCATGCAGTGTTTGCAGTTGGGAAAATCCCTTTCTATCACGGCATGCACACATTCCGCAATCTCGTGGGCTTCCCCCAGCTTTAAATTCCGGTCCAGCAAAATTTCCATATCCACATATATTTTATCGCCAAACAGCCTTGTCTTTAAATCATCCACTCCCAGAACCCCCGAAACGCCCAGCGTCACAGCCCTGATATTTTGTTCCGTCTCACTGTCACAGCTATGGTCCACCATTTTGTCAAGCCCGTCTTTAAAGATATCATACGCCGCCTTTAAAATGCACAGGCAGATAATAACGCCCGCAACCGCATCCATAACAGGATATCCAAGTCTTGCCGCCAGAATACCGGCAAAAGAGCCTATGGAAGAAAGGGCATCGGAGCGGTGATGCCATGCATCCGCCATCAGGGCTCCGGAATTCAGTTTTTTTGCCGCCATCCTTGTATACCAGAACATCCACTCCTTTACCGCAACGGACACCACTGCCGCCACAAGGGGAAGCCTTCCGGGAACGGTCAGCTCTCCATAATTTCCCGCTATGATTTTTTGAAGTCCCGATATGCCGATGCCTGCCCCCACAACGGCAAGCAGCATGGCAAGAATGATGGCGGCGACGCATTCCATTCTCTCATGCCCATAGGGATGGTCCGCGTCCGCTTTCTTGCCCGCCATCTTAACCCCGATAATTACCACAAAGGTACTGAACACATCCGAGGCGGAATGCAGCGCATCGGAAACCATGGCGCTTGACTTACCAAGAATGCCCGCTGCAAGCTTTAACAGAGAAAGCGCCAGATTTACTATAATGCTGACTCCGGAAACCTTCACCGCCAGATTTTCCTTACTATTTCCTTCCGAAATGTTGTTTGTTTTCAACCTAAACCTCCATTCATCAAGCCTGCTGCCTTTATTATATGCCCACGGACTCCGCGTGGTCCCACCTAACGGCAGTCCGTAAGAAAGCGTCGCTCGGCAGCGACGCTTCTGAGAATGCTTTGCATTCTCCTTGAATTAATTTACACTGTCGCAATTTCCTAATGATTTAAAAAAACATCTGTGGAGCAATAGTAGCCGCTACTGTCCCACAGATGTTCCCATCTGCTGTTACGATATGTAACCCGGCTTTGCAAAATATTTAAGATATTCTGCCGCCTGCTCAGTTTGTACTATAGACATGTCGCATAAAAGCGGTTTGCTCTAAAAGCTATGACCTCCGCTGCTGCCGCTGCTGCCACCGCCGCCGGAACTTCCTCCGCTGCTGCCACCGGAACTTCCTCCGCCGCCGGAACTTTGCGGACTGTAAATTTTAGTGGTATTGACATAATCCGCACGGGTATTCGTCAGACTGTAGTGGGAGTTCATGTTGCGCAGCCAATCCTTCCGGGTGGGCATACTGTTCTTTGCCATCCGCCGCATAATCAGATAATTGAGGAGTAACGCCGCAATGACGGCTAACAGCGCATTGCTGATATATTTCATAGGTAAAGCAATGGAGCTTCCCGACATCAGGGTGATGACCTGCTCATACACTTTCCGCGAGCAAGTGTCATACTCCTTTTTGCTTGCATATCGGTATACATTATCCGTAATCGCGTCACAATAGGCACTTGTAACGATTCTGCTGATTGTTCCGTCACATTTCACCCACAGCATACGGTTATCCATATCAATCAAAAAGACGATTCCGCTTTCCCTTCCGAACATGTCCCGGTAATAGGAATCCAGATATTTTTCCGCGGTGGTGTAATTGTCTTTTATGCTTTTGAACCCCACATTTCCCCACAGGGTGATAGCCTCCATTTCCTCCGCTAAAAGGGACTCCTGCTCGTCCGTCAGCAAATCGGCGTCATCCTCCACAATCACCACATAATCCGTCTCCGGATTGGTATAAAGAGGTTCCGCCGCCTGCGCCTCCATTCCCCAAAAACATACCATAGAAAGCATAGCCGCCGTGACCGCGGCCGACTTTTGCCATCCTTTAAGCATTGTCGTCGCCTCCTCTTTTTTCAAACTGAGGAAGCTTCCTCATGGCAAGCCTGTTATAATTGCGTATCAAATCCGCCAGAATGAAAACCACTGTCAACAAAATCAACAGGGCTGCGCCGTAATACCACAAATCCGACACAGGCTGCCATATGGCTATGATACCCCCCGCCACAATCGCCGCCGCTGCAAAGAGAAAGCCCAGACCTCCTCTTAATTTCTCGACATTTTTGTACTTTTTTATACCGGATACACACAGAATGCCCATACAGACCGCCACAGCCAGCCATATGAGAATCTGCGCCAGAGAACCGCCGGCAATACGGAGAAGGCTAAAAATAAGCTCCAGCCTGTTCATCGCCAGAAAAACAATAACGACTGTTATTACCGTGTTTGCCGCCATTTTGCGTTTCTTTTTCTTCTTCGTTATGAGCTTGCCTGCTTTTTTTGTCTGCAGCCCTCTGTCATCTTCATTGCTCTCTTTGGCAAGTATTTTGGAGAGCTCTCCGCTATAGAGCGCCGTCGCCGCTAACGCCAGCACCGCGCTGCAGAGCAATAAAACCATGGGCCGCAGCATGAGAAACAAATTCAGAATCAAAAACAGAGGAATCGCAAGCAGCAGGGAACTTCCGAAAAACCGCTTCTCATCCACCGGCAGATCGGCTACAATCTTTCCTGTCTGCCCGTTCACCGTGGCATAGGCAATACGGTCCCTGTTGCGGTAAGACATAAACCACACGGGAAACATGGCGCTGTCCTTCCCGTCACAGTTTGTATGTAACGCTGCTGCCCTTTTGCTTTCGGAGGGCAGCTCAAGGTCATATTTACGGAAAACCGGATCCCTGCGCAGTCTGTCACAGGTTGCCTCCGTAACTATCTCTTCGGCGTCCTCCTGATAGACAGCGGAACTTACATCCGCTATTTCCGCATAAAAACCGCTTAAGAAAGACGGGGTAAAATTCATTATCTGATTGGCGGTATAAGGTCCCAGCGCCTGACTGATGTTATCGTAAAAATTGGCAGAGGCGTCATTGGAATACCCTGCATATCCTGCATCCAAATACCCTGACAGGGTATAATAATCCTTATAGACATAATCGCCTTCCCGCTTTTCCGTAACCCCCTGCAGACTGATTCTCCCTTTTTGGGAAAAACGGTAACTCCAATAAGGCATATAAATACCTCTGAAACCATCTATAAAATCGGCATTTTTGAATTCTTTGGGGACAAAGAAAGCTTTTCTCATTTTGTCCCTGTACAGCTTTTTGCAGTCCTCCTTGGTCACTTTGAAGGGAATAATGAATTGGGGGCGCTTTTTTCTGCTGATACGGCTGGACAAAATATTGGAAGCTCCGCAATAACTGCAAAAAGCCGTGGCGTCATTATCACCGCCAAACATTTCACCGCCGCATTGGGGACAGGTAAATACATTGGTTTCAAAGTAATCCCCGTCCACAGTATCCGTTTCCTTTTTGATGGCATAGGGGTCAAATTTGGAATCACAGAACCCGCAAGCCAATTGTTGGGAGGGAATATCAAATTTCAAGTTCCCCCCGCAATTTGGGCATTCGTACATTTTCAGCCTCCGTACGGTTTCTTTCGCTTGTAATTACTTTCCTATTTCTCTGTAAAGGCGGACTTGGGCTGTCCGCATATGGGACATACATAATCTTCCGGAAGCTCCTCAAAAGGCGTATCTCCCTTATATTCATAACCGCAGATGCCGCACACATAGCGCTTGCCCGAGTTTTCGGAAACGGCGTCTTCCTCAATGTAGGTGGGAGCGTTTTTCGGACTCTTTCCCTTCACCACATTATGATAGTAAGCATATGTCATGGCGTCATCCTGCTTTAAGACATCGGCCTCCACCACTTTTCCCAAGAATACGGTATGGGTGGAGGTTTCCATTTTATCAATCACCTCACACACGATATAGGCACAGGCATCCGCAACCACCGGCAGATATCCCTTTACCATCTGCTCCACTGCCTCAAATTTATCATGCTCCCTGCCGCTTTGGAATCCAAAAGTCCCGATGATTCCGGGATCCGAATGCTCTCCCAGAACGGATACGGCAAACTTGCCCATTTCCTGAATACATTGGTTGGTGTAATTGTCATGATTGATGCTCACCGCAATAGTGGCAGGCTCCGAGGTAATCTGCATGGCGCTGTTGGCTATGCATCCCGTGGCTCTCCCCTTATCCCAGGTGCTGATGACATACACACCGTAACTTAAACTGCGAAACGCATTCTTATTCATAGGAATCCTCCCTTTTCTGACCATTTTAAATGGCTCTGCCTACATATTTTGTTTCTATTATACTGATTATCATTCGGTTTGTCCATCATCTTTATCATGCAAAACACAGAAAATAGCAGAAGCACTCCGATGAATCCGGGGTGCTTCCGCTATTTTCTTATGAGGGGGGAGATAGTGAATAAATCAACTATCTGAAATGTATTCTATCCCAAAATTGTGTCTAAAATGTGTTTTATTTCTAATGAAAATCTTAAAAAATTATAACAATTCAAAATGAGCGGCTTCTTTCCCGACACTTTCCTAACAGTAATTCTGCATGATAAATTGAAGGTTCGTCCTGCCCTGATAGGTATTTAGCGAGAGCTGGTAGGTTATGGACAATTCAAAATCTCCTCCTTTTTCATAAAGCAGATTGTCACTGCCGCTGCCATACTTTTCATTTAAGAAATCTCCGAGCCGCTCCAAATCTCCGAAAAATACTACTTCCGCTTCTTTTCCTTCCGGACCGCGCACCCGGAATCTTGCGCAGTTTTTGTTTGCCCCCATCTTATATCCTTTCAAAAAATGCAGATTCTTTTGGGCAAACAAGGGCTTTGGATTCTCCACGCCAAAGGGTTCCAGCAGAGAAAGCTCTTCCGCCAGCTTTGCATCCGCATAAGAAAGGGGCATGGGGACATCAATATGTACCCTGGGGACAAAATCATCCTCACAAAGACCGCTGTCCTCATTTAAAAACTTCCGCAAAGGTTCTATATCCTCCTCCTTCATGGAAAGCCCCGCCGCCAGCTTATGTCCGCCGTATTTGGTAAAATACCGCCCGGCACGCACCATGTGCTCAAACATATGGTAGGCTTCCACGGAACGCCCGGAGCCCTTGACACCGTCCTCCCCTTTCGTCAGCACAAACACGGGATGATGATACTTTTCCCGAATGCGCCCGGCAATAATCCCCGCAAGACTCTCATGCACATCCGGCAGAAAAATAAGCATCACTTTATCCTGTTCTATCCGGTGTTCTTTCATATATTGTTCCGCAGCTTCCACTCCCTGCAGGGTCAGATTCTTACGGCTGTCGTTTAAATCCTTCAGTTCCCTCGCCGCGCTCATGGCTTCCGTCTTGGTTTTGCTCCTTAAAAGCTCTAACGCCCTGTTTGCCGTGTCAAGCCTGCCCGTTGCATTCAGACAGGGGCCGATGACAAAACCCAGATGATAAGCGCTCAGTTTTTCCGGCTGGATTTTATTCACTTCCATCAAAGCCCTGATACCCTGATTTTGCGTTCTTTGCAATCTCCGTAAACCCTCTTTTACCAGAATGCGGTTCTCATCCTTCAGCTCCATAACATCGCAGACGGTAGCCAACGCCGCAAACTCCAAAAACTCTTCCATGGCTTCTGTCAGTTTGATATGCTCCATATGCTGTGAAAGCGCCTGCAGCAGCTTATAAGCCACCACTGCACCGCAAATATTTTTATAAGGATAAGGACAGTCGCCTCTTTTGGGGTCTACCACCGCAAGGGCGGGAGGCAAAAGCTCTCTCCGCTCTCCTCCTTCCTCCGCAAAAGGCACCTCATGATGATCTGTCACCACTACCGAAATCCCCATGGATGCCGCCAACTCAATCTGGGGCGCCGCTGCAATCCCGTTGTCACAGGTCAAAATCAACTCGATTCCCTCTTTTTTTGCCGCATTAATTAAATTATCATTTAATCCATAGCCGTCATGCATTCTGTGGGGAATGACTGTATCCACTCTTGCCCCTAAGATTTCAAGTCCCTTTGTCAGCATATAGGCGGAACAAATTCCGTCCACATCATAATCCCCAATCACCCGAAGGGACTTTTTCTCCGAAAGCGCCTGCTCTATCACCTCCACAGCTTTGTCCATATCTTTCAAAAGCCAAGGAGAATAACAGTCATCCAAAGTTCCCCGGAGAAATTTCTTAATATCCGACTCCTCCGTCAAATCCCGGTTTCTGAGAATCCTTGCTAAAACGGGGCTGATTCCGAAATCCTTTGCCCATTTGTCAAAATCCGCTTTTTTAGCTGCCACAAACCATTTTTCCATAGTATAATCCTTTTCACTTGTTTAAATTCGGCATTTTATTAAGTTTGTTTTTAATTTATAAACACTTTTCATAATCTACTAACCTATAATAGTCTGCTCTGTCAAAAGATTCCGAATTTCTAACTTTATCTTTTGCTTTTTTCTTTCAAAAGTGTTATGATGATAAGCAGACTGTTATAAAAATTCCCACATAACGGTCGGAAAGGTATAAAATATAATTATGAATAAACAATCCCCGGAAAAACCTCAAAAAAAGGCTCATAAAGTAACTTCCAAACAGATAGTTGCCATGATTGGCGTCCTGCTCCTTCTGGCGCTTTATATCACAACACTCATTGTTGCCTTTGTGGACAACAGCGCTTCCGGAAAGCTGCTCTCCCTCTGTCTGTACGGCACCGTCACCATTCCCCTCATCATATGGATTTACACATGGATGTACGGCAAACTGACAGGCAAAAAGACCATCGCAGATTTTGAAGCCGGTGTGGACTCAAAAAATAACACTCGTTCCGAAAATTCCGAAAACAAGGATTCCATATAAGAAAAAAAGACCCGCCGGATTGTGTTTAAGTCTTCACTCCCAATCCCCGCAAGTCTTCTTCCGCCTGTTCTTTTGTGCGAAACAAAATTCCCGCCATACCTTCAGCCTGCGCCGCTTCTACATTTTTCAGAGTATCATCCAAAAAGACACATTCCTGCGGCTGCAGATGATACCGCTTCAATAACAGTCTGTAAATCTCGGGATTAGGCTTGATCATCTTCTCCCGATAGGACAGAATGCCTCCGTCGGTATAAGGTAAAAAAGCTAACGATTCCGCGCATTCTTCCTCTGCCTTCCTCGAAAAATTGGATAAATATAACACCTGATATCCATTTTCTTTCAACTTCCTTACCCAGGAAACGGCATATTCCCTCGGCGTCACCATACCGTGAATATCGCTATAGGCTTCCCGCAGCTCTTTTTCGATTTCGGGATCCCTGTCCACAAATGCCTGCAAGAGTTCTTCTTCAGACCACTCACCCCTGTCAAACTCATTCCACAGGGGACTTTCCACAGACGCCTTGGAAATCCGCCCTATCATGGCATTGTCAAAGCCCTTATCCTGCAAAAATGCTCTCCAGCGAAAATCTGCCAGCACATTTCCGATATCAAAAATAATATTCCGAATCATTGAAATACCTCTATTTTTTCAAAGGACTCTTACGGTAAATAATATCGCTTCTGCCGGGACCGTTGCTCACCATAGTGATGGGGAACCCTATCTGCTCTTCGATAAACTCTACATATTTACGGCAGTTCTCCGGAAGCTCCTCATAATTTTTGATACCCCTGATATCGCATTTCCAGCCGGGAAGCTTTTGGAACACCGGTTTTGCTTTCTCCAACTGACAAGTCACGGGGAAATCCGCGGTAACTTTGCCGTCAATCTCATATCCTATGCATACGGAAATCTCATCCAGATAACCCAGCACATCCAACACCGTAAAAGCCACATCCGTAGTTCCCTGCAGACGGCAGCCATACTTGGACGCCACACAGTCAAACCAGCCCACCCGCCTGGGTCTCCCGGTAGTCGCGCCATACTCGCCTCCGTCACCGCCTCTGCGCCTCAGTTCCTCAGCCTCATCCCCAAAAAGCTCCGACACAAAAGCGCCTGCTCCCACTGCGGAGGAATACGCCTTGCAGACAGTAATGATTTCCTTAATCTCATAGGGTGGAAGTCCCGCGCCGATGGCGCCGTAAGCAGCCAATGTAGAGGAGGAAGTCACCATGGGATAAATACCGTGGTCAGGGTCTTTCAAAGTACCGAGCTGCCCCTCCAGCAGTACGGTTTTGCCATCCTTTAACGCCTGATTTAAGAAAGTCGATACATCCCCCACATACGGTGCAATCATATCCCTGTACGCAAGCAGAGTCCGGAACAATTCCTCCACATCAATGAGAGGCTTGTGATACAAATGCTCTAAAAGCACATTCTTGACCTGACATACACGCTCCACCTTCTCCTTTAAGCGCGCCTCGTCAAAAAGCTCACTGACCTGAAAACCTATTTTCGCATATTTATCGGAATAAAAAGGTGCAATGCCCGACTTTGTGGAGCCGAAGGATTTGCCTCCCAGTCTCTCCTCCTCATATTGGTCAAACAAAATATGATAGGGCATTACAATCTGGGCTCTGTCAGACACCAGAATTTTGGGCATGGGAACATTTCTGTCCGTAATGGATTTGATCTCTCCCAAAAGAATGGGAATGTTTAACGCAACACCATTGCCGATTACGCTGGTAATATGGCTGTAAAATACCCCTGACGGCAGAGTGTGCAGCGCAAATTTGCCATAGCCGTTGACAATGGTATGCCCTGCATTGGCGCCGCCCTGAAAACGCACTACGATATCAGCTTTCTCAGCCAGCATATCCGTAATCTTTCCCTTTCCTTCATCTCCCCAGTTAGCACCTACGACTGCCTTAACCATAATTCCTCCATTCTTACCCCTTCAAAGGTAAATTATACATAAATTATTGATATATTACCGTTTGGCCCGATATCCGATACCGTCACTCTCTTCCGTCCCAGCAATAGGTACACAGCTTTTCCCTGTCAATTCCCACTGCCTCAATCATATCATCCAATCTGTTAAAGCGCAGGCTGGTAAAATTCAACTGTCTGCCGATACGCCCCACCATATCCTCATATTCCGGCGTATCCGGATCCACATAGTTTTTCAGATCAATCTTTTTTCCTTCCTGCTCTATTTCCTTCAAAACCCTTCGGGTAATCAAATCCATCTCCGAAGAAGACCTCGAAAAATTCAAATACTTACACCCGTATAAAAGAGGCGGACAGGCGGGTCTGATATGCACTTCCTTTGCCCCGCTCTGATACAAAAATTCCGTGGTTTCCCGAAGCTGAGTGCCTCTGACAATGGAATCGTCAATTAAAAGCAGACTTTTATCCTGTATCAGATCATGCACGGGAATCAGCTTCATCTTGGCAATCAGATTCCGCTGGGTCTGAATGGTGGGCATAAAAGATCTTGGCCAGGTGGGCGTATATTTGATAAAAGGTCTGGAAAAAGGAATTCCCGACTGATTTGCATAACCCACCGCATGAGCCGTTCCCGAATCGGGAACTCCCGCAACGATATCCGGCGACACATTATCCCGCATAGCCAGCTTGGCGCCGCAGTTATAACGCATCTGCTCCACGCTGACCCCTTCATAGGAAGAAGGGGGATAACCATAATACACCCATAGAAAAGTACATATTTTCATATCCTTGCCGGGATGTACCAATGTATGTACGCCCTCCGGGTCCATAACCGCAATTTCCCCGGGACCCAGCTCCCTCACGGGCGTATAACCCAGATTCAAATAAGCAAAATTTTCAAAAGACACACAGTAAGCATTCTCTTTTTTACCAATGCAAACCGGAGTCCTGCCCATACGATCCCTTGCCGCATAGATACCCTTAGGGGTCATGATCAAAAAGGTCATGGAACCGTCTATCAGCTCCTGCGCATACTGCATCCCCTCCACCAGATTCTCTCTCTGGTTTACAATCGCCGCCACCAGCTCCGTGGCATTGATATCTCCACCGGAAAGCTCTAAAAAGTGGGAATGTCCCTTATTCAGAAGGTCTGTGAGAATTTCCTCCGTATTGTTAATCTTACCTACCGTGGTAATGGCATAAGTTCCGTGATGGGAGCGCACAATTAAAGGCTGCGGCTCATAATCGGAAATACATCCGATGCCTAAGTTTCCCCTCATTTGATTCATGTCTTTGTCAAATTTCGTGCGGAAAGGGGAATTTTCAATATTGTGAATCGCCCTGTCATACCCCTTTTCCTTGCTGTAAACAGCCATACCCGCCCGTCTGGTTCCCAGATGGGAATGGTAATCCGTCCCAAAAAACAAATCAAACACGCAATCTTCCTTTGCTGCAACGCCAAAAAATCCGCCCATATTATGTCTCCCTCATTATGTATATCTCACTTGTGACTCGAATCGTATCTTTTAAACAGTAATTTCCGCTTTTACTCCCAAAAGCTCTTTGTTTTTCTCCAAAATAGGCTGTATTACCTTCTCAAGAAAAGCTTCCACCTGTTCCTTGGAGCGTCCCACATACCGGGAAGGCTCCATGGCTTTCTGTAAATCCTCCGGAGTCATGTTAAATGCCTCATCCTCCGCAATCAGCTCCAGCAGATTATTATCCCTTCCTTCCACTTTCACATTGCGCCCCGCTTCCATGGACAGCTCCCTGATGCGCTCGTGAAGCTCCTGACGGTTGCCGCCTGCTTTCACGGCGTCCATCATGATATTTTCCGTTGCCATAAAAGGCAGCTCACTCAACATATGCTTCTCAATCACCTTGGGATACACCACCAGACCATCCACCACATTAAGGCACAAATCCAAAATGCCGTCCACGGCCAAAAATCCCTCGGGAACCGACAGCCTCTTGTTGGCGGAGTCATCCAGAGTCCTCTCAAACCACTGGGTCGCCGAAGTAATCGCCGGATTCAACGCGTCAATCATCACATATCTTGCCAGAGATGCAATTCTTTCGCTCCTCATGGGATTCCTCTTATATGCCATGGCGGAAGAACCGATCTGGCTCTTTTCAAAGGGCTCCTCCACTTCTTTTAAATGCTGTAACAGCCGGATATCATTGCTCATTTTGTGAGCGGATGCCGCGATGCCTGCCAATACATTTAAAACTCTGGTATCCACCTTTCTGGAATAAGTCTGTCCCGATACCGGATAACACTCCGCAAATCCCATCTTTGCCGCTATCATAGGGTCGATCTTGTCAATGGTTTCCTGATCCCCGTTAAAAAGCTCCAAAAAAGACGCCTGTGTCCCCGTCGTACCCTTGGAGCCCAAAAGCTTCATATGACCGAGCACATGCTCCAAATCTTCCAAATCAAGAGAAAATTCCTGCAGCCACAGAGTCGCCCGCTTGCCTACCGTAGTGGGCTGCGCCGGCTGGAAATGGGTAAATGCCAGAGTGGGCTGCGCCTTGTACTTATCCGCAAAATCGGCAAGCTCTTTCATGACATTGATCAATTTCTTCCTGACTAACCGCAGAGCCTCCGTCATCACGATAATATCCGTATTATCGCCCACATAGCAGGAGGTTGCTCCCAGATGAATAATGCCCGCAGCCTTGGGGCACTGCTGCCCGTAAGCATACACATGACTCATGACATCGTGGCGTACCTGTTTTTCCCTCTCTTTTGCCACCTCATAATTAATATCCTCCGCATGGGCTTTCATTTCCGCAATCTGCTCATCCGTGATCACCGGCTTTCCGTCCTGGGACAGCCCCAGTTCCTTTTCCGTCTCCGCCAGTGCAATCCAGAGTTTTCTCCAGGTACGAAACTTCATATCCGGTGAAAAAATATACTGCATCTCCTTGCTGGCATACCTCTCAGACAGAGGACTTTGATATCTATCCGTACCCATTGTAATAACCATGCTCCTTTCAAGGCGTATCTTCCTAATACCACATTATTATATCGCTTTACAGCCCGAAAAGCAATCTTTTCATTAGAGCCTGCTGCCCGTGAGTAACTCATATCCCTGCTGATACTTTTCAATGGTCTTCTGCACGATATCCTCCGGCAAAGTCCAATCATTGTCCGGATTCGCCTTCAGCCAGTCCCTTGCAAACTGCTTGTCGAACGAAGGCTGTCCGTGTCCCGGCTCATACCCTTCCGCAGGCCAGAAACGCGAACTGTCAGGAGTCAGCATCTCGTCTCCCAGAACAATATTACCCTCCTCGTCCAAACCAAACTCAAACTTAGTGTCCGCAATGATAATCCCCCTTGTAAGGGCGTAATCCGCACACTTCTTGTACAGGGCTATGGTATAATCCCGAAGCTTCCCCGCATACTCCTCACCTTTGCCCGGAAAACGCTCCTCCAGGTAAGCAACGCTCTGCTCATAGGAAATATTCTCGTCATGGTCTCCCAGTTCCGCCTTGGTGGAAGGAGTATAAATCGGCTCCGGCAGCTTATCCGACTCTTTTAAACCCTCCGGCAGCTTAATACCGCATACCGTACCGCTTTTCTGATAACTTGCCCAGCCGCTGCCCGTGATATAGCCCCGCACAATACACTCTATGGGCAGCATATCCAACTTCCTGCACATCATGCTGTTGCCGTCAAATTCCTCTTTTCTGAAAAATTCCGGCATATCCTTTACATCTACGGAAATCATATGATTGGGAATGATGTCCTTTGTCATGTCAAACCAGAATCTTGACATCTGGGTAAGCACGGTTCCCTTCCCTGTCACTTTATTGTTCAAAATCACATCAAAACAACTGATTCGGTCGGTTGCCACCATAATCAGACTGTCCCCATTATCATAAATTTCCCTTACCTTTCCCTCTTTCATTGGTTTTAACTCTTTATTGCTCATGTCCTATACCTCGCTCGTTTTATTTTTATTGTACATCATATTTCTCCACCATGTCCAGAATCTCCTGCGTATATGCCGGATATTTCTTTGCCACATCCATAATTTCCTTCCTTGCCGTCTCCGCCACATTATTATTATAGTCCAACTGTTTGCGCAGCGCCTGCCTTTGCTGAATCAGCTCATGGCGAATCTCCACCATCTCCCGCTTGTCACAAAGGGCTGCCGATTGGTTCATAAAGCGCTCCGGAGTCTCAATGCGGTAATTGGACAGCTTTGATATCAGCTCTTTCTGATAATACTCTTTTTTCGCCTCCGCCTCCGCATATTGCTTTCTTTCTTCCTTCTCCTGCTGATAATTATCCCACAGCTTCTGCAGCTTGTCCGCGCTGTCCGTATTATATTTGATATACAGATATTCTAAAAGCTGGGAATTGTTCACATAGCGTATCTTAACCGTATTTTGCAGCTGTATCAGCCGGTTGATTGCCTTTTCCACTCTGGTAACTTCACGCTCTCCATCCATAAATTTCACGCAGAGCACGGTAATCGCTATAGCCGCCGCCCCTACGGAAAGGAAAAATCCCACCATCACATCCATCTCAAAAGCAAACTGCAGCACCAGCAGCATAAGAACACAGATAACTAACGCCGTCAGAAAAATCGTTGCCATCCCCCTCAGATTGACAAGCATGGTGCGCAGCTCCGCCCGCCTGTACTCATAGGCCTGCCGCTCGCTGTCAAGCTTCCGCAAATCCCGCTTGATCAGCCCCGCATATTTCTCGCTCTCCCGAAGCTTTGCGATTCCGGTTTCCACCTCTGCTTCCTGCCCCCTCATTTTGTAATATTCCGCGTCGCTCATACGGTTTTCTCTTCCCCGATAACGCTGCACTTCCTGTTCAAGCCCCGACAGTTTATGAGCAATGCGCTCCAACTCTTCCTTCTCCTTATCGGGAAGGGACTCCACCTCCTCAATGTCCGTCAGATAAGAGGTCACCCTGCCATATTCCCCCGTCAGCAGATTCATCTCCTTAGTCGCCTCTGCAATCTGTTCAAGGCAATTGACAATATAACGGCTTCTCTGCTCCTCGTCCTTAAAGTCAACCTCATCTCTGGCATAGACGATCTTATCCCAGTCTTCCTCCGAAGCACGCTCTTCCTTTTGCATTCTCCCAAATATTTTTTGCCAAAATCCCATATATCCTGTTCCTTTTTTCCGTCGGTTTATTCTTTGATACATTCCCTGTAGCTGTCCTGAAGCGCTCTGGTCAGCCGTTCGTTTTCGTCATAATACTTCTGCTTATCGCCGCCGAAACGCATGGTCTTTCTCGCCTTAAGCCGTTGGCAGTCCGCCTGCAGCTCCCATTCTTTTCTCAGGCGCTCCATGGTGCGTTCCAGCTGCAGCGTACTCTCATAGCCGTCGGAAAGCTCCGCCGCAAAGGCAATATATTCCTCTTCTTTCAGTTCCATGCGCTTTGCCGCCAGAAACGCCATGTAATGCGCATTTTCACCGCTTGCCTCATATGCCTGCATAAAGCGTTCCGCAGCGCAGTCATATCTCATAAGTCCGGCGTAAGCGACTCCCATATTGTGAAGAATCGCCGCGCGCACATTTGCGGCAGGCAGCTCTCTGTCTTCCTGCTCCAGTTCCCGCCACTTGGAAAGAAGCCCTTCATACCCCCTGACCGCGGAACGGTATTTTTTCTTTTCCACCAGATAATCAACCTGTTTCTTGCGCCTCTCGATGCTGCTTAATCCCGCTCCCTTTTTCAGTACCTGTTCCACTCCCCGGACAGTCTGCATGTCATACAGTCCCACATATTCCAAGATCATGACCGCAAAGGTACTGAGCGTTCCTTTCCTGTGTACCAGAGGTCTCAGCTCTTTCGCGAGCTCCTTTAAGCCGCATCTTGAACCCAGCCAGTCTATCAGGGCGTCATTCATGAATCCGGCATCCAGAAGAAAGGCGTTCTCTTTTATACAATAACACAATTCTTCCGCGCAGTACACCGGAATTTCCAATCCCGAAATCACATATGGAGTTGTCGTATATTCCCCGATACAGATACTGGTACGCATGTCCTCCTCCTATCTTACACCTCTATCTCTTCCCGCCAGACATTGTGCGTAGCGGGTCTGAATGCTCCCAATCCCAAATCTTCAATCTCCACCACAATATGATGCTCATCCCTGAGACTTAAATGCGCCCTGAGACGGCTCAGTTCCTCCGAGAGATCCTCAAGTATGATTTCCGCCAGCTGATTGTTTTTTCCGATCAGGGAAGTGATTCTGAACTCTAGTCGGTTTCCCCCCTGCTGATAAAATTCAAATGTCTGCTCCGCCTCAAACCAATTCACCCCCGCGTCCAGAAGAGCAAAATAAATCTCTTCTCCCTGCCGCAGTATCTTCATTCCCACATTGACTTTTAATTTATCTTTCCCCAAAAAGACATGGGATTTCCCCGCCTCGCTGGGTTCCAGCCTTTCCAACATACTAAAGCATGCGCCCTTACTGTACAGATTGTTTCCCTGAAAAACCCTCTGTCTGCTGCAGAGATACTTGAGAGATTCCTTCATCCATGTATCGGAAAATGTATCTCCCAGCAGATAAATGCTGGCCACGGAATTGTCGCTGCAGATTTCCTGACAGATTTCTAACATGTCCCTGTCCATGCGGTTTAACTCCATGGCAAGCACCTCTTCCCGCTTGTTGGGCTCATGCAGGGTAAAGGGAAAATCCTGCTCATTGATATATACTACCCGGGGAGTGGTCCTCTTATTGCACTCCATGGAATAAGTCCTGACAGCTTCCTCCGCATATTCCATCAGGACAACTCTCGACCTCCACAATTCTTCCGGCTGATATAGCATAAAATGATAAAAACTCTCCACATGACTCTGATAAAACACCTTGTCCGTTTTTAGGTGAAGTCCCGCTACCGCCTGTTTCAGCACCTCCACCATCCGGGGCGCCATCTGCCTGCAGGTAATCATCAGCGCCTCAATCCTGTCCGGTGAAGCCACCCGCGCGAGCATCCCCAGACTTCTTTTTAAAAACAGGGTCAAAAGGGACACCGGTTCAAAGCTGTTGCCTTCTATTAACACAGGTTCCCCGTCCACCGCAAGCTTCAAAAGATTTCCCACCAGAATCCCGCCGCTTTCCTCACAGTACCGAAGGGCTTCCCTGCCGCAGAACCACTGATTTGTCCCCTCTCTCTTGCACAAAAGGGTAGGAATATTATAATCCTGCGCCCCCTCTACCAGAGAAAAAGTCTCCACATTATCCCTGCCGGAAATACAATAGCTTATCTGGGAATAATCATCATTCAAATCATATCCCACAATCAATTTTCCGCCGCCTAACAGCTTTAACATAACATCCTCCATACCGCCTTTTACATCAGCTCAAAAAGCTCCCCGTTCAAATATTCCCTGCGGAAATACTCCTCCAGCAGATTGTCCAGAGTGTCATAATCCTGCATATTTTTACTGATGATCATATCGTTGATCAGTCCGAATCTGCTCATTTCGCTTTCATCTCCCGATTCATCCCTCTGCAGGGTTCCGCTCTCCGTCAGCTGTTCTTCCCCATCGTTTTCTTCCATGATATAATATTGGATGCTCTCCCCAAAAAACAGCACAAACTCCTTAAAACATACGCCGCCGTAAACTTCCTTCATATACTCCGACAAATACTCGCCGGACTCTCCGTCATCATAGACCGTCACATAATGAATACGGGCTTTTCCACCCGGTCGGGCATGGTATTCCACAATCACCCTGTCTTCCAGCTCCGTCAAATCCACAAACTGCCCATAGCGTTTGAAAAAGTCCAGATGAATCCTCTCCGTCAGCATTTCTTTCAGGAAAATGCGGATCAGCTCTATTTTTCCACTGTCCAATTCCTTGGGATTGTTGGAATAATATTTTAGATATGCCAGTTTGCAAATCTTCCGTACATCCTCGCCGCGCCGGAACATCCCCTGTATCTCACGGAAAATACTCTCTCCTATAATCTTGTCCTTCACAAAATAATCATAAGCGCATTGTGTCAGAAACGCCGCCTCTACCTCCGGTTTCGCTCCCTGAGAAATATAATACTCAAAGATTTCCATTTTTTCGCCTACAAAGGCTCCCGTATAGAGCATCTGCAGCAGCATTCTCTCACACAGCTCATAACTGTCCACCTCAAAAGAACGGGCGGCTTTCCAGATATCCCTCATTTCTTTGGTATTCCCCTGATAATAATGTACCAGATGCCGCAGGATGCAGCTGTCATACTTCCCCCTGCGGAAAGTATAAAGCGCCGCCGCCGTAAAGACCCCGTCCTGAGGGATTTCCTCCTGTTGCGCCATGCCATTTAACAGACGCACCAGAATCTTAGGGTCTGCAAAATAAGGAGTATATTGTCCCAGCCACTCATAGGCTCTTTTATATTTCCCCTGAAGCACCATGTATTTGACGATACTGTCCCTCTCCTTCATAGTCAGGCGCTCAGGGCTTATGATGTCTAAATACCGGTCGAGAGCCCGCACATCATCCTCTTCATAATAATGCTGTAACAGTTTCAGGGTCAGCTCGCTCCTCAGCGCATCATCCGTATCCTCGGACTGCGCCAGAAACAGCCACCTTTCCACATCCGCCAAAGTATGTGTCTTTTCTTTATTGATTTCACACAGATAAAGGTTCAGTCCCTGTGAATCCTTTACAAAACCGGCTAAAGTCTGGAGATGCTTTCCTACCAGCATGAGCTTCTCCAAAGAATACACCATGCTCCTGACAAAACGGTTACCGTAGGCATCTTCAAAAACCAGAGTATAATCATTGCCGTAAATAACCGCCCATATGCCCGATTCCTGCAAAACATATTCCGTAGGCGTTACTTTGCCCGGCTGATAGACATAAAGCCTCTTTAAACGCGAATCCTCCACCCTTATCCAATGGGCAAAGAGGAGCCTTGAAAGATTCTCTGCCGTCTGCTCGTTTATCATGCCGCCGCTTAACATTTCCTGATACAACGCCGCCAAATGCCTGTTGATATGCTCCTTTTGTATCTGGTCTATCACAAAATGTTCCATACGCCGGCTGTAATTTTCATATAAATCTTTCAATTCTTCTTTATGCAGCAACAGATAATGATACAGATAAGCGCTGCGCTCATAATCCAGATTGTTCTGATATGCAAAATACATCAGCACAATCTTGGGAATGGGCTGCATCATCTCCAAATCAATGGACATCATGTAATACTCATACAGATTGGTAATGCGAAGCTGGGCATCCACGCCCTTCTGATACCATTCCAGATATTTGGGGCCCACTCTCCCGCCGCTGATCAGGACAGCACAGATTTCCTGTAAAATGCGCGTATCCTGATTCCTGTCATACAAGAGCTTCAGCGTTGTTAGAAGCACCTGTGAAAACTCCCTTTTCCGGGAACAGAGATATAAGAACTGTTCCGTCACCTCATGGTTCAGGCTGTCCTGCTCCGCCCCATAATGGATTATCTGCAGTTCAAACTCCTCCAGCCTGCGCATCAGCACGGGATTGGCATTCAAAAGGGCAAGCGCTTCCAGATAAATAACAGGGCTGGTGCATCCGTAAGAAAACTGCTTTTCAAGAAAAGCCCATTTTGCTGCCGGCTTGCCGTATTCGCCCGGCAGATATAAAAGCAGCCATGCCACGCGCCACTCTTCCCGCTTTTTGTGATGAATCCGTTCCACCCTGACCGCAGCCTCCCGCACATAATCCTTATCCTTGTGTACCAATGTGGTCAGGTACAAATGATATGCCGCCTGCGCATCCAGAGTCTTTCCGCTTCGCTCTATCAAATCTGCTGTATGTTCCAAAATAAAACCGGCTTCATGAAAACGCTCCTCCGTAATCAGAAGCTGCGCCTGAAAAAGCCTTGCTTCAATGTCGTCTTCGTCCATGATCACCAGCTTTTCCACAAGCTTTCCCGTCTCCTTCAGCCATGCTCCCCGGTTCAGCTTTTTTAAGCGGAATTTTTCATAGGCACGCATCATCTGCAAAATAATCCTTTTTCTCGTAAGTCCGGCATCATGCGCCGCTCTTTCTTCCCCTATCCGCACCTCTATGGGAATCGTCAGCGACACATAGGAATTAAACAGATAAAGTCTTCCGAAATTCTTTCCCCTGCGGCATCTGTCCGTGTCAATGAACACGGGAAGCCTGCACACATTTCCCAGAAAATCGTCATCTGTCAGAAATTCTTTCTCCGTAAAACAGAAATCACCCTCGCACTCTATATTTAAAGCCGTATATCCCCAGCCGTTTCTGATGATCTCAAGCTCATGCTCCGCCACGGCGTAAGGGCTGTCCGCTGCCGTCAGGGATATCCGAATGGATGACTCCCCCGTCACATATTCCACTTTCTGCTTTTTATTGATGCAGATCAAAAACTCCTCCACATTCTGTTCATTGCCGGGATTGGCGGAAAGTCCCTTATAGCAGTCCAGAAATCTGGCGTCGTTTCCGGTGAATATCCGTGAAAAATCCTGCGAATAAAATGCCGCCACCGCCTCCCGCCAACTGCTCTTTGCAAGATTGGCAAAATGAAACAGATTCTTAATACTCCCTATGGAAGTCTCCAATACCGTATGCTCTATGGACACTACAAAAGGAAGATAATACTCCCCTCTGTTGCTGATAACAGAAAAAGCTCCCTTTACCACATCCCCCTCTTCCAGATGTTCTCCGTGAAAACAATAAGCAACCTCCGCATTGCTTCCGGAAAACTCAGGCGTCAGGCATTCCATCCTAAGGTCAGAGCTTACCACATATCCATCGATAAACCTTCCCATAGTTCCCACCGTTCCGGGGGAGGAATTGATGTAAAAGGAGCCTTCATATGTACTTCCCTTGCTTAATTCCAATTCAATTTTAGAGCATGAAAAATCAAGAGAGCCGTTTTCATAATCAAAATCGCCATCTAAAATTCTCCTGATCATTTCCTGCATCTGTGTCCACCCGCTTTTGTCCGTAGTATAAATATCTCTATATAGTATACCAAATTATCGGACATAGGGCAAATGATTTGTGAACAGCTTGTTCACCTTAATTCAGGTTTAACTTCCTCACGATGATATAATGCGATAAAAAGTACAGGCATACCGCAATCAATACTTGGAAGATAATCGTCACATCCATTGTGAAAAACAGCACGGCATTTGCATCATAACTCCGACCTGCCATGGTAATCACCCTGCCGATGCTGCTGACAATGTTCGTCAAAACAGAATTTGCCATGGTAATTCCAAAGTAAATGAGAATTCCCATCAAGCCTTTATGCTTTGCGGAGAGCTGTCCTAAGGTAAGCGCTCCGAAAAGCATGGCTACCGTGCAGAAAGGTCCTGCCAATGCCAACACGATAAACGCAAGCAGATAATGCGTTAATGCCACCGCACCCTCCGAGCTCATCTGGGACAATACTTCCAGCAGCACTTCCTGCACTTCATATAATATCTCGCCGAAATCAGCTCCACCGGTTACCGCCATGCCAAACGCAGTCGTCAGCACAACCACGCATACCATCATTACAAAATAGATAATCATTGTCCACAGCCCGCCTACCAGAAATTTGCTGAAAAGCAGTTGATGCGGCGTTACCGGCAGCGTATGTGTCAGATAGCCTTCATCCGAATACATGGTCTTTTCAAAATTTACGCCGATATAGATCATATTGCCATAGGTCAAGCCCACCATAAGCATGATACAGGCAATCACACTCGCCACAAAAACCATGAACCACAAAACCACACCGATATCTCCCCTGCTAAACGCTCTGGCATCCCTCACAAAATCTGTCATGGGCGTAAAGAACAAAAGACATTCCAGCGCGGTAAACGCCAGCATAATGACCAAAAGCAGACTGTTCAGCTTAGATATCCTTTTCCACTCGTGTTTGATTAATTTGCCTAACATGCGAACACCTCCCTGAAATAGGCGTCTACGGATTTCCCATGCTGCTCCCTGATATTATCCACGGAGGTATACAGCACCACCTGTCCGTAACGCAGGAAAATCACCTCGTCCAGCACCTGTTCCACATCACTGATCAAATGGGTGGAAATCAACACTGTTGACTCAGGATTATAATTATTGACGATAGTGCGCAGAATGTAATCCCTTGCCGCCGGGTCCACTCCCGCAATGGGCTCGTCCAGCACATACAAATCCGCCCTGCGGCTCATAACAAGAATCAACTGCACCTTCTCCTTGGTGCCCTTTGAAAGCGTCTGCATTCTCTTGTCCGTTTCAATGTTCAGGCTTTTAAGCATTTCCTCCGCCCGGTTCCTGTCAAAATCACTGTAAAAATCACAAAAGAAATCCAGTATTTCGGACACTTTCTGATTCCCCGACAGATAGGTCCGGTCCGGCAGATATGCCACATGCGCCTTAGTCTCGACTCCCACTTCATTTCCGCCGATGCGGATGGTTCCCCCGGATGGCGTTAAAAGACCGTTTAACATCTTAATAATCGTTGTTTTCCCGCTTCCGTTGGGACCTAAAAGTCCCACTATTTTACCTCTTGTCAAAGTCAGCGAAACATTATTGACCGCAAGACTGTTTCCGCCATAGCTCTTGGTCAGATTCCTGATTTCCACCAATTTGTTCATTCGCTTTTCTCCCTTCCATATGATTGTTCCAGAAATGCTGCCGTATCCTTTTCGGAAAATCCAAGCTTCTGCATTTTTTCAAAAAAATCCGCTTTATAATCCGCTGCCAGCTTCTGCCTGATATTTTGAATCAATTCCTGATTCTCCGTCACATTGCGCCCGTTGGTCCGTTGCGTGATAATCAGTCCGCTGCGCTCTAATTCTGAAAACGCCTTCTGCATCGTATTGGGATTTACCGCCGCCGTCGCCGCCAATTCCCTGACCGTCGGAAGCTTCGCCCCCGGCGGATAGCTCCCTGACACAATCTGCATTTGGATGATTTCTACCAACTGCGCATAAATAGGTCTGTCACTTGTTAAATTCCACGCCATGCTTTTTCTCCTTTCCCCTGATGATTATTCCGGGAACACCATTGTATCGCTGTATTGTATTTATAATACAACAATACTCTAAATTACCCCCCCTGTCAATCCCCTTTTCTCTTGAATCAAAAAGGAAACAAAAATAGCATAAAAAGCAGCCGCCCCCTGATTTGAAACCATGGGGACAGCCGCCCGTTAAATCTCTATTTTTGCGGATTGTTTTGCCTTATCCCGCTTTTCCTCAGTCCACTACTTCAATGCTTTCAATAACAGGTCTGTTTCCCACAGGAAGAATCCCATTCTCATCCTGTCCTGTGGCATTGCTGCAGATATCATCCACAATCTCCATCCCTTCCGTCACATAGCCGAATACCGCATAATCGCCGTCCAAAAACAGACTGTCCTCATGAACGATAAAAAACTGTGAGCTGGCGCTGTCCTTTATCTGGGAGCGCGCCATGGAAATCGCACCCCTGACATGGCTTAGGGGATTTTCTACCCCATTATTTGCAAACTCGCCCTTAATCTTATTCTCCGAACCGCCTGTGCCGTCGCCGTTCGGGTCGCCTCCCTGCATCATAAACCCTTCGATAATACGATGGAAAGTCAGCCCGTCATAGAATCCGGACTTGGCCAGATTCACAAAATTGGTCACCGTAATGGGGGCGCTGTCCGCATCCAGCTCCACCGCAATGGTTCCCTTGTCTTTAATATTGATGTTGACATGATGCTTGCCGGTAAGCAGTTCCTCCTGCTCCTGACTGCCCTGTGCTCCTGCGCTTTCGGTCTGTTTGCCTGCCTGTCCGGATGCTGTCTTCTGATTTTCCCCGCTCTTCCCGCAGCCCGCCAGAAGAAACGCCCCTATCAGCCCTAAGACTGCTGCCTTTGCCAATGATTTTTTCATTTTCATCCTCCTACTTGTATGATATCTATTTCACCGTTAAAGCATTTACTTCCATTTTGTCTACAATCCCCCCGGCATCCACCCCCGTTTCCCCTTCCCTTTGTGTCAATTCGATTTTCTGCACCTTCCACTTTCCGGTATCCTCATACACCTCTAACACAGCCATGGTCACAGGCTGCTTAAAGCGCCTTGGCCCGCAGCTTCCCGGATTTAAGAAAAATACGCCGTCTTCCGACTTCTCTTCATATTTATGGGAATGACCGTAAATAAAAAGATCCGTCCCCTTCAAATTTTCTTTTCTGTGTTTTTTGTTGTGTATCATATAAATGTGCAGTCCAAACAGCGTAATTTCCAATTCTTCCGCCATCCCCTGCGCCCAATCCTTATCATTATTGCCCCTCACTGCATACAAAGGCGCCATCTGTTCCAGCTGCTCCACTATTTTCCTATTGTTGATATCGCCGCCGTGCAAAATCATTTCACAGGTCTTTAACACCTCTGTCACCTCAGGGCGCAAAAGCCCGTGAGTGTCCGACAAAACTGCGATTCTATGCGGTTTCCCAGCCATTCTTATACTCCTGCCATCCATACTCTCCGTAAAGCTTTCCTGTTCATTATACCTTTTAAGGAGCGGTAACGCAACCGGATTTTCTACGGCAATTTATTTTCGATTGATTCTTTTCCTAATTTTTTACTTAATTTTAAAATTTCTGCTTGACATCAGCTATTACCCGTATTATACTACAATCGTAACATGTTATGTCCCACAAAATTTTAGTGTTAGGAGGATTTTAGTATGAAAGGGAAAGGGATAATTAAGAAAGTAAAAAAATGGGGATCTGTATGCTTATGTATGACTTTATTTATGACAACTTATCAGACAGCATCCGCACAAGAAAATGCAGACAGTGGTATTACACAGGAATATCTGGATAATGTGACTGCAGAAACAGAAATATATCCACTTGTTGATGAGGAAGGAGTTACGATAGGCTATTATGAACCTACCAACAAAGAAAATATTAATGCTGTGATGCCTAGATATTCCTCAAATATTACTTGGACACTAGCGCCAAATACTTATGGACAAGGTGAGAATGTTTATACCTTAACAACGGGTGACAAAATATCTTTTAAAATAGGTGTTACTTATGGCGGAACCAGCTATTTAGCATTATATAACACATCCACCGGTCGCTTTATGACATTTTATGATACCGAAAGCACAACCGGATGGGAAGGATCAATTACATTTACAAACCTTGCCACAGACACATATAGTTTTGCTATTTTTAATGCATCGGATACTACCATAACTTATTTTGGGCATTACACATTATAATCGTCTTGAAAGGAGGAAAAGTACAATATGGCAGCTAAAAAACGATATATTGTAGGTTCGGCAATAGCAGTTCTGGTTCTGTTAAGTGCAGTTATGATATTTGTACTGAAAAGTGTATCCGGCGCAGAAGTTAATGCCGCAGAGCCTAATACTGCGGAAGCTAACGGCAGCCGTCAGGAAGGGTTTCGCACAGAGTTAGCAACCGATGAGAATACCATCATTGATGATTCTATAACCTATAAGTATGAGCCTGCACATAAATAAACACATATCTGAAATTGTAAGAATTAAGATAAGGAGTATAGATTGCGTATCTGTACTCCTTATTTATATGGTTATATTGTATATCCATAAACGGAAAAACAGCAATGAAAAGCTGCGCCTTGTCCCCTGCCGCATTTTATGTTACAATGGAAAAAATGTCGAATGGAGGAACAGCATGAACTATTTATCCGAGTTTTGCGGCAGTTTAATTTTCCTGCTTGGAGGTTACGCTTACATGTGTAATGTCTCCTTGAAAAAGACCTTGGTTTCCACACTGAATTATGTCGAATTGGTTATCGCATGGAGTCTTGCAGTGGGCTTCGGTCTTACCGTAGCCGCTGCCATGGGCGGTCCGGCGCTCCTCAATCCGGGTGTGGTCTTAGGTCAGGTAATCTGGAACGGAATGGCAGTTACGGACGCTTTGATTTATCTATTGATGGAATTTCTGGCAGCAGGCGCGGCAGTAGCTCTGTGTATGATTTTCTTCTGGGATTCCTTTAAGGCATCCGAGAACGAGTCCAAGAGAGGAATTTTCTCCGCTTATCCCGTTGAAAAAAATCTCCCCTTAAACTTTGTTCAGGAGGTGCTGGCAACCTTCCTCTTCCTTTTCCTCGTATTTATCGGAATTGCCGGGGCGCAGACCTCATTAACCATGGCAACAGGCGCTGATACCGCACCTTATGGCATCGCATTGCCCTCATTGACCATGGGCGCATCTCCCCTCTTAATAGGAATTGTAGGATTTGGGGCTGTGGCGCTTCTGGCTCTCTCCTTAAACTCCACGGGATTCAGCATGAATGCTATGCGTTCCGTATTCAGCAGCGTATGGTTTGCACTGCTTCCCATTCCCAACAAAAACGGCGAAAAGGTGGATTGGACCTATCAGCTGGTGGTAAATCTGATCGGCTCCTCCATCGGAGGCATCCTTGCAGTGATTGTAACCTCAATGATTACCGCTGCACTGTAAGCACTTTTTATTAAAATCTTCTTTTATCTCCCAATCGGTTCGACCGTTATAATGGTACATAATCCACTGCAGGGCATCTCTTTTTTCGTCTTTATCAGAAAGAATGAATGCCCTGCCTTTTCCTAGTCACGCAATCCCCTCTTCCCGCATATAGATACAGTAATGAAAATAACAGAAAGACGAAACCATGCCTAATATGAATTCCAATTTTCTTGAAGCTGCTCAGGAGCCGGAGGAATCCTCCTCCGTTTACTCCGGTTCTTTGAGAATCAATGTTGTATCCTCTCTGGGGATGATTCCCATAGAAAATGCAACGGTCACCATATCTTACAGCGGCGACCCGGAGGCTCCCCTCATGACCCTGACCACAGACAGTTCCGGCCAGACAGAAATTGTAGACCTTCCCGCGCCTCCCTTGGAACTCTCCATGCAGCCGGACCCCGACGCCCAGCCTTATTCGGAATACAATATCACCGTGACTGCACCGGATTATGAATCCGTTCTGGTGTCCGGTTCCGAAATCTTTGCAGATGAACTTTCCATACAGCCCATCCGGATGGAGCCCTTGACGCCCTCGGGGGAAGAAAAAATCGTAACTATTCCCGTCCATACTTTATTCGGCGATTTTCCGCCAAAAATTCCGGAAGAGGAAATCAAGCCTGTAGACGAAAGCGGCGAAATTGTACTGAGCCGCGTGGTGATTCCCGAATACATTATTGTGCATGACGGCGTTCCTTCCGACCCTACCGCCACCAATTATTGGGTTCGTTATAAGGATTACATCAAAAATGTAGCATCCAGTGAAATCTACTCCACATGGCCGGAGAGCACCCTGTATGCCAATATTCTGGTCATTATGTCCTTTACCTTAAACCGGGTGTATACAGAATGGTATCGCAATCAGGGCTATGATTTCACCATAACCTCCTCCACCGCCTATGACCAGAAATGGGTATACGGGCGTAATATTTACGAAAACATCGACCGGCTTGTGGACACCATCTTTGCAAACTATCTGTCCCGCCCCGGAGTCCGGCAGCCGATTTTTACCTCTTACTGCGACGGAAGGCGCGTCACCTGTTCCGGGTTAAGCCAGTGGGGTTCCAAATATCTGGGGGATGAGGGATATTCCGCCATCGAAATTATCCGCTATTATTTCGGGAATGATATGTATATTAATACTGCGGACATTATATCCGGCGTTCCTTCCTCCTATCCCGGCTATGACCTGACCGTAGGCTCCTCCGGGGAAAAAGTACAGCAGTTACAAAACCAGATAAACCGCATTGCCCGCAACTATCCTGCTATTCCCACCATTACTCCGGACGGCATTTACGGTCCTGCCACTGCCGAGTCCGTCCGCATTTTCCAAGGCATATTCGGGCTGCCCCAGACAGGGGTCACGGACTACGCTACCTGGTATGAAATTTCGGATATCTATGTGGGAGTCACCAGAATCTCGGAACCGAATTAAGACGGGCTGATTTTCAGCTTGACAGGAATACGAAAACGGGCTACAATCCAAGAGTCCGTTTTCGTATTGTTTCAGAATCAAGACTTTGCAAATTACATATGTTAAAGCGTTAGCGTTGACAGAGAATTTTAATGACTTTTACAATTTTATCTGTTATAATGAATACAATAAAAATGAAAAGGAGTTGAGGCTTGTGATATATCCTTATATAACTTTGGCAGACGGCACGGAGATTGTGCATACACAGATTTTTGAAGAAGATGGAATCCAAAAGGTGGAAGTCCATTTTGAGCGTCCTACGGAAGATGGTTTTGACACTGCAAGATGCCAGTTGCCTTCCTATACATGGTTGATAAGACAAGGCTTTTCAGAAGATGAAATGGAGCTGTTTGAACAAATGATGCGGAGTAACGCCCATTTATTCTATAAATATGGCGCAAATGGGGGTGTGCAGATTGCCTAGCCTCTTTACCATTGGAAGTTATAAGGTTTTCTTCTGGTCTAATGAGAATAATGAGCCTATTCATGTTCATATTACGAAGGGAAAGCCCAATGCAAATTCTACAAAAATCTGGCTGACGAGAAACGGCGGCTGCATCATCGCCAATAATAAGGAACAGATTCCTGCCAGAGACTTAAATGAATTGTTGGAAATTATTCAAGCGCAATACTTTTTTAAGATTTTATTGTTAAACTATTGTTTCTCTATTATTTCATACGCATACTTTCCTTTTATTCTGATTACCAGCTTCAGCTTGTCCAATATAAATTCCCTGTAGCCACGAATCGGTATATACGGAGTGGTCAGAGTCCGTCTGCATTTTCCAAGGCATATTCGGGCTGCCCCAGACAGGGGTCACGGACTACGCTATCTGGTATGAAATTTCGGATATCTATGTGGGAGTCACCAGAATCTCGGAATCGGGGTAACAATACGCTAAGGGCAAATTCATGCTTTGATTTCTCAGATTTCTGATTTTCCCTTGACTCCCCTTCTGTATCCGTGTTACTATCTTCTTAGGATTCCTCTGAGATTGGAGGAACTTATGCAAACAAATACACAAAAGAAAGCCATGCGGAAAACGCCTGTGCAGGGAAAAACCGTACAGAAAAGTCCCACACACCGTAGGACCCTACAAGAGCTTACCCTGAAAGACAACTTTCTCTTCGCCGCCGTCATGTCCGACCCGGAGAACTGCAGGCAGCTTCTGGAACTGGCTCTGGGTCTGAAAATCGAACGGGTGGAAATCGACACCGAGAAAAGCATCATCTTCCACCCCGAATACAGGGGCGTTCGCCTCGATGTGTACGCAAGGGACGAACACCACACCCACTTCAATGTGGAGATGCAGATAGCAAGTCAGGCTTTGGAGAAGCGCGTCCGCTACTACCACTCCCAAATGGATATGGAACTGCTGCTGTCCGGCACCCCTTATGAGGTTCTGCCTGACTGCTATGTACTGTTCATCTGCGACTTTGACCCTTTCGGGATAGGAAAATACCGCTACACGCTGAAACATGTCTTTGCAGAGGATGAAAGTTACTGCTATTCCGACGGCAGCCACACGGTGTTCCTCAGCACAAAGGGACGCAATGCAGAGGAAGTGCCTGTTCAGTTGGCCAACTTCCTAAAGTACGCCGCTGCGGGGCTGAAGGAGAGCACGGCGGATTTTGGGGATGCATTCGTGGCGAAACTGCAGGAATCGGTAAAGGCGATCAAAGCCGACAGGGAGATAGGAGGTCGTTATATGCTGTTTGAAGAACTGCTGCAGAATGAACATAAGGACGGGTTTGCCGAGGGTCTTGCGGAAGGCAAAGCGAAAGGGCTTGCTGAAGGTGAAGCAAAAGGGCTTGCCGCAGGTAAGGCAAAGGGCAGATTGGAAATGCACAAGGAAATGCTCTCGCAAGTAGAGCAGATCTGCGAAGATTTTCCCGAAGAAATCCGCCTACAGATTTTGTCCGCATTGGAAAACAAAGGCTGAGAACGGTTCACAGATTTTTATTTCTACATTTCTGTCCTGAAGTTACTACTTTTCTTTTTTATCAAAACATTACCCTTAAATAGCATTTTTCGGAGGAATCCTGATTTTAATAAAAACGCGAAATTGACACAGGATCTACACATCACATCCTAATGCGCAATGTCCATATTCTCTTCATTATCCATATCTTCTTATTAATTTATCGGCATGCAGTATTTTTAAGGTTTTCTTTATTACATACCGGAGCTTTATCATTTGAGGAACCAATTTTTCTTCTTTCCAGAATTTATCCGGCGGCATAGTTTTGTATTTCCTAAAAAAACTGTTTCTGAATATCGGATACGATGCAGAATGTTCTAAAGCAGGATTCATCATCCGCCATCTGTCATAATCCGTTTTTCTGGATACAAATGTACTTCTGATCTGTGCCTGCAGCTCTTCTCCCTTTTTCGTATGGACAATGAATAGAGAAGTTCCCTTATCATCAGCCCATTTATAAAATTCTTTTTCTATTTTCCATGCATCCCCCAATGTAATATCCGAGGCATAATTTTCCCCTTTAAAGGGGCAGTGATAACATGATAAGCGAAGGTTCCCATCGGATAAAAAAGTCCTCATATAAGCATTCAGTGCATGGCTTTCGCGCATTTCACTATCATCTGCATATTTTATTCTTAAATAATAATCATACCAACCGCTGTTCTTTTTATCTCTGAATGATACTGATTTTATTTGCTTGTCTTTTTTCACATAATCCAGATATGACTGCCACACTCCCGGCGAAGGAACACCATGACATATCACATCTATCAAATACAGATTGCTGCGCAGACCACGCCTTGCTGCCAGCTCCGCCACGGCTGCCGTCTGGCAGGGCGTCCCTGAAAACAAAACTTTTCGACCTGATCTAAGCTCTTTAATCAATGTCTCATACGGAATATTAGGATCACTCTGCACATACTTGGATGTCATCAAAGAAAATAATTCTTCCTCTGTCTCCACACTTCGACAGGCAGCGCTGAAATTCTCTGTAAACGATACCCCATAAACTACCCCCCCTGATTGAATCACAGCTCTCGCCAGTTCAAAGAATAATCCGCCTGACGAACTGTTTAATCTAATAGATTCATCCTTGTTATATCCGATATAGGCGTGGGCATATTCCCCTTTAAAGTTTATATTCTTTTCCTTACATACCTTCTGACACAATCCGCAGTGAATGCACTGCTCTTCGTTAATCGCCGGATAGAAAAACCCTTCATCATCCGCAATTAGCTTAATACAATTCTTAGGACAAATATCAGCACATAACCCACAGCCGCAGCATTCTTCCTTAGTCAAACTGTCGATTCTGCCTACAGGTCTGCCCCCCCTGTCCGGCTGCTTTGACCGATCCGATACTTCTGTCTGCCCCACCGATACTGCCTGCTTTAAAAAGAGTAAGGATTCCCTGCGATATTGACCCAGCAGAGAATTCACCTCCTTGTAATCAACAGGTTTGTCCATAATAAATGTCATTTTCGTCATATCACAGATCAGTCTTTCCTCAAGCTTAAACTTATTCAGAATATCCCGAATACGGGAATTCTTAGAAACCCTTGTGTTCGTATCCCGTTCAAATACACAAAAGCTTTTCTCAAAAAGAAGCGAGAATACTATACCATGAAAAGAATCCGTAAAAATGCAGTCTGCACCGGAAAATAATTGTATAAACTCTGCCGGCCCGATGTCATAAATATGTTCACAGTTTCCTTTTTCATCATTTCTAATATATTTTTCTGCCGCAAAAGGTATAAATTTCAGTTTTAACCCTTTCCTATAACAATATTTTTCGATTTCCTTACGATACCGCAGGCTGTCTGAAAAGAAAAAAGCTATTGCGTATTTATCCTGTTCCTGCATTTTCTTTCCTGCAATCCTAAGCCATTCTTCTTTTGACAGCATCAAAGCAGGATCAAGTACTTCATACACCTTCTTCCCATGAGTAAGGTATTTCTCCAGTATCTTTTTTGCCGTATGTTCTCTGACAGAAATCACATCAAACTCATTGATCAGAGGAATCATCACTTTTCTTTCATGAGGAGATAGATCATCTCTCGCAATACTTGCCGCATATGATATTTTCCTGCAGGAACCTTCCACACCTTTCAGAAAATACCCTGCTTTTGCTACATTAGGATTCCAAATCTGATCCGACCCACAGATCAGGCAGTCATAGTCTCTCTCCAGCTCTTCAAAAGCATCATCTGTATAAATATGTCTGTTCGTGGTGTATTGTTCCCGAAATTCCCGAAATAATCTTTTCCTGTTTTTCAGTCTTCCTCCAAGGGGATTCTTTATTTTCCTTCCGGCAATATCCACACCTTTACGCAAAATCTCATATGGTCCATATTGCATTGCCTGTTTCACTATAGTTGGATAGATAATATTCTCATTGGAACGATAATCAATCAGATCTACCTGTGCCGAAGGATAGCATGTCTCCAGAAGCATCTTCAGTGCCGCTCCCTGCAAGGTGCCTCCCCAATTATCATTACCATGAAAAAGTGTTAAAATACCAATCCTCATATCTGCTCCTATCTGCCTTCTTTACTGCTCTTCCCCACTTCATCAGAATTTTCCATATATTTCCTACGATTCTATAGCCTGCACATTATCTTCTTCAAGGCATCTATCAGCTTACCGTTATCCTCACTGTTTCTGACAGCAATGCGTACAAACTGTCTTCCTCTCAGCTTAATCTTTTCACTCAAATCTTTAATCAATATATTGTAGTGCAGAAGCAGCGTCTGGGTCAGCTCTTTTGCCGTAATCCCATTCGTGATTTCGATCAGAAAATAGTTCGCCTGTGACGGCACAACCCGGATTCCCGGAATTTGAGCCAATTCATCGGAAAGCTGTCTTCTGGCAGCTCTTATTTTTTCAAGCGCATCCGTATAATCCTTCTTATACTTTTCCGCAATCTGCATATAAAACTCCCCAAAGGAATTGATATTCCAGATGGCTGCTTCCTTTTTCATACAGGCGATCAGTTCTTCATCAGCAGACACCATGATGCCCAGACGCAGCCCCGGAACGCCATAGGACTTGGAAATAGATTTCAGAATGATGAGATTCCGGTATCTATGTATGATTTCCTCATCAATAAGTGTAGCGTTTTTCTCTTCCGCAAAATCAACAAAAGACTCGTCCACAATAAAACGGATCTGCTTTTCACCGCACCATCCTGCTATGCGTAGGACATCCGCTTTCTCAATATAGTTTCCGCTTGGATTATCCGGATTGATAAGAATTAAGGTATCAATCCCCATTCCGTCGAAATATTGAATCAGATCATCTGCCTTATATGCCAGATTTTCATTCTGCGGATTGTAAACGACCCTGTCTGCTTCCTTGCATCGATTTGGGTATTCCTCAAATGTAGGGCGTATAAAACCAATCTTTCCCGTCAGGCTTTCCATCAGGCATTTGATCAGCTCAGCCGCTCCGTTTCCAACCAGAATATGCTCCTTATGAACATCAAAATTCTTGGCCGCAAGCAGACTATTTACCTTCATACCCGACGGATACTGTGTAAGTAGCGTTTCAAAGCTGGCTTTCAACTCATCCATCATTTTCTGCGGCGGAAAATAAGGATTTACAAGATAACAGAAATCCAGCAGATGCGGGTATCTCCAATAGCCCCCATACCGTGTCTGAATGCCGGCCGTCTTTTCATCCGCATCATCCGCAAACATAGAGGACGCTATGTCCAGATCCTGTATGTCATCTATCTCATACCAAAGCTGTCCGGTCAGCTTTTTTGCCTTGATTTCCGGATCATCAAGCATTGTGATCACCCGCAGCACTTGTTCATAATATTCATTGTCGCCCAACGCCTTGGAATATGCATCAAGAAAGGGCACATAATATTTTTCCGAAAAATGCCTGCTGAACTTATAAATATTGACGGTCTTGTAATAGTTCCGGATATCTTCAAATACAAACTTCCTACCCGGAATAAAAGAATCTATGGAATCATCTTCTCCGATCTTAACACATGTTCCGTCCATCCAGCTCTCATATTTGTCCACCAGCGCCAGTGTCTGTCGCGAATCGTCCATTAAAATCTGCAGTACACTATCCTCAAAAATGATATCTGATTCCAGCAAAAGAGTATCCTCCTTCAAAAGATATTCTTTTGCCAAGGACAGCGAATATATATTATTTGTCCTGTCATAAACAGGATTATCCACATAACAGATTGGAGTCCGGATTCCCAATCTGTCAATATAATCAATCAGTTTCTTTCCCTCATAACCGACAACAATGACAACACGGGAGAGATGCAGCCGTTCCAGTTGGCGGAGCATGCGTTCGATCAGAGTCACTCCGTTAACCTTTATCATACACTTTGTGTTATTTTGAGTTAAGTCCTTCAGCCTCTTCCCCATACCGGCCGCTAAAATCAATCCCTGCATAATAATCCATCTCCTTTATATATTTTTTAAGGTCTCTAATTTTGTTAAATGATATGCTTTTCATAAAAGTCCCCTTTCAAAATTATTTTCTGTTAATAGCTTTTCCTGCCATTCCCCTGCAGCCAATTTTTAGCGGTATTCCACACATTCAAAAGTATCCACTCTATGATCGACAACAAAATTAAACAGCACAAACTATATGCATAATAGCCTATTCCCATAGAATCAGCCGGCAGTATTTTTCTGACAATAAAGCTGACACATTGAGCAATATAAAGAGGCAGATGAGTACACATGATGAAAAGAGAATTAGTCCCCAAAAAATTCAAATAGTGCAACTTCAGCCTTTTGCTTTCCAGCCATTTTAACAATCCAATGATACTGTAAGAGCCCAAAATTCCACATATAAAAAATAAAATCGGAATATCTCCATATTGCAGATTATTGAAATCAATCCCGCAATTAAGCTGTGATAGTACAATATTCACCCCCCCGAAGACCAATATTGCAGCCGTCAGTTCTTGTATTCTGCTTGTCAATTTTGCTGAGAAAAAGAAAAATCCTGAAGCTACAATGCTCTTTTCAAAAACTGCCAGCGGATAGGAAACAAACAATAACAGTTCATTAGGATGCTCCACTGAATTAATACAGGCATTTCCCAGATGCAGCACAATTCCGACCGCAAAAATAATCATCGCAATTCCGATTTGCTGTTTTACTTTTTTCTTGATAACCCAAAAGCAGAGTATTTCTGCAATAAACAAAGACGGAAGGAACCACAGCGTGGAAACTCCTCTTAATGAAAACACCGCATAAATATCTTTAAGCAGGACATCAGTTATAGCTTTTCCCTTATAAATGCCATATATGGTATCAATGACAATGGCAGCCGCTGAAAATACAATGTACGGAATTCCAAATGTTTTTAATTTTTCTAAGGCAAATTCTCTGGTTGATTGATACTTTCCTCTCTTCAGCGTAAATAAATAACCGCTGATAATATAGAAGATTGCTATCTTGAACGAATCCCCCCATGTAACTATCGGATTTGATAATTCGTTTATGTGGCCGAGCATTATTAAAAGCATTCCAACTCCCTTGGCCCAATCTATGTATGCAATACGATTATTCGACATGCCTTTTACCTCATTCAATAATTTTTACCAACTCAATGCAATACCTTTAAATCCTTCCGCCGATTCCTGCTTTTCAAACACAACTTTTATTTCTTCTTGAATCGTGCAGATCTCAGATACTATAAAAATGCGCCTTTGCATAAAGTCATGATCATATGGTGTCATAGAATCAACATATTTTTGTCCGTCAATATAAATCTCCATTTTGTTATCCCCTGTCCGGCATATATAATCCACCCCCAGTACTGCCATCGGGCTGGAAATATTTAAAGAATAGGTATTATCATCTGTCTTTTCAAAATCTTCTACAGGGAAAAATGCAAAATGATCCAAACAGGTAACATTCTCATTTACAGGTCCTGTCTCCCATTTACCGTATGGACGATACTCATTTACGCCTTTATCAATAACATCTTTAACTGTTTCAAAATATATCTTATATCCTAAATCATTCGGATGCACTCCGTCATCTGTTAAATCACTGTACACATAACTGCTTTTTGCAAATCCGGCAATGGTATCCGCAATGGGAATCTGGTATGCTTCACAAAGAGATTGTATTTCCAGCATCTTCTTTGTATATTCCCGTTGTGAGCTTTCTAATATCGAAATAATTTCACACTTCTTATATTTATTTTTTATTGCTCTCAAAATACTTTCATAATACAAGGAAAAATCCTCTGTGCTGTCATTCTGTCCATAGCAGACTACAGCCAGATCGTATTCCGTTTCATCTTCCAGATACATGGTCCGTACATATCCGGCATAACTTGTATTTCCGCCCATGGAAATATTCGTTAATAAAACTTTTACACTGTATGTTTCCTCAAGATAGCTTGTCAATAAATTGAACCATGCAGACAGATTGTCACTTGCTCCCGTACCGGCGCCAATAGAATCTCCAACTACAAGAATATTTACATCAAATCCATCTGACAATTTTTGATAAAAACTATCCTGCTTTTCCAATTCCGCCAATTGCTGTTCTTCCGCAAATTGTTCCTTCCGCCGTTCTTCTGCCAAAATTCTTAATTCCTCTGATTTAATCCTGCGCTGCTTATCATCCCAATACAACAGTCCTGCTAAAACTGTAAAAAGAATCACTGTCAAAAAAATAATCAGCGTTTTACCCCCCCCGAATCTTCTTCCTTTTTTCATAAAGATACCTCCCACAACCTTCTTTTCCAGCACCTATTGATATAAAAGCTACACTTTATATATTTTGTAAAAATGATGTGCAATCCTGTCCTTTTCCTTCGGAAGTTTCATATAATCTCCGTATTGTTTTGTTAAATTCTTATCATATTCCTGTGGTATCTTAAGCATGTGCCCTTCAAACTGCATATCCATACTATGCTCCAGATCCTTCTTTTCAAGAATCACCATCTCTGTGTCTCCCAGATATCCGATATATTGCGATGTTTCCATGTCATATGTCCGTACCAATTTTTCCATATTCTTCTTATAATATTCTCTACCCCTGATTTTGGGTATCATATATGTCATAAGCGCATATATTTTTCTTATATTACGGTGCAGATCAAAGCACATTCCAATGACATTTTTTTCGCAACTTTTATGGTATCCACTAGCATACCTCTTTGCACGGCACATCAGCTTTTTGGCCTCTTTAAGATCACTTCCCAGACCATCTATCGGGTACACATCTACGAATGTTCCTATTCTGTAGTCACTGCCATAAGGCGATACCATTATATAGTTATCATCACTGATTCTCGTAATAGTGTAAGGACATTCCACATCTGTCTCATAATTTACAACCCTGAATTTACTTTCTAATGACATGTAGTGAAGCAGTTTATTATAATCTTTTCTTTTTAATGCAATATCAATATCATCATCCCATGGAATAAATCCTTTATGACGAACCGCTCCAATAAGCGTCCCAAAATATAAAAAATACTCTATATCGTGTTTTCTGCATATTTGATCTATTTCAAGCAAAATATTTAAGGAACATTTCTGAATTTCTCTTAAGGATAGTTCTTCCATTTTATGCCTCCCTGACTTCTTTCCTTTTTAAGACCGGAAAAATAAATTTCCAGACTGATATCACAAACAATACCCCCAAAACAACTGCAATGCTCCACCTCACCAGCGCTTCATTCCTCAGACAGTCTGCCAGCCACGCACACAGGAGCAGAATGCCTATGATCAAACCGATCCCCTTAGAATTGAAAATGCAACGACCTTTATTCACTAATATAGAAAACAGGTAATGAAAAGAGAAATATAAAAAATAAGTAACTGCTGTTGTATAAGCTGCCATATGATATCCATATAAAGGAATAAATAAATAATTTAGGATTATATTAATCACCGCTGCAAGAACAGATCCGACAGCAATTAGTTTTGTTTTTCCATAAAAATACTCTACTCCTGCCGGAATTGTATAAAGAAATGAAAAAAAACCTCCTAATATAATAGGTATTACCATTCGTTTTGCTTCTTCGTAACCCTCTCCCCCCAAAATTTCAATTAATTCCGGTGAAATCATAAATGCAACTACAGTGACTATTGCAACTGCGCTGATCAGTATTATAGAATTATGCTTTATGGGCGCATATTCCTTTTCGTTCATTCTTTCATAAAACCAAGGTTCCCAAACATTTCCTATGGAATTGGCAGCAAGAAATATTAATGTGTAAAGTGTATAGCCCAGACTATAAATTCCTGCTTCCGTTGATCCTGCCATCTCCTTGATCATAAGCCTGTCCGCCTGACCAAGAATCACCTGTGACAGTCCATGAGGTATAATGGGCAGGCTGTATCCCAACGCAAAAACGATGTATTCCTTTCTTAATTTCAATTTGTGCCTAAAAAAGAATCCTGCAAAAATAAACAATGCTATTACAATCAGCGGAAAAGCAGTCCCTATAATTCTTCCAACATATTTGTCTTCCTCAAAAAAAAAGAGAATGAGAAATAAAGAAAGCATCATATTGGAAACTGCATTTAAAAAGGCAATTTTTAAGTATTTTTTAGCGTTATACTCTAAGCTCACATATGTATTATAAAATGTGCATATTGCCGTAGCAAAGCTATGCAGAACAAGCAGAAATAGAATATTCTTTGAAAACCCTGTCACTTGAACAAGCTGTTTATTCCATAAGAGGACAATGCCCGCCAAAAACAGACTGCTTAGAACCGCAACTGACAAACAATTCAAACAAAAGTTCTCGTAATCATCTTTATACCTATACTTTGCATTTTTTAAACATGAATGCAATGTCAACCCCGCAAACAAATACAACATAGACTCATATGCCGTATACGAACTGAATATTCCAAAATCCCTAGGCTGTAGCAGTCTCGAAAAAATAGGTGTCATTAAAAAGGAAATCCCCTTAATCAGATAATTTCCTACGAGAAAACCTATTCCTGCTTTTATCACTTTATTTTTCTTATCGTCTGACACCCATTTTCTCCCCTTTATCATCAGGTTTTATTTAAGTTTTATTTTATAAGAAAAGTAAAAATCATAAATTATTTTTATCAACAGCCATGTTATAAAAAAGTAAATCGTAATAAATCTTCCTGCCAGATTTGCATAATATGACATTGCCGGTATGGCATAAATAAAAGAATAGATCACAAGGTATTTATTTCGTCTAACGGAACCTTCAGTATACTTTATATGTTTGAAATAATAAGCGCTTATAATATAATACACTATCATAATATATATCATCATGCCAACTAGCCCAAAATCATACAAGGGAGACCCCAAAATCGTATCCACATTTGCTGTAATTCCGGCATCCCTGCTGATCATAGCATTTACGGAACCTGACAAAACCTTTGAACTGTCTACCATTCCAAAATCTGCAAGATCCCCATAAGTAGGATAAAAAGTATATCCGCCCCATATATCGGAACCATAATTTTCTATTCCTTCATCTACTTTGATGCCCAGAACAATAATCGGCGTACCCGCATAATATGCAAGATATTCAAATGTGTTGTACAATTTGTTAGTGGCTAGCTCACTATCTTTTACAATATTTCTTAAACCTGTAAAAAATAAGGAAGCCACAAGCATCAAAATAACTACTTTTTTTAAAATCTTCTTTGTGGCTCCCTGTTTCCAGCCGCGCTTCTCCTGCATAAGAATATAATAAATAGATATGAACGCAACTAATTCACGAAAAATTTCCGTCCTCACAGCCGTAAAAACAGAGCATATGCATGCGCATACTGCAGGAATCAGGTAAATAAAATCCTTTTTAGTCCTTTTTCCTGATATAATATTTGTGCAAAAAATATAAAGGTTGACAAAAGATGACGCCATTACAACTTTAATTCCCTGCCGCAAAATCGGACTTGTGGAAACATTTTGAGCTCTTTTCACTGCATTAATAGCCCCCAGCCCCATATTCCCTAGATCTGCTCCTTTTCGCAATATATCGACTGCATATAACATCGTAAGAAGCACAGTAACACCAATCACCAAGACTGACTTCCAGCATTCAATTTCTATTCTATCCATCTCACATCTGTATTCCAGATTCCGTCTTAATCGGAGTTTTTTTCTGAATCTTATTCTGGCAATTCCTTCTCCTCCCGCCATTGCCAATAACCCTGATATAATGATAAGCATTGTCTTGTACGAAAAGTTTATTTTCCACAAAGCGTTTCCCACAGCAGCAAATAATGTTGCAACACAGAACACGACAATTGATGTTGTTGCCGGTGTAACGAAATCTGCTTTATTCATTTCATATACCATGAATAATAGAATTAATTCTATTATCAATAAAAATACAAGCAACATGCTTTATTTCTCCTATGTCTATTCTTTAAGGCTCTTAATTTTATATAAGCTTTTCGCAAAAATTCTTTAAATAACCCACATACACTTCTTATAACCCCAATCATTTTTACTGAAAATGTGAAGGGAGTGTATCTTACGCCGGAATATTCCCTGATTCTGTCTGTCGGCATTAACAATAATGCTGTCAAACTGGAATGATAAATGGGAACGCCGTGCGTGCTGCTTTTAATGGAGATAACACAGACTTCTCTATCCTTTTCTTGCTTTTTTAACAAAACCGCTTGCACAATATCACAATCCGAGTCACTGGGATAAACATAAATGACATTTTTATTTAATCTGTCGACTATATTGTACCATTTGTAATATTCCGGATCCCTTTCATGTTTTAACAAGAGCTCCTTTGTCGGATAAGCAAAATCATCCCTAAGGGAAAATTGTGCCGAAAAACAATAAATTTTATCTGCACCTAATGCTGTTCCTGCTGCCGCAGATGCATAACCTCCTGCTGATGACCCAAGAGTGGTAACATGGTATCCCTCTGTTTCCTTTTTCAACCATTCAATCAATAAATCCATGCTGTTTAATCTGGAGTTAATCCCTTCCACATAAAATTGTTTTCGGATGTCCCTAAGAAAAATATGCTTCTGTACATTTGGCACTCTTTTCTTGTACCACTCAAAACGATCATTTTCTATGATCACATGAATAAAATTTTCTCTGGTTTCAGGAAAGTAAACTGCATGGCTTGAAAAATAGATACAGCACAAATCGTTATCGCAATTCTCATATTCTATTAAATAATTATCCTTCTCTAACTGTTCCAAGACCAATGGATCATTAACAGGATTAAATGTTTCTTCCATCTTCTACCCACACTCGTCTGTTTTTATCTTCGCCTGCATTTCATTGCCATATCAAGAATTTCCAGCAGAAACAAAGTTTGCAAATATTTCTTCTTTGCTACACCAGCCGCAAACATTTTTAGCATTTCAAAATAAAACTTGTTAATCTGTGCTTTTTTCAATTTTCCTGCACAGGCATCCTGCAATATCCTTTTTTCACAAATATTTTTTACAAGAACTTTCTTTTCTTTAAATCCATGAGGCTTTTCTTTCAGATATACTTTTGTAAAAAAGCGAATGATATATAAGTCACACTCACCCAACAAATCAGCATCATATTCTACAATCTTCTTTTTCAACTTCTCACAAAAATAAGTTACATCTTGTAATAAATATGGATTTTTCTTTTTAATCGTGCTGCTTTCATATCGCATGAAATATTGATAGTGCACATTGCTGCACATACCAATGCTTCTTCCTGCCATAGCCGCTTCTATATTGAACATTGTGTCTTCATAACCATGTGTAAACTGCTCATCAAAAATAATCTGCCTACTGTCAAGAAGCTCCTTTTTGTAAATACAATTCCATACAGTTAAGAGCATGTTTCTACCGTCTATATTTACTACATACGGACTTATTTCCTGTTTTCCTGAGCATATTTTATCATCCGGGCAGACATCTTTTTCCTCAATAATCCTGTCGTTGTCCAGTGTTTTACAATGCTTCCCAAAAATATACATATCCGTATGATCAACAGTAATCTTTTGAACATAATCTTCAAACATGCCTGCATCAAAGTCATCATCCTGATCTATGAATATTACATATTCTCCTTGCGCATTTCTCAATCCGGTGTTGCGTGCCGCACAAATTCCATGATTATCCTGATTGAAAACCCGTATTCTGGCATCCTCTTTTTGAGCCTTTCTCAATAAATCTATGGATGCATCTGTTGAACCATCATTGATGAATAGTACCTCATATTCTTTAAATGTCTGTTGTGATATTTTACGAAGTATATCTGTAAGATATCTCTCACCGTTATATACCGGTACAATAACGCTTAAAATCAAAGCCTCTGACATAACAGATTTTTTCCTCTTTCCTCTACTACTACAATATATTTATGGTTAATACCCCTTACAGCCAGTAAGGAATTACCCA
>JAMPEY010000040.1 GCA_023664665.1 Lachnoclostridium sp.
AAGTAGGGATTTAGTCTCTGCTTCCTTTTTTGCCAACTATAATTATACACTAACAGTATTTAAACAAAAGCCAAGCCTTAAATATCCAGTTCCGGCGGCACATCCAGCTCATCGGACACATACTTTCCGTTTTTCTTGCGCTGGCGCACGCACTCTGTCAAAAGATATTCTATCTGTCCGTTGACAGACCTAAAATCGTCTTCCGCCCAGGCTGCAATGGCATCATACAGCTTAGGAGAGAGCCTAAGCGGAACCTGCTTCTTTGTATTATCCGCCATGGCTTAATACAGGCTGCCCGAATTTACGATGGGCTGCGCATCGCGGCTTCCACAGAGAACTACCAGAAGATTGGACACCATTGCCGCCTTGCGCTCCTCATCCAATTTCACAATTTCGTTCTCATTTAAGCGTTCCAATGCCAATTCTACCATGCCCACGGCGCCATCCACAATCATCTTCTTTGCATCGATAACGGCGGATGCCTGCTGTCTTTGCAGCATGACTGCGGCAATCTCCGGCGCATAGGCAAGATAGGTGATGCGCGCTTCCACAATTTCAATTCCGGCTTCATTGACCCTGCTCTGTATTTCCTCTTTAATTCTGGAGGCCACTACCTCGCTGGAACCCCTGAGGCTTCCTTCATCCGCCACGCCATCCCCCGTGGTGTCCACATTGGGAGCCGTATCATAAGGATAAATGCGCACAATGTTTCTCAAAGCGCTGTCGCACTGCAGGGAAAGAAATTCCTTGTAATTATCCACATTGAACACTGCCTTTGCCGTGTCCGTAATCCGCCATGTAACGGCGATGCCGATTTCCACGGGATTACCCAGACAGTCATTGATTTTCTGGCGGTTATTGTTTAAGGTCATAATCTTTAAGGAAATCTTCTTGGATGCACCAACCTCTACCACCTGTGTCTGCATCCCCTGCACCTGCATTGGTGTCTGTATGCCCTGTACATCCCCGCTCTGGCTTAAGCGTGTCTTTGCCGCCGGATTTACCCCAGAGCAGAACGGATTTACAAAATAAAATCCCGGCTCCTTCAGGGTTCCCACATATTTGCCAAACAAGGTAAGCACCAAAGCCTCCTGAGGGCCAATCACCTTAAGCCCCGGCCAGAGCAGCCATGCCGTACACAGTACGATAATGCAGAGAACCACAATCACGGGATTGCCCATATTTGCCCCGATTACCAGACAGGCGATAGCCGCCGCATAAATCGCAAAGGAAAGCAGCAGAACCAGCATACCGTTCTTTTTCCCTTTTAAAATTTTTTCTTCCATATCTTTTCCTCCTCTGAATGTGTGAAAGTATTTTAAATTATCTTGATATCATTATGATATCATATAAATATGCAGAATGCAATAGTGGATACGAAAAAATTTTTCAGAATTGTGTGACAAGGGAATGTATGTTAGAATGATTAGGGTTGATTTAGATATTTATATCATTTGGTAATTTTGATAGGCATTTGCGAAACTCTTGTTTTTGAAGAGCATCATTGTGGAATATGCAATGCTTATGCAATAAGCATTTGTGCCCGAACTCGGCATACGAAAGCCTTCGTTTCGCAATCGCCTAGGTAATTTTGAGAGTATTGAGGAGATGGTGCAATGGATATAAAATACAATCTTTCTCTTTCGGAATTGATGGACTTTTTCTGTGATACAAAGCATATGGGCTTTCCCTTAGAGGAAATCGAGGCGGCGGAAAAGCGGCTTGGCGTTTTGCTGCCTCAGGCTTATCGCGACTTCTTATCCGCTTATGGAAAAGACAGGGTCAATACACATTATAATCAGCTCTTAGAGCCGCAGGAAATCTATTCTAATTATGAGGGAATTTTAGAAGCCATAGAGTATGATTGGAAGTCGGAATTTCAAGAAGCGGTAAAACAGGGATTACAAGCAGAATATGCCGAAAATCCTTATTTTCAGTGCTGGCAGTTTTTATCCAAAAACTTGGATATGGGTAAGCTGCCCATAGAAAATTGGAATGCCATCACAGAAGAATATATCTTGATTTGGCATGAGAATCAAGGCATCTGGTCTGCCGGATATCGGAAATGCGACCTTTTGAACGGTATTTTGAATCCTCCTGTCTATATCAGCATAAATGATGATTATGATTATATTGCTTACGAAAAGTATGCCGACAATACAGAGGAATTTTTGATAAAGATGCTTCGCGATGCTGCTTACGGCTGGTGCGGCGGAGAACGCTTTACCAGTCCGGCAGAGATTGAACGCATCCTCTTAAATGCAGGGACTGACTTGGAACGCATGAAAGATTCCTTCGGAAACGGCACCTGCCTAGCCGGAGAAAAACTCTATTTTTACTATAGGTCGGGAAACAGCTTAGAGCTTCGCATCGCCAATCGCACTCTGCCGCAGGCATCCGCCTATGCCAATAATCAGCAGCCATGTCTGCCACTTGGGGAACTTTTATGCAAATATGAAGAAGCCATGTCTGTTGAGGAGCCTTCCTTTACAGAATACCGCCCGAAATACAGTCCGCGCCGTCTTGCGCTGCTCCCCCATCAGATGCAGGATTTAGGCATGTGCCGCCCTGTCCCTGAAAACGGCATTCCACTCCATCCCTTGGTTGCCCTGTTAGTTCAGGAAACTTTTAACCATGAGCCTGCCACAGCTTATGATTGGGGCAAAGATATCTCCAAAATCAAGACTTTGACCATAGAACCCCGATATGGCACCGCAAGGACTACGGATGAAGAATTTATCTATATTTATCCGCCCGGAGAGCATTTCCCGCCTGCGCCTTACTATTTTGACCTCCATGATTGGTCTGTTATCGGGCGGATGGGCAAGCTTCAGGCACTAACTATCCATGACATTTATGTAGATGATTTTTCGTTTTTAAAAGTGTGCAAAAATCTAAAAAGGCTCGACTTATACAATACTAATTTTTCCGACTGCCGCCTGCTGTCAGAACTGTCAAACTTAAAAGAGGCAGATTTGCGTTTCTGCCCCTTAGAGTATATGGAAATACTACAGAACCTGCCCTGTAAGGTTCTGATGACATAACCATGTATCTTTTACCCTTATTTTGCCCCCTGTTATAGCTTTTCTGCATAGCCGCCTGTAATTTCGATAGGATAAGAATTACCACATTTCAACCATTTTTATCCTTCTCTTTTCGCGGATGCAAAGCCTTGGAAAGAACTGTGCAGCGCGTTAAAGAACGGCTCGTTTGTGCTTACAATATGTACGCTTAAGCGGCTGTCCTTCCACGCAAAATCCATGCGCACATTGCCCTGCTCTTCATCAATAATATAACACTCTAACAGAAAATGCCCCATCTTCCATATGCCGCGGCACTCACTATTATATTTTGTGTTTAAAAACTTCTGCTGTTTCCACTCCGTGTCCGAAAAAGCAAGGGTAAAATCGCCTGCCGGGATGCTAAAATGCATGATGCCTTTATCCCAATCAAAAGTAACCTGAGTCCAGCCCATGGCATTGGGATAAAACTGATAGGTGCATCCCCCGGTTTCAGAAAGGATAGTATTTTTCTGCTTCTCTGCCATATCCTCTAACGAATCGGCATTTGGGACTGCCTTCACTAATATTTCTTTCGTTTCCTCTGTTGTTTTTGAAAGACTTCCATTGTCTGCATATTTTTTATCAGATTTCTCACTCATTAAATCCGTTTTTCTCATTTTTCCAAAATACGGATATACATTATCATAAAAGCAATCATGCAGTATCTGCAAACCCGCAGGGCTTCCAATGGTATCACTCATCGTCATGAAGCAGATATCATACTGTGGAAAGCAGAGGGCAAGCTGTCCCCCCAAGCCATAAAATTCAAAGCTTTCCTCCCTGCTTCTCCAGATAAAATATCCATATCCGCACTGTTCATCATACTTTTGCTGAATATCCGTGGGCACCTGATTTGCGGTGGCATCCCTCATGAACTGCTCCGGCAGAAATTCCTTTCCGTCCACAGTGCCATAATGATTGCATAAATAGGCAACCCTTGCCACATCCTCCAAAGTACACATAATGCCGCTTCCCCCTTGGGATACGCCCACCGGGTCGGGTATCAAATAGGCTTCCTTGGAAAAGCCCAATTCATCCAGCATTTCTTTTCGCATATAGTCTAACATCTTCATGCCTGTAAGCTTTTCCACCAAAGCACAGAGCACATGGGCAGATGAGGTATCGTAATTGAAAACAGTCCCCGGCACATGGTCCGGCTCCACCTTGAAAAAAGATTCCGCCCAATCGTCCCAATCATAATTTTTGTAGGTGGTGCTTGCAAAACAGGTGCGCATGGTGAGCATATCCCGTATGGTCATTTCCTCGCACCATGGATGGGCGCCGCCCTCAGGCAGCTTTTCCGGGAAATACCCACAGATTTTATCATCAAGGGAAATCATCCCGTTTTTCTCAAGAAGTCCCACGGCAAGAGCCACCATGCTCTTTGTGATAGAATACATGCGGTGCAGGTCATTCTTGTGATATGGCGCAAAATATTTTTCGGCAAGAATCTCCTTCCCCTTTAACAGCATATATCCATGGATGCGGACCTGTCTTTTTAACAAAAGCTCCTCCATTTTGCTGATAGCAGCCTGAGGGATTCCCCATTTGTCAGAATTTCCGTTTTGAAATGTAAGCATTGCACCATATCTCCTTTTACTGTTTTATTATAAATCCTTCGGATTATCCATAATCCCCATAAACAAGGGCACCTTCGTTTCCTTTTCCATAATCAGATACAAAAAAGGCTGGTCAAAAAACACATCCTTGGGCGGTTCCATCATCATTACTCCGCCGTCCGCCATTGCAGCCTCCGTTACCGCAGCGGCTTCCGTGCCTTCCTCATCCACCCTGATAACCGCCTTCTGCCGTACTAAATCAATATACAGGTTATGTCCCTCCGATATATTTCCTATGCCGGAAAAATCCGCATTTTCAGGGTCAAATGCCCGCTTTAACCCCATATTTTCCAGAGAATCATTCAACTTCTGTTCATAAGTAATCTCAAATTTTGGAAGCCGTAAATTTATATCAATCTCCTGCGCTTCATCAATCATCCTGCTGATTTCATCTAGTGTAAGCTGCGCATACATTTCCCGGACAGAAGAACCGCCCGCAGGCTTTAATGCCACAAAGGAATAACTTCCACCCTGATAGGGTAAAATCACGCCTTCCGCTATGTCATTTCCAAGGTACTGCTGTCTGGTAAAATACATCTGCATCATGCCCACTTTTAACTTTTCCCCGGAATTTGTGGTAAATTCCTGCTCTCCTGTCATATATGCTTCAAAGGGATTCTTCCAATTTCCATGAAAGTAAACCGTATTGAACAAGGCAAGACGCGTATCATTGGGCAGCGGCTCTGATAAAAAGTCCTTAATCAGCCCATTGGTTTTTCGATTGAGCCATGTATTAATTCTCTCCTGCGTTTCCACCGTGGAAAGCTCAGTCTGCACAATCTCCGCGTTATAAAAATCCTTTGCATCGTCCAGCCATTCCTGCTTTACCGTAAGCCTCTCCGTCATAGTGGCGCCTTCTGTTGTTCGGGTGCATGTTGCCCCAAAATCTTCCTCCAGCCATGCGGAGTTTGCGATACTTACTTGAAGCCCGTCTTTCTGAGGAACATCCTTTGTTTCCCCGGAAGGTTCCCCTATTTTTGAGGAAGCATCTTTGTTCCATTGAAGAAAATCCGTTTCTTGGAGCAATCTGCCCATAAGGTCTTTGGATAATTCTTCATAAGACCCTCCCAAAACTTCGTTAAATTCTTCCGCCGTTTCCCCCTCAGAGCCGATTCCCGCAAGCCCTATGGCAAAATAGGCGGAAACCGGAGATAACACAGGATTTTCCTGTTCTATGTTCTGCTCAAAAAGCTCATAAGAGAAATTCTGCACAAAAGTATATGAAGCAGGCTCGCCCACCAAGGCACCCTCTTTTGTTTGGCGGTTGCTTCCTGTCAAAATGTCATTTCCTGCCTGAGAATCGTCTGCTGTCTGAATGCTGTTTTCCGTTCGGGTGTTTGACTGCCCCTGACTGCCACAGCCTGCCATACAAAATACCAGAAGCGCACCCACTCCAACCATAAACCTGTTATGCCATTTTTGTCTTTTCATCCAAACCATCCACCTTTCCATTATAATAGACATTCTTTAAAATAAAGAACTCTATCATAATAGACGAAAAGAAGGCTCAAAAGTTTTTATATCTGCAGCTTGAATTTTGGTTACTACTTCACAGTCTTACCTGACCATTTCCGTATATAGTATATTTATAAGAGGTCAATGCCTTTAAGCCCATGGGTCCCCTTGCGTGGAGCTTCTGGGTGCTGATTCCGATTTCCGCCCCGAAGCCGAACTCATATCCATCCGTAAAGCGGGTGGAAGCATTCACATACACGCAGGCAGCATCCACTTCCTTTAAGAACTGTCTGGCGGCATCCTGATTTGCCGTCACAATGCATTCCGAATGCTTGGTGTTATATTTGTTGATATGGGCAATGGCTTCCTCCACGGAGTCCACCGTTTTGATGGACAAAATATAATCCAGATACTCCGTTCCATAGTCTTCCTCCGTTGCCGGAATACAGTCTTCCGTAAGGACTTCCCTGGCTCTTTCATCGCCTCGAAGCTCCACATTTTTCGGTGCCAAAGCCTTTGCCAGCTTTGGCAGGAACTGTTCTTTTATTGCGCTATGCACCACGATGGACTCACAGGCATTGCATACGCCGATTCTCTGGGTCTTTGCATTGTAAATAATGTTTACCGCCATGTCTAAATCCGCATCCTTATCTACATATACATGGCAGTTCCCGGTTCCGGTTTCAATGACGGGAATGGTGCTGTCCGCCACCACGCGCTTTATCAAACCCGCACCCCCTCTGGGAATCAGCACATCCACATATTGGTTTAACTTCATAAAGGCAGCCGCCACGCTTCGGTCCGTGTCTTCTATCAACTGAAGTGCATCCTTTGGCATTCCTGCGCCCTCTAAAGCTTCCTGCAGCACTTTTACAATGGCAATATTGGAAGACAGGGCATCACTTCCGCCCTTTAAAATAACCGCATTTCCGGTCTTAAAGCACAGTCCGAAGGCATCCGCAGTCACATTGGGGCGGGATTCGTAAATAATGCCGATTACCCCTAGGGGAACCCTGCATTTTTCGATAATAAGACCGTTAGGGCGCTCAAACCGCTCAATCACCTCTCCTATGCAGTCGGGAAGCTCCATAATCTGCAAAAGCCCCTCCGCCATGGCTTTAATCCGCTCTGTGGTCAGCCTTAAGCGGTCAATCATGCCGGGGTGCATACCGTTTTTCTCTCCTCTTTCTACATCCTGCGCATTGGCTGCAAGAATATCCTCCGTCTTTTTAAGCAAAGCATCCGCCGCCGCCTTTAGAGCATGATTTTTTTCCTCCGCATCCGCCTTCTGCAATAAATATTTGACAGCTGCCGCACGCTGTCCCATCTCTTCCAAATTCGTCATATTCCTTCTCCTTTACGAATTTCCGCTACTGTCATGTCTTTTATGCATTCATTATTCTGCTCTCTAATCTTATGAATATCTTCAATCGTAAAATCCGGACTAATAACGAATGCTTCCGTAATCATCTCTCATTACAGTAATTTTTCCTTTTTATATTTATGACAGGCAGAATATCCTCATCATCAAATAACTGAAGCAGCGTTTCCGCATCCTTATTTTGTTTATATTCCAGCTCTTCCTGATACAAGGGGAGCATCTGATAAAAATTGATTTTTCCTTTTCCCTTAATCCTTAAATTATCCAGCCTTTCATAACGATTATTTATGGCATATAACAGCATAATGCTGCAGAATTTCGTGTTATCGGCATAGGGCGAATTCTTTTCGTCCGTGGAAACGGTATGCCCGAAACCAAGCCATGTATCGCATTGTAGAGGCAGCCTTGCCAATACCTTTAACTGCCGAATCGGCCAATAATCTTCCTCTTTGCCGGAGCGAATGTCCCAATCCGGCGGCAAAAACACTACCATTTCCGCCCTTTCCAGCTCATACTGCTTCAACTCCTTAGGAACATTCATCTCATATGCGCCCATTCCCATGGTAAACAATTTATAATAAGGAGCCTCCTCCGTGGGCGGCACCATAAGAATGTCACAATGAATATCCGGCGATACGATTTCATGAAGCACATTTTCAATCTTTCCGAAATTTTCCTCAATATATGCCTCAAACTGCGCCATCTCGTTTTCCGTATAAACATACAGCGGTCCCTCCGATGCAGCCTTCTTTTTCTTGAATCTGTCCAATATACCCATACTTTCCTCCTTATATGTTATCCCTAAACGCAAATTATCTGATAAGGCTTCACATCATGCTCTTCCACAGGAATCTGCTCCACCATCTGGCACTTGAAGCCCACTGCGATGCTGCACAGCCTTAAAGCCTCTTTGTCCGCTAAAAACCTGTCATAAAATCCCCCGCCGTACCCCATGCGGTTGCCAAAAGGGTCAAATGCCGCTCCCGGCATCAAAAGCAGGGTCTTGGCATCCTTTTCCATCTGATAAACATAGGTTTCCGAATCCCCCTTGGGCTCCGGTATTCCCTTATATCCGGGAACCAATTCATCCATAGAGAAAATCCGGTAAAATATCATTTCCGATTCCCCGGATGCATCCGATTCCGGCTTCTTTTCCGACACCTTGGGCACATACACTTTTTTCTTCTGCCTGAGGGCTTCTTTTAGGATTTCCAAGATGCTGATTTCTGTCCCATAGCTTACAAACCCCAAAAGTATCTCCGCCCGGTAAAACCATTGATGCCCTAGGATGCGTTCCGTCAGAAGGATTTCCGCTTTTTTCCGCTCTTTTGGGGAAATATCTGCCCTTAAGGCGAGAATCTGCCTGCGCAGGCTGCTCTTTTTGCTGGTTTCCATAATCTACACTCCGTATACCCTCACTGATTATGCAGATTCGCCACAAATTCCGGCAAGTCAAAGTTCTCGTCCTTGTGCGCCACAAAAAGCGTGCCCTCTTCCTCGCCTGCAAGAATCCTGTGCAGAATCCCGATATCCGCACTGTTTGCGATTATCATGTCGGCGCCGGAGCCCGTGGCAATCTTTGCCGCCACAAGCTTCGTATTCATGCCGCCTGTTCCTACATTGCTCCCCGTGCTTTCCTTCCCCATATCCATAAATTCATCGGTGAGCTCTTCCACCAGACTGATAAATCTGGCATCGGGATTTTTCCTGGGGTCATCCGTAAAAAGCCCGTCGATATCGGAAAGCAGAATCAAAAGATCCGCCCCCACCAAGGCTGCCACAATGGCGGAAAGGGTGTCATTGTCGCCAATCTCAATCTCGTAAGTTGCCACGGTATCATTCTCATTTACCACGGGAATGACACCCATATGTAACAGTTCCGTAAAAGTATTATGAGCATTATAGCGGTTTAAATTGTCCACAATCGTATTTTTCGTCATTAAGATTTGTGCGGTTACCTGATTATATTCGGCAAAGAGCTTCTGATAAGTCATCATCAGTCGCGCCTGCCCGATTGCGGAGCAAGCCTGCTTCACAGCCATAGCTTCCGCCTGTGTTCCTTTGTCCATTTCCTGCAGATTGACAGCCTTTTTGCCCGCTGCAATGGCGCCTGAGGTCACTAGCACCACTTCCTTGCCCTGATTGCGGATATCGCAAAGCTCCCTCACCAGCTTTTCTAACCGGATATAATCCATATCCCCCGTTTCCTTGTGCTGTAAGGATGAGGACCCTATTTTCACTACAATACGCTTTTTATCCTTGATTGCTTCCCTAAACTGACTCACTTAACTGCCGTCCTCTCATCTTTTATTTCTTTTGGCGTTTCTTTAACAGCAATCCAAAGAGCAAACGGACAATTCCGCCACATACAGCAATTACCAATCCTTTTTCAAGCAGTATTTCGCCTATGCCCATATTTACAGCATATTTTATCTGCATTTCTAATGTTGGATCCTGATACGGAATTCCCGCTTCTATCGCCCAATAGTACAAACCTAATGCCTTTTCATAATCTGCAAATCATTTGTATACAATTACTTATTTTACTTCACCTTTTCCGGTACGTCAATCGCTATTCCATAAAATTCGCAATCGCTTCCGCCACCCGTATGCCGTCCATTGCCGCAGAGGTGATGCCGCCTGCATAGCCTGCGCCCTCCCCGCAGGGGTACAGCCCTGCAATATCGGATTGAAGGTTTTCGCTTCGATTTATGCGCACAGGAGAAGATGTCCTGCTCTCCACTCCGAGAAGCACCGCATCGGGACGGTTAAAGCCCGCTATCTGTCTTCCAAAGGCTTCCATCCCTTCCACAAACGCCTGATTGCACTCCTTTGGAAGAATGGGAGTCAAATCCGCCCATGCAAAGGCTCCCTTGCACTGCGGCTGCAGGGAAAAATCTTCAACAGAAGGTATCTGCCCTTCCACACAACGCTTAAAATCCCCGTACCTCTGAGCCGGAATCCTGCCCCCGCCCAGCTCATAAGCCTTTTTTTCCAGTTCCCGCTGAAAAGCAATTCCTGCCAGAGGATGCTCTGAGCCGTAATCCTTCGGCGTGACCGACACGATAATGGCGCTGTTGGCATTTTTTCCATCCCGGCTGCTGTAGCTCATGCCGTTTACCGCCAGATGCCCCTCCTCCGAAGAGGCATTCACCACATATCCCCCGGGGCACATGCAGAAAGAATAAACTCCCCTGCCCGTGCTTGTTTTGGCAGTTACCTTATAGGCGGCGGCTCCCAAGTCTCCGGCTTCCTCCCTGCCGTACTGACTGAAATTAATCATATTCTGGGGATGTTCCACCCGAAAGCCCACCGCAAAAGCCTTTGCCTCCATGGGAATTTTTTTATCATACAGCATAAAAAAAGTGTCCCTTGCGCTGTGCCCGATTGCCAGAACCAGCTGTTCACAGGGAATTTTTTCCTGCCCATTTACTACAATGCCCGTTATCTTATTTCCTTCCACACGAATATCCGTCATTCTGCTTTCAAAACGCACCGTGCCGCCCAAGCGGATGATTTCTTCCCTCATTCCCTTTACGATTCCCGCAAGCACATCCGTGCCGATATGAGGTTTTGCTTCGTATAAAACAGACTCCTTCGCGCCAAACTTTACAAAGGTTTCAAGCACCGCCCTGTTTCTGCCATCCTTGTCTTTCACTAAGGTGTTGAGCTTGCCGTCGGAAAAGGTTCCGGCGCCGCCCTCTCCAAACTGTACATTGGAAGAGGTATCTAAAATTCCCGTCCGCCAAAAAGTTTCCACATCCTTCATCCGCGCGTCCACATCCCTTCCCCGTTCTAAAAGGACGGGGCAGTATCCGGCAAGCGCCAAAAAATATCCGCAGAAAAGCCCCGCAGGACCCATACCTACAATCACGGGAGGGTGGGATAATTTGCGGGCTTGGGCTTCGCACCGGGGAAAGACATATTTTACAGTCTCCGCTTTTTCTATCTGTAAATTTCCCTGATTCTTACCGCCATTTCCTTTAAGCCCCCGCAGGACCTTATCTTCATTTTTTATCTGCACATCCAAGGTATAACAAAAAAACAGCTCCGGCTTTTTTCTGGCATCCAAAGACCTACGCAGAATATCCATACTGATAATATCCGTTTCGGGAATATGTAAAGCCCTTGCCGCCTTTTTCTGAAGCTGGTCTTTTGTATGGTCCGTCCGTATTTTTAACTGATGAATCCGCAGCATAACGCTTTCCTCTCTGTTTTTATATCCTCTACTCCGCCGCTGCCCTGCCTGCCAGATACCCGCTGCACCATGCCCACTGCAGATTATACCCTCCGCATTTTCCGTCCACATCCAGCACTTCCCCCGCGAAATATACTCCCGGAACCTTTCTGGATTCCAATTTTTCCGTAACCTCGCCGGTGGGAACACCCCCCGCGCAGACCTGTGCCTTTTCGTAAGGGTTACTTGACACTACCGTCACTTTCCAATCACTGCATAGGGAAAATACATTCCAAATCTTATCTTTTGCGGCTTCCTTTACGGGCGTCCCTGCTTTCAGACCCGCAAGTCTGATAAAAAGCAGCATGATTTTTTTATGCAGCATTCCCGTAAAAAAATCTTCCACGGTTTTGTCCCCTGCCAAAAGAATTCTTGTTTCGTATAAGCGTTGTAAGTCCTCTTTTGTATAATCCGGCAATAAATCAATATGTACGGTCACTTCTTTTTGCCGCATCAGCTGTCTGCCCGCAATACGGCTCAACTGAAAGACGGGAATACCGGAAATACCGTAATCCGTAAGCTGAAGTTCCCCTCTTTCCCTTACGGGTTCTCCGCTTTCCTGCCCTAATGTAATACAGGCGTCTGCTCTCACTCCCGCTACGGATTTGAAATAATCCTCCTTACAACGAAGCGCTACAAGCGCCGGCACCGTAGGAATCAGACTGTGCCCCAACTGCTCTGCCAGTAAATATCCGCTTCCGTCAGAACCGGTATTTTTCGCGGCTTTTCCTCCGCAGGCAATGATAACTCTGTCAAAAACATACTCTTCCCTGCCGTCCGATACCCAGATTCCGTTATCTCTTTGAGCGATCCTGCAAATCTTACACTCCGTTTTAACCGTTATTCCCAGTTCATTTATCCTTATGCGGAGCACATCCAGCACTGCGGACGCCTGCTCACAGGCAGGATAGAGATAATTGTTTTTACTTTTTATCATAAGCCCCAATTCCCGAAAAAAAGAAACGGTATCCTGTGTGTTAAACCCGGCAAGCCTGTCCGCCACAAAAGCAATGTCTTCCCCAAAATAACAGTCTGCGGACAATTCCAGATTTCCCAGATTACATCTGCCGTTTCCCGTGGCAAGCAACTTTTTGCCCATGCGGTCATTTCCTTCTAAAATCGTTACATTAGCGCCCTGCCCGGCTGCCGTGACTGCCGCTGCCATGCCGGACGCCCCTCCTCCGATTATCCCTATCTTTCTCTGTCCCATACAGCTTCTCGCTTTCTCACATCTCCACTATGAAGTATATGCCTCCAAAAGATTATACAAACTTGCTTCGTCTTCCACAAACAGCATCTGGATCACCTGTCTTTGTACTTCTTCCGGCAGCTCCTCCAGCAAAATCCCCGTGTTGATATAGACCGTTTCTTTGTCCTCCAGATAAACCACAAGCTCGTTATTCTGCACTGCCAGATAGAAGCTGCTCCCCGGCTGCAGATAACGGTAATTCATCTGTATTACGACTCTCTCTCTGGAAAAGGACAAAACCTCAAGCCCTATAAATCCCCGCTCCTTCTCGCTCAAAGGCGGATAAGCCGCATAGGATTCCATTGCACTCAAAAACTGCTGTCTGTCCATTCCTATATATTTGGGAGGCAGCTTCCCCACAGTTTCCACGATGGCATGGGTAATGGTATCCGTCTCCTCCAGTACATACTTGGTATCTACGGAAAGCTTTTCCGAGAGCGCTGCCGCTTCAAAAACTTCCCCGGAACCCTCCGCCAAATCACCGGAAGACACCGTATCGGATACCACATTCCTATCCGCATACGGAAAATATTCCGCCGGAAAATATTCCGCCGGAATATTTTCCGCTGAAAGATGCTCTGCCTTATCCGAGTCGGTTTTTACAGGAGAGTCATCCATGGCTTTTGCAAGCTCCTGCATAGATATGGGTGAGTTTTCCTTCCCTTCCATCCGCCCATAGCTTTCTCCCGGATAAAAGAAACGATCCGCCTCTATCCCCGCAACAAACCCGGTTCCCAGCATGAGAAGCGGGAATATAACATACAAACTGATACCTTTGACAAATTTCATAAGCCCTCACATAACATGCTCTTTTTACTTGCTATCAGTATCAGCTTTTTTTCAAAATTTATACAATTCCTGCTAGTATATCTGCAAAATCTTTCCAAATGATTTGATTAAATTTCCGCCGGGAATCATTTTTAACTCCTGCTCCCTGAAATTCCGCAGGAAAATCAACAGTATCCAATATAATAAATAAGATAATGCAAAACAAATCAGGATTGCGGTTATATTTCCCAGATGAGGAGTAAGCGCTTTACCCAAAAACATGCTGATCAGTCCGCAAATGCATGCCCCGCCTGCCGGCAGAACCAAAGTTTGAATCCAGTCAATTCCCATACCAAGCTGCTTACAGGCAAAGAATCCCAGAACCGCACAAAGCGCTGCCGAAGCAATCAGCCCTGCATACACTAAAGAAAGCACTCCCATATTTCCGCTGTTTAAGAAGAGTACCGTAGAAATAATAAAAAGGACATTCATAATACCAAGACCCGCCACCACCAGATGCTGACTCTTTCCAAGGATTAAAAGTCTGGCAAAATAACCCGCAACGATCAGAAAACATACCGTAAACGCCCCGTTTCCTATCATTGTTGCCAGATTCTGCGTTGCTTCGCCCACAGTGGTTCCGCTCAAAAACCCGGCCAATTGACTGCTCACCGCCATCAAAAACGCTCCGAAATACAACCCCTGCACCGCTGCCAGATGCAGACCGCCCTGAAAACCTGTCTTGGCATAATTCCATTCGTCCCGCTTCAGACAGACATATACTTTTGATGCCGCCGATATGAGAAGAATATCCGTAAAAAACACAACAACCGCTCCCGCTGCCAGATATTTTCCATAATATTCCCCATAGGAGGAAATAACCGACAAATCCGCAGCCGCCCTCTTTTGCAGGAATATGATTCCCAGCCATATGGGAATCCTTGCAAAGATCTGTACCAAAATTCCCCACAACATATTTCCGTACAAAATGCTTACCAGCCTGCCAAAGGAATCCGTGATCCGCATTCCCTCCGCAGCATCGTTTTTTGCCTTCCGGCGGCTAATGCGGCAGGCAGTCACAAGAAACAGCCCTGTCAAAAGTTCCGCAATTCCTATGGCCGCGGCAACGCCCATAGCGGCATACATGGCGGCAAAATCCTCCTGTCCCAAGAGGGCGCCGACCTTGACCCCATAACCTTTTAGCAGATTTCCAAACACAAATCCCAGACTTACAAATAAAATCTGTCTGAGCAGACAGGCTCCCGCAGCCGGAAGCTCATCCCCCTCGCCCTGCAGATATCCCTGCAGCACGGCGCTCACCATACGCAGAAAAAACGCCGTAACCAACACCATAGGCAAATAAGATGCCCTTGGCATAAAAAACAGTTTTCTTATCACAAAATTTCCCAATAATGCCAGAAAAACGCTTCCCACAATCCCGAGAAAGACCTGAAACAGCATAACATATCTGCGCACCCTTGCCGCATTCCGGTACTGCCCTTTCGCGCTGCGTCCTTTGAGCATCCTACCCAGCGCATCCGGCACATTGCTTCCCAAAAGTATAAAGAAAAAGGAATAACACTCATAGCCCGCTGCCAGATAAGCAATACCGCTGTTTCCCAACAGCTTACCCAGAAGCAGAATGCCAATGCACCCTATTATGTATGAAAAACTTTTTATCTGCCGTTTTTTCACTTCTACCTGATTCATCTGTACTTATCCTTCCGTTAATCTCTTGTAATCCCAAGCTGTGTCAGCACAGCTTCCTGTTTTTCTTCCATTACTTTGGCTTCTTCATCCGTCATATGGTCATATCCGCACAGATGAAACATACTGTGAGCAATCAAAAACGCCAATTCCCTCCTCGTGCTGTGCCCAAAATCCTCGGCCTGTTCCTTTACCTTGTCCACCGACAAAATAATATCCCCCAAAATCAATTCCCCCGTATCCGGGTCAAAACAGTCCGCTTCCTTCTCCTGAGGGATAGAAAAATCAGACACTCTCTCAAAATCAAGATTGGGAAAAGAAAGCACATCCGTCTCTTTGTCAATCCCCCGGTATTCCCTGTTAAAACCCCGGATTCCTTCGTTATCCGTAAGAAGCACATTTATCTGGGTTTCATAGGGACAATTCTCGCCTAAAAGCACTGCAAGAGCTACTTCTTCCACCGTATCCTCCACGGAAAAAGGAAACTTTGTATCCGTTTCGTTCTCAACGCAAAAAGTCATAATAGAGCTTTTCCTCCTTGTATATGTTTTGCAGTATCCATAGCTCTCTTAAGGTAATATCGCAGTCGTCAAACATTCCCCTGTCATGAAAATCCCGAAAAAGGGAATCTATGATTTCATCATAATCCGGTTTTCCTCCTCCCGTAGCCAGAGGATACACCGTCTCTATTACAACATTGGAGCAGTAAATCACGGCTATTTCCTTATGTCTTAAAGGATTCTTATTCACATCCCGCAAATAAGTAAAATATTCCGTCAGAAGCTCCTTTGCCCGGGGCGGAAACTCCTTTTCCTCCATAATCGTCAGGATTTCTTCTCCCAGAACATGATAATAGCTCGCGCATTTTACCGCATTCACATCCAGGGAAAGTCTTGCGGCAAGCCGCTCACAAAAATAGGTTATATGGATTGCCTTCATGTAAGTTGCTTTATCCGATTCCCTCAATTCCACCAAAATGGGATTTTCCGTGTCATTCAATTCCAGATATTTCTCACGGAACCAGTAAACTACCTGAGAGGAGAACAATTTCAAAATGCCCGTCAAAAGCACGGCGGAAATAATCATGTTTACCGCAGGAACCACAAACATTTCCCACTTCGGTCTGGCGTTTGCCATTAAAATAATATTTGCCGTCTCGCACAAAAGCAGGCACAGCATGGAAAGAATCAACGGCGGTACAACCTTCACATCCGCTTCCAACGGGCATAACAGACATACCGCAAACATGCCGCTGAGCAGATACAGAAAATAAATATCTATGGATACCCCGCCAAGCATCGCCGGTATCATCAAAAGCACGGCGGAAGCCGTTATCCCCACGGTTGGGGTGCTGTAAAGGGAGAGCATGACAAATACTGCCAGAAAAGGCCAGCCCTCCTTTGGCAGAAATACACAGGCAAACGCCAATACCAGAGAAATCAGCATTCCCAGCCAGAATCTGTCAATATGCACCCTGTTTAAGTAAGGAATATCTTCCCTGACAGATTCCCTGCGGACCCTGAATCCGATGACCGCCGTCCCCAGCACTGCCATCACTATAAATTTCAGGGTATGGTCCGGCGCCGTCTGTCTGAAAAAACATATTATGCCGATTCCTGCAGCGGCAAGAAGCCCAAAAAGCAGCTCCGGCAGCAATAGTTTACTAAAAAATCCGATTTTATCCTTTGCCATGTCCGCTCCGTTTTCGATTCCTTTCCTTCGCCTCATAATCATCATAGGCTTTTACTATTTTCTGTACCAGCGGATGGCGTACCACATCCTTGCTGGATAAACTGCAGAACGCTATATCATCTATCTTTGCAAGCACTTTCATCGCCATGTCGAGACCCGAATATGCTCCGGCGGGCAAATCCTTCTGGGATGCGTCCCCTGTCACCACTACCTTGGAACCGAAGCCTATTCTGGTCAGAAACATTTTCATCTGCGCCGGTGTGGTATTCTGCGCCTCATCCAGAATAATATAGGCATTATCCAGAGTGCGCCCTCTCATATAGGCTAAAGGAGCTACCTCGATCAATCCCTTTTCCATATTTTTGGCAAAACTCTCCGCTCCCATAATCTGATACAGCGCATCATACAGCGGTCTTAAATAAGGGTCCACCTTACTCTGCAGATCCCCCGGCAGAAATCCCAGCTTTTCTCCCGCTTCAATGGCAGGGCGGGTCAGTATAATGCGCTCTACCTCCTGGTTTTTGAAAGCGGTAATTGCCATTGCCATGGCAAGATAGGTCTTGCCGGTTCCCGCAGGGCCGACCCCAAATACGATCATTTTTTTGCGGATGGCGTCCACATACATTTTCTGTCCCAAGGTTTTGGGCTTGATGGGCTTGCCGTGAATCGTATGACAGATACAGTCCTCATCAATTTTGGTAATGATATCTTCCTGTGCTTCCATACCCATTGTAATAGCGTAATCCACGCTCTGCTCCTCTATCTCATTTCCCCGTCCGGAAATCACATTCAACTGTTTCAGTACATTGCCTGCCTTTTTGGCGTTTTCCGCTTCTCCCAAAACATAAACGGCATCGTTTCTGTTCACCACCGCCACCCCGAATTCCTTCTCCAGCTTCTTCAGGTAAGCATCCTGCATTCCGAAAATCTTCTGCATATGCTCCGCAGACATATCAATCCTGACGGAAATTTCACTCATTGCGCTGCATCTCTCCCATATCCTGTGCATTTTGGCTGATATCTACACTTTTCCCTGTCTGTTCATGAATCAGCAGACTGCCGGAAATTGTCCACATACTACCACTAGTATCTATTTTAACATCTTTTTCAATAATTTGTACCCCTTTTTCCTCTAAAGTTGCAATAAATGTCATTAATTTTTCATTAAGCAGCGTTTCCGCCTCCTGCGGCGAGTATACAAACTCCACATTTTGATATTCCCGATAGGTGTAACTGCCGAAATAGACAGGAACGGAAAACATATCAAACAAAAAGGGGCGGCTTTTTTTCATTACGCTGTCATACACCAGATAAGGTCTTTCCGTGGGTATTTTTAACTCTCTTTCCCCGAAATGAAGGAAATGCCGGCTTTTTGTCCTTCCCGTATACGCCTTTTCGATATGTATATACGGAAGTTCCGCATAAAAGTCTTCCGTCCGCTCCATCACGATATCCGCGTCGGAATGCACATATTGATACTCCCTTACGGTGGCGTCGTCATTATAAACGGGAACGCTTCCCTCCACCAGTACCGCTCCCGCTTCCACCGTATCGCCTGCCGCCACCTTGGGCACTCCGTTTCTCACTATGATGGACACAATCACCCCTCCGCAGTCCGCTACAAGGTCGCTTCCTCCCTCCTTTTTTTCGATTGAGGGCACAATGGGGGCGTCGTTTTCCTTGAGCTGAATCTGTAGTCTCGTGCCGGAAAGCTTGGCGGAAGTCCATGTGACCTGCGTAAAGGTTCTGCGGATTTCCTTTTCTAAGGTCCCGATATCAAGGCGGCTGATACGCATTCCTACATGCACGCCCTCCGCCTCCAGAAAATCCGAAAAAACATCTTCCGTAATCTGATAATTCCCCTCAATCTCAATATCCCAGATATAAAAGGAAGTCCAGAACCAGAATCCCACAGCCAGAACGAGTCCCAACACAAAGATTTTGCGTTTCCACAGATTAGGTATAAAGAAGGGTAGCCCATATCTCTGTAATATGACTACCCTTGTTCCTGTTTTTTTCACGATGGGGCGGAGCTTGTAAAAGCTTCTTAAACCGATGTTCATGTAATAAACATCCCCATCCCGCTTAATCTCCCAAAGAAGGATATCCCTGTTGCCGCACAGATTCATAAACCGCTCTGCCGAAAATCCCCACACCTTAATGCGGAGATATCCCCTCAGATATCTGAAAATCGCTATCATGCCATACCTCCGCATAGCTCGATTCTATCAAAGCATTCATCCTGTCTACAGATAGCGGACGCATTGAATACAGCCCTTAATCTTCATATCCTCATTTGTGTAATAGTCGATGCAAAGCCTGTTTCCTTCAAAACACACCTGACAGCTTTTTGTCTGAAGCAGAATCATCTGTTCCGTATATTCCAAAATTCCTTTATAGTTTTCTATCCAGGCTTCCCCATTGCCCGTAAGCGTGACTCTGACGGCTCCCGTGCAGACATCCTTCGGAAGCTGCAGGGAATCTATCAGAAACTCCTTTTTGGGGGTACGATTTTTCTTTTTCATGATAACAGTATATTATCATGGGCGGCAATATATGAGAATTCCGACCCGTACAATTTTTCATTCAGTCGACAATCCCTTTAATCAGAGGTGCCTTTGCGGGCGCTTCACCGGAAAAAGCATATGCTTTGAGAAAACGCTCTTTTGCAGCCTGCGCTTTCCCTTCATCATTGGCATAGAGATAAGCCAACGGTTCCCCCTCTTTCACATAGTCCCCGGTTTTCTTCTTCAGGACGAGCCCCACGGACAAATCAATCCGGCTGTCCTTGGTCTCCCTGCCCCCGCCTAACATAAGGGAACAAATACCGATTTCTCCGCATTCTATATGGCTCACATAACCATTCACGGGCGAGGGGATTGGAATTTCAAGTTCTGCCTTGGGCAAAAGTCCCGTATCATAGACAGCTCTCTCGTCTCCTCCCTGCGCTTTTACAAGTTCCGCAAGTTTATGAAGAGCGCTTCCGTCCGAAATCACCTTTTGCAATCTCTCTTTTGCAGCGGCTTCCTCCGTTTCCAAGCCACCCGCAATCAACATCCGGCTGCCAAGGGTCAGGCATAATTCCCGAAAATCCTCAGGACCCCTGCCCTGCAGGGTCTCTATGGCCTCTTTTACCTCAAGGGCATTGCCCACGGCATACCCCAAAGGCTGGTCCATGTCGGAGACAACGGCCGTCGTCCGCCGTCCTGCATTTTTCCCAATCTGTACCATCTCTTTTGCCAGAGCAAAGGCATCCGCCTCCTCCTTCATAAACGCTCCGCTCCCCGTCTTTACATCCAATACAATGGCGTCCGCTCCCGCCGCCAGCTTCTTGCTCATAATGGAGCTTGCAATCAAAGACATATTGTCCACGGTTGCGGTTACATCCCTGAGGGCATACAGCTTTTTGTCGGCAGGCGCCAAATCTGCGGTCTGCCCCATCAGGGCAATGCCGATTCGGTTCACATTGGAGATAAACTGCTCCGCGGTAAGCGCCGTGGAAAATCCCGGAAAACTCTCTAATTTATCAATGGTGCCGCCGGTATGCCCAAGCCCCCTGCCGCTCATCTTCGCAACGGGAATCCCGCACACTGCCACCATGGGAGTCAGGGCCAGAGAAGTTTTATCTCCCACGCCCCCCGTGCTGTGCTTATCCACCTTAATTCCTTTAATTGCGGACAAATCCAACATTTCCCCGCTTTCGGCCATCGCCATGGTGAGAAAAAGGGTCTCGTCTGCCGTCATCTTCCGAAAATAAACCGCCATCATCAGAGCGGACGCCTGATAATCGGGAATCTCACCCTTTGTATAACCCTGCACGAAAAAGTCGATTTCCTCTTTTGACAATTCCCCGCCGTTTCTCTTTTTCATGATGATGTCATACATTCTCATAATAAATTCTCCATTCTTGCCACAACCCGAAAATTTCATGCGTGCTCTTGCGCATTGTGCGTGCTCTTGCGCATTGTGCGTGCACAAATTATAACGCTCCGAGCCGCAGTTCCTTCAGTTCCTCTTTCACGGCAAGATGCTTTCCAATTAAATGATAGAACAACAATATCATAAAGATTGCACCGATTGCCAGATAGCGTACAAAGCGGTTTTTGTGTTTCGCCCGTTTTACAATCCATGAAATCACTCTGTTTTTCTGTTCTTCCGTCATACCCAGACTGATGGGTGCTTTCTCAGCGAATAAATCCAACAGATAGGTAAATCCGGCTATCATTCCCATAGTTGCCCAAGGGACGGCGTTTTGGGAAACTCCCGTCTTGGGCTCGGAAGCTTTCGGCGTCACAATCTGGCTGTGTACAAATACCTCGTCATCATCGTCCTCCTCCACTTTCGGAGGTTCCTCCTTAGGAAGCTCTGCTTTGGGCGGGTCTTCCTTGGGAGGTTCTACTTTGGGCGGGTCTTCCTTAGGCGGTTCCGCCTTGGGCAGCGTATATCCGATGGCATAGGTCGAAAACTTCATGGCATGAATCATAACGCTGTCTTCCGAAAATTCTATGTATTCCCCGTTTTCATTAGGCGTTTCGGTAAGCTGCTCCGCTTCGCCTTTCTGTCTTGTTTTATCCTCATGGTAACGGTAAACCGCCAGATTCTCCTTGTCGGCGTTTTCAAAAGGCACAATGACAGGAAGCAGCTTTGTATTTTCATCACCGATATCTGCCGCAGGGTCATTATTTACCTGTCTGGTAAGCTTAAAATCCAGATATTCCAGAATCCTGTCCTGAGAAATACGCTTAATCTGCTCCGCTCCGTCCGCCGTCTGTTCGGTTCTTTCATCCACGGTAAACACCACATTCACCGTATCCTCCTCCGCTCCCGAGGCATCCGCTATATTATCCAGTTCGCCTACAAGGACCGTTCTGGCGCTTCCCACCAGAACTACCCTTGAATTCTTCTCTCCCATGGGAAGGACGATATCCTTGTCCGTTATGTCTTCCGTAAGCTCCACCAGCGATGTTACGGTAAGCTCCGTCCCATCCTTTTTTCTGGCATTCACCACCAGATTATATTCATCCGGCGGAGCGGACACCCGGTAATGGTAGGGAGAACTGCTTCCCGTAACATCTGCGGGATATTCCCTGCCCTTCATGCCGTCAATGCCCACCAGTTTCGCCGTAACGGATTCATAGGTGTCTTTTCCGGTAATATCTCCTTCAATGACCTTATCTTCCTTTGGAATCAGTCTGGTCCCCGGCTTTATCCGGGTATCCTTACACCCTCTGACACAGGTAGCGGTCTCCGTTCCGTCATGTTCATAGGTGGCGTCGTTATTGTACACATAGTCCCCAAACTCATGACCGAGGGCGGGAGAATAGGCTGCCTCCTGTCCGTTACAAATCCTGCAGCCTTTGATAACATGCCCCTCCTCTATACAGGTAGGCTCTTTCTCCTCAACAATCTCATATTCGTGGGTGTGGTCATTTATTTGAATCTTCCCCGTCTCGTCCACCTCAATCCACTTCTCCACCGCCTCGGATACGGCGCCTTTGGAATTGGTGATCCAAAGCAGGATTTTATGCCTTGTACTGGGATTAAGATCCGGCAGATGGATGACTCCCTTAACGGTCTGGTCTTCCCCCGTTGCCACCGAATCCAGAAGTTTGTTTTCCGAGCCGTCGTCCACGGTATAATAAATGGAATCAATGACTCCCGCCTGATCCTTAATATTTGCTTCCACATTGACGGTATGCCTGTCCGGAAGCTCCGCATCCAGAGACAGCCTGATGGTCGGGGTTTCTTCGTCACCCCCCCATTTTGGCGGCTCCGCCGCCTCTCCTACGCCTATGATAATGGAGTAGGTTTTGGATTCGCCGGGTTCCAGATTAATATTATGCCAGCTCACGGCAAGACCGCTGTCCCTATTACTATAAGATTCCGCCGTATCGTCATATCCGTTTTTGCTAGCATCAGTAAGCTCTTTCGCATTACTTTGTAACTGATTATAACAATTATTCCTTCTGTCGCTATAATAACCAAACCAATAAGTGCTGACATCCGTTACACCGTTGGTGCCCCTAAAATACAGATTGTACTGTGCGCCTATTCCCGTGCCTAAATCAGAATTAGCAACAGATTGTGTTGATTTCACGCCTATCATGGAAAGTCCTATCACCCGGCTGCCGGAACTGTCCTTAATCACTTTTATGGTAGCTTTGTCATCCGCTCCAATCTGGACATCCGAATGAACCGCCAGCATTCCGTCCGTAACCGCAGTATCTCCCGCTGTCACAGTATAACGCAATCTCACATACCGCCCGCCGTTTACAAAATCCGCATCCTGTATCACAGACGCATCTGTCATATTTCGAGTCGCCGCCTGATATCCAGTCAAATTATATGTTGTCTGAATCCATTGTCCCCCATACTGTCCTATAATATCTGTATTGAGGGCTGATTTCTGCATATACGCCATAATCTGATCCGCATTGGTGATATAGGTTCTTCCACCAACACTCACTTCCACCGGCTCCAGTCCCCCGCAGGACGCATTATGCGCATGGCGGCAGGGTAATGCCGTCACCTCAGCCGCATACCCGCATTCGTCGTCATGCTGCATATGGGGCACAAATTCACAGGGTTGTCCCTCTACCGCTTCCCTGTAGCCGCATTCTTCATTATGTGCCGTATGATTCTCATATGTGCAGGGATGCCCCTCTACCGCTTTCCTGTATTCACAATCTTCGGCATGGGTGATTTCCGCATTCTCCTCCGTTACATCCAAAGCGGCTCCGCATGTGCACTCCTGCCCTGCCTCCGCCTCTATGTAGCCGCAGCTTCCATCATGGTCATGTATGGCAACCGCATCTCCCCCGGAAACCGAAATCGTCACGCCCCATTTACAAGGTTTGGCTTCCACGGCTTCCCTGTATCCACAGCTTTCATCATGCACATGTCCCGAATCTCCTCCGGAAACCGTCAGACCGCCCTTATTACAAGGTTGTCCTGCCACCGCTTCCCTGTACCCGCAATTTTCATCATGCACATGGTTACAGCCCGTCTCTGCCGCAAGCACGGTGAAATCCATACTGCTTGCCAACAGACAGATACTTAAGGCAACCGCAAGCGCTCTTTGACGAAACAATCTCTTTTTCATAGCTATCCCTGCTCTTTCGATATTCTTTCCCTGAATTACAAAAAGTATATCATTTTTTCCTATTTCTGTAAAGAAAAACACTTCTGGGGATTGTGTCAAGTACTCGTTGGCACTTTTCCTATTTTTCTTTATGAACCCTTATT
>JAMPEY010000041.1 GCA_023664665.1 Lachnoclostridium sp.
AAAGTAAAATCAGGATGAGATGGGGTTAATTTTGTAATTTTATTCTTTGGCGCTGATTTGGTGCGGTTTCACTTGACGAATATTCCACGGGAGAGTTATACTTAAATTTATATTACTCCCTTTTCGGAATTGTGTACCCATTAAAAACAGGTTATAATGATATCCAAAATCGAGAGATGCAGAGGATTATAAATATGATTCAATATGCAGATGAACAAGATTTTGATATATTGAAAAAATATGATAAACATATTGATGCGGTCGAATTGCAAAAAAGCATAGCTGATAAAAAAGTATTAATCATGTTCAATGATGCATTTAGTGGGTGGCTACGGTACAATTTATTTTGGGATAGTATACCGTTTATGAATATGTTGTATTTACTCGAAGATTTCAGAGGAAAGGGATACGGTAAACAATTAGTTGATTTCTGGGAAAGGGAAATGCAAAGCAGACAATACAAAATAGTAATGACTTCAACACAATCAGATGAACAGGCGCAATTCTTTTACCGGAGAATAGGGTATGTTGATTGTGGTGCCCTACTGCTACCCAATGAGCCACTAGAAATAATTTTGTCAAAGAGTTTGGCTTGATGGTAACTTTATGTTTATAGAACAGCGAATAGGAACACAATTCCGAAAAGGGATTTATATTATTGTATTATTTGAAAAGGATCATAGAGAAAAATGGTTGCCCTATGATGAATGAAAACACTCAGAAAATAAAACTGCTTAAGTTGGGCTCTTCGCAGGAGAGTCCGCTTACAACAGAGATGATATGTAGGAGGCTTGAGGCGTTTGAAATTAAGTGCGATTGCAGGACGGTGACCAGAGATATCAATACATTAAAGAAATTCGACTATGACATAGGAGTAAAGCAGATCGGTCATGAGAAGGGATATTACAAGAATGAAGTGGACTTCTCTACAGCACAATTGAAAATCATTATTGATGCAATTCAGGCGGCAAGTTTCATTCTGGCAGACAAATTACAGGAGTTGGTTGAAATGATTGCAGCGCTTGGGGACAGCAGGAAGGAGCATATCCTTACAACCAGTTTGGTCTGTTTCAACAAGAGCAAGTATAATAATGCTAAGAACTATGCTAATGTAACTACGCTTGAAGAAGCGCTTGTCGGTAAGATGAAAGCATCCTTCGTCTATTTTGATAAGAATGAAAATAATGAGAGTGTCTATCATAAGAGAAAAGAGCGTTATGTCGTGGAGCCGATGGCACTGATTTATAACGAGGACAACTATTATCTGATGTGCTTTTCAGCAACTATGACGGGATAGCAAATTACAGGGTTGATCGTGTGGGTGAGGTTCGAATCGAGGATGAAACGGTATCTGTGAAAGCGGTTCTTTCTGATGATGATATCGCAAAATATACAGAGCAGATATTCAAAATGTATAACGGTCCGGTGGTGGATATCACGATCGAATTTAAGGACAAGTTAATTGATGTAGTTCAGGATAAGTTCGGAGAGGATACAAAGATCATACGAACAGGTACTGATAGATGCGTGGCATCCATCAAGATTCAGGTAAGAAAACAGTAATAGATTAAAGCGAGCCGGAAAATGATAGTATAATGAATTTTATAAATTCAGACAATAGGCAGAAGCAATTATAAAAATGTTGTTAAGAAAAGTAAAAGCATATGTTTGGATTTGAATAAGCAACGGAATTTATTGGCAAGGAGGGATGTGGATGCTTCAGGAGAGTAATCGTATAGAATTAAAATCAGAACTGAACAATAAAATGGAGAAAGAAATAGTAGCTTTTCTAAATAACCATGAGGGAGGAATTCTCTATATAGGCGTTGATGATATGGGAAATCCCGTTGAAATTCAGGATATTGATTCCATGCAGCTGAAGATTGCGGATAGAATCAAGAATAATATTTTACCATCTACGCTTGGTCTGTTTGATATTGTGACTGAGTACATGAATGATATTCCTGTGACTAAAGTTGTGGTATCTAGTGGCTTGGAAAAACCATATTATATAAAGAGTAGAGGAATGTCACCAAATGGGTGCTATATGAGGCTGGGAACATCAACGCAGCCTATGTCCACGGCTCTTATAGACGAACTGTATGCAAAAAGGATTCATACGACTTTGCGTAATATACAATCACCTAGACAGGATCTTACTTTCGCGCAGCTTAAAATATACTATCAGGAACGAGGGCTTGAACTGAATGAGAAGTTTGCGGGTAGCCTTGAATTGCTGACGCCGGATGGGAAATACAATTACATAGCATATTTGTTGGCAGATGAAAACGGAGTGTCCATCAAGGTTGCCAAATATGCAGGAACAGATAAAGTAGATTTGATTGAAAACGAGGAATATGGATATTGTTCTTTGGTTAAGGCAACCAACCATGTTCTGGAAAAGATGAAAATAGAAAATATTACGAAGGCGAAAGTGACCAATACAAAAAGAATTGAAAAGAAGCTGGTAGAATCGGTTCCTTTGAGGGAAGCTCTGATTAATGCCGTGGTTCATAATGATTTTACGCGGGAGATACCGCCGGTTTTTGAAATTTTCAGTGACAGAATGGAATTGACTTCTTATGGCGGCTTGATTCCGGGACAGAGCGAAAGAGATTTTTTCAGCTGCAGCAGTATGCCACGGAACAGAGAATTGATGAGAGTATTTAAGGATGTAGGCTTGGTTGAGCAACTGGGTTCAGGCATGAGCCGTATTCTGAAGTATTATGATAAGAGCATTTTCGAGATATCAGAGCATTTTATAAAAGTTATTTTCCCGTTCTATTTACCGGAAGATGAAGAGAATATAGCCTATGGCGACAATAATGGCGATAATAATGGCGACAATAATGGCGATAATAGTGATGAAAGGGAAATTATGGTTCTGTTGGCAAAAAAACCGTATATTACGGCCAAAGAGATGAGTATGCAAACGGGATTCAGTACCAGAAAAATCAGCAGAATTATGAGGAATTTACGCGAGACCGGAAAAATTGTTCGGGTAGGTTCTTCGAGAAAGGGATACTGGGAGATGAAGGATTCGACAGTATACAACAAAAATCAGCTTAAAAGTTGAAAGCTAAAGAAGAATAACATTGTTAAAATTCAAGTATTTATATAGGCATTTTCCTTTCATGGCAAGTGCCTATTTTGATTATTTTAAATTATGAGCCCCGGAAGATACCCATTGCAAATAAATCCATACTATGATACAATATTTCAAGTGGAAATGACAAAAAAATAACAATGATAGATAGCAGGAAATCCACAAAAAGTTATGGAGGAAAAAGAAATGGCAAAGAAAGTTGTACTGGCGGGCGCATGCCGCACCGCAATCGGAACCATGGGAGGCGCTTTAAGCACCACTCCCGCAGCAGATTTAGGCGCAATCGTGATTAAAGAAGCTTTAAAGAGAGCAGGGGTTGCTCCGGAAGCGGTTGATCAGGTTTATATGGGCTGCGTGATTCAGGCAGGACAGGGTCAGAATGTGGCGCGTCAGGCATCCATTAAGGCAGGGCTTCCCATTGAAGTGCCGGCAGTCACCATGAATGTGGTATGCGGTTCCGGTCTAAATTGTGTCAATCAGGCAGCGCAGATGATTCTGGCAGGAGATGCGGATATCGTGGTAGCTGGCGGTATGGAGAATATGTCCATGGCTCCCTATGCGATTCCTCAGGCCCGTTACGGATATCGTATGAACAATGGCACATTGGTAGATACCATGATTAAAGATGCCCTTTGGGATGCTTTCAACGATTATCATATGATTAAGACCGCGGACAATATCTGCGAGGAATGGGGACTTACCCGTGAGGAAATTGACGAGTTTGCGTTAAAGAGCCAGCAGAAGACTGAGGAAGCTCAGAAGAACGGTGCTTTTAAGGCGGAGATTGTTCCCGTGGAAGTAAAGAAAAAGAAAGAGACCGTTATATTTGATACGGATGAGGGGCCCAGACACGGTTCCACCATGGAAGGGCTTGCGAAGCTTCGTCCTATCAACCCCGGCGGTTTTGTAACCGCAGGCAATGCATCCGGTATCAATGACGGTGCGGCAGCCATTGTGGTTATGAGTGAGGAGAAAGCAAAGGAGCTTGGCGTAAAACCCATGGCTACCTATGTTGCGGGGGCGCTTGCAGGCGTTCGCCCCGAGGTAATGGGCATCGGTCCCGTAGCCGCAACCAAGAAGGTAATGGCAAAGACCGGCATGAAGATTGAAGATTTTGACATTATTGAGGCAAACGAAGCGTTTGCGGCGCAATCCGTTGCGGTGGGCAGGGATTTGGGCATTGATGTAGAGAAGCAGTTAAATCCCAACGGCGGAGCAATCGCTCTCGGTCATCCCGTGGGAGCTTCCGGATGCCGTATTCTGGTAACTTTACTGTATGAGATGCAGGCAAGGGGCGCAAAGACAGGTCTTGCAACTCTTTGCATCGGCGGCGGAATGGGCTGTGCAACCATTGTAAAGATGGAAGATTAACAGAGAAATGTGGAGGATGCTATGGATTATATTTTGTATGAACAAAAAGGCGATTATGCCATTTTGACCATCAACCGCGAGAAAGCGTTAAATGCGCTGAATTCCCAAGTGCTTGACGAGTTGAATGCCGCTTTGGATGCCGTAAATCTGGAAGAGGTGCGCTGTCTGATTTTGACCGGCGCAGGCACGAAATCCTTTGTGGCGGGAGCGGACATCGGCGAGATGAGCACGCTGACTAAGGCAGAAGGAGAGGCGTTCGGCAAAAAGGGCAATGATGTATTCCGTAGAATAGAGACCTTTCCGATTCCCGTGATTGCAGCCGTAAACGGTTTTGCATTGGGAGGCGGGTGTGAGATTTCCATGAGCTGCGATATCCGCATCTGTTCCGATAATGCCGTGTTTGGACAACCCGAAGCAGGACTCGGCATCACTCCGGGCTTTGGCGGCACCCAGAGACTTGCAAGGCTGGTGGGCGCAGGCATGGCAAAGCAGATGATTTACACCGCACGCAACATGAAAGCGGAGGAAGCGTACCGCATCGGTTTGGTCAATGCCGTGTATCCGCAGGAAGAACTGATGCCGGCTGCGGAGAAGATGGCGGCAACAATTGCAAAGAATGCTCCCATAGCGGTGCGTAACTGCAAGAAAGCCATTAACGAAGGCTTGGATGTGGACATGGATAAGGCAATCGTAATAGAGGAAAAGCTTTTTGGCGACTGCTTTGAAACGGAAGACCAGAAATACGGAATGGCATTTTTCCTTGATAAGAATAAGGAAAAGGTGAAAGAGCCTTTCAAGAACTGTTGATAAAATAACCATAAATATTGTGCCTGCGGAGGCACACGGCGGATGCTTTTCGCTGTCAGCAATCCGTAGGTTACGGAAAGGTATAGGTATTTGAAATGAAAGTAGGTATTATCGGCGCGGGAACCATGGGTTCCGGAATCGCACAGGCATTTGCAATGACAGACGGTTATGAGGTTTGCCTTTGTGACATTAAGCAGGAGTTTGCGGACGGAGGAAAGGCAAAAATCCTGAAAAATCTGAATTTTCTGGTTGGCAAGGAAAAAATCACACAGGAGAAGGCAGATGCAATCGCGGCTAAAATTGTTACCGGATTAAAGGATATCTGCACGGACTGTGATTTAGTGATTGAAGTAGCTCCCGAAAATATGGAGTTAAAGAAGAATACCTTTAAGGAGTTACAGGCAATTGTAAAACCGGAATGCATTTTTGCAACCAACACCTCCTCCCTTTCCATTACGGAAATCGGCGCGGGTTTAGACAGACCTATGATCGGTATGCATTTCTTCAACCCCGCAGACAGGATGAAATTGGTGGAGGTGATTGCAGGGGAGAACACTCCTGCTGAGTTGGTGGAGAAGATTAAAGGGATTGCTGCGGAAATCGGCAAAACTCCTGTTGAAGTAAAGGAAGCTCCCGGTTTTGTGGTAAACAGAATCCTGATTCCCATGATTAATGAAGCAATCGGCATTTATGCAGAGGGCATTGCAAGCGTAGCGGATATTGACGAGGCTATGAAGTTAGGCGCATCCCATCCCATGGGACCGCTGGCTTTGGGAGATTTGGTCGGACTTGACATTGTACTTGCCATTATGGAAGTCCTGCAGAATGAGACCGGAGACCCGAAGTACCGTCCTCATCCCCTGCTTCGCAAGATGGTTCGGGCAGGAAAGCTTGGCAGAAAGACAGGGAAGGGATTCTACGATTACAGTAAATAGGCAGAATTGGAAAGTTTACAATGTGAACCAAATAGAAGATTTCGGGTAAATTCACTTGTAAGTTCACATTGTGAACAATTATGCGGGCAAATATAGGAAGTGCAAAGCAGTAAATGAGAATTGGTACAAGTATGCAAGTAATTGAGAAAGAATAAGAAATAGAAATAAAGTATGGAGGAAATGAAATCATGGATTTTACCTTACGCAAAGAACATGAAATGGCGCGGACTCTTTTCAAAGAGTTTGCCGAAAAAGAAGTAAAGCCTCTGGCACAGGAAGTGGACGAAACGGAGAAGTTTCCCAGAGAGACTGTGGTAAAGATGGCAAAGAACGGATTCCTTGGAATACCTGTTCCCAAGGAGTACGGCGGACAGGGCTGCGACCCTCTCACCTATGTAATGTGTGTGGAGGAGCTGTCCAAGGTCTGCGGCACCACAGGAGTTATCGTTTCCGCTCACACATCTCTGTGCTGCGACCCTATCATGACTTTCGGTACGGAGGAGCAGAAGCAGAAATATCTGGTGCCCCTTGCAAAGGGCGAGAAGCTCGGTGCTTTCGGGCTGACTGAGCCGGGCGCCGGAACGGATGCTCAGGGTCAGCAGACGAAGGCTGTTTTGGACGGCAATGATTATATTATCAACGGTTCCAAAATTTTTATCACAAACGGTAAAGAAGCTGACATTTATGTCATTTTTGCAGTGACCGGCATGATTGAGAAGCGCGGTAAGATGTTAAAGGAAATTTCCGCATTCATCGTGGAGAAAGGAACCCCCGGATTTAGTTTCGGAACCAAGGAGAAGAAGATGGGTATCCGCGGTTCGGCAACTTATGAGTTGATTTTTACCGACTGCCGTGTTCCCAAGGAAAATCTGCTTGGAAAGGTTGGACAGGGCTTTAAGATTGCAATGCATACTCTGGACGGCGGGCGTATCGGTATTGCCGCGCAGGCTCTGGGTATTGCGGAAGGAGCGTTGGACAGAACCATTGCCTATACCAAGGAGAGAAAACAGTTTGGCAAATCCATCGCATCACAGCAGAATACCCAGTTCCAACTGGCTGACATGGCTACCAAGGTTGAGGCTGCCAAGCTTCTGGTTTATAAGGCTGCGATGGCAAAGGCTAATCAGAAGGAGTATGGTTTTGAGGCGGCTCAGGCGAAGCTGTATGCGGCAGAGGTTGCTATGGAAGTAACCACCAAGGCTGTACAGCTCCACGGCGGTTATGGCTATACCAGAGAATATGATGTGGAGCGTATGATGCGTGATGCAAAGATTACGGAGATTTACGAGGGCACAAGCGAAGTTCAGAGAATGGTAATTTCGGCGGCGATACTGAAGTGAGAACTTCGCTCGCGAAGTTCAGCGAATGGTAATCTCGGCGGCGATACTGAAGTAAGTCTTAATAAAATATGAAAAGTAAGGAGTGAAAATACAATGAAGATTGTGGTTTGTATTAAACAGGTTCCGGATACTAAGGGCGGCGTAAAGTTTAATCCCGACGGTACTTTGGACCGTTCCGCCATGATGGCGATTATGAATCCGGATGATAAGGCAGGCTTAGAGGCTGCCCTTAGGTTAAAAGACGAGTATGGTGCGGAAGTGACTGCCATTACCATGGGACTTCCCAAGGCAGAAGATATTCTGAGAGAGGCTATTGCCATGGGAGCCGACAAGGGAATCCTTGTGACGGACAGAGTGCTGGGCGGCGCAGACACATGGGCTACTTCCCAGACTCTGGCAGGCGCATTGCGCAATCTTGACTATGATCTGATTATTACCGGAAGACAGGCAATTGACGGAGATACCGCACAGGTAGGTCCCCAGATTTCCGAGCATTTGAATATTCCTGTAATTTCCTATGCCCAGAAGATTCAGATTGAGGGCGACAGTGTTGTGGTGGAACGCCAGTTTGATGACAGATATCATGTATTAAAGGCAAAAATGCCCTGCCTGATTACGGCGTTAGCGGAGTTGAATGAGCCCCGTTATATGACTCCCGGCGGAATCTTTGACGCCTGCAAGGCAGAGATTACCACATGGGGCAGAGCCGATTTGAAGGATGTGGAGGATTCCAATTTGGGACTTAAGGGTTCGCCTACCCAGATTGCAAGGGCTTCCGACAAGGTGAGAAAGGGCGCAGGAGAGAAAGTTACATTGGACCCGGCAGAATCCGTTGATTATATTGTTGGCAAATTGAAAGAGAAGCATGTTATTTAAGGAGGTAGAGAGATGAGTTTAGAAGAGTATAAAGGAGTATATGTCTTTGCCCAACAGGTTGACAATGTAATCAACAGCATTGCATTTGAGTTGATTGGCAAGGGCAAGGATTTGGCGGACGCTCTGGGAACGGAAGTGACTGCCGTATTGGTGGGAAGCGGCGTCAAGAATCTGGCGGATGAACTTGCCGAGTATGGCGCGGATAAGGTTATCGTAGTAGACGATCCCGAATTAAAAGAGTACAGGACGGAGCCCTATGCACATGCGTTGGCGTCCGTTATCCAAAAATACAAACCGGAAATTTTTCTGGTAGGAGCAACCGCAATCGGACGCGATTTGGGTCCCCGTGTTTCCGCAAGAATCCATACCGGATTGACGGCAGACTGCACCCAGCTTGAAATCGGTGATTTTCCCATAGAGCCGAAACCCAATGTGGAGCAGAAGCATAACCAGCTTTTGATGACCCGTCCCGCATTTGGCGGTAATACCATTGCTACCATTGCCTGCCCCGATTTCCGCCCCCAGATGGCAACCGTCCGTCCCGGCGTTATGCAGAAGCGTGAGCGTCAGGCAGGAGTTAAGGCGAATGTAGAAGAGTTCAATCCCGGATTTATCCCGGACAACAAATATGTGGAAATCCTTGAGATTGTCAAGGCTGTCAGCGATACCGTGGACATTATGGACGCTAAAATTCTGGTTTCCGGCGGCCGTGGTGTGGGAAGCCCCGAGAACTTTAAGCTTCTGGAAGACCTTGCGGAGGTCATCGGCGGTACGGTGAGCTGTTCCCGCGCAGTGGTGGATGCAGGCTGGAAGCCCAAGGATTTACAGGTGGGCCAGACAGGCAAGACGGTTCGTCCCAATGTATATTTTGCAATCGGCATTTCCGGCGCGATTCAGCATCTGGCAGGCATGGAGGAATCCGATATCATTGTTGCCATCAATAAGGATGAAACAGCCCCCATTTTTGATGTGGCGGATTATGGCGTTGTGGGAGATTTAAACAAGATTCTCCCTGCCCTTACCGAGAAATTAAAAGCTGAAATGGCAGCAAAATAAGCATAATGTAAGTATAGTAATTCCAAGAACCTGTCTGTGCAAACCGGCAGGTTCTTCCTGTAAAGAGGATTATTATGCGGATTAGAGCCTCTGCGGGACTGTTACGGTTAGCATAAAGAGGATGAAAATGATTTAAGCGTTCGGACGGCGGAATTAGGGAGATGAATGTATTTGGATTGGAGATTAGCATGAGCAGACGGGAAAAAGGAAAGCATTACATAGCATTACATGGCATAGGCGTTGTCATTTGTATCTTGCTATTCAGTATGTTTGCAGGGTGCGGAGTGCAAAAGCATCAAGAACCGCCGGAAGAAATTCCGGGTCAGGAAGAATCCTTGCAAAGCGGCGACATGATTGGATATCAGGCAGGGGACAGCTATTATGTTCCCCAGACTCAGAAGCTGAAAATACCGGATAGAGAAATGGGCGAAAGCATGGGGTGGATTGACGGCTCCGTTATGACGGACAATGCGCTGTATTATATTTATCATCCCGCAAACTATATGCAGCCTCCCGATTCCGATGCCGCAGTAAAATTATATCGTGTGCCGTTGGATGAATTATTTTCCAATAATGCACTGTCCGGCGCGTATCCCCTGATAGGAACCGAATCGCTGACGGAGAGTGTTCCCCTGCCGGAAAATCTGCCGGTATTTGGCAAGGAGGAGAGCGGAGAATACATACAAAGATTTTTTGCAAATGAAAAAGGGGAGTTATACTTTTTATGCGCTCCCTCGGGAGAAAAAGTTTTTTACCGTCTTTATATATTAGATGCGGAAGGGAATTTAACAGAAGATGTCATGCTCACGGAAAGCCTGGAAGGATTTAAGCGTGAGGAGATGATTACGGAAAATTACCTGAATACACATCCGTCCGCAGTGGACGGGGAAGGCAATATTTATCTGACGGATAAGCTTGCGGGGAAAATATGGATATTGAATCGGAACGGGGAATTACTCAATACATTTGATTTTCCGGAATATGATTTAAAGAGTCTGGCTGTGAAAGACGGTAATGTATATGGCGCCGTAAAAAAGGAAAACCACAATTGGATTGTTACAATAGACGCCGAAGCGGGAGCGTTCACGGAGCTGTTTGCCCTGCCGGAAACGGAAGAGAATGTTTTTCTCTTGACGGACGGAAAAAGCGGGCTTTTTTATGGAGGCTCCAAAGGACTGTATGCCTGTCATATAGATGCAGAAGAGGCGGAAAAACTCTTTGACTGGACGGGCGTGGATGTGAACGGTGAACAGGTCCAAAACTCCCTGCTTATGAATCTTTTTCCGGAGAATCCGCCCCGGGAAGGTTTAGGAGGAACGGATTTTGCTTCTGTACTTGTGCTGGACGAAAACAATACGCTGACATTAACCACAAGGATAGAGACTACAGCGATTCCCGACCAAAAAGAACGGGTGGTGCTTGGGGTGATTACCGCAGACAGCGATTTAAAGAATCAGGTGGCAGAATTTAACCGCCGCAGCTTTTATTATGAGGTGGAAATCAAGGAATACGGCGTCGACAACGGTATTCAGAGAATGGAAACGGAGATTGCGACAGGGAAAGGCCCCGATCTGTTTCCCCTTACTGCCGTGGATGTGCCCAAATTCATCCATCAGGGGCTGTTTGCGGATTTGTCCGCCTTTTTGGAAGACGGTAAAGGCTTGGAGAGGAAGGATTTGGTGGAGGGAGTGCTCCGCTGCCATACAAGAGATGGGGTATTGGTCTGCGTTCCCGCGTCTTTTTCCTTGGATGTGCTGACGGGCAGGGCTTCTACGCTTCCGGCATCCGACGGATGGAGTATAGAAGAATATTTGGACTATGTGGCTGCAGGCGGGGAAGCGGAGGTGGTCAGGGGAAGTTATCTCAGTAGGACGGAAGCGGAGGCAAAGGTGGTTCTGGCTCTCTTGGCGGTATACGGAAATCTGGATTATTTTGCGGATTGGGAGAAGGGGGAAGCGCATTTTGATTCCCCGGAGTTTCTGTATATCATGCAGTTTGCAAAAAACTATCATACCACAATAAATTCTGTGTCCGGCAAGGATATCTTATCCTTTGTGCGGGATGGCGGAATACTGTTCTACAATAGCGACCTCCACCACATGAATGATTATCTGGTCCGTCAGGCGGTATTGGACGGGAATGCGGGATTTATCGGATACCCTACGGCTGACGGAAGTCCCTGCTATGGGATTTACGGTCAGGACGCCTACGGAATATGGTCGGGCAGCGGAAAAAAAGACGGAGCATGGGCGTTTATAGAGTTCCTGCTCACTGTAAAAGCAAGCGACAACGAGAAATTAAAAGAGTCCGCAGGCTTTCCTACGATGGCGGAGGAATTTGAAGCCATGCTGCAAAAGAGCATGATAAAAAGCTATCAAAAAAATGAAATGTGGGAATTTCTGCGTGATAAGAACGGAGAGCCCATAGAAATTCCCGGGTGGTCCCTGCATCTGGGCGGAGAGTCCTATGGAGTTTATGCGGCTGCGGAAACGGATGTGGAGGCAGTCAAGGAATTGGTGGAGAGGGCTTCGTTTTCGTCCGAAATGAGAAGTTCCACCGTTTATGGGATTGTAGATGAGGAATTAATTTATTATATGGATGGTGCGAAGACGGCGGAAGAGACTGTGGAAATCATACAAAACAGGGTACAGTTATTTTTGGACGAACAACAGTAGCGTCAATTTATGGATTTTGGATTTGAGATTCCCCACAGCAAAATCATGGAAGCCGGAGAGCGGAATGGGAGGATGCGATGAAGCGTTATGTGGACATGGCGGAGATATCCGACGGCAGACTGTACAAGGCAGGCGATATGGTGAAGGCAGGCTGTAATGACTGTGTGGGCTGTTCTAAGTGCTGCCATGATATGGTGGATACCATTATTCTGTTTCCGCTGGACAGCTATTATTTGCAAAAAGGGCTGGGAAAGACTTTTGCGGAAATGATAGACAGGGAAGTGGAATTAAATGTAGTGGACGGTGTGGTGCTGCCCAATTTAAAAATGACGGAAAAGGGAAACTGCTGCGCTTTTCTGGATGAGGACGGGCGCTGCAGCATTCATGCGTTCCGTCCGGACCTATGCCGTTTATTTCCCTTGGGGCGTTATTATGAAAACGGAGATTTCCGTTATTTTCTGCAAGTGGGACAGTGTGAGCGTCCCCACACAAAAGTAAAGGTCGGTAAATGGATTGACACGCCGAATCCCGTGAAAAACAGGGAATATCTGCTGAGATGGCACAATCTGCTGGGGGCGGCGCAGGAGCTTCTTCAAGAAAGCGAAGATGAGGAACTTTCCAAGAATCTGAGTCTGGCGGTGTTAAATGTTTTTTATTTGAAACCATATGATGTGACAGGGGATTTTTATCCGCAGTTTGCACAGCGGGCAGAGGGAATGGAACAGATATTGCGGGGTGATTAGTATGAAAAATAAATTTTTCACACGCAAATTTGTGCTTGAAGGAACATACAACAAAAAGCATGTGCTTTTCGTTGTCAAGAATTCGCAGATTGAGAAAGGAGCATGGTTATTAATATGAAAAAGAAAAAGTTTACGAAAAGTAAAATCCGTTTCTTTCTCGGTGTGGGGCTGCTGATCCTGATGACTGCCGGATGCGGGACGCGGACCGAAGAAAATGCTTCGTATGTCTATAAGGAAAAATTTGAGGAAGAACCGGTGGTGACATCTGTTCCTTCGGAGCCGGAAGATGGGCAGGCTTTTAACCCGTCCGTATCGGAGACGGAGGAGGACAAGATTTCCGGGCAGCCCACCGTATCCCTGATCATGGTGGGGGATATTCTGCTTCATGACCCTGTGGAAGCAAGCGCCCTGCGCAGTGACGGCAGTTATGATTTTACCGCTGTCTTTGCCAATGTGCGGGAAGAAATTCAGGCAGCGGATTTAAGATTGGTAAATCAGGAAGTGATTATCGGGGGGACGGAACTTGGCATATCAGGTTATCCTGCCTTTAATGCTCCCTATGAAATAGGGGATGCGCTGGCGGACACAGGATTTAATCTGGTCTGCCATGCCACGAACCATGCGCTTGACAAAGGAAAGAGGGGTGTTGGAAACTGCCTGAAGTTCTGGCAGGAGAATCATCCCGAAATCGGCGTATTGGGAATCCATGACAGTCAGGAAAGTCAGGATACCATCTATGTCTATGAGAAGGATGGAATCAAGATTGCCGTTCTCAATTACACTTATGGCACCAATGGAATCGCGCTTCCGCAGGATATGCCTTTTGCCGTGGACCTGCTGGAAAAGAACCGGGTGGAGAGGGATTTGCAAAAAGCGGAAGAAATCGCGGACTTTACGGTAGTATGTCCCCATTGGGGCACGGAATATGCTCTTGGCGTCTCCGCGGCGCAGAAAGAGTGGAGCCGGATTTTTCTGGAAAACGGCGCTGATTTGGTGCTGGGGACGCATCCCCATGTGATAGAACCCATAGAATGGGTGACTGACGAGGAACTGGGTTTGGAAATGCTGGTATATTATTCATTGGGCAACTTTGTAAATTGGACCTCGGGAACGGGGGAAGGTGTGGCAAACCGCATGGTGGGCGGCATGGCTCAGATTACCCTTGAGCGGGCGGAGGACGGTAGGGTCCTAATTGCCGATTACGGCGTGATGCCTCTTGTGTGCCATGTGGAAGCGGGAACGGACGGGGTCACGGTGTATGCGCTGTCGGATTATACGGAAGAACTGGCGGAGAGGAACGCCATTATACAGCAGGACTCTGCCTTTTCGCTGGAGTATTGCAGGGAACTGTGTGACAGGGTATGGAACGAGGAATTCCTCCATTAGTTTTCGGTTTTCCGTTTTGTATGAGAAATGTATTGAAGTATGAAACAAATTAAGGTATAATATGCTAAAGGGAGAACTGTACAATGGATAATACAAATATTCAAGAAGTAATAGTGCAGACAAACAGCTACGAGATTATTTCTGCGGATACAGCGTTTTATGCATTCATTAAAAAGAGATATTATTATACCTTTGACAGGCTTGTCTGCGAAGAAGACAGGGCTATTTTGTATAGATATATCGAAGGGATGCTGAAAGACAGCTTTGCAATCAGGCTCCTGAGTGTACAGGAAAAGGAAGTCTATTTTCTGGTGCAGATTTATCCTTGTGATGTCAGCGGCTGCGTAAAGCTGAAGCTGATTCAGGCCGAGGGGCTTTTGGATTCCGTGAAGCTTTTAAACAGCCGGATGGACGCCCAAAATTACATATTAGAACTTTATAATGATTATTATTTTGAATATGATGTAGTGGGAAACCGCTTCCATGTATACAGCAGAAACCGTTTGGAACAGACCATATGCAGTATTTCATTGGAAGAATTGGAAGAGCGCTTCCGCAGCAACTGTGTTTCGGAGGAAACCGAAAAGCTGGACGGTTTTTTTGCGGCGCTTAGAGTCGGAAAGCACGATTTGGAATTGGATGTAAGCGGTGATATTCTAAACGGACAGATAGATGCTGATATTACCCAGATCAGAGGACGCGCAATTAATGAGGACGGCGCATACCGCATGGCGGTGGGCTATATTCATTACGGTAATGTGAACAGTCTGACGGGGGGACGCAGAAAGATAGAGAGGGATTCTTTGACGGGAGTGCTGGCAAAGGGTGAAGTCACCAATGCCGCCATCAAGGCGATTGATGTAAACAAGAGTCCCAATACCTGTATCTGTATTATAGATGTAGACTATTTCAAACATGTGAATGATAATTTCGGACATATGGTGGGCGATGAGGTATTAAAAAAAGTTGCCGCCATTATGGAGACGGAAGTGGATAAAAGCGGAATTGTCGGTCGTATCGGCGGCGACGAATTTATGATCATCTATCATGATGTGTATGATATGGAATTTACCAGGGAGCATCTTGAGGGAATTAAAAATGTGGTTGCGGCTACTTTTCCGCCCAATACGCAGAACAAACCGGCGATTACCCTGTCCATCGGATGTGCTTCTTATCCCAAGGATGCGTCAAATTATGAGGATTTGTTTACTTTGGCTGATTTTGCCCTGTACCGTGCAAAGGAGAAGGGCAGGAACAGATACATTATCTTTGATGAGGCAAAGCATGGAACGCTCAAGGACATCAAGAACATGAAAATGTCGGACAATCGCCTGAACAACAGGGGAAATATGTCTACCGGAGATATTGTCTGTGCGTTGATGACTAAGGTATATAGTTCGGAAGAATATCCTTTGGAGCAGTTTTTGGACGATATTGTGGTGAATCTGGGCATTCAGCGTATCACCGTGTATGCGGGAACACCGGGGAAGGTGGTTGCGGTAGCCGGTGAGGGAAGACCCAGTCAGGAGATTATTGAGGAAACCCAGTCCTATATTACCCACGAGGCTTTGACCCACCGTATCAGCAGGAAACATAAAATTATTATAGTGGATGACATTGCCGTTTTTTCATCTATGGATGAAGAGCTTTACAACAAGCTGAAAAAGCAGGGCATCATATCCTTATTACAGATGCCCTTTACGGACAAAAATGGAACACCGGGAATTCTCAGTTTTGAGGCCGTGAGCAAAAAGGCGGTTTGGAACAGGAATGCTGTGGATTATTATAAGCTGTTGGCGAGATTGTTTGCCGAGTATACACTGTAAGAGAGTGGGCGATATGAAATGGATACAAAGAAAAGCCCCGTTTACAATTTAACTTTAGCCGCCATGTTTCTGGCGCTGTGCATGGCGCTGCCGTGGCTGACGGGACAAATCCCTCAGATTGGAAGTATGCTTCTGCCCATGCATATTCCTGTTTTTTTGTGCGGGCTCATCTGTGGCTGGCAGTATGGATTGGCGGTGGGATTTGTTGCGCCTGTTTTAAGATACTTTCTTTTTGGCATGCCGCCTATTTTTCCGACGGGAATTGCCATGGCGTTTGAGCTTGCCACATACGGTCTGACGATTGGACTTTTATATTCCCGCTCCAAGTGGAAATGCGTTATCGCGCTGTATCGCAGCATGATTCTTTCCATGCTGGCGGGACGCGTTGTGTGGGGAATCGTTGAGATAGTGCTGCTTGGCATAAGGGGAAATGTTTTTACCTGGCAGATGTTTTTGGCGGGAGCTTTTGTAAACGCCATTCCCGGAATCATTCTGCAATTAATTTTCATCCCCGGCGTTATGGTTGCGTTAAACCGTGCGGGGCTCGTGCGGATTTTTCATCAGAAGGAATCCGCGCAACCGCAGAAAAAGTCTGTACCGTTCTAGAAATTTGTTCCCCGATTAAGCATCCCGTCCCAGCAGGGATAAGATACATTTTTTCATAGCCCGATAACTTTCTTCGCTGATGTCATGTTCCATTTTGCACGCGTCGGCGTCGGCAGTTTCGGGGCTGACGCCGAGATGGACAAGCCAGTCCGTTAACAGGGTGTGGCACTCATATACCTGTCCGGCGAGATTCATGCCGGATTTGGTCAAAGAAAGATAACCATCCTCCGAAACAGTAATGTATTCCAGATTTTTCAGTTTCTTCATAGCGATGCTTACGCTGGGCTTGGAATACCCAAGTTCACCGGCAACATCTATGGAGCGCACATTGGGGAGCCGTTTGCTTAAAATGAAAATAGTTTCCAGATAATCTTCCAGAGATTCCTCTGATTTGTGTTCAATATATCCCATATGAATCCTCATTCCTTTCGCTCTTTATCCTAACATTGGGCGTTTGCGAAACTCAGTTTTGCAATTACTATTCATCTTAACACTTCATTGGAAATTTTGCAACAGATTATAGTGAAACTTTAGCGTCTTAAGAAAACCTCTTGTATGCCAAAAGACGCTTGTGATATAATAGAATCAAAGGCAGATTCTATTATCCAAGTTCTATAATAGAATCAAGGGCAGATTCTATTATCCAAGTGCTATAATAAATAGTAAGTTTAAAATTAGGTAATTGTGAAACTCTAGTTTTGGTAGAGTGTCGTTGTGCAAATTGCACATTCCACCGCAGACACGCTCTCGCTCCGTGAAAAACGCAGTGGTACATAAGATGCTAAAGTACAGCATCTAAGTACCAGCGTTTTTCAAGGGTCTGCTTGTGGAATATGCAATCTGCCCAACTCGGTTTATGAAAGTTTGAGTTTCACAATTACCTATAAGTTTAAAATACAAAAAGAGGAGTGTGTAAGTAATATGGAAAGAGAACGAATGGAAATCAACAAAGCGGCGGCATTTTGCCATTCCGTATTGGTGGCTGTTCTGCTGTTGGCTTATGCTGTGGAGGTGATAAAGGAAGACAGAACCATCGGTTACTATGCTGTGTTTGCAGCGCTTGCCACGATTCCTGTAGTGATAGAGTGGATTTTATACGCGAAGAACAAATCCGACAAAATGATACAATATGTAATCGGTACAGGATACAGTATTTTTTATATTTTTGTGATTTTTACGACTACGGATGTTACCGCGTTTACTTTTATCATTCCCCTGTATATTGTGATGACCCTGTATTCTAACTTAAGATACTGTCTGATTCTTTCCGTGGGAGGTTTTTTGGTAAACTTACTCTATGCCATCCTGCATGCAGTGACGGCGGGGTTTGGACCGGGGGAGATGGCAACTTACGAAATCAGGGTTATTTTGATGCTGATTGTGGCTGTGTTTTTGTGTGTTGCCACCAATGTAATGGCCAGAATCAATAAGATGAAAATGGATGAATTGGGCAAAGAGAAAGACAATGTATCCAATCTGTTAAATAATGTTATGAACACCTCCGGCGAAATGTCGGTGGGTATCGGCAATGTGAGAGAGCAGATGTCATTGCTCGGAAATGCGGTGAATGAAACGCGGAATGCCATGGAAGAAGTGTCCGCCGGTGCAAATGACGCGGCGGTGGCGATTCAGAATCAGCTGGGTCAGACGGAGCAGATACAAAAACATATTGAAAAAGTAGAGTCTGTGTCAAATAATATTGGCAGGAGCATGGAACAGACCAATCAAAATATCTTGGACGGAAAGAACAGCCTAAAGACGCTTTTGGACAATGTAGAGTCTTCCGAGCGCGCAGGCAGGGAAGTGGTTTCCGATATCGGTGAGCTGGAAGAATATATGAAAAATATGCAGTCCATTATTGAGTTGATTACCAATGTGGCGAGCCAGACCAGCCTTCTTGCCTTGAACGCCAGCATTGAGGCGGCTCGTGCGGGTGAGGCGGGCAAAGGATTTGCGGTGGTGGCAACGGAGATTTCCAATCTCTCCAACCAGACGCAGGAGGCAACGGTAAATATTACGGAAGTCATCCACAATGTTTCCGACAAGCTGGAAATCGCAGTGAGAGCAATAGAACAGCTTATGGGCAATAATACAAAACAGAACGATGCTGCAGGCACCGTGGCCGCCAGCTTTGAGAAAATTGCGGGAAGTACAAAGGATGCGGATGAAAACAGCCGTATGTTGGGTAAAGTAGTCAGCAACTTAGCGGAAGCCAATGTGGTGATTGTGGAAAGCGTGCAGACAATCTCCGCGGTAATGGAAGAAATGTCCGCTCATTCCACCGAGACATACAATACCTGTAACAAAAATACGGAGATTGTGAATCAGGTGGCAGATTTGGTAGAAAATTTAAATCAGCATGCACAGAAGCTGAACCAGAACGGTTAATGCCGCAAAAATACAAAAATGATAGGAGATTTTCCATGAAGAAAGCGGCACAGGGGAAGGAAATTTGGCATTTTTCCAATAAGATATTGACTTTTTTGGATACTATTCCCCTGTGGTGGCTGCTTGTACCCTTGATGGCGGTTTTCTTTGCGCCTTACTTTATTCTGGGTGAGGGCAGTGTTTTTGATATTCATGACCAATTGGACGAGTCCATTTTAAATATGGTGCTGACTGCAAGGCATTTAGGAGAGAATGCGAAGGTTTTCCCGGAAATGATGGGCGGAATCAATGCCGGCGGGTTACAGCCCTCGGCAATCCTCTTTGTGCCGCTGTACCGTATCCTGCCGCCATTTATCGCATTTGTGCTCCAATATGCCATATGTTTCGGCGCCGCATTTTTGGGAATGTATTTCTGTGTAAGGGAATTGACAAACAGCAGTATTTTGGCGGTATTGTCGGGAGCATGTTTCTGTATGCTGCCCATGTATCCGATTTACGGGCTGTCCGAAATGGGGATTCCCTTAGTTTTTTATGCTCTTTTGTGCCTTTGGAAGGGAAAGAACAGGAAAATCGCTCTTATGCTGGCGCTTTTCTTTGGACTGACCAGTCATCTGGTTTATACGGGATATGTAGTGTTAAGCATTTGGGGAGGTATTTTATGCCTTTCCTTTTTTCAAAAAAAGAAGAATCGGTGGCTGCTTGGAGGATTCCTTTTATTGACAGGCGTGTATATAGCGGTCAACAGGAACCTTTTTGCGGAACTGTTTTTTGGGACAGGGGATTATATCAGTCACCGGACGGAAATGGTGAATTCTTCCCTGCATTTTCCCACTGCCGTGTGGGATATGTTTTTGGGAAGCGGACAGCATGCGCCTTCTTTGCACGGATATTTTATATTGCCCATAATAGCGCTGCTTTTGTTGGAAGGAATTCTTTGGAGAAAATTCGACGGGGGAAACAAAAAGCGCTATTTCTTTGCGTTGGGTGGAATCGGCGCTTTGTTTGGCATTGCTCTGTTCTACGGGGTGTGCAAGTCCGAACCCGTAACCGCTTGGAAGAACAGTGTGGAGGGATTTCTGCATTATTTTCAGATAGAGCGTTTTTATTGGCTGTATCCGGCGGGCTGGTATCTGGAACTCGCCTATGCGGCGGGAATTTTGTGGAGGCATGAAACGGCTGCGGGGGTGAGCGGGAAGAAAAATTTCCTGTTGGGGCGCGCCATTTTGCTTTTGCTGTATTTATTTGTCTTTTATAAGGCTGTGTACAATTCTTATTTTTATCTGAGCGTCAATCAGATGAACAACGGTTCCGAAATCACAGGGTATATTTCATGGGAAAGTTTTTATTCGGAAGATTTGATGGCAGAGATAGAAGAGAGTATAGGAAGGGATATCACGACATACAGGGTAGCGCATCTGGGCATGAGTCCCGCTCCGGCGCTGATGCATGGATTCTATACGGTGGACGGTTATTCCAATAATTATTCCTTAGAATACAAGCATCGTTTCAGAAAAGTCATTGCAAAGGAATTGGAGAAAAATGAGGAGACGAAGGTGTATTTTGACAAATGGGGAAACAGATGCTATCTGTTCAACGGAGCTACCGGAAACGCATGGATGCTGGGAAAAGCGGAAGGTATTATTTATGAGGAATTGGAGTTTGATATGCAGGCATTGAAGGAAATAGGCTGTGAATACTTATTTTCCTGCGGTGAAATTTTGAATGCCGAAAAAATGGGATTGTCTTTTATGGGATATTATGAGACAAAGAGCAGCTATTGGGGAATATGGCTGTACCGGTTGACGGATTAAGAAAACAGGGGTATAAATATCTGCGTTGCTGCGCATAATAAGCAATGCAGAAAAAATATTAAAAAAATTAGCACTCACCTATTGACATGGCTAACAAGTAGTGTTATAGTACAAATAGAACAAGGGAACAGAGAAGATGTATGAAATCTGTTTCGGAGTCAGAAACTGATGGTATAAAAATAGAATAAGAAAAGGAGAGATGGCTTATGTTATTTCCAAGTGTAAAGAGTTTTAATCAGTTGGCGGGAGAGGACTTATTTGATGATGTATGGGCGAACTTCCCTTTTGAAAGTGATTGGTTCGGCAGGAAAAATCCCCTTTACGGCAAAAATGTGCAGGACATGATGAAAACCGATATCTGCGAAAATGAGGACGGTTATGAGGTGTCGGTAGATTTGCCCGGTTTCTCAAAAGAGGATATTCATGTGAAATTAGAGAAGGGCTATATGACCATTTCGGCAGCGAAGGAACAGAAGGAAGAGGAGAAGGACAAAGATGGAAAGTATATCCGCAGGGAGCGTTACAGCGGTTCGGTAAGCCGCAGCTTTTATGTGGGTGATGCCCTCACTACCGAGGATGTGAAAGCCAAGTATGAAAACGGCATATTACAGTTGACGCTTCCCAAAAAGGAGCCCAAAGCTTTGGAACAGAATTCCTATATTGCCATTGAGTAAAGTAAGTTCCGATGGTCGTGCCCGCTGTTAAAAAATTCCCCGCCCGTTCATCCGGCGGGGAATTTTTATATCATTAGGAAATTGCGTTTTTTATGCTGATAGAAAATTGCGACAGTGTAAATTATTTAAGAAAGAATTTGCAAGGCAAATTCTTTGAACGCAAGCCGCCGGGCTTGCGTTTTTTATGCTGTAATAACGGTTCCTGCCTTATCCCGGATAGCGTCTTTGACACAGTTTAAGGAGGTAATCCGTACTTTTCCGGTGGGAACTTTTTCCAGATAAGCGATGGCGGCTTCAATCTTGGGCAGCATGGTTCCCGCTTCAAACTGTCCGGAATCGGCCAATTCTTTTGCCTCTGACAGGGTCAATGCGCAGATGGGAGTCTGGGAAGCGGTTCCGAAATTCCGGTATACATAATCTACACCCGTAAGAATCATCAGTTCATCCGCATTCAGGTCACTTGCCAGTTTACCGGCAATCACATCTTTTTCGATGACGGCGGAAGCTCCCTTGAGGGCGTGCTGCTGTTCAATAACGGGAATGCCGCCTCCTCCGCAGGCGATGACCACCTGATCCGCATTTACCAAAGTGCGGATTGCTTCAATTTCCACAATATCAATGGGTTTAGGAGCCGCTACAACACGGCGGAAACCCTTGCCGGGTTCTTCTTTTACATAATTGCCCTTTTTGATTTCTATTTCGGCATCCTCTTTGGACATATGCCTGCCGATAAGCTTGGTGGGCTCATAAAAGGCTTCGTCATAGGGATCTACCGTTACCTGGGTCAAAATGGTGCTTACAGGTTTGGAAATGCCTCTGGAAAGCAGTTCAGCACGCAGGGAATTTTGAATATCATAGCCCACATAGCCTTGGCTCATTGCGGAGCAGACACACATGGGGGCGGGAGTGTAATCAATATATACACGGCGAAGCTCAGTCATTGCTTTATGAATCATACTGACCTGCGGTCCGTTGCTGTGTGTGATGGTGAGCTGATAATCCGCTTCTACCAAATCAGCCAATGCTTTTGCCGTTATCTTCACGGCATCCCATTGCTCCAGAGTCGTATATCCTAATGCCTCATGACCGAGGGAAACTACCACTTTTGTTTTGCTCATATGAATTAATCTCCGTTTCTATGCTTTGTGAGGGCAAGCCCCGGGCAGAGCTTCAAAAAAGCAAGCTTTTCTGACATTATACCACATTCCCGCCTTTCTGTATAGTGGCAACTGTTTTGTCCAACACTTCGAAATAATTTTCAAAGGTTTTGCGGCAGCAGCCGGGATTGTCGATGACAATGCCGGGGGCGCGCAGTCCCGTCAGGGAGAGTCCCATTGCCATCCGATGGTCATCATAGGTATTCACAAGGCAGGGTTCGGGGACACCGGGATAAATGGTGAGGCTGTCCGTGCCCTCATCGCAGCGGATGCCCATGCGGGTCAGTTCCGTGGCAATGGCGTTTAGGCGGTCGCACTCCTGAAAGCGGATATGCCCTATTCCGGTAATGGTGGTGGGGCTGTCCGCAAAGGGCGCAATGGCGGCAAGGGTGATTGCCTGATCGGAGCAGGCGGACATATCTACGGTGATGCCGTGATACGCTAAAGTCAAGGGGGGCTTTAGCAGTATGCCCTCATCCGTTTCAAGAGCGGTGCAGCCCATCCGTTCCAGAATATGCAAAAATTCCACATCCCCCTGCAGGGAGTCAAAATGTACGCCCGGCACCAGCACCGGAATCTGCAGCAGAGGGGAGCAGGCATAAAAATAACAGGCTGCGGAAGCATCCGGTTCCACGAAATAAGAAAGAGCTTTATAAGCTTGCCCGGCAGGAGTCCGATAGGAAATCCCCACATCGGCCATTCCTTCCTCCCGCAGCGTCTGCACGCCAAACTGAGCCATCATCCGGCAAGTCATTTCAATATATGCCATGCCGTGGGTTCCCTGCACATGGATGGTAAAATCTTCCTTTGACAGGCAGGAGGAAATTAAAAGAGCGCTTAAAAACTGACTGCTGTGGGCAATATCAACGGTAATTTCATTTTTGCCGAAGCCGTGGCCCCGCAGCGTAAAGGGGAAAAATCCTTCTTGACCGTCCTCGGGATACAGGATTTCACATCCGAGTTCCTTCAGGGAAGAGAGCAGGGGAGCCATGGGGCGTCTGCGCATCTGCTCGGAGGCGTCCATGAAATATACGCCCTCGGAAACGCCCAGACAGGCGGTGAGAAAACGGGCAGCCGTGCCTGCGCTCCCTACATATTGGCGGGCATTTTGCAGGGGAATCCTGCCACCGCAGCCTTTTACCGTGATGACAGCCGCTTCTTCGTCCACGGCGGTCTCAAAACCCAAATCCTGAATACATTTCAAAAAATGTCGGGAATCATCACTGAAAAGCACACCTCTTAAAGTGGATATGCCGTCTGCCAGTGTAGCAAGAAGCAGGGCGCGGTTCGTAATGCTTTTGGAGCCGGGCACCGCCACTGTCAATGTGTCCGTAAAGGGAGAAGCCTGCAGGACACTATAGAGTTCGGGAACACTGTAAGTTGTCTGTTTCATAAAAAATTAAAATCTCCATTTCACCATATCTAAAATTAATTGACGAAGCAATATAGAACTTGGATAATAAAATCTGCTCTTGATTTTATTGTATCATTTCCGCTTTATGATTTCAAACCATTCCTTGACATTAGATTGTGTCAAGTACTCGTTGGCACTTTTCCTATTTTTCTTTATGAACCCTTA
>JAMPEY010000042.1 GCA_023664665.1 Lachnoclostridium sp.
AGTAGGGATTTAGTCTCTGCTTCCTTTTTTGCCAACTATAATTATACACTAACTAATCCGTTAAGCAGTTTGTACAAAAGTTGATATAGCTGCTGCGCCTCCTTCGGTTCCAATTCGACACAGGCTCTCAGATTCCCCGGAATATGGACTGCTTCCTCTTTTAAGTCCTCTCCCTTCTGCGTAACGGACACAATCAGATTCCGCTCGTCTTCCTCAGAACGCTTCCGAATCACATATTTCTTTTCCTCCAATTTTTTCAAAAGGGGAGTAAGCGTTCCGGAGTCCAAATACAGACATTCCCCAAGCTCCTTAACCGTTACCTCTTTTTTCTCCCACATAACCATCATTGCGATATACTGTGTATATGTCAAATCAAGTTTATCAAGATAGGGTTTATATTTTTTAATCACTTCCTTGGAACAGGCATAAAGGGGAAAACATAACTGATTTTCCAGTTTTAAGCAATCATATTCGTTATTTGGCATATTCTCATCGTTCCTCATATCATTATTGTATTACCTAATCCGCCACAATATATCCGAGGACAAAACGCCTCAGATTTCACGCCTGTACTCCCCTCTTTTGCGCTTCATATGCTGCCCTGCAGGCCTTTGCAAGCTGATCCGCACAGGAAGTCTGTCTGTTCCCACAAATTATGCCCGACAGTTTTTTCTCAATTTCCTCCACCGTCCAGCCGTCTACAAGACGCGGTATCGCCTGTAAATTACCGTTACATCCGCCTGTAAAAGAAATATTTGTGATGATGTTTCCGTCGATATTCAGTTTTATCTCACTGGAACAAGTATTCTGTGTCTTGTATATGTATTCCGTGGCAGTATCTTGTTTTAACAGGCTTACAATCCGCTCTTCCACAATTTCCATATCCGCAGTCGGTTCAAAGCGCTCCACAACATTACCCTGACAATCAATCAAAAACTTTGTAAAATTCCATTTGATATCGCTGCTGCTTGCAAAATCGGGGTCCGCCCTCTCCAAAGCGCTTTCCAGCATCGGCGTTAAAGGATGTTCCGGATGAAATCCTTCAAACCCTTTTTGTGATTTCAGGTAAGTATACAGTGGATGTTCCTTACTGCCATTCACTTCGATTTTTGAAAATATCGGAAAAGTAATTCCATATCTGGAATCACAAAATCTTACGATTTCTTCATTTGTTCCGGGCGCCTGATGCCCGAACTGATTACAGGGAAAATCTAAAATGACAAACCCTTCCCCTTCATATTTTTCAAAAAGATCCTGTAATTTGTCATATTGGGGAGTGAAACCACACTCTGTTGCAGAGTTAATAATCAAAATCACTTTTCCGTCAAAGTCTTTTAAAGACCTCTCCGTACCATAAGCATCTTCTACATTAAAGTCATAAATATTCATAATTTCACCCTTTCTTGTTTGATTTTGTAAAATTTAATTGTGTACAATTTATTTAAGTGTACAAGATTTTTATTGGATTGTCAATACAAATTTTTCATCGATTCAAACATTACTCCAAGGCATTATATATTCCATCGTCTACCGCTTCCAGCCATTCATTGGAACCGTTCTCACCGGGGACTTCAACTGCCAGATGGGAGAACCAGCTGTCTTTTGCCGCGCCGTGCCAATGCTTTACACCGACCGAGATATTCACCACATCCCCCGGGTGAAGTTCCTGCGCTTCTTTTCCTTCCTCCTGATAATACCCGCGCCCTGCCACACAGACCAGAATCTGACCGCCGCCCTTGTCGGCATGATGGATATGCCAGTTGTTGCGGCATCCCGGCTCAAAGGTCACATTAAAAATCCCGACCTGTGATGTGGAAAGCGGGGCAAGGTAGCTCTGACCGATAAAATACTGCGCAAAACCGTCATTGGGCGCCCCAATCGGAAATACCATCTGAGCTGCATGGGCGGCTTTCGCATCTTCTCCTACAGCTTCCTCTTTCCACACATCCTTTGCCAGACGGAACACCGCCCAGCCCTTGGGCCATCCCACATAGAATGCCACATGGGTGATGATTGCCGCAGCCTCCTCTTTCGTAACGCCGTGTGCCTTCGCATTTTCCAAATGATAAACCAATGATGAATCCGTGATACCGGAAGACATCAGCGCCACCATCGTTACAATGCAGCGGGTTTTCAGGTCAATATCCTGATTGTTCCAATTCTCCCCAAACAGCACATCATCATTATAATGCGCGAACTCCGGTGCAAAGTCACCTAACTGCATCTTTCCTGCTGTTTGTACGATTTTTTCCATTTTTTTATCCTCCCGCTTACTTATTTTTAACATGCTTTCAGTGTGCTACTCCCTGATTTATACCACATTTCTTCATTTTCTCACGCTACTCTATAATCCCATTTATCCTCAGCCATTCTTCCACATCATCGGGCATACTGCTGCCGCCGGAATAGTGTATCGACAAAGCCTCGCCCATCACCGCATCCGGCGCCAGCTTTGAAATCGCCGTCAGGCTCTGTCCAAATCGCCCTCCGCCGTGAGAGCAGAAAGGAATGATGGTCTTTCCCGTAAAATCATATTCCTCCAGAAAAGAAGCAATCGGCATGGGAATTGACGCCCACCAATTGGGATATCCAAGGATTATAGTGTCATATTCATCCATATCTTCCACATGGTTTGCCAGTTCCGGACGCGCCTGCTCATTCTGATCCCTCTGCGCCTCATCCAGCACAGTGTTATAATCGTTGGAATAAGGATTGACAAGCTCTATTTCAAACAGATCCGCTCCCGTCTTAGACCGGATTTCCTCTGCGATTCCTTTCGTATTGCCGCTCCATGAGAAAAATGCAATCAGTATCTTCCCATCGCCGTCCGATGCATTCTGCATATCGGTGCTGGTCACACTTGCGCTGCCGCCCAAAATACCACGGACAAGACGGATACCGATATTAAAGCTTCCTTTATCCTCCGCCAGCGTCGCGCGGTAAGCGCTGCGCATATTCTTTGCAAAATCATTCCAACCTCCGCCCCGGTACACCCGCAGCGTTCCTGTTTTGGCCCCGGTTGGATTTGTTACCTCCTCCGTACCATACTCTCCATAATAGTCCCATACCCATTCTCCCACATTACCGTGCATATTGTAAAGCCCCCATGGGTTAGGAGAAAAGCTGTTTACGGCAACGGTTGTCTGGCGGTACTGCCCCGGCTTTGTAGTCAGATTCTCCTGAGAGAAATAATTTCCCTCGATTTCATAGGGATAATGCCCATAATAATTTGCCTCCTCCGCACTGATGGAAGTTTCCGTATTAAAAGGCGTTACAGAACCCGCTCTGCAGGCGTATTCCCATTCCGCTTCCGTAGGCAGGCGGTAGCCGTCTGCGCTTCGGTTCCAATAAATCGTCTGCCCGTCTATCGTATAGGCAGGCTCAAATCCTTCTTTTTCACTTCTGGCATTGCAGTAGCGGATGGCATCCAGCCATGTCACATTTTCCACCGGAAGGTCATCGCCCGAAAAGGTGGAGGGATTCTCCCCCATGATCTCCTGATACTCCGCCTGCGTCAGTTCATAAACACTCATATAAAAGTCGCTGACCGTCACGGTATGCTGCACTTCATCTTCCGAACGCCAGTTTTCTGTCTCGGGGCTGCCCATCTGAAAGGTACCGCCCGGTATCAGCACAAAATTCTCCGCTATGTTTTCCAATGTTTTTACCACCTCTATCCCAGTGTTGTCGGTCATATCAATTACACGGATATCCCCATTATTTCCTATATTTTCTGTTTCTTCTGATGCGCTCCCGGCTTGGAAATCCAGCGCCTGCTCCCTATCCGTTTTCCCGCAGGCACACAGCATGAAGAGCGTAGCGGCTATCAGAACGGCAAATATTCTAATCCTTTTCATAGTGCATCTCCTTTTTCTATTTTGAGTCCTAAGTTGTTTTTACTGCAAGCAAATCTGCCAAGGTAATTGGTCAGCGTTCTGTAGTCGGGGTGTGTGCGGAAATTCTTCCGATTCCCTTTACTGCATAATAGGCTGCAAAGACCCAAAAGCCCATCATTGCAATATGCTCCGCGAACACGGCTGCCGCACTCTGTTCAAAGTCAAAGAACACAAACTGCTGCTTGAGAAACATATAAGATATGATATTTTTCCTGCCAAAGATATACAGCCCATACACGGCAGTCAATGCCGCCGCTCCCCGTAAAACCCATACGATAATCTGCGGCCATTCCCTGCCGCCTGCCAGTTTCCGGCACATTCCCAGAATCATGCCCCAGTGAAGCCCTAAGTGTACACTCATCAGCACAAATCCCCAATAGGAAGCTGCCAGATGCATCGTCCTTGCCGTTGCCATCGGACCGTGGATGGAAAATGCTGCAAATACATGGCGCGACATTACGATTCCGCTGAATCCCAGACACAGCATTGCAATCAGGACACTGAAATTAACAACCGTTTGTATAACGCGCAGCAGCTTATATTTTCCTTTGAATAAATTGCCATACCACTTAATATTCAGAATATTATGCAGGAGAAACAGCACAAGCATTCCTGCCCCAAACCACTCATGCAATTCCTGCCCTGTAATCTGATATGCCATCAGCAAAAGAAGCAGCACCGTCATCAACAGGTCGATTCCTATTTTTATTTTCATTTTTATCTGCATACGCCTAGTCCCCGCAATCTAACATCGGTGCGGAGAATGCCTTATTTCAGGCATTCTCCGGCGTGAGCAAAGTCTGCTTTGCAGACTTAGAAGTTCTTTGCGAAGCAGCCTCTGCTGCAAGCAAAAATTGCCAAAGGCAATTAGAACTTCTCTTCACGCTATTCTCCAAAATCCAGTCCCAAACCGTTTACCCATTCCATAACGGTATCCTGTGAATCACTGCCGTTCAAACGCTTTCCTGAAAGCCAGTCCGCGCCGTTTGTAAGCTTTTCCAGATTCGTTGCGGAAGAGCCCACGCCGCTGCCGCCGGAAGTGCAGAATGGAACAACCGTCTTTCCGGAAAAATCATAGCTTTCCACGAAAGTGTCAAGAATTCTCGGCGCCTCGCCCCACCAGATGGGGTATCCTATGAACACAATATCATACTGTTCCATATTTTCCACCGAACCAGAGATAACCGGGCGGGCAGACGGATCATTCATTTCAATTGTGGTGCGGCTGTTGTTGTCATTATAATTTAAGTCTGCAGCCGTATAGGGTTCTTGTGGAACAATTTCGTAAATATCCGCATTCAGCCCGTTTGCGATATGCTCTGCCACACCCTTGGTTGTGTTGGTAGCGGAAAAATAAGCCACCAGAATTTTCGTTCCCTGCATATCGGCATTTTCTTCTCCTGCCTGCTGGCTTTCCGTATTTTTCCCACTTTCCGGCTGGACCTCGGATGCTTCTGTGCTTTCCGGCTGATTTGCAGACAGGTTTGCGCTATCTGTGCTTCCCTTATTTTCCGCACTGCTGCTTTCAGGCAAGGTGTCATTGTCTGCTGCAGTGTTTACAGGATTATCTCCTCTGGAAGGCTGCCCTGCCCCATTTTCAGAATTACCGCAGGCTGCAAGACACAACATCACCAACATGGAAATTAAAATAGCTGTTACTTTTTTCATCATAAATACCTCCATTTTTATTATGTTATTGTAAATGTTATAATTGTTCTTTCATTTTGCAGATAATATAGTCAATCTCATCAAGGGTCTGCTGCTTCCCATGTATCTCCTCCAACAGCCGGTGTCGGCATTTCCGCAGCATCCGTATCTGTATCTCCCTGTCATCACATTCGGTTATTTCCTCAATCTGCTCTTTGCTAAGTCCGGCTTTGGAAAGAGCATAAATATCTAGTTCCATGAAACGGCATCCCTCCCCTGATGCAACTGCATAAACAAAATGTAAGTGCAGTTTTGAAGCTGTCTTCCTCATCCCTGCACTTACATTATAAGCATGTGTCTAATATATATCAAATACTTAGATTTTATGACCCATCCATGCTCAAAAAGCATTTTGCGTATTCTATAAATTTCGCTGCTGCCAGACTGAAGGGCTGTTCCCGTTTCCACGCCAGCACACTTGTCGCCATAAGATTCGGGTACAACGACCTGCAGGCTATCTTTGAGGAGTCCCAAAAAGGAACCGCGCCCTCAATGACCAAAGAATATGCTAATCCCCTGCTTACCATGACTGCACCGTTGGTACTTAAGTTGCTGGTAAACAGCACATTCAGATTCTTATAATAATCTCCAAACCAGCTTGCCAATTCGCTCTGCACCTGCATTCGCCGTGGAAGAATCAATGGCAGGTCTGCTAATTCACCCGCTGTAACATACTCTTTCTTCGCAAGCGGATCATCCGGCGGCATCAAAACCACCCATTTTTCTTTCATGTTCAAACGGATAAACTCATACTTCCCCATCTCAATCGGTTCTAAGAGCAGTCCTAAGTCAAGCAGCCCCTTATCCATCTGTTCCTTTACAAGATCCGCCGTTGCCGTAAATAAATCAAAAGTTACAAGGGGGTATTTTAGATGAAAATTCCGAATCAAATCCGGAAGCAGCTGTACAGAAGCAATTTCCCCACAGCCAATCGAAATTTTTCCCTCTACTTGCTCTTCCTGTTCCACCAGTTCTTTTTCCGTCTTGTCAACCAAGTGCAAAATTTCTTCTGCCCGTCGGCGCAGCAAAAGCCCCTCATTCGTCAGCCGGATTTTCCGGGTTCCCCTGTCAAACAGCCTGACGCCAACCTCCTCTTCCAGCTGTGCAAGCTGGCGGGAAAGTGTGGGCTGTGTAATATGCAAAACTTCTGCTGCCTTTGTGATGCTTTCTTCCCTGACAACTGTTAGAAAATAGCGGAGAACTCTGATTTCCATATGCAAACTCCTTTCTATCTATACCACATTTCCCGCCTTTTGCTTGCCGTTCTGCGCCATGACACCTGCAAGGGCATGGGGCACATACAGCTCCTCCAGATAACAAATCTCATCTTCCGTCAGTTCCAAATCCACCGCTTTTACCGCCCCATCCACATGAGAGAGCTTTGTCGCCCCCACCACAGGGCTTGTCACCTTTGTCAGAAGCCACGCAAGAGAAACCTCCGTCATGGAAACGCCGCGTTTCTCTGCAATCTCTTCTACACGCTGAATGATTTTTCCATCAGCCTCCGCAGTCGCATCATATTTAAACCGCGCATAGGAATCCTCCTCCAGCCGCTTTGAAGTCTCTCCCGGATGGCGGGACAGCCTTCCGCTTGCCAGCGCGCTATATGGTGTCATGGCGATGTTTTCCGAATAACAGAAAGGCGCCATTTCCCGCTCTTCCTCTCTGGCAATCAGGTTATAATGCCCCTGAATGGATACAAACTCCGCAAAGCCCTGTGACCTTGCATAATAATTCGCCTTGGCAAGCTGCCATGCAAAACAGTTTGAAATGCCAATATAACGGGCTTTTCCTGCCTTCACCACATTGTTAAGCCCCTCCATAATCTCCTCCATCGGGGTATGGTAATCCCACATATGGTAAATGTATAAATCAACATAATCCATGCCAAGGTTTTCAAGGCTCTTATTGATATAATTTTCAATGTGCTGCTGACCGCTTACACCGGAATCAATTTCCTCCTGTGTGCGCGGGGTAAATTTGGTGGCAATCACATATTCATCACGCTTCGAAAAATCCCGGAGCGCCCTTCCCACAAACTGTTCGCTAGTTCCATTCTGATAGGCAATCGCCGTATCATAGAAGCTGATACCAAGCTCCAGACCATGCTTTATAATCTCCCTCGTCTGGCTTTCATCCACTGTCCAGCTATGCTGTCCGGTGGCTGCATTGCCAAAGCCCATGCATCCCATACAGATGCGGGACACTTTTAAATCTGATTTGCCTAAATTTGTATAGTTCATGGTTATTCCTCCTGTTATGCTTTATTTATTATTCGTCAGGCAAAAGCCTCAGCAGGCAATTCCGTGTAATATCATAAACGGACATATAAACATAGCCTACATCCGCTTCCTTCATTGCCTCCCTCTGCTTATCCGTTACGGCTGTATATGGATAAATGCCATAAATAAATGGGAAAAACTGATAAATAAAAATTTGGCATTCCTCTTCACTCATAGCCGGAAAAAACTTGGAAATAAGCTCTGCAAAAGTCTTCAATGACAAGCCATAAGCGCTCTTAAACTCCACAAGGTTTTCCATTCTGCTGTTTTCTTCCATGTCATACATATTCATAGACATAATCTTAAGAAGCTGCTGCCGATGCTCCAGACTTGCTGCAATCTTTTCTGCAAATGCAGTCCGGGTCAGTCTTTCATTATCCTGCATAATCATCCGCAATTCTGCAACCCACAGTTCATACTCTCTTTTCAGCAGGGCAAGGAAAATTTCCTCTTTCGTGTGAAAATAATTATAGATGGAAGTCCTTGTAAAAGAAGTCACTTTCCCGATTTCCTTTAAAGTAATCTCCTTAAAACTCATAGTCTGATATAATTGCTCGCAGGCGGAAATAATCTCATCTTTTCTTGCCTGTGTCAATTCCGGTGATCCTTTTGGCATTCTACTTTTCTCCTAATTTATACCTTTTATTGGTGCAAGTCTGGAAAAATTCGCCTTAGAAATTCTTCTCACGCTTTGCATAGGACAGGCAGGGTGCAATCACATCCCCCGTTCTCAAATACTCATAGGTCGGGAACTCAAACAGTACTGGCTTTAGTGTCCGGTAGTTAATCTTTCCATTCTCGTTCAGATGCGCTTCCTCCACATAGGTATTGTCAATCGTACAGATAAAGCTTTCAAAATTTGGCGTATTATACACATCCACAACACTGCATTCCATTGTCAGCGGCGCTTTTTCAATAATCGGAGTCCCAGAATCCCCAAGCTCATATGAAAACAATTTCGACTTATCTTCTTTTGCGCCACTGACTGAGCCGCTGTAATCCGCTTCCGGCAGAAAATCTTCATTTACAATGTTGATAGACAGTTTCCCCTTCTCCTTGATGCAGTGATTAATAAAGTGCGGAGCGGCAAGGCTTACCAATACACGGTCATGCCCAATAATGCCAATATGCGCAACCAAGGTCCATGTTGGTTTTTCCCCGTCCATTGCCCCAATTACTGTTACCGGGGTAGGGTATAGGGCTAATTGAGAGCCAATATTCTTTTTCATAGCTGTATACTCCTTTATAAACTTAAATTGACACGGTGTCAGTATTGGTATTATAATTCATTTCTGACACCGTGTCAATACACTTTTTGTAAATTTTGATCCGCGCTCCTATCTATAAAACCGCCCCAAGCAAAAAGCTTGAGGCGGTCAGCCGATATCTGTTGTCATTATATGATATTTCTTAAATCCCTCACATTGCAGTACCCGCCTCTTGCATCAAACTTATATAGGAAGATAACCTCTGATCTGCTCCCAATAATTCAAAATCAGCATAGCAGCTCCCAGCACCGTCAGAATCCCTCCTGTCGCAAGTCCTACTGTACGGTTATTCACCTTATTTGCAAATTGGGCTGAAACAATAGATGCAGCCGTTGCCGTCACAATGCAGATCAGCAGTACATCCCACCGCTCCAGCGCAATCGTCGGGTCGATTGCAATATGGCTGATAGAAGCAATCAAAGCAGTAAAAGTCATAATCAGGGTGCTGGTACCCACTGCCTGTTTCCGATCCATTCCCAAGAAAGCAGTAAATACCACCAGCATCATCATTCCGCCGCCGGAACCCACAAACCCTGTTCCAAAGCCAATGGTCAATCCAAAGAACAGGGAAATGGCAATCCCTTTCCAATCAAGCCCTGTCCCCTTTTCCACTGTCTGCTCCCTCTGGGTATCCGGCTTGAGCAGGAAACGGATGCCGATAAAAAAGGTCAGGAACAAAGAAAAGCTCCCCAATACCACATTTCCTGCAGACCATGCGGCAAAACTGCCCGCAATGCACATCCCTACAATGCAGACCAGCATGATCCAGCCTCGTTTTAAGTCAATATTCTTATGCCGGATATAAATGGCTGTAGTGACGGCGGAACCAAGGATATCGGAAGCCAGGGCAATCGCCGTGGCATGATAAGCCCCCGTTTCCCCCGCGAAGGACGGACACAGCACAATCAGTATCGGAACCATCACCGTGGCAGCGGAAAGCCCTGCCAGCCCGGTGCCGACCCCCGCGCCCAATGCTGCAATAATATACCAGAAATACTCCATTGCCACTCCTCCCTGACATTAAATCACCAATCAATCTTCTCAACAATTATACTCAAGAAATGTCTAATTGACAAGCGATCTCATACATTCGCAGATGCAGTCAGGGCATTCGCTCAATTTCCCGGTTTTTCTAAAAAAGCGTACAAATCCATGCCAGCAATAAAGCCGCAAAAGGAAACAGTATAATCTTCGCAAGCTGTTCCTTCCGGTTAAACCCAAACTGATGATACCCCTCGCAGCCTTCCGTTTCAGGATAATAATGTTGGAAAAAACGGGATTTTGTGAGCAGGATTACCCACCCCAATAGCCTTGCCCCCGGAAAGCGTTCCTCATGCTCCAGCACGGTCGCCTGTATATCCTTCGGCGCCGTCCCGAAAAGCTTTTTTGACTGCACCAGCGCAACAGCCGCCCATAACAAAAGGAAGAACAATACCATAAGTACCAATGATAAGATTAAGGTCACTTTCATATCCGTTTTACCCCTCCGCCTTTACAGCAGTTTTACTTTCGTAATCCATTCCCTTACCGTGGCTTCCTGACAACACAGTGCAGGCGGAATCCCTTTCTCACTTCATATCGTTCCAATTTCAGACCGCTCACATCACAAAGCCTCTGTATATCCGTTTTTGTGTAAACATGGACATCCCCTTTATGCAGAATCTTATTGACCAGAGGTATTTCTACACGGTTAAAAAACCACATCAGCAAACCGCTGCTTGAAGCCATATCCCTAAGGACCAGCCTCCCTCCCGGCCGCAGCACCCGCTTAAGGCTTATAAAGAACTGCTCCGGATTGGGGTAATGATGGAAACTCATGGAACAGGTGACCACATCAAAACTGCTGTCCGGGAAGGGCAAATTCTCACAGTCACCTGCCACAAAATCTATTCCCTCCATCTGTTTTGACCTTGCCACCTCTATCATTTTTTCCGACAAATCCACGCCTGTGTAATTTTTATCCGGATGATCTTTCTTAAACATACCCAGCATCGCCCCCGTGCCGCATCCGGCATCCAGCAGATCGAAAAACGGTTCCCCCGCCACTTCCGCCACTACATCCGGATAGTCCTTGCGGCACATATTGTAAACGCTTGGATCATTGTCATCAAATTTTGCCGCCGCTTGGTCAAATTCTTTCAGCGACAGTTTTTTGTATTCTTCACTCGTCATGATATCCGTTCCTCTCATCCAATCAAAGCGGAATTCTCAATCCGCTTCGCTACTTGCTCATAACCGCAAGTTTTGCAATTACCGCCGCCACGGGAATATAGACAACCGTCATCACGATTCTTTCTGTCAAAACAAAAACCATATCACTTCAACACCTTTCCTTGTCATGTTTCCTGATCTCCTATGTACCAATAATCACAGGTATCCGCTCCCTGTGCTACGGTGTGGCGGCGGATAAGTCTGGCATGGATAGCCTCTGCCGCCATTGCTTATTTATCAGATTCCGTTCTTTCTCAGCACGGCCAATTTGTTTGAAATATTTTTTACCGCCGGGAGCCATCCGAACAGGCGGTACACAGGCATAATGATTTTCATGCCCTCCACAAGACTGGTGTCACGAACCCATATGTATTCCGGAGCAATTTTCTCAAGTTCTTTTCCGGATTTAATTCCCCAGTTGAACTTTGCAGATGTCTTATGAATGGATTTTTCCTTAATATTTTTCACGACCCAGGGATTCATAATTTCCATAATAACATCCACAGAATTGAAACGGTTACTGATAATTGACAGTATTTTCCTTACATCCGATTCGGACAGATACATGACCAGACCTTCTATAACTACAAGGACCCTGCCTTTAGGCTCCTCGATCATATCCGCCCAGCTTTCATCCATAGCGGACTTTGCAATCATAGAAATATGACCGTTTTCCTCAAGAAACCGCCTGCGGACTTCTATAGTTTCCGGAAGGTCAATGTTATACCAGCGGACAGACCCGCTTATGTTCAGACGGTATGCTCTTGTATCCATTCCACAGGCAATATTGATTATGGTTCCCTCTGGATTTTTCCGGATAAAATCACCTACCATACGGTCAAGCAGTACTGTTCTGGCAATCACGCCTTTGGACATTGCCGTATCTTTTCCGGCAGCGGAAAAATCGTAGTCCATTCTTGAAACGATTTCCTCAGCTTTGCCATCGTGAAATTCAGCATTTTTCTGTTGGGAATATTCCGCTCTTGCGTATAGCGTCTGAAGCATGGTTTCGGGAACTCCCTGCAGTTTTATTTTTTCCATTCTTCCTCTCATTCCGCCGCGCAAGCGGCATTTTAATCAGTGGGAACTTTGGGACGCGCAGCGTCACAAATTCCGACCGTTTTATCCAATGCCACATCCGGCGCCGTCATAACCGTAAATCCTGCCGCAAAAGCATGGCATCATCAGGAACACTTTTTTCATAGCGCAAGTTAGTTTATGCTAACTCAATATTATAATAAGTGCGCCTGCTTTTCGTTAGCAGGCGCTAACTTACTGTAAAGTATACCTCTCTCTTTTGCTTTTGTCAAGAAGCCATCACTTCATTTGGCGTTTGCCACAGCAAAATTAATATGCTACAAGATCATTGTAGCGTTCAATGGTCTCAGACACTCCTTCCTCAAAGGACGAGACAGAGGCATAGCCGGAACCGGACATCCGAACGGCGATCATGTCCAAAGGCTCTCCCGCCTGCACTTTCTCCAACACCTCTGTGATAGACTTATGTGTATTTTGCAGAGCCGTTACAAAAAAGCCCCAGTCCCTCATGCCGTCCACACTCACATAGAGCCCTTCCTCTTTGAGCTTATCCTTGTCCTGATCATACTGCAGAACCTGATCCACATAGGATGTGAATTCGTCATACAAAGGCTGGATCAGAGTCAGATCCATATCCAGTACATTTTCATTGCCTATCCCCTGACGATACAGCTCGTCGGAGAGATCCTCGGCTGAAAGCATCGCCATATTCAATGTATATAATACCTCGTAGCCCTCCGCTTTCAGCTCTTCCAATTCTTCTCTTTCCCGTTCGGACGCGACGGCATTCAGTTCATTCATAAACACCTCGCCATATGTGAAATATTCTTCAAGGACACTCATCAGCGCCGTATGCTGTTCCTGCGACTTGGCATAATTGTCTTTCAGGAAACCATCATCGTCGGTATAAGCATGAATTTCCCCAAGTATGGTGATCAGCTTCTGCAAAGAGGGATAAAGATCCAGATAAGCTTGGTCAAGCGCATCTTTTTCGCTCTTGCCGGATGCCGCCTCGTAGGCATCTTGGGCATATCCGAGATATCTGGCGGAATGCGGATAGTAACAGAAATAATTGTTGAGTTCCGCTTTTACAAGCTCAAAAGTTTCACTCTCAACATTTACAGTAGAAAAATACTGTGTCAGCGCATCATTTATCCCGCCTACCATGTGATTGTTAATCTCAATGTAGTTGTTGTAAAGATCCTGCGCTTTTCTCTCATCCAGCGCCGACACCTGACTTTCACTGTCTGCGGAGGGCTGGGCAGATACGCCCGCAGAGCTGTCCGTCAAAGTGCTCCGTTTATCTGCGGAAGCATTCCCCCCACATGCGGTCAGGGAAAAAGCAGCCGCTATAGCCGCAAAAACCGTAATCCAATTCCTTATCCTTTTCATTTCTTCCTGCTCCTTTTCTAATCCTTATATCTTTTTCGTCCCCAAATCTTCTACCGGAATCTTCCCCTCCGTCCGCTCCGAGACCAGAGCCAGAACAGCATCCAGAGTCTCCCTGCTCGCGAAGCTAAGGTCTGTCAGTCTCTTTTTCGGATTCTCGTTCCTGTCAAAAAATTCCGCTATATAATGAGTCGTATAGGTACGCACCCGATTGATTGTCACGACACTGACCATCTTAAAGGTCTCAATATGACCCACTTGAGAAGCAGGCACAACATTAAAGGCGCCGCCAGATCGGATGCTGGACCAATATTTCCCGCCGACAGTGATGACATTCGTAGTGCCGTCGCTGACTTTCACCATCAAGGTATAGCGATTGTCCGTGTCAAAATAATCCTCAAAATATTCCTCTCTTGCCTCATTCGTCGGGAACTCCCTCATGACATTTTTCTGCAGCCTTTTGATGATTTTCTTCCAATTGCTCTGCGCACAGACAAGCGGCCATATCATCACCGCAAGAACTTCCCCGAACAAGAGTCCCAGCGGCGCGTGAAGCGTGAACACATACTCCGCCGGATAGCCCGCAAGGAATCCGATAGCCACAAGCGCCGCCATGGTTCCGCCTCCCCACAGGTAGGTAGTTATTTTTGCTTTTTCGTAAGCCTGCCGGCAGCATTCCTTAATCCATATGCTCTGTCCGGTCAGGAAACGGTGCATTCCCGCCGGGGCATCCTCCACCGACTCGTCTTTCCTGCCCTCTCCGAACAGACTTTTTGCCACACGCCATAAAAAGATCAACAGACTGACAACTGCCGTTATCTTGCACAGGGCGCTGCCTCCGAACATCCAGAAAGCAGCCGCAGCCGCCAAGAGAAATACCGTAACTATAATATCCACTATCTTTTGCATGAAACTACCTCCTATATTTAATATAACCTCTCTCAGTTTACCCCCCCGGGTTGTTTTGTCAACATTTTCTGTTTCTGCCTTTATGTCTTCCGGATTATCATCTTTCGCGCAACATGGATGCCGATTTTATAGGGCAGGGGTCTGAGCGCATGGTCGGCTTCTTTTAATTTTTCACGGATGCTGATATGCTGGGGACAGTGCTTTTCACATTGACCGCAGCCCACACACTGTGATGCGAAACCGGGTTCTTTACGCATCCCCATATTCTGTGCAAACTCAAAGCGCGCCGAGGACTTTTTCTCCATATACATCAGGTTATAATAATAGAAATTACCCGGAATATCCACTCCCTTGGGACAGGGCATGCAATACCGGCAGCCTGTGCAGCCGACTTTTTCCCTTTCACGGATGATCGCCTTGATCTGCTCCACGATTTTCCTATCCTCCTCCGTAAAATGCCCCGGCTCAGCCTCCGATGCAATGCGGATGTTTTCATTTATCATGTCCTCGGAATTCATGCCGGAAAGCACGCAGCTGACTTCCGGCTGGTCCCACAGCCAGCGCAGCCCCAGTTCGGCGGGCGTATAGCCCTTACTGTCAGCGGCAAGCGCCGCTTTTGCTTTTTCCGGCAGATTGACCAGCTTTCCGCCGCGAAGAGGCTCCATGATAATAACCGGAATCCCCTTTCCCGCAGCCGCCTGAAGCCCCTTCCTTCCCGCCTGCGTATGTTCATCCAGATAATTGTACTGAATCTGGCAGAAATCCCAATCATAGGCATCCAATATTTTCAAAAACATATCCGTATCACCATGGTAGGAAAAACCGATGTTACGGATACGCATTTCCGCTTTCTGCCGTTTGATCCATTCCTCGATACCCAGTGCTTTAAGATGTTCCCACTCCGCATAATCCGTAAACATATGCATCAGATAATAGTCAATATGATCCGTGCGGAGACGGGACAGCTCTTCCTGAAAGGTTTTCTCAATCGCCGCTGCCGAGCGCATGATATATTGCGGAAGTTTCGTGGCAATATAGACCCTGTCCCGGCATTTATTTTCATCCAGAATCCGCCCGAGACATTCCTCGCTGCCGGGATAAATGTAAGCGGTGTCAAAATAATTGACCCCATTTTCAATCGCAAGAAGGACTTCCTTCTCCGCCTTTTCGTAGTCGATTCCATTCCCCTTTTTGCTGAATCTCATGCAACCGTAACCCAGCTGGGAAATCTGATTGCCGTATCGGTCAGGTCTGTATTTCATATCTTCCTCCAATATCTTTACTGTTTCCCCAAAAATACGATATCCATACTTTTTAATGACAATGCTACTTGATATCCCATAAAACAAACACTATAATTATAACATGAAATTGAGAAAAGACAACCATGAGGAGAAACTTATGAACCAAAAAGAGAGAATGTTGAGCAGTCTGCCCTATAAGGCATGGCTTGACGGCCTGGAAGAAGAGCGGGAGGCCTGCAAGCAAAAGATTTATGAATTTAATCTTCTTCCGCCAAAAGAAAGAGCGCAAATTCCCGGACTTCTCAAAAATCTGCTTGGGAAAACGGGTGAAAAGGTTTGGATAGAGCCGCCGTTTCACTGTGATTATGGCTGGAATATTGAGATAGGCAATAACTTTTTTGCAAACTACAATCTCACAATCCTTGATGTCGGAAAGGTCATAATCGGTGAAAATGCACAGATTGCCCCCAATGTATCCATTTACACAGCAGGACACCCCATACACCCGGAAAGCCGCAATTCGGGATATGAATATGGAATCCCTGTCACCATTGGCGATAATGTATGGATAGGCGGCAGTACCGTAATCCTGCCGGGAGTGACGATCGGAAACAATGTCGTAATCGGGGCGGGCAGCGTCGTTACAAAGGATATTCCCGATAATATGATTGCAGCAGGTAATCCCTGCCGGATTATTCGAGAAATAACGGAAATGGACAGAGCTTATTACTTCAAGGGAAGAAGATTTGATGAAGAATCATTGGCTGATATGGCGGAAAACAGAGTCTGAGGATGAAACGCACGGAAGAGCCGTTTGTCCGTACATGGTATGTGCATATTGCTTTTAACGGCTTATGCAGCGTCCCTATTAACCTGAATTTATAGTAATCGCCTTAAATAAACCATATCTATGAGTTGAACACCGCCCTCATAGATTGAATGGTCATAATTATCCGTAAAAAATTTTTTAATGCTGTGTGAACGGGTAAATCCGCATTTTTCATAAAAAGGAACTGTCAGCGGGCTATCGCCTGTTCCCACTTGCAAAACGGAATACTTCCCTTTATACTTCATGGCTATAAAGTCAATTAATGCTTTTCCGTACCCTTTTCCCTGATAATCCGGTTTGACAGCAATATTCTTTATCTCAAGAATACTATTGCCCTCATCGGTAACAATACATTCACATACAATTTCCGTATCATATAATGCATACATTGTGCCTTTATCAATATATCGGTCTATCATATTTTCCTGTTCATCTGCCAACAGCAGCAGCGGGAGGAATCGCTTTTTATTTGTTTTAATTTCCTTTATTTCCATATGTTGCCTCTTATTTTTTCTGTGAAAAACAGCATTCCGGTTCATGACCGCCATTCACTCCTACTGCCTTCATCCTTCAGCAGTCCCACTGATACTTTTTCAAATCCACATGGCTTTCATCCTTCATGGTGATGCCCTCAGACTCCAGTAGGAACTTCTGTTCCCGCCATCCGGGGACAAGCCTCCCTGCATGGTTTACCACCCTGTGGCATGGGTATTGTCCGTAGTACCCCGCCATACTCATGACCCTGCCTACAAGCCTCGAATTTTTATCCCTGCCAATCAGCCGGGCAATCTGCCCGTATGTAGCCACATTCCCTGTCGGTATCTCCTCCACAACGGAAAGGATTTCGTAAACCAAATCGTCATCCAGAATTTTTCCCATAGTCACATGAATGCCTCCATCCCTGCCTTTGTTTCGCTCTCTGTCAGAGAATTCCTCTCCAGCGCATTGGCTTAAGGCTCTATCCCCCGCCTCTTAAAGATGTCCATTATCTCCTCATTATAGGCAAGCTTAACCTGTTCCTTATCAATCTTGTAAGCTTCGTCAAAGAACAGCTTCGGAATCTCAATGACATCAAATGTACAATTGATCCCTGCTTTCTGAGCCATCTTAATCAATGCTACGGATATATAATCGATTATGGTTGTCCAGCCGGCCATATTTCTCCTGTATCTTTTGATCCGCAGCATAAGCTCTTCATTAAAAACAGCCTCATCGCCATCCAGGATTGCTAAATAAATCCTCTTCAGACATTTCATCTCTCTATAGTAACTTCCCGGGACTAACTCCGTATCTTCCTCCACCCCATTCAGCAATTCCCGCGCTTTCTCATAGCAGCCATTATAAACATAGCTTATGATTCCGTTCGGTTTTGTCAGATAAGTCGTCCATGTCTGACCTGTGGCAATCAGTTCATACAGCGCAGTCTGTAAGTCCGGATTCTTATCTTCTGCCCCATCATCATTTAACTTACTTTTCAACACGCCTGCCCATCCCGACAGATATGTATAATCTACCGCTCTATAATCTGTTATATCCCGGATATAATGCTCCCACGCAAGGAGTTTATACTCACCTGCACAGACATCTAAAAAATCCTCATAACTTCTTTTGTCGGGTTCACTGTCTGTTATAAGTATCTTTTCCATATACTTAAGGTTATGAGCACTTGTAGATTCTCCCTTCATACTTTTCCAAACCTTTGAATATTCTGCTAATTCCTTATCCCATTTTTTGTTTTTATAATCCAATTTTGTTTTCATACTTTCTCTCATTCCGCCGCGCAAGCGGCATTTTAATCAGTGGGAACTTTGGGACGCGCAGCGTCACAAAGTTCGAGATTGAAAATGTTCCAGAATGTATTCTTTTATGTTTTTCACATCCCGTTTTCCACTTTCAGCAATTTCTACACGATATTGCCCTTTTTTTATACGCACCCCTAAATCTTATCAATTTCTTCCCAGGCTTCCTCAATGCTCTGCGTTCTGCCATGCTCCATGTCATCGATTGCCTCGTCTAGTCTGGAAAAAAGGATATTTATGGCATCATCTACCGTCTGCATATTGTTCTGTCTGTTTACCGCCTGTGCAGTCTGCATTGCTTTCATAACCCTCATCCTTTCCAAATGATTTTCGTAAAAACAGTATAACACACTTTATCAAGTTTCACTACAAATTTCAGTTTTATGATATACGATATATATTTGTTTCCCGAAATGAAATTATATGCAAATAGAATCAAGAGAAAATTTTCTTCACTTTATTTTCACGATTCCAATTATACAAACTCATTATTACACCCGAGGCAAGATTTTGTATTTTTCGCATTTCTGATTTCTCGCCTGATTCCCGCATTCTTCCTCTGAATCTGCGTAACCTCTGGGATTTTCCTCCATGTCAACCCAATAAAAATCAAATTCTTCCGGTGATTTTCCATAAATCTCACTCAGAGCATCCATGATCACATCATGTCGCACACTATTCATTATATCTGAGTAATAAGTCCTTCTCTCCTCAATGTACTCATTGTCTCCATGTATAAAACTGTCAATAATATCATACAGTTCACTATGGAAGTGTTGAGCTTCTTCATCTTTAAGGAAAACCACCGAAAATCCATTGTCCAAAATCTCCGTAACAATATATCCCCTCTTGTGCAGTTCCAAGCCAATTACTATTATATCTTCAATATCCAATTTTATGATATTAAAGAATTCATAAATATCATCAAGAAAAAATGTATACAATCCCCTTTCAGCGAGATTTTCAATATATCCATCATCTTCTCCAGCTTGTAATATCTCCTTTGTCTCGCTAAAGTTCGTTTGATATTGACTTTCCCGTAACACTGTGCCATACATCATTTGTTCCACGGATATACCAAACACCACACAAATATCATGCAAGTAATAGATATCCGGTTTCCCTTGACCTCTTTCCCAAAGTGATACGGTTTGCCTCGTCACATGTATCTCATCAGCCAATTCCTGCTGAGACAGTCCATTTTTGCTACGCAGTATTTGAAGATTGCGTCCAAACATAATTCCATTTCGCTCCACAATAATACCTCCTGTTGTCTTGATAGCTCAAGTATATCACTTACAAACGGCAATAGTCGAGCAAATCATTCTGACATCACACCGCCTTCCCGCAAATAATTTTAACATACGGAACCGATTCTTACTCATGCTCCCTGGCATATCATGAGGTAAAGATAAATAGTACTCTCTATTGTCCAAAAAACTCACCTCCTTAGTTCAGTTCATCTACTCACTGCGCTTTCAGCATTGCTTTTCCTACTCGCTTATTGGTAATTTCACAGCGATTTAACGGCAGTCATACTGCCGGATATACACAAAGATATATAAAGCTACCTCTACCTACTACTTGTCCGTGTCATAAGATGCCGACCCTTCAGCCACCATACGGACAGAAAGCTGATCGTCCAAATAATTTACAACGCCCTTGGTTCTTGACTTCTTTCCTCTTGGCTCGTAGGTCAGGTTAAACACTAAATCAGACAGCCATTTCTTGAAAGATGGATTGTCTTGAAATTGCTTGAACAATTCCATATTGTCTGCCATGATAGCAAAAATGACCTGCTGCAATGCCCTTTCGCTTTCCATCCGGGCATTTTGTTCGTCCGAATTTTTCATGGCGTTTTGATAGCGTTCATCCTTAGCTACCATCTCCGGGATCTCAAGAATCTGCCGCCTGACATTATCCGCATCGTTCCAGTTGATGTTGCCAAACATATCATTAAAATCATTCAAAATAATGGATAGAAAATCCATCTCTGGATTTACAATATGCCCTGTTTTGCCAGCTGGAACCGGAGACACTTCTACATCCTCATCTTCCAGCTTGATGGACATACACTCCTGCGCTTCCAAACGATAACTATCCAAATCAATGACATCTAAGATTCCTTCTGAAAAATCGTCATCACGAGGGGATGGCAGTTTCGGAATCAACAGGTTTAGAAAAATGGACAATCTCTCCCAGTCTGCATTTCCATATGGCAAAATGGCTCCGAGAAATCCGTATGTACGGCAGAAAGCTTTTGCTGCACTTTTGAACTTAATCTGACCTTCCGTTTCTAATTCTTTATATACCATCACGCAGACATCCAAAATCGGATCAAGCCTGTCACGGTCAGCACCATTCAAATACAGATCAACCAATTTTTCCACCTGTTCCTCTGAATAAATCTGATATTCTTCCATCGCCGCAATCAGATCGTAAAGCTTATTAGGATCGGTTTCACCAGAAAGCAAAGTTGTTCTGTAGTATTTCGAAAATGCATCTTCAATCATTGCCGGTTTATTAAAGAAATCCAACACAAAGGTGTCATGTTTCTGCGGGTGGCAACGATTGAGACGAGACAATGTCTGCACCGCACGGATATCATACAACATCTTATCTACATACATCGTGTGCAGGAGCGGTTCATCAAATCCGGTCTGGAACATATCCGCAACGATAAGAATACGGTAGGGGTCTTTCTTAAATTCTTTCGGGATTTTGGCATCGGAAAATCCATTCAGTCCCGCTGAAGTCAGCGGCGCTTCCTGACCCTGATACTTGCCTTCTTCTGAAAAAGCGATAATTGCCTTATAGGGACTATGTCTGTTTGCAAGGCTCTTGCCTACCGCGTAGAAATATTCAATACAGCGCGGGATGCTGGAAGTCACAACCATAGCGCGAGCCCGTCCGCCAATCTTTCCTTTTGCGATAACCTGTTCGTGAAAATGCTCCACCATCATTTCAGCCTTCTGTGCAATAGTATAGCTGTCACTTTCTACAAAGGAACGAAGTTTCTTTTGCGCCCGTTTCTTGTCGAACATCGGATCGTCCTGCACTGTTTTTATAAGTCTGTAATAGCTTTCAATCGGCGTGTAATATTTCAGGACATCCAGAATAAACCCTTCCTGAATCGCCTGTTTCATCGTATATACATGGAATGGACGATGTTTTATGTCATCTCCGTCCTGATATGGCTCACCGAAGGTTTCCAGCGTCTTGTTTTTCGGAGTGGCTGTAAAAGCAAAATAGCTGGCATTCGTCAGCAGCTTGCGCCCCTCCATCATAGCATTGATTTTATCTTCGTTGTCCATCTCATTGTCTGAAGCCAGCCCGGAAAGAGCAAGATTCATCTGCGCTGAGTTCCTGCCGCTTTGTCCGGAATGCGCCTCGTCAATGATAACAGCAAAATGATTTGCTTTATGGCTTGCACCAATATCCGGCACAATATGCGGAAACTTCTCTATCGTGGTGATAATGATGCGCTTCCCGTCCCGAATGGCATCCCGCAAATCGCCGGACTGCTTTGCCCACGCTACAGTATTTGCCATCTGCATAAACTGCTTTATGTTATCCCTGATCTGCTTGTCCAATATACGGCGGTCTGTAACGACCAGAACGGAGTCTACCATCGGACGCCCGGCCTTTTCCAACCCTATCAGCTGGTGAGCCAGCCATGCAATGGAATTGGATTTGCCGCTCCCCGCACTGTGCTGAATCAGATACCGCTTGCCGATTCCGTTTGTACGGACATCTGCCAGCAGCTTTTCCACGCAATCTAGCTGATGATAACGTGGAAATATCTGTTTTACCGTTTTTCTTTTTGTTTCCGAATCTTCCTCCACAACTACCTGTGCATAGTTTTCAATGATGCGGGACAGTTTGCGTTTTGTAAGAATATCCTTCCACAAATAATCCGTCATGATACCGTTGGGATTCGGCGGATTTCCGGCGCCATCGTTATATCCTTTATCGAAAGGCAAGAACCAACTTCCCTTTCCATCCAGCTTTGTGCAAAATTTAATGCGGGCATCATCCACAGCAAAATGTACCATGCAGCGTTTGAACTGGAATAACAATTCCTTCGGATCACGGTCTGTCTTGTATTGCTCTACTGCATCATCCACATTCTGCTTTGTCAATTGGTTTTTCAGTTCAAAGGTAATCACGGGCAGACCATTGATGAAAATGCACATATCAAGCGCCAGCCTCGCAGCATTATTTGAAAACTGAAGCTGTCTGGTCACACTGAATATATTCCGCTCGAACATCTCTTTCGCTTTAGCGTTATTTTCAGTCGGCGTCAGATAGAACATGATAAGGTTAGCCGGATATACCTTTACGCCGTTTCGCAGCACATCAATAATGCCGCGCTTGGCAATTTCGCCCTGCAGCCTGTTCAAAAACTGCTTCTTTTTCATGTCCGATGCGAAAACGCCCAGCTTTACCATAGAATCCGGCTGTGTATCCTGCAGGAAGCGAAACAGGCGGATCTCATCTACGGCATATTCTCTATTATAGTCGGCATTTGTGCCCTGCTCATAGCCGTTCTGTTCCACCAGCCACTTAACGATTAAGGCTTCCAGACCATTCTCTTTGGTGTTAGTGAAATTCATTCCCGCTCCTCCTTAGACAATCCTCATTTATCCGCCAATATCCATCCTTTCTTCCCCCGACTCTTTCGATAAGACCAAGCTTTTTTAAGTCTGCCACTGCTCGTTGTACCGTTTTATAGGACACTCCTAAACGGGCAGCTATTTCGGACATTGAAATGTCCGTTTGAACCTTTATAAGTTCAAAAACCCTTGTATTTACAGCCTTTCCTTTTCGGACATTTTTTCGGACATTTGGGGAAACATCTTTTGTCCTATTAAAAGCTTTGCTGCTCTCAATAGCCGTAAGTTTAACTGTAATATCGTCTCCAAGGATTCTATATTCCGGTGCATTTGCGCCAATCAAATCACATTCTTCACAAATCTTCTGTATTCCGCGTCCCCATGCCTCTATATAGCCGGCTCTGAAAAATGTATTTGCCAAATCCGGATTATATGGTCTGGAATTATGTG
>JAMPEY010000043.1 GCA_023664665.1 Lachnoclostridium sp.
GAACCTTGAAATGACGGAGTCAGAGTCCGTTGCCTTACCGTTTGGCGATAGCCCTTTGCGCTTACTTGAGATATTATACATGAAGTATATCCATTTTGCAATACCTAATTCCAAAAAAATTAGTTTCTATACCTCAAAAATCAAATCCCCGTAAGAAGGAATCGGCCATACATCCTTGGCTACCAGCATCTCAAGGGCATCAACCTGTTCCCTCAGCTCATCCATAGAAGCATGAACTTCCTCCTTAAAGAAAAACGCCAGCTCTTTCTGACCTTTCACAGCGCCGATATCCCCCGCCTGTTCCACCTTGCTCTCCAGCGCAATCAAAGCCTGCTTTGCCGCCTTTAGCTTCGTACAGATTTCCGAAAGCTCGCCCGCAGACACGGAAGCGTCCGCTCCGGCGCTCTTTACGGCAACCACCGTTTCCGCCAAGGACTTGGTATACTTCATCACGGCGGGAAGAATCTGCTTTCTCGCCATGTCAATCATGGTCAAAGCCTCAATATTAATGGTCTTGGCATAGGTTTCATAGAGGATTTCCTCTCTGGATTCCAACTCCGCCCTTGTGAAAATACCGAATTTTTCAAATAACCTGATAGCCTTATCCGTGGTCAGCGTGGAAGACGCCTCCACCATGGACTTAATATTGGGCAGTCCTCTTCTCTTTGCTTCCGCCACCCACTCGTCGGAGTATCCGTTTCCGTTAAAAATAATTCTCTGATGCTCCGTGAGATACTTCTTAATCAGATCATGTACCGCTATGTCAAAATTTTCCGCCTGTTCCAATTCGTCAGCCGCTTCGCAGAAAGCTTCCGCCACAATGGCGTTCAGTGTGGTATTGGGACTTGCAATGGAATCTGCGCTTCCCACCATACGGAACTCAAACTTATTGCCAGTAAAAGCAAAAGGCGAGGTTCTGTTGCGGTCCGTTGCATCCTTATCCAGATCCGGCAAAGTTGACACACCTGTCACTAATTTGCCCCCCTGAAGGGAATGGTCAGCCATGCCTGTTTCTACCAGTTGCTTTACCACATCTTCCAGCTGCTCCCCGAGAAATACGGAAATAATTGCCGGCGGAGCCTCATTTGCTCCCAATCTGTGATCGTTTCCCACATCGGAAGCGCTCTGGCGCAGCAAATCCGCATGGGTATCCACTGCCTTTAAGATGCAGGCAAGCACCAGAAGAAATTGAATATTTTCATTGGGGGTATCACCGGGATCCAATAAATTGACACCATTGTCAGTTCCCAGAGACCAATTATTATGTTTACCGGAACCGTTTACGCCCGCAAAAGGCTTTTCATGGAGCAGGCAGGTCATGCCATGGCGCCCCGCCACTTTCTTCATGGTCTCCATCACCAACTGGTTGTGGTCCACAGCGATATTTGCCGTTTCATAAATAGGCGCCAGCTCGTGCTGTGCGGGAGCAACTTCATTATGCTGCGTCTTGGCGGTAACGCCCAATTTCCACAGCTCCAGGTTCAAATCCTTCATGAAAGCCCCCACTCTCTCTCTGATGGTTCCGAAGTAGTGGTCTTCCAATTCCTGTCCCTTGGGGGCAGGCGCTCCGAACAGGGTGCGCCCCGCAAAAATCAAGTCCTCACGCTGTAAATATTTCTCTCTGTCAATCAAAAAGTATTCCTGCTCCGGTCCCACGCTGGGTACTACTTTGGTCGCCTGCGTATTGCCGAAAAGCCTCACAATGCGCAGCGCCTGTTGGCTGATTGCCTCCATGGAACGAAGCAGGGGAGTCTTTTTATCCAGCGCCTCGCCCTTATAGGAACAAAACGCCGTGGGAATGCAGAGGATAACCCCCGTCGCATCCTCTTTCAAAAACGCGGGAGAAGTCATATCCCAGGCAGTATAACCTCTTGCCTCAAAGGTTGCCCGAAGTCCGCCGGAAGGAAAGGAAGATGCATCCGGTTCTCCCTTTATCAGCTCTTTTCCGGAAAACTCCATAAGCATCCTGCCTTCGTTATCAGGATGAGTGACAAATGCGTCATGTTTTTCCGCCGTAATGCCGGTCAAAGGCTGGAACCAATGGGTATAATGAGTCGCCCCGTTTTCTACCGCCCAGTCCTTCATAGCTTTGGCTACCACATCCGCAGTGGCAAGTGACAGCTCTCCGCCCTGCTCCATCACTTTGACGACTTCCTTGTACACACTTTTTGACAGTCTCTCTTTCATCTTGCCAAGGGTAAATACCTTGCTTGCAAAAATCTCTTCCACATTTAACGCTTTGTTCATTCTAACCTCCATGCCGCGGTTTACTCTTTTCAACACATGTGTATATTATAACAGGAAACGGAAAAAAGTCCAACTGTTTTTATCCCGCAAAAGTGCCCCTCTTTTGCGGTTCGCTATTGCTATTGACTGCCCTTTGGGGATATGCTACACTAAACAAAGCAATCTTTTATGGAGAAAAACAGGGAGAATCAATGAAAAAAGCTGCTCTTATCCAATTCATAAAATTTGGCATGGTCGGCGCCGTCAACATGATATTGTCCTATCTGATCACTAATGGGTGCTACTATGTATTTCATCTGCATGAGCAGCTATGTAATCTGATTAATTTCGTGATTACGGTATTGATTTCTTATCTGTTAAACAGCCGCTTCGTCTTTCGGGAAAAAGAAGAGGATGGACAACCTTGGTATAAAGCGCTGGCAAAGGTTTATGCTTCCTATGCCCTGACGGAACTCTTTCTTATGGGCGTCCTGCTCTATATTGAGGAAAGGCGTCTTGGCATTCCCCATTATATTGCCACCTTTATCAATCTCTGCGTGACGGTTCCCATTAATTTTATTTTAAATAAATTCTGGGCTTATCGGAACCGGGACTGATGCCTCAGACCGTTAACGCCTTGTAAAAGCAGATATCTTATGGTAAAATCGTAATTAATATGTCACAAAAATCATGTAACTAATCGGAACAGGAAACGCTTGCAGCCGCAATATCCGTCAGGGAAATGAGGATTAAAATGAGTAAATTGTCAATTATCGTTCCCGTATATTACAACGAGGACACCCTTGAGCTTTTATATGAAGATTTAAAGAAAAAGGTGCTGGGAAAGCTGGACGAATATGAGATTGTCTTTGTGGACGACGGCTCCGGAGATAACTCCTTTCAGGTGATGAATTCTCTCAGGGAGCGGGATTCCCATATTAAATGCGTAAAGCTGTCCCGAAATTTCGGGGAGCACGCCGCATTGCTTGCGGGACTGTCCTCCTGTACCGGCGACTGCGCCGTAACCAAGCAGGCGGACTTACAGGAAGATTCCGGCATCATCCTTGAGATGTATGAGAGCTGGAAGCGGGGCAATAAAGTAGTTCTGGCCGTCCGCAAGGAGCGGAAAGAAAATCCGATAAAGGTATTTTGTGCCAATCTGTATTACTCTTTGATTCGGAAAATGGTCAATAAAAATATGCCTTCCGGCGGCTGTGACTGTTATCTGGTGGACCGAAAAGTCATACAGGTTCTGGAGCTGCTTGACGAAAAAAATTCTTCTTTGACCCTGCAGGTATTGTGGGCGGGCTTTCGCACGGACAAGATTTATTTTGTCCGGCAGGAGCGTGAAATCGGCAAGTCCCGCTGGACTCTGTCCAAAAAAATAAAGCTGGTATTCGATTCCGTTATGAGTTTCTCCTATTTTCCCCTGCGTTTTATGAGCGGTCTGGGAATCGTTTTTAATATATTGGCATTGATATTGTTAATCAGTGTTTTTGTGGAAAAGGCCACCATAGGCACCCCCATCGCAGGCTGGGCGTCTTTGATGTGTGTAATTCTGTGCGCTTCCGGTCTTATTATGCTGATGCTGGGCATATTGGGGGAATACATCTGGAGGACTCTGGATGCCGCAAGAACGCGCCCTCCCTTTATCATAGACGAGATTTTGGAAAGCCGGGAAGAAAAGGAGAATCATGCTAAAGAGTAAAAATGCCGGGCTTAAACTTCTTTTGATTCTTTTCAGCATATTGGCGTCTGTCAAAATGCTGTTTGTGGGTTTTGGTCTGGACGAGGAATATCAATTGGTAATGGCATATCGCAACGCCATGGGTGATAAGCTCTTTCTGGATATGTGGGAACCCCATCAGTCTTCCGCTTTTTTATGCACGCTTCTGCTAAAACCTTATCTGATGCTGTTCGGCACTACAGGCACGGTATTATATTTAAGAGCATGGGGCACCCTTCTGCATCTGGGAGTCTCCGTCTATCTCTGTCATGTCCTGCGAAATATGATAGACAGGGAATATGCATGGCTTTTGGGTCTCATTTATTTTAATACTATCCCGAAACAGATGATCCTGCCGGAATTCGGCATTATGCAGGTGTGGTTCTATACCCTGCTTTCTCTTTTTTTGATACAATATTATCAAAACGGCAGAAAAATGAGATATCTTGTTTTTGCTTCCCTTGCGCTGATGTTAAATGTGCTTTCCTACCCTTCCTGCCTGATACTATATCCTTTTGTGCTGATATGGATTGCCTGTCTTTCCGGCAAAGACAAATGGCGGGACATGGGAATCGTGACCTTCCTCTGTATTCTTGGAGGCGTCGGATATCTGGGAATGCTGCTCTCCTATGCCCCTCCGGAAACCCTGTTTTCCACGATTTCCCTTATTTTAAACGGGGATGCCACTCATACGCTCTCCTTGGGCAATAAGCTTTGGTCCGTTCTTACCGGCAGTCTGTATGTGGCGGGATTATGGACAGGATGCTTTGCGGCATCTACGATTATCGGGAAATTAAAGCATTGGGATTTTCAAAAGATATTTTTTCTGACATGTGTGTCATCTTGCGCCGTAGAATTATTTTACTGGATTGTATTGGACAGCGGCTATGAGACGATGCAGCTCCATCTGCCCGTCCTTGCGGCGATGGGATTTTTCTCCTATCAGAATGCCTCCGATTCCCTGTCCGGGGAAAAGCTGCTCTGCGCCAGATTGCTCAAATTCGGTATGCTGGGGGCAATTTTGTGTCTTTTGGCAGTGGTCTATCTGACGGATCTTTCTTTTATTCCGTCCATTCCTCATGCCATGCCTGCTGCCTTTTACGGAATCACCCTATTTCTCTTAACATTACAGGATAAACCCCAAACGCATTCTCCTAATCGGTTTACACTGTCGCAATTTCCTAATGGCATAAAAAAGGATTCCGCCCGGATATCCGCCCTGTTAATTGTGTGGTGCCTGACAGCCATTATCGGAAAGGGTTACACCATGCGTGGGAATATGCAGTACAATAATGTGCTCCAAAGCCGTGGTATCCTGAAGCATGGACCTGCTGCAGGATGCGTTTCCAATTACATGGGAGCCTACATTTACAACAATGATTATGAAGATTGGCAGACCTATCTGAAAGACGGGGACAAGGTATTAATTGTGATAAAACAGGTGATGAACCCCGGAACGGTACAATACTTGTTCAAAGATGTGGAAATCTCCCATTTTTCCATTATCAATCCCACCGTGTATGACGAAAGGCTTTTGGAATATTGGGAAATGTATCCCCACAAAAAACCAAATGTGATTATCGTGGACTGCTGGTACGGACAGCTCTTGGAAGACCCTGACAGCTGGATTATGCAGTATATCGAAAATGATTTCGCTTATACTCAGGTGAACGACGGCAGCTACATCCGAATTTACCGGCGGTAAACTTTCGGTGTCCCACAGCAGACTTCTTTCTCTATGACGGCATCCTCAGTAAATCATAGCGCTCCGGCATCTGAGACAATGTGAGCCACAGGATTTGTCTGGCATGGGGACAGCTTTCCACAGGCTCCCCCTCTTCCGTATGCATGGCTTCCACCGTGACGGGTATATTCCTTCCGTCCGGCTTCATGATTTCTATTTGCTCCCCCACGGAAAATTTGTTGCGCTGCATAATGCGTACGCGTCCCGACGCCGTATCCTCTTCTTCCACAATCCCTAAGTACACGGATTCGCTTAAATAAGTGCTGTCACCGTATATCTGCGTATTTTCGTCCGGCTTTCCAAAATAAAAGCCCGTGGTAAACCGGCGGTAAGTGCATTTGGAAATCTCCGTCCGGTACCAATCCATATTATTTCGATAAGTCTCCTCGGAGACAAAATAATCATCGATTGCCCTGCGGTAAGTGCGGGTTACCGAAGCCACATACAGCGCGGTCTTCATGCGGCCTTCCACCTTTAAACTGTCAATGCCTGCTTCTATCAGTTCAGGGATATGTTCTATCATACACAAGTCTTTGGAATTAAAAATATAAGTTCCCCGCTCATTTTCGTAAACCGGAAGATATTCTCCGGGTCTGGTCTCCTCCATCAAGGCATACTTCCAACGGCAGGGGTGAGTACAGGCTCCTCTGTTGGCATCCCTGCCCGCAAGATAACTGCTAAGGAGACATCTTCCGGAATAGGAGATACACATAGCTCCATGCACGAAGCTTTCGATTTCCATTTCCTTTGGAATATGTTCCCGGATTTCGCGGATTTCCCGCAGGGACAGCTCCCTTGCCGACACTACCCTCTTTGCCCCCTGTTTCCACCAAAACAGATAAGTCCCATAATTGGTATTGTTAGCCTGTGTGGAAATATGGATTTCCGCCTCCGGCCATACTTCCTTTGCAATGGCGAACATGCCGGGGTCAGAAATAATCAGGGCATCCGCCGGATAGGGCTTCATATTTTTCAGTTCCTTAAAATAGGTTTCCGCCCCCGCCAAATCCCCGTTATGGGCAATGATATTGGCAGTCACATATACCTTTACCCCGCGCTCATGGGCAAAAGCAATCCCTTCCGCCATTTCCTCCATGGAAAAATTCTTTGCTTTCGCCCGAAGCCCGAAAGCTTCCCCGCCGATATAAACCGCATCCGCTCCAAACATCACCGCTGTTTTTAATACTTCCGGACTGCTCGCCGGAATTAAAAGTTCAGGTTTTTTATGTTCCATAGGATAAATTCCCTTCTGTGTCTGCTATTCTTGCCTAATATCTTATTTTTCTGACTTTCCCCCCGCCACCAATAGCAGCATAAACAATCAGTGTGAGATTAGAATTTCTTTGCGAAACAGCCTATGCTGTGAGCAATTAGAAATTCTTCTCACATTTTGTACTTAGGGTCACCCCATCCCCCACCGGCAGAATACAGGTTGTCAATTGCGGATGATGGTTTAATTCATATAAATACTCCCGCATACGGGAATGGATGGTGCGGTCACGGCGGGTCACGGCAAATCTCGACTCTATAATGTCCCCTTCCTGCAGCACATTGTCGGAAACCAACAGTCCACCCGGTGACAGCAGCCGCAGAACCTCCGGCAGAAAATGAATATACTGCCCCTTTGCCGCGTCCATGAAAATAAAATCATAGGAAGGCTCCAGTTCCTTTAAAATCTCTGCGGCGTCCCCCTCCAGCAGGGTAATCCGGTTTTCTCTTTTTGCGCGGGCAAAATTCTCTTTGGCAGCCGGAATTCTTTTTTCATATTTTTCAATGGTGGTAATATGGCAGTCCCACGGCGCGTATTCGCTCATCAATAATGCAGAAAAGCCGATGGCAGTTCCGACTTCCAGAATGCGTTTCGGCTTTGCGTAAGCTAACAAAAATTTTAACAGAATCTGCGTGGACTTGCGGATAATCGGAATATTATCCTCTTTGGCATTTTTTTCTATTTCATCCAAAAAAGGGGAATTCCCCCTATCCTGCAAATCAATAAAAGCAGACATCCTCTCATCTATGATCATAATATTCTCCATGTCGGCTCCGGCACTTCCTTTGGCGTTTTTCCGCTTTGCGGAATCTCAAATTCGGATGAAAAACGCCGTACCTTAGGCGTTTTTCGGCGTGAGACTTAGTACTTCTTCACGAAGCAGCCTATGCTGCGAGTGAAAATCGTCATAGACGATTAGAAGTACTTCTCACGCTATTCCCCTTCCGGCGTCACGGGAGTCGCCATGACCTCCATCATCTCTTCCGCCGTCATGGCGGTACTCAGTTCGTAAGTGCCGGGAATCAAATCTTCACGGTATTCGGAAAACATATATTGCAGGGCAAACAGCTTGGCATCCTTCACCAGTCCTTTTTCGGCAAACAATTCTCCCAGCTCGGTTGCAGTGGCATCCTCCTTCAGGGTAATCGTCACCGTTCTGCCGGTTCCGGAAGAAACCGCCGGTTCCGTAAAAATACGGTAACCGTAAGAATAACAGGTCATTGCACCCCGATACACGGCATATACCACCGCCACAGCCACTATTAACTTTAACACGGCGCTTATCACCACGCCTATCAGCTTTTGCGATTTCATTTTCTCCACCAAAATCCTTTACTCAAACTGTATGGCTTCCACGATTTTAAGATTGATACCCTGAATCATACGGCAAAATGCAAGCTCTGCCGCCAAAAAATCGGCCACCAGCGGTTTCTCGCGAAAACTGGCAAATTCCTTTTCAAACTGATCGATTTTGTCAAAGGCGCAATCCTGATTCATCTGCATTTCATAATTTCTTCTGCGAAATTCGTCTATCTGCTCCTTTAAGTCCGGATCCACATCCACTTTGGCGCATTGCACCTTATACTCTTTGTAGGTATCGGACTGTAAAATTTCCGTAATTAACTGCTGAGTTGCACCGTCTACGCTATTCATTCTGCCTCTCGTCCCCTCCGTACGCTTTTGGTTTATATCTCCGATGGAGATTGGTTTATATCTCCGATGGAGATTGGTTTATATCTCCATTATGATAGGCAATATCATAGGCCGTCTCTTTGTCTTCTTCCAGACAAAATCACTTAACACATCCTTGGTAGTCGACTTTAACTTTCCCCAATCATTAATTCCTCTATCCAGACACCCCTGCAGAGCGTCCTCCACAGTCTGCCTTGCCTCCTCTATCAGCTCATCGGACTCCCGCACATAGACAAAACCTCTGGTGACAATATCGGGGCCTGCCATCAATTCTCCGCCGACCTTGTCCAAACTCATCACCACAATCATGATGCCGTCCTCCGCCAGATGCTGCCTGTCCCTCAGCACTACATTTCCCACATCTCCGACGCCCAGACCGTCTACCAGAATGGCTCCCACCGGCACCTTTCCCGTAAGCTTTGCCTGAGTCTCGCTGACTTCCAGCACATCTCCGGAAGATAAAAGAAAAATATTTTCCTTATCCATGCCAAGGCTTTCCGCAATCTTTGCCTGCGCCTTCAAATGCTTGAACTCTCCGTGTACGGGAACCGCATACTTGGGATGAATCAGGGTGTAGATAAGTTTAATCTCTTCCTGACAGGCATGTCCGGACACATGCGCATCCTGAAATACCACATCCGCGCCCTTTCTGATTAATTCATTAATAATCTTGGTCACAGATTTTTCATTGCCGGGAATGGGATTTGAGGAAAAGATAACCGTGTCGCCCGGTCCTATGGTAATCTTACGGTGCATGTTGTTTGCCATACGGCTTAACGCCGCCATGCTCTCCCCCTGACTGCCCGTGGTAATAATCACCTGTTTTTCGTCAGGGTAATTTTTCATCATGTCAAGCTCCACCAGAGTATCTTCCGGAATGCTGATACATTCCAACGCTCTGGCAGTCTCGATGATATTTACCATGCTTCTGCCTTCCACTGCCACCTTGCGGCCGAATTTATAAGCGGTGTTGATAATCTGCTGCACTCGGTCCACATTGGAGGCAAATGTCGCCACAAAAATTCTGGTATTTTTGTGCTCCTCAAACAAGGTGTCAAAGGTTCTGCCCACGGTTTTTTCCGAGGGGGTAAATCCGGGACGCTCCGCATTGGTAGAATCGCACATCAACGCCAGCACGCCCTTTTTGCCGATTTCGGCAAATCTCTGTAAATCAATGGCATCTCCGAATACAGGAGTATAATCCACTTTAAAATCTCCGGTATGCACCACTGTTCCTGCGGGGGAATAAATGGCTAACGCCGCCGCATCCACAATGCTGTGATTGGTCTTAATAAATTCTATCCGAAACTGCCCCAGATTGATGGACTGTCCGAATTTCACCACTTTTCTTTTGGTGGTCTTGGTCATATTATGTTCTTTTAATTTGTTCTCGATAATGCCCATGGTAAGCCTTGTGGCATAGATGGGAACATTGACATCCCTAAGCACATAGGGCAGGGCTCCGATATGATCCTCATGCCCGTGGGTAATGATAAAACCCTTTACTTTATCCAGATTTTCTTTCAGATAAGTCACATCCGGAATCACCAAATCAATTCCCAGCATATCATCCGCCGGGAAAGATAGTCCGCAGTCCACCACAATAATACTGTCCTCATATTCGAAGGCAGTAATATTTAAGCCGATCTGCTCCAGTCCGCCCAAAGGTATAATCTTTAGTCCGGAACCGCTAATATTCTCTTTTTTCTTCAAGATATTTCCTCCACTTTCTATTTGACAGCCCCAAAACCATCCGCATTCACCCGGATTTGAATCACGGTAATCGTATCTACTTGTGCTCCTGAGTATTCCCTGTCCCATGACCACTTAAACCATTCCTGACACAAACCGATGAATCCGACATCATGAAAGGCGTCTCTTTATTCTATCGTTCGAACTCCACATCATCCAACATATTTTCAAATACGCCGGCCACTGCGGAGAGTTCTTCATCATCCGACACAATGGTAAAAATACTTTCTTCCTCACCATCTTTTGAGATATCTTTGAGGATAAGGGCTTCACCGTCCCCCTCTTCAAAATCCGTCACCAGAATATAATTATACCCGCCTATTCTGGTCTGTTCCACCACATAAAAATCTACCGGGTCCTCTCCCTGCGGATTAAAGGTAATTTTCTCCAATTTACTCATTCTGCATATTCCTTCTATCCAAATAACCTTGCAATATCAATGCCGCCGCTATCTTGTCCACATGCTCCTTGCGATGCTCCCTGCGAATGCCCGCCTCCATCATAATCTTGTCCGCCGCAACCGTGGTAAGCCTTTCATCCCATAAAAAGACGGGCAGACCTGTCCTACGCTCCAATTTTTCCTTGAATTCATAAGTAAGTTCTGCACGGATACCCTCTGTGGCATTCATATTTTTGGGGAGTCCCAGCACGATTTCCCCAACCTCGTACTCTTCAATCAGCGCCTCTATTCTTGCTAAAGTCTGCCGCAGCTTATTTTCTTCTTTGCGGCGTATAATCTCCACGCCCTGAGCCGTCAGAAACAAAGGATCGCTTATGGCTACGCCCACTGTCTTCGAGCCGAAATCCAAACCCATAATGCGCATGGACGCCTCCTATTTCCAATGCTTATTATTAATGTATTCCGTTAAAAGTTCCTCTACCAGTTCGTCGCGCTCCACCTTCATAATCAGACTTCTGGCGCTCTTATGGCTGGTGATATAAGTAGGGTCGCCGCTCATAATATATCCCACTATCTGATTTACAGGATTATAGCCTTTCTCCGTAAGCGCTTCGTATACCGTCGACAATACTACTTGCACTCCGGTCTCCGGTTCTGTCTCTACCTTGAAGTATTGTGTATTTCCTAAGTCCTGCATAATAACCTCCATGCGCCTTCGGCGGCTCACATCCCAATGAAGCATACCGCCGCTACGGGTATTTGACCCTCGCGGCATTCGTCAAGGTTCTTCGGACTTCGACTCATTGCTCGCGGGAATCAAAGAAAAAATCTACTCCACTATTTATCTTACCTCATTTATTCCGAAAATTCAATAGGGAAAACTCTTGAGTATATCGTCCATGAGAATTTCCTTCACCTGTACCTTTAACAACATATTGGGGCGCAAGCCTCCCCGGTCTGCCGGGACTGCCACTCTGACATAATCCTTGGTATGCCCCAGAAAATATCTTGTGCCGTCTATCTCCTTTTCTTCCTCCAACAGCACCTCCGCCTCTTTCCCTATATAATATCTGCGGAACTCCCCAGACTGTCTCTTTTCCAAATCCAAAAGCTCATTGCTGCGCAAAGTTTTTTCCTTTTCCGTCAATTGGTTCTCCATTCGGTCCGCAGGGGTATTTTTTCTTCGGGAATACTTAAAAACATGCATCTCATAAAAGTTTATCCTTTCCAAAAAAGCCCGGGTACAGTCAAACTCTTCCTGTGTCTCCCCCGGAAAACCCACAATGACATCCGTGGTAATAGCGGGATGCTCAAATGCCGCCCTGAGAAGTTTCACACATTGACAATATTCCTCCGTGGTATAATGCCGGTTCATGCGCTTCAGAGTTTCATCGCAGCCACTTTGAAGGGACAGATGAAAATGAGGGCAGAGTTTGGGAAGCTGTGCTAATCGCGCAACCGCTTCCTCTGTCACAATGCGGGGTTCCATGGAGCCTAAACGGATTCTCGCAATCCCTTCCACCTTATGAATCTGTTCCACCAAGTCAATCAAGTCAATACATTTCTCTCCGGAATCCTTCTTAAAATCCGCCCCGTAAGAGCTGATATGAATACCGGTCAGCACCACCTCTTTGTAGCCCGATGCCGCCAGCCCTCTTACCTCTTCCAACACCTCTTCCGCCCTGCGGCTTCTCACACGCCCTCTGGCATAGGGAATTGCACAATAAGAACAAAATTGATTGCAGCCGTCCTGAATTTTGATATAGGCTCTGGTATGCTCTATGGTCCGCTTAAGCGTCATGGACTCGTATTCCTTCGCCCGGGCAATATCAAGGACGGTACTTCCGCCCAAAGTCTTATCCGGTCTGCCCTGTGCATCCGATTTGCCCTGTCTCTCCTTCAAATACCGCTCCAAAATCTCAACAATCTCTGCTTTTTTGTTGTTGCCGATGGCAAGGTCAATGCTTCCATCCTTTTCCACCGCTTCCTTTCCCGTCTGGACATAGCATCCCACCGCCACCACAACAGCTTCCGGATTTTTCTGTCTGGCACGGTGAAGCATCTGCCTGCTTTTTCTGTCCGCAATATTGGTCACGGTGCAGGTATTGATGATATAAATGTCGGCGGCTTCATCAAAAGGCACAATATGATAGCCTTTTTCCTGTAATTTTTGTTGCATTACTTCCCATTCATAAGCATTTACCTTGCATCCGAGATTATGAAATGCCACATTTTTCATAGGATTCCTTTCCGTTTTTGTACGCTTTTATCCTTGACTTTTATTCCATTTACCTTTAACATGAAACATAAAGGTTATGATAGCAGTAAGGAGGTAATATTTTATGAAGACGGTTCAGATTTCTTTAAATACCATTGACAAAGTAAAATCCTTTGTGAATGATATTACTACTTTCGATTATGATTTTGATTTAGTATCCGGCAGATATGTAATCGACGCCAAATCCATCATGGGCATCTTCAGTCTGGATTTATCCAAGCCCATCGACTTAAACATCCATACGGAAGACGGCATTGAAGAAGTGATGGAAATTTTAAAGCCTTATCTGGCTTAATAAGTACATAGCCGGATTCACCATGCGGATTCTCAAAATCCTTCGGAACTTCAGTTTCGGAGGATTTTAAGATTTCAGAGTGAAACTTAGATTTTCTTAGACGGCGTAACGCCTTAGAAAATCTTCATTCCGTTTATGCTTCCACAACAATAACCTCATCTGTCTCTATAGCTTTTCGGAACATCTCCTCTATTTTCTCCTCCAGATTCCGCTCATGGCGGCGGATGACATTCACATTGGGCTTGGTCACGGGATGCTTGGCCACAAATATGGTACAGCAGTCCTCAAAGGGCTGGATGGATGTTTCAAAGGTGCCGATTTTTTCGGACAATTCTACGATTTCCTGCTTGTCAAAGCCGATAAGGGGACGGTAAACCGGAAGCTCACAGACCTCATTTGTTGCAATCAGGGAATTCATAGTCTGAGAGGCAACTTGTCCGATGCTTTCGCCGGTAATCAGTCCCAGACACTCCGTTTCCTTTGCGATATGCTCCGCAATCCGCATCATATAACGGCGCATGATAATGGTTAATTCCTCGTGGGGGCATTTTTCATAAATATACATCTGAATATCCGTAAAATTAATGACATGCAAATAAATCGGTCCGGTATAACGGGACACGATTCTCGCTAAATCCACCACTTTCTGCTTTGCGCGCTCGCTGGTATAGGGCGGCGCATGAAAATAAACCGCATCAATTTTTACGCCCCGCTTCGCTATCATGTAACCGGCCACCGGAGAGTCAATGCCGCCGGATAACAAAAGCATTGCCTTACCGCCCGTTCCCACAGGCATTCCCCCCGGTCCCGGAATGATTTCGGAATAAATATAAATCTTCTCCCGTATTTCAATGGTCAAAAGAATATCCGGCTCATGGACATCCACTTTCATTTCCGGATAAGCATTCAGTATGGCTTCCCCCATATCTTTGTTGATGGTCATGGAGTCCATGGGATAATTCTTGCGGGTGCGCCTTGCATGAACCTTAAAGGTCCCACTGCATCCCGGATAAGTCTCGCCAAGATACTGAATTACCGTTTCCACCAGCTTTTCAAAGCCTTCATCCTCCACATAAACCATCGGGCAGATTCCGGCAATGCCAAAAACCTGTTTCAGGCTTTCCACCGTTTCGTCAAAATCAAATTCCGACTGTGCTTCCACATAAATGCGTCCTTGGGTTTTGTGTACCAAAAACTCGCCGTCACACTTTTTTAAAGCGTGCTTAATCTGGCGGACTAAAGCATCTTCAAATAGATATCGGTTTCTTCCCTTAATGCCGATCTCGGCATATTTAATCAAAAAAGCGCTAAACATGAAATGGTTCCTTTCCGTAGTCCTGCCCTGCAAACTATCTTCTGGTAAATTTTCGTAACATTGGAATTTTATCATATAATGCCTGCAATGTATAGTCTATTTCTTCCTCCGTGGTAAATACGGAAAAACTAAAACGGATGGTGGAGCCTAACAGGGCATTTTCCACGCCGATTGCTTTCAGCGTTGCAGAGGGCTGGGGTTTATGGGCGGAGCAGGCGCTCCCTGCGGACACATAAATCCCCTCTTCCTCCAAGGAATGCAGCAACACTTCGCTGCGCACGCCCCTAAAAGACACACTCACCACATGGGGGGCTGTTCCTGCGCCATAGGATTCTCCCGGCAAAAGCCCGTTCACCTTTACATCTTCTATTTTTTCCACGCCTTCGATAAAACGGCGTTTTAATCCATACAGCCTTTTATGGTCCTGCTCAAAATGTTCGTACAAAAGCTGTGCCGCCTTTGCCATACCCATAATGCCCGGCACATTTTCCGTCCCGGAGCGGAGATTCTGCTGCTGCCCGCCGCCGTATACAATGGGCTGGATTTTTACATTTTCACCCACATACAAAAGCCCCACGCCTTTGGGTCCGTGGATTTTGTGGCTGCTTGCGGTCAGCAAATCTATCTTCAGCTTTTTGGGATAAATATATGCCTTGCCAAAACCCTGAACCGCATCCACATGAAACAGGGTGTTTGGATTCATTTTCTTAATCAGTTCCCCGGCTTCTGCAATGGGCTGCAGGGAACCCACTTCATTGTTGGTATGCATAATGGACACCAAAATAGTGTCCGCAGTCATGGCGTTTTTTAAATCATCTAAACGGATACATCCATGGGCATCCACCGGCAGATAAGTCACCCGGTAGCCCATATTTTCCAGATAGCGCATGGTCTGCATCACGGCAGGATGTTCAATCTGTGTGGTAATCAAATGATTGCCCCGCCTGTGATTTGCCGTTGCGCATCCGATAATTGCCATATTATCCGATTCGGTTCCCCCCGAAGTGAAGAAAAGTTCTTTTTCTTTCACCTTTAAAATGCGTGCCAGAATCTCTTTCGCTTCCCTCACATACCATTCCGCCTGCACTCCCTTTCTATGCAGACTGGAAGAATTTCCATAATCCTGACACATAATCTTTGTCATCAATTCCGCCACTTCCGGGAACACTCTGGTAGTTGCGGAATTGTCTAAATACACTTCCATGATGAGTCTCCTTTTATATCTTATCATATATCATATGCCGAAAAATTTTTCCGGTGTGCTGTTGTTGACTTGCATTTTTCGCTAGCAGAATCATTGTACCACAAGCGCAGAAAATCAAGCGGCTGCGCAGCAGACATTTGATTTTCAAGCCGTGGATTTTAGTATAATCCCTCACAAAGCGTTTCTTTGCTTTGGGAGGGCAAGGCAGCGCAAGCTGACTTGGATTCTGCGACGCAGAACTATTCTACCACAAGCGCAGAAAAGGAAGCGCCCCGCAGGGGCATTTACTTTTCAAGCGGTGGACTCGTATAATCCCTCACAAAGCGTTTTGGGCTTTGGGAGGGCAAGGCAGCGCAAGCTGACTTGGATTCTGTGATAGCAGAATTATTATACCACAAAATAACGGACTATGGTAAATGGATTGCAAATACAACTATTCATTCATCATCTCCAAAAGAATCCGCACGGCAGGCTGATACTTTTCCACCCACTCGGCATCATGCTCCTCTGCCGCCTGTTTCGCATGGGTTTTCCACTCGTCAAAATATTCCTGGCCGGTTGCGGCTTCCGGCTCACATTTCATGTCCGGCGCAAGGTCATCAAGGGCAGAGCGCATGATATGTCCTTGCAAATCCGTTTGTCCGCCCTCCAGAAATTTTGCGATGCAATATCGCAGAGTATATTCTCCATAACCCAGCAATTCCTGATATTCCTCACCGTGCGCCGCAATGTAATCTTGGGGACCTGAAGCCAATACTGCCGGAGATGTGCATATGATATCCAGCAGTTCAGCAATTCTGCGTTCCAGACCGCCTGTGTACTCAAACTGTGCCATTGCCTTATCATAACATTCCTGTTCTAATTTTTGAATCTCCCCATGGGCGGCATCCAGAGCATCCAGCGCCTCTTGGGGAAATTTCTCCTTGAGGTCGGGCAGATAATAACTTCCCTCCCGGGGAATCCAATATTCTTCCAATGTATATTGCTCCGCCCCATTGGCAGCAGATTGGCTGACAGAGAAAGTAATTGCTGTGGGAAGATTGCTTCCTGACTCCAGATACAAATTCCCATCATAGGCGCGGTAACTGCTTTCAAATGCCTGCAGATACACGGTAATCCTGCCGCCGTTTTCTTCGGTGTATGCGATATAATGGCTCTCTACATGAATAAGACCTTTCTCACTGTCCTTGGCGCCGAAATGCAAAACAGCTTCCGAGATGGCATCATCCAAGGAAACTATAGTATTTTCGTTTGAGGGCTCATCTGTGCCGTTTATGACGGAAGCTGCTTCATCAGAAGCATATTGTTCCGAATCCTCCAAGGCTTTATCCGCTATTCTTACTTCAATATTTTCGATGTGCACATATACCTCCACATCTTCCTCTGTAGGATTTGGCATATTGATTCCAACCTTGAACCATGCGCCCTTTTCCACCTCCATTTTTACAGGCATCCCCGGTGTCAGATAAACCGTTTCGTCATAGGCTCTTTCCTGTTTTGCTTCTATCGGTTTCAAGTCGAATTCCGTATCCCCCAGATTACTGCCGGATGTGATAATAATTTGATTCCTCGTCGGAGAAATCTCTTCATGGGAATAAACCATGGGCTCCTGACTTCCAGCCGGCACAATGATTTTTATGTCATAACCATCCCGCTTCGGCTTTGTCAAAAAACAAACCGCCACAATGACACAGGCTATGACGGATGCCACAATCACCCAGAAAGCCGGTTTTTTGTAATCCGCCACGGATTTTACCCTTTCTTTCACGCTTACCTCGCCGAAAGCCACCGGGCAGGCGGCAAGCATGGAGCGGCTGATGCTGCAGTTCAGAAGCGCCTGCGTATAGTCCGCCCTCTGCTCATTACCCAATTTTTTAATCACCTTTTCATCGCAGGCAAATTCAATATCGCGGCACAAAAGTACATATGCCAGCCATATCAAAGGATTGAACCAATGGAATGCCAGCAGCAGAAATCCAAGGGGCTTCCACCAATGATCCTTACGGCGGATATGCGCTTTCTCATGGGCAACAACATGCTCCAATTCCTTGCCGTCTATTTTAAAAGGCAGATAAATTTTCGGTTTCACAACGCCAAGCACAAAAGGAGAGCTTACATTGTCACTCTGGAAAATATTGTCACCATATAAAACAGCGGCTCCCACTTTACGGCGCAAACGCCAATAACTGACAGCCATATAAATAAGCAGTACGGCAGCGCCGAACCCCCAGATATGCGAAAGAAGCGCAATCGTAGTCCGCAGCGGATTTGTCCCTGTATCCGCAGCTGGTGTACTGGATTGATAAATAATCGGATTTACCACTCTATTAATAGTATAAATTCCACTGTCAATGGCAGGGGCCGTGTCCGTCCCGCTGCTCATGATGCTCATAGGAATTGTCTCCGCGCTGGGGAGCAGACTTATCTTACTCTCTACGGAAAAGGGAAGCAGAAGCCGCAATGCCACGACGCCCCACAGTAAAACCAAAATCCACTTTGGCGCTTTCCTTAAAGCAATCCGGAGTATCAATACCGCCAGAATAAGCCATGCCGCCGATATGCTCAGATTCACGACTTTCAAAAAGAGTTCACTCACTATAATCACCATGCCTTTCCATAACCCGCGAGCTTTCGTGCGTGTTTCGGTGTGAGCCTTAGTACTTCTCACACTTCCAAACATGCCGCTTCAGCGGCACAAACAATGTATGAGAAGAACGCTGTCCAAAGCGAACTTGTTCGCTTTGCGTTCTTCAGTGTGAAGCTTGAAATCACTTAGTGAGGTACTTTCGAGCTTAGTGATTTCCTTCACACTTCTCCCTTTCTGATACGGTCAATCATGCTCTGCACTTCGCCAAGCTCCTTATCGGAAAGAGCCTGATGCTTGGTAAATGCCGCTATGAAAGCCGGCAGTGAGCCTTCAAACTTCTTCTCGACCAACTCGTCAATCTCATATGCCTGCGCATCATCCTTAGAAACCAGAGCGGTAACGGTTCCATTATCATTCCGCAGGACTCCCCGCTCCCCAAGGCGCTTGATAACGGTATAAGTGGTGGTCCGTTTCCACCCTAACTGTTCCTGACACAGCTTTACGAGTTCCACCGCCGTAACAGGTTCATGCTCCCACATAATCAAACAGAACCGATATTCGCTTTCGTGAATCTTTGGAATATTCATAAACGCCCTCCTTGTCTAACCGTGTAGACTCTCTGTGTATAGTCTACCACAGTAGACAACAGCTGTCAATTTATTTTTCAACTCTCCAAAAAATACATAATCCATGACAGCACCGCAAGCCCTGCGGTTTCCGTGCGCAAAATCCGCTTTCCCAGAGTGATGGGCTCCATTCCCTTCTCAAGAGCCATGGTGATTTCCCTTTCCTCAAATCCGCCCTCCGGTCCGATAAAAACAGCAATGTCCTGACCTGCCTTAATCTGCCCGAAAATCGCCTTGGTTTTGTCCATATCCTTTGCCAATTCATAGGGAATCAGCTTGATATCCATATCCGCCGCAAACTGTAACGCCTGCTCATAACTCATCACATCAGCCACTTTCGGAATGATACCCCGCCTGCTCTGCTTTGCCGCCGCTTCCGCAATTCCCTGCCATCTGGAAACTTTGGCTTTCGCCTTTTTCTCATCCAGCTTCACCACGCACCTTTTTGCTGCCACAGGTATCACCTGATATACTCCAAGCTCCACAGCTTTCTGAATGATGAACTCCATTTTGTCCCCTTTAGGGAGCCCTTGAAATAAAAATATTTTGGAGGGCAGCTCCACGCCATCCTCCTTAATAAAACGCAGCTCGCAGACAACTCTGTCCTCCTCAAAAGAAAGAATGCCGCAACGATATTCTTTGGCATCCTGTCCGTTGCTTACGGCAATCTCTTCTCCCTGTTTCATGCGCAGTACATTTTTTATATGGTTTACATCGCTTCCTATGATTATGACACGCTTGTCATTTTCATTTATCTGGGAAGGTTCCACAAAAAATTGGTACATAGCGGCTCTCCTTTCGCACTCACATCAATTTCCTGCCGGTAACACTCACCCATTCTCCCTGATAAGTTACATCCAATACTTTAAGCCCTGCTGCCTCCACAGCTTCCACCACGGTCTTTTCCTTATCATTTATGATGCCGGATGTGATATAAACTCCGCCGGGCTTTAATTGGTTTATTATGATAGGAGTTAAGGGCACCAGCACCTCCGCCAGAATATTTGCCACCACGATATCATAGCATCCATATCCTGCCTTGTCCTGTACCTCTTTATCCGTGATAATATTCCCGATAATCAGTTCAAACTGCTCCGGCGCAATTTGGTTATCCTCACAATTCTGCCTGACCGCTTCTATCGCGCAGGGGTCCAAATCCGTCCCCAATGCATGCTTTGCCCCAAACATCAAAGATAAAATGGACAAAATTCCGCTGCCCGTTCCCACATCCAAAAGTCTCGTTTCGGGGGTGATATATTTGCGAAGCTGCCGGATGCAAAGCTGGGTGGTCTCATGCATACCTGTGCCAAACGCCGTGCCCGGGTCGATATGAAGCACCATCTTCGCCGTGCCCTCCGGCTCAATTTCCTCCCATGAGGGAATCACTAAAATATCATCAATATAAAATTGGTGGAAATACTGTTTCCAATTGTTAATCCAATCAATATCTTCGGTTTCATCTATCGTAATAATGCCCTCGCCGATATCCATAAACTGGCGCAGTTCCTCTAACTGCTCTTTGATTCTGGCTGCCACATCTTCTTTCGTAAGTTCTTCTCCCTGCAGATTTAAGGCACCGTTTTCCTGCTCTTCCACAAAAAAATTCAGATAAGCAATACCGTCATCCTCCGGTCCCTCCGGCAGGATATCCACAAACATCTGCTCCTTTTCCAGCGCGGTCAAGGGTATCTTGTCCTCAATCTGCGCACCCTCCAAGCCAATTTCATAGAGAGTGCTGATAATGATATCTTCTGCATCTGTAATAGTCTTTAAACGAAATTTAACCCACTTCATAACTGCCCTCATCCTCGTTTCTTTACTGTTTATTAGGCGATTGCGAAACTCTATTTCTCGTAAGTCCAATTGGGGCGCGAATGACACTCTGCCAAAGCAAAAGCTTCGCAATTACCTATGTTATTAGTATCTATGTATTTTAAACTATCTATGATTCTCTGTCAAATTTTAGGACAAAACACACATTTACCGCAAAACGGAAGGTGCAATACACATTACACCTTCCGTTCAAGCCTTTTAAAACTCCAATCTGTCTCATCTTAATTTTCAAAAGCCCCCGCAACCTGCTCTGCACTCCGGGGTCATCATGGTCCACATAATTAAGCTGTATCTGCACCAGCTCCACTTCCGGATGTTCTGTCAGAATCATATCCAAATACTCTGCATTATCATGAAAGGACAGACCTATGTGCTTGATTTTCCCTCTGCCTTTAATTCCTACGCCACTTCATACGCACGGCACTTTTTGTCTTTCCGATTTAAAGTTTTACGCTCTGGAGCAGCTTAAAATTTCTTCGCCTTCCTCTCAATTTTCCGGCTTTAATGGACCATAAAAATAACTTGCCGTTGCGCCGCCGTCAATGAGGAAATCCGCTCCGGTAATAAATGAATATTTTCCTTGTACGCCTTCGTACATTCCTATGCCTTTTTATCATAATATTCTCCATGTACATATCAAAAACTGTTGGCAGATTCCCATGCCGATTAACTGTCTTTGTTCCCTCTTTATTTATGAAAAAATCGAAAGGCGCACTGCAATCACACATTTATAATGAAACGCAATACGCCCTCCCAAATATGTACTTCCATTTACCACTATGAATACATCCAACTATTACAAAAAGATTGTTTCTTTTGCATCAGAATCTCCGAGAGTACCATCAAGTTTTATCAGAACTCTTATCTTTCTCTTTATCCTTGACCGTATCTTTATCTTTGCTCTTATCGCCCACTTTTTCATCCACGGTACTGCCAAACAGCTTCGATAGAGTGTCGGAATAAGCCCCGTTCTTATTATAGGTTTTATCCACGCCCTTTGTCCTCGCTGCTGCACTGGATATCGCTGAAGCTTTCTGAGCAATTTGGCTGGCAAAGGATCCATAACCTGTAAACAGAGATCTTAAAGAAGAAATATTGTCAAATTCAATGCCACTTGTCCCTGTTGTTTTCTTCTTCAAGGCTTCCTCATCAAACTCCAGCTTATTGCCCTTTCCAATGGTAATGCCGGCTTTCGAGAGCAGGTTGCCCGCTTTCTCTGTGATGCTGGTCATCCATGCCGCATTACGCAGCACATTCTTCGTTTCCGAATTTCCTGCCTGCTCTACCACAGAATTATAATCATCAACAAAAGTTTTGACCGCTTTTGCAATCGCATCCCAGTCATAATCCCAGGCCTCAGTTTCTTCTCCTGTTTCCTCGTCCTTTTTCTTAAATTTCTTTTTCTCATATAACGAGGCATCGCCCAATGCTTCCGCAGACTTTTTCAGCGAGTCCGCACTGGAACGCATCAGCATCAGTGTTTTGGAAGAATCACCTGACTGTGACAGCTTATCCGCATCCTGCTTTGCATAATAAGCCTTCAGCAGTTTCCCATAGCTTCCATTTTTAATCATGGCATAGTCCGACACATTGATCCCGCCCATGCCATTATCTATATAGGGAGCGCCACCGCCAAATAACGAAGAATAATCCATATTCGTGTTATATCTGCTTGCATAATCGCTGAAACTGTTAATTTCTGACATAAGCCTTACCTCCTTTACAAGCGGACGTCAACATGGGAATAAACCGCTGCCTGTGCATCTGCGCCTGATATGCCATCCTGCGCTTTCTTCCCTTCTGTGCCACTATCTGCCGCCTTTTCGGTCTTGCCCTCATTTGCATCAGAATCTTTCTTCTCAGTGTGTTCCGCCGTAGCAGCTTCTTTAACAGTTTCATTTGCCTCCGCAAGCGTGTTCATCTGTGAAGCTGTTGCATTTGCGGCTTTCTGTTCTAAATCCGCCAGCTCTGCTTCTTTCGCTTCTGTACTTCCGCTTTGCTTCATCTCTGCCTTTAAAACATTCGCTCTGCCCTCCATCTGTGTCGCTACGCTGCCCTGCACTTTTGCCTGCTTCATAGAACTGTCCGCAGAAATCAATGCTGTCATGCTTGCCTGTGACAATAAACTCACCTTTGGTGAGTTGCACTCATGCCCGTTCTGTGATTTTTTCTGCGCCTTCTGTTTCCCACCAAGCATATCGTCAC
>JAMPEY010000044.1 GCA_023664665.1 Lachnoclostridium sp.
TAAAATTTTCAAAGTTCACAAATTTCTGCTTGACTTTTTATTTGCAGACTATCTCGTATGTATTCCTCAAATTCAGGCTGCCTGATTTGACTGATTATCAGATTGAATACTGCCGTTCCTCACATCCGGGCAGTTTATCTGTCTGTCATCCAATCGGATATGCCAATGTGAAATGCATGGCTGTTACTCATATATTTGGTCGGTTAATTGTTTCCAATACTCTTGAAGGTTATCCGAAACTTTCATAAAATACCAACCCTCTTTCTCTTTTTCCGTTCTTCCTCCCATGCTTAAGACAAAGAAATATAAATCATCCTCATATTCGTATACGGTTACCTCTATATATTTGTGCTCATGATTATCCATATCTACATAGGCATCTTCATAAGCTGCCCTGATGCTAATTTCCGTATTTAACATTTGTTTCACTTCTTTGCTTCCACTCTCCAATTTCAGATCGCATTCTTCTATATGTTTTCTTAGATACACCGGATTGTATTGTGCTTTTTCATTATAAAGGTCTATAAACATCTGTTTATCAAATTCAAAATCAATATCTATCGGCTCTGTTGAATATCTTGCATTTTTTCCATATCTGTACTCGCACACATATCCGTCAGGAAAATCATCCAATTTTTCTTTACTTAAAACAGGACCGCATCCCACCAAAGAAAACGCTAAAACGATGCCTATCATTATTTCAACAATTTTTTTCATTAATACTTCTCTTTTCCTGTAATATGATTGCTGATTTTTTATAATTGTATGCTCCCCTATAATATAAACCATCTTATGGGGCATATTCATTTAATGCCTTTTGTGCATTTTTTAAATTCTCCTTACCATCAGTAATAGACCTTGTTATAGCTGTTATAAACTCATATGAACCAAATCCTGTATCACTTGTTAATGAATCAAACAAATACAACTTTGCCCCTGCCATTTGCAAATCTTTACCAATATCAAAAAACTCTTCGTATTGATAGGCAACTCTTGCAGCATCATAAAGCAATGCCTGCAGTTCATAATTCATTTGATTTGCTTCTGCAACATATGTAGTATCATAATACGATGTTGTTAATGCCATTATATCCATTGACTCATCAATTAAATCCCATGCATCTTTTATTGATGTAACAAGCATATCATAGCTCTCCTGTAATTCATTTATATACTCGCCACAATTTTCGCAATAACCAATTCGACCTGAATGCCCTAGTGCTTCCCCTTCTTCTATTTCACATATGCTACATATCTTTGGAGATATGCAAGTCGCTTCCAGCCAATTATGATCCGTTGGTTGTCCTATTTCCATTCCACATCTCTCACAAATTTGACCATGTTGGCATGTTGCATCTTCAAAGTTATGTGATAGTATACATGCAAAACTACCAGTTTTTATGATATTTTCTACATTTTTTAGAGAGCCATTACCTCTTAACAGTAAAATTCCTAATATTACTGCAAAACATAATAATACAACAATGATTACTGCAAAAATCTTAACATTCCTTTTCTTTGGATTTGTATTCTGAAAATGCTTTTTGATATTATAACCACAGTGAGGACATTTCTTTACAGTATCACTAATCTCTTTGTTACATTCCGGACATCTTATTAATGACATAATTGTGTCTCCTTTTACATTAAACTAAATGCTTCTATAATCCCCAAAATAAAACTACACACAAGACCTATAATAATCAGATTTTTAATAAAACGCAAATCTCCTGCAATCTGATTTGATATTTCTGAAATAATCAACTACCTTTTCATTAGTAGCAGCAGAAATATTATCAATTTCTATGTAATCAAAATCTATATTTAAAAATGGTATTTTCCTACCACAACAGCTACAAACATCTGATGTAATATTTTTCTCCTTTTCGACTTTCTACCTAAAATATAATTATTGCTTTATACTGACCGATTTCCAACAATTTAACATCATTTCCAAGCTACTTGAAAAGCTCATTCCATCCGTTAGTGCTTTTCATATTATTTACTTTCTGTAACTTTCTTTCTTCCATTTCCTTTAAAAAAGCTCTCCCACCTTCATTATAAAAATTGATTTTCTCCTCCGTTGTCATATCTTTAGTAATTTCATAATGGTATTCCCTAATTTTATGAATATCTTCAATCGTAAAATCCGGACTGATAACAGGTTTTGCAATCATAATCATTCCTCGCTTTCTAACAATACAGAAGGATTCCATATCTCAATCATTTTATATCCTTCTAAATTTGTAATCGCTCTTACACCTCTGATTGTCTTCACATTAACAATATGCTTAAAATTCCATGAGATAATACAATCGCATTCATTTATAACAGCGGCTCCTATGTGCTGGCAATCATCAAAACTCTTTTTTGTCAATATTCCCATATTAATGATTTTTTCTGCCATTGCCACAACATCATTCGTAATATCCAATGTTGTGAATTGTATTGCATTCAGGCAATCTATAAGTTGCGTTTTCTTTGGTTCCGAACACTTTTGTATCTCTCTCAATGTAACTGTTGATAAATACACATCATACTTTCCATCTTTGAACATTTCCCATAGTTTTCTTGTATCAGCCATTTTCTCAGGTACATCTTCCTGCAATAAATGACTGATAACTGATGTGTCTAAATATACTTTTAATTTTCGCATACAGTATCACTCCTTAAATCTACTCTCATACGCCAATTCTGGCTTTAACTCTATTTTCCTTATATCCCATGTTCTTGCTTTAGTCTACATAGGCTTTTCTTGTGCTGTTCCCTTTTTTCTTCTATCATATTTTTTAAGCTTGTGTATTGCATCGGATATATCTTTAATAACTGCTGTAGCTAACATATCTATTAATTAATACTTCCATTATACTTAATATTTCCTATTTTTTCAATCCGCACCGAAAAAAGGATTCCATACATATTTACAAAAAATTTCACTGACTGCATCTTTCCATCCCTGCGCAGCCAGTGAATCCTTTACAAACATTCTTCATACACTCTCATTACATTCCCATAAAAAATCTTATCCAGCTCCCTCTGGGTATATCCTGCTTTATGCAGAGCCTCCCACAGCCGTCCCATGCTCTGGGCTCCGGGCAGTCCCTCATTGGTGTCAATGCCGTCAAAATCGCTTCCAAGGCCCAGCACTTCTATGCCTCCCACATCGGAGATATGTCCGGCATGGCGCACCACATCTTCTATGGCCCCGGGATTTTCTTTTCCCACAGGCATTTCCCTTAAAAAATCGGCACAAAAGTTAAGTCCCATGCATCCGCCGCAGCTTCCCAACTGCCGTATCATATCATCCGTAAGATTCCTGCTGCAGCGGCAGATGCTCCTTGCATTGGAATGGCTCGCCACGAAAGGTTTCTTCGTTATGGCAAGCACATCTTTAAAACCCGCATCCGACATGTGGGACACATCCACAATCATGCCCATTTCCTGCATCTTGGTCACAAACTCCCTGCCTTTTTCCGTAAGACCGTTTTCCGTATCCGCCGTATAAAAATAGGACTCAAAGATTTCCTGCACCGCCTTCTGTCTGGCGGCATAAGCCTCTTTCTTCAAATTGCTTTCTTTTAATTCCCTGCAGAGAGCCCAAACCTGTTTTCCTCTTCTGCTGTCCAGATTGGGATGGCAAAGCTCGTTCGGATAATTCCACGAAAGGGTCATCATCCGCACGCCCATGCGGTACAATTCCTTCAGCTTGGAAATTTCCCCCATGCAGACTGCCCCCTCCTCCACGGTAAGCATGGCGGACATCTTTCCTGCTGCCTCGTTGGCGGCAATATCCTCATATTTCAAAACAGGCGCTATCAGGTCGCTGTTGGCTGCCATTTCCTCCTGATACACCTCATAAAGGGCACAAACTTCCCCCCATGGATCTTCACATGGGGGTGCCCATGGGTCTTCACATGGGGGTGCCCATGGGTCTTCGCATGGGGGTGCCCATGGATTCCCACGCGAATTTGTCCCTGAGCCTTCATATGTTTCTTCGCAGGAGGGAGTCAATGCCCCCACATCCACAAAAAGGGCAAAATTCTGCAGCAGATAGCCGCTTTTCTTCATGCGCAGCAAATCTATATGCCTGTTGTTCTCACGCAGGCTTTCCTTCCGGCTATCCCGTAGGCTTCCCTGCAGGCTGTCCCCTGCATCCTGCTCCCTGCCCTCTTTTTTTATCTTTGCAAGCTCCGATATGGTATCACAGTGCATATCTATGATTTTCATGGCGCTCCCCCCGCCCGCATACCGCATTCTGATTTATAGTACCGGACAGTCATAAAACTTTATTTCTTATAAATCTATGCTTCTCATTCTCTTTATAGTATAATGCGTCTCTGCCGCAGCGATATGCATTTGTCTGTATTCCTCCTTTAAACCGCATGGCACTTTAAAAAGTCCTTCCAAATCGAAATATACTGCGCCTTCAGATGCACCCCGTCAAATGTGTAAGAGTCCACCATGCCGCCGGTTTCATCACAGATCAAGGGGTTTACATCCAGATAAAACACTTTTTCATTGTCCGCAAGCAGCTCAAGCCCCTGATTTCTGGCTTCGATTCCTTCATTTGTGATATAATCTCCCTCGCCGGAGCGCTCCGTTGTCACCTTGATAATGCCCTGCACATAGATGATGGCATCCGGCTGCAGTTCCTGCAAATGTTCCACAACTTCCTTATATTTTGCCAGAAAAGTATCCACTGTTCCCGTGCCCATCTCATTGATGCCCACCATGAGATAAATTTTGGAAAACTGATTGTTGGAAAGCGCCTCCTCAACGGTGACCTTTTTCTTTTTTCCTTCCACGCTCACAACCGGCGCGTCAAAAAGCTTATAAACCGTCAGCCCCTTGGAAGCATAAAAAGTAGATATTTCCTCCAGACCGCCATATTCAAACATTCCCACCGTTCTGGAATCGCCGATAAACACCGCATCGGAAAAATAATCATCCTCCACGGTCCGATAAAGGGAAGCTTCCGTTTCCAAAGGCTCGGTATCCGAAGCATTTTCCTGTCCGGGGTTCTCCCCGGATTCCTCCGTGGCATCCGTGCCGCTCTGCTCACCCAAAAGTTCCCTATTATTTTCTTCTACAAGTTGGATTTCTTTTTCCGTCTTTCCCGGCTCCTGTTTCTGGCTGCCGATACCATAGGTTCTTTCATATCTTTCTTTTATCCGGTTCAATTCTTTTCCGTAAACCTTCCATCCGTCCATTACGGTCAGATAGCAGACGCCACACACCATAAACACCAGTAAAAAAGACCACTTCTTTATTCTACTCTCGATTTTTTTCACAATAATCCTCCATACCGCTTTAGCGGCTTAAATAAGTATGAAAAACGCCGATTTTGCGTTTTTCTGTGTGAAGCTTTAGAATTTCTTATGTCTGCGTACTAAAGAGGGGTGTTTACACACCCTCTTGCAGACTTAGAAATTCTCTTCACACTATCCTCCATACCGCCTCCGGCGGCTTAAAATCCTAAATACATAAAAGGATTGTTTCCTTCTACATCAATCCTCCACACGCACACCCAGAAAAGCGCTGCCAGAATCACCATTCCCCACACGGTGTCCTTTCCCTTCCTGTAAAGCTTCTGCACAAGGGGGGTACATGCCAGAAACGCTGCTGCCAGCAGATACCAATAATCTCCCAAAGCGATTATCCAATCGTTTGCCCGTACATTGATGCCTGCAGCCACCCCAAACATCCTGCCGAGGTAAATTCCCAGTTGGTTGAAATCCGTTATGGCAAAGCACATCCATGTCACAGGTATGAAAATCCAGACCCACAGACGGGACAGCATCTTCCATTTTGGGGTAATCCCCAGACGCTCAAGCTGTCTCTCGAGAACGATACACGCCCAAAGCAGCCCGCCCCAGAGGAGGAAATTCCATGAAAAACCATGCCAGAGGGAAGTGAGCAGCCATACCAGAAACAGATTGCATACGGTTCTCCATTCGCCTTCCCTGCTTCCCCCAAGCGGAATATACACATAGCGGCAAAACCATCTGCTCAGGGTCATGTGCCATCTTCTGTAAAAATCTCTCACGGAAACTGCCATATAAGGATGATTAAAATTATCCGGCAGCTCAAATCCGAGTATCCTTCCAAGCCCCTTCGCCATCAGTGAATAGCCGTAAAAATCAAAATAAATCTTCATGGAAAAGGCTAACGCCCCCACCCACGCATACGCGCAGGAGATGCTCTCCACTCCCACGGTCTGCACCTGCTGCCACAACAGCCCGATCCGGTCCGCCAAAAGCACCTTGGAAACCAATCCCATTATAAAAAGCTTTAATCCGTCCTGAACCCCTGCCGGACAGAAATTTCTCTGTTTTAAATTCTGCCGTACTTCCTCATAACAGACAATGGGTCCTGCCCCAAGCTGCGGAAACATGGAAATGTAAACGCTGAACCGCTGGCAGGACTGCTCTTTGGGAACTTTTCCCCGGTATACATCAACCAGATACGATATTGCCTGAAATGTGTAAAAACTGATTCCCAAGGGAAGCTGCCCGTTTTGCGACAGGATTTTAAAAAGAACAAGAACACATACATTCCCTGTGACAGCCACGGCAAGCAAAATTTTTCTCTGTCTGTTTAATTTTTCTTTTTTCTGTCTCTTCTCGGTCTTTTCTCCGTTCTTTCTTCTCGGCGGCGACAGATTCAGCCCCACTGCATAATTGACAAGGATGGAACAACCTAAAACCGGTAAATATCTTACATCTTTGCAGGCATAAAAAACCAAGCTGCCAATCAGAAGCGTCGTGTTTCTATGCCTTGCGGGAGTGATTCCATACAGGATTAAAAAAATCGGAAGAAAATATAACAAGAATTCAATACTGCTGAATATCACGAGTTATCACATCTTTCATTTTTACTTCACTTATTATACTATCCTGCTTTTCGACAAGATACAACAAAATATTTCTTAATTTTTACTTACATTTCGTTACAATCCTGTAGTAATTATGTAAAAAATTGTGATATACTGAATTTGACATAGGATTAAAATGCCGTTTATGCGGCGGAATGAGAGGAAATCATGAAAGAACAACTTTACACCATTCCTTTAAATGATGCGGTGAACGCAGGGGATGAATGCCCGTTTTGTTATATTGAGAGAAGTGTAGAACAGGATTTGTTAGACTTTGTGCTGGGTTCCGGCTCTTCTTACATGGAGTCCGACATTCGGGACAAGACGGACAAAGCCGGGTTCTGCCGTACACATTTTCAAAAAATGTATGATTACGGAAATACTCTGGGCAATGCCTGGATTCTGAAAACGCATTATAAACAGATGATTGCGGAAATGCAGAAGACCTTTGCCGGCTTCAAACCGGCTAAAACCTCTTTGGCCGATAAGTTCCGCAAGACAAACGCAAGCGGTAATCCCATCAGTATGTGGGTTCGGGAAAAGGAGCAGTCCTGCTATATCTGCAGGCAATATAAGGATACCTATGCCCGATATCTGGACACTTTCTTCTATCTCTGGAAGCAGGATGCGGCTTTCCGGGATAAGCTAACATCCGGGAAAGGATTCTGCCTTCCCCACTTGGGAGATTTGTGCGAAGCCGCCGACCAAAAGCTTTCCGACAAAGAAAAAGAAAGCTTCTATGCCGCCATACTTCCCCTGATGGAAGCAAACATGAACCGGGTTTCCGAGGATGTTTCATGGATGGTGGAAAAATTTGACTATCGCAACAAAGATGCGGATTGGAAAAACTCCAAAGATGCCATTCAGCGGGGCATGCAGAAGCTAAAAGGCGGCTACCCCGCAGACCCTAACTATAAACAATAGAATTCACGCTTCGCGAAAATGCTATTGTCATGAACAAAAGAAGTAGCCCAACGGCTGCTACAGATACGCAATCGTAAAATGCAATTCCTCCGAAGCGTCCATCTCCATAATAATATAGGACGGTCTGTGCCCCTCCTGTCTGGGATAGGACAGGCTTCCGGGGTTTAAGGCGATAATTTCCTTATCCCTGTCAATCACGGGACGGTGAGTATGTCCATACATCACGATATCCATGCGCCTTGCTATGGCTTCCTGTTTAATCGTCTCATTTCCCATGGACACATAATAATTGTGTCCGTGGGTCAGCCATACCTTATATTTCCCGATATTAAATTCCTGCTCTCTGGGTAAATCAGAAAAGAAATCGTTGTTGCCCAGCACGATTTTTACCGGACAGTCTGCAGCGCGGATGAACTCTTCCTCATAGCCTTCGGCATCCCCACAATGGATGACCATATCCGGATGATACATTTTCAGCAGCATAAAATAAGCTTCATTTCTTTTATGGGTATCGCTGACAATTAAAATTTTCATAATTTTTTAAGTTCCTCTTTCATAAGCCTGAGGGCTTTGCCCCGGTGGCTCACACTGTTCTTTTCCTCTCCCGAAAGCTCCGCCGTAGTCTTTCCGAACTCCGGCACATAGAAAATGGGGTCGTAGCCAAAACCGTTATTTCCTTTTTCTTCGTAACCGATGCGTCCCTCAATCGCGGCCCTGACGGTAAGCTCTCTGCCGTCCGGCAGTACCGTGGCAATGGCGCAGACAAATCTTGCGCTTCTCTTTTCATCAGGCACCCCCGAAAGGCGTTCTATCAGATTGGCATTTTTTACGCTGTATGGGGTATCCTCTCCCAGATACCGGGCGGAATAAATACCCGGCTCCTTATTCAGATAATCGATTTCCAGCCCGGAATCATCCGCCATCACGATATCCTCTGTAAATGCCGCCACGGCTCTTGCTTTCAGCAGGGCATTTTCCTCATAAGTGCTTCCGTTTTCCTCTATGTCTACCGCAATTCCGGCATCTTTCATGGATACCGCTTCCATCCCGGTATCAGCCAATATCATCTGTATTTCTTTGATTTTGCCTGCATTGCCGGTGGCAAATACAATCCTTTTACTCATCTGCACAAACCTCCGTAATGGCATCCGCAATTCCCTGTGCCAGCTTGTTTCGATACTCCTCCTGCCCCAATAGCTCCCCCTCTGTGGGATGGGTCAGATAACCCACATTAATCTGGGCGCCCGTCGTGGTAATATCCTGCAAAATACTGTCTTCATCCGCCGCAAACAGCCCCAAAGCGCGGTTCCCCGAGGCAATTGTCACCGAGCGTGTCAGGGCGTCGGCTAAATCCACATTACTGAGCTCCGGAATGTAATACTCTTCGTTATAAAGCGCAGAAATTCCGTAGACAGAAGGATCCCCGTCACGGCTCCCGGCGCAGATTCTGATATACAAATCCGCGTCCACGGCTTCCACAAGCCCTATCCGCTCTTCCTTCGTCATACTTTCATCCTTTGTCCGTGTAAAATAGAGTTTGATGTCCGAGCGCTGCAATTTCTCGGAAATCAGGTTGGCAATCTGGAGCGTCAGGGTTTTCTCCGCGTAGCCCCGCAGAATGGAGCCCATTTCCTCTCCGCCCCCCATGGGGTCAATGACCACAAGATATTTGTATGCCTCGTGGGGTTCTTTAAAAGAAATGGTCATCTGCCCGTTTTCCATGGTGGTATAATACTCCAACACACGGTTCATCTGCATTTTCAGGATGACACTTCCCCGCTGGGACTCACTGCTGCCGGACACGATAGGGGAAATATCCCCGGAAATGCCGTTCTCTTCATAATAAGAAGCTTCCGCGCCCTTTATGTAAATCCACAGCTCCTTCTCCCGATATCGGTTCTCCACCACCACATCCTCCGCCTGCACGGTTCTTTCCAGCGGAATATATATGGTGCGGGGAGCCGCCAATGTATTTTTCAAAAAGACAAGTTTGTTTTGCGTCAGAACTCCTCCTTCTTCCACTATCCGATCTATGTGGGTATCGGCATTATCCATAATTACAATGGTCTTGTTGGACGCGGTATACAGCATAAGACCCATGCCGATAGCCCCCAGCAAAACCCAGATTGCCAGCGTCACAGCCATATTCTCTTCCTGTATGTCTGTTATCCTGCGCTCATCTGTTTCCACGCTAATTTCCATGGTGTTTCTCGCTCCTTTTCGGGGGTTTGGGACCCATAAACTGATAATAATATGTTTTCATCATACCGTTATAAATTTTGCGGTTCTTATCCGCTTTTCTGCCGATATCCTTTTCCGCATCCTCATAAGCGGTAATCAGGTACATGCTCCATGCGTCCAGATTGCGGAACCGTTCGCCTATGGTCCTGTAAAGCGCAGGCATTTCCTTTTTTTCCTGCAGGCGTTCCCCATAGGGCGGGTTGGTGATGATAAATCCGTATTTCTTCGGGTGGCTCAACTGTTCCACGCCCCTTCTCTGAAAATGAATGAGTTTTTCCACCCCCGCCAATTTGGCGTTCTCTCTGGCGATTGCCACCATTTCATCATCTATGTCATATCCCTGAATATCGGGAGCCACTGTCATATCTATCATTTCCCGGGCTTCTTCCAATGCGTCCTGCCAGAGTCTGCCGTCAATCACATGGGACCATGTTTCAGCGGTAAACCGCCTTTTCATGCCGGGCGCCATGTTTGCCGCCATCATGGCTGCTTCTATGGGAATCGTGCCGCTTCCGCAAAAAGGGTCCACCAAGACCCTGTCCTTATGCCAAGGGGTCAGAAGAATCATACCCGCCGCCAGATTCTCCGCAATGGGAGCTTTGGCAGTAAGTTTACGGTAACCTCTTTTGTGCAAGGATTCCCCCGTGCTGTCAAGTCCCACTGTCACTTCATCCTTCATCAAAAATACCCGGATAGGAAAAGCTTCCCCTTCCTCCGAAAACCAACTCACTTTATAAATTTCCTTTAAACGCTCCACCATGGCTTTCTTCATAACGGATTGAATATCCGACGGGCTGAACAGCTTGGATTTCACGGATGCCGCCTTTGTCACCCAGAATCTGCCGTCTTTCGGAATATATTCCTCCCAGGGAAGCCCTTTGGTTCCCTGAAAAAGCTCTTCAAAGCTCTCTGCATGAAAGCTCCCTGCTTTTATCAAAATGCGCTCCGCCGTGCGCAGAAAAATATTGGCGCGGCACAATGCTTCCTCGTCTCCCAAAAAAGTCACCCTGCCGTCCGATACTTCCGTGATATCATATCCCAAATCCAGAATTTCCCGCTTCAATACGGATTCCATGCCAAAATGACAGGGAACTATCAATTCAAATTTTTTCATGCCGTCTTACTCTCATTCCGCCGCACCGGCAGTCTTTTATCTTTATGACTAGTATACAATTATTTTGAAATTATGTAAATAGGGGCGCAAAAAAGCGCCCCGCCGTCCGACAACTAGAACTCGTTGTTCTGGTTCTTCTGGTTGTTGTTCTGATTGTTCTGGTTGTTCTTCTGGTTATTCTGATTGTTCTGGCTGTTCTTGCAGTTCTGATTATCAGAATTGTTGGAATTCTTGTAATTGTTCTCGTTCTGATTGTTGTTAGCCATTTTAAAGTCCTCCTGTTGGTTTTTAGTTACAGGAGTAGTATGGCTTGTAAATTTCAAAAATATGCCTGAAATGTTTGGTACTTTAGTACCATTTATCAATTCAGCCAATCCCGGAAAATTTTTACAATAAGCATCACCGCCGCTATTGCGAGAAGCACGGGCGCAAGAAATGACAGCACGGAAAATATGATGGCAAACACAAGCAGCGTTACGATAATGACAATCAGGGTCGCAAGCCAGCCCGGAATCCGGAAGATACGCGGAAGATTATCGCTGCCGATATTATAAAAATTATCGCTCTCCATGTTACGGTACTCCACGCTTTGGGTCATATCCGCGCCTGCCCCGCCGTTTGTCTGGATAATGGTCTTGGCAATCAGTCTCGGATCCCCAAGGGAAGCCAGAACATCTTCCTCCGTGCGCCCCTTGCGAATCTCCACATTGATATAATCCTCATAATAATTTACATTGTCCGCCACTGCTGTCTGGGACAGTCTGCCGTTTAAAGCCATGCGCAGCTTTTCGATAAATTCCTGCCTGTTCATAGATTTTTCTTTGATTCCTTCCCTATTGAAGTTGATCCATCCCGATGCCTGCAGTCAGCTTTTTCAGATAAATCTCCGGCTCCTTCTGCATATCAAGCATAGTTCTGAAAGTATTTAACACCATGGCTTCCTTATTGCACGCCGAAGTATTTTTACCGATATCCCGTATCAAATTATAGCGGTCCATCTGCCATACATACAAATCAGTCAATCCATATCCTCTGCATTTGGTTTCATCCAAAAAGGTATGGTGATCCAGATAATACATTAATTCTTTCATAAGATTGCTGTCGGACACAAGCTCCGTCCACAGTTCGTCCAGCCAGCTTGAGTCCTTGCCCGCATATTCACCTAAGGCACGCAAACCTTCATACGCCTTGACTCGTCTGGCATCATACACGATACCCATTATCCACACATCCTTCCTCCATACCAGCACAAACAACCCTTACATCAAAAAAGAGGCATGCTGTTAAGAAATATTGTATCATGCCCCTTTTTCTTCGTAAATATATTATCACAGAAGTAATTATAAACTTTTTCTAAAACTCACCAAAGCGGAGGATATATTTTTCCGGCAGCGCCCCATAAGGAATATAGCAGTATTGCTCCTTATTGTCCACTACAACGGCAATCTGCACCCATCCCTTTTCAAAGATACTGCCCGTGGGAATGGGCTGCAGCGGGCTGATGCAGTCCGCCAATTCCTCTATCTCTTTTCTGTCGGTGACGGAGACCTGCTTCCGCTCCCTGACTCCCGACGCCGAATAAGTAAACTGAGCCTGTTCCTTGGGCTTTTTCACATCTGTTTCATCCGTTTCTTTCAAGCTTTCCGGCTCTTGCCCAAACACACCATAATACTCTCTTGCCTTGGCAATCAGAGCCTCCCTTGAATCGTCCTCATTTGTCTGATACCACCATAAGAGCAGTTCCACGGAGCTTATGTCGGACAGCTCAAGCGGAGCCGCCGCCTCTTCATAGCCTGCCTGTGCCAATGCCTCCAATGTGTGCTCCATTGTTTCATAAATATCCAGCCTGACACTGATATTGCCCGCAGGCGCTGTATTATCCTTAATTGCCAGATAAATAGCGGACAACAGCTTTCCTTTCCCAAAGTCCCCACCAAAGGATACTCCCTCCGGATTCTCCAGTACATCCTGATTGTACGCCCTCACAATGGACAACAGCTCTTCCTTCCCTATATCCACAAAGTGAACTGCGCTTCCGGGCCTGCTTACGGCAAGAGGAAGAAGATTGTTCATTTCTTCCTCGCTGAACGCATAAGCCGCCTGTATATATTCCCTGCTGCTCAAAATAGGAGTGAGCAGCTCCTTGTCTTCCTCATATATTTTATATTTCCTGTAATAACTCTTATTATTTTTTAGCATTACTTTAGTGATGATGACATCATACTCCGCGGAGGATTCCGTGAGTTCTGTTTTTTTATCCGCAGCGTTTGCCGTCATTTTTTCCAAATAGGGATAAATTACCTCCAAATCCTGCAGATTCATACGCTCCATCACATCTTTAGGGATTTCTCCGTAGTATGTGCGGTTCCCCAAATAAGAATAATAAACGGAAATTCCCGCAATCTTATCCTTTGGAGGCAGATAGGTATCATACCCGAAAAGACCTCCCTGTATGACCATACCGATCATCAGGCAAATGCCCACTGCCGCCCCCATTTGCAGCTTATGGACAAAAAATCCTTTTACATCCATAGAAAATGCCATATCCAAGACGCCGAAGGTAAGTATGGCAAAGAAAATCATGCCAAAAAGCGCCCAACCCAGACTCAGGCTCTCCTCCGTAAGCATGATGAATACACATCCGCCCAAAAGCCCCATTGCCACACTTCCGAATATCCTCAGCAAAGCTGACAGGAACCTGTTTGAAATCCCCTGCTCCGCCAGTTCGGATTTCCTTTTTTGATACAAAAACCATGCGCACAGTCCCAAAGCTGCCGCTATCGCCAGATTCACGGCCAACGCCACGCCTATTTCCATCCGCTCTTCCCGCATTCTGACCAAACCCACATTGTAAAGGGCGGCAGCGCCTGTCCTTGCCTCAGTCGCTTTCCTGTAAATCAGATAAATAGCGGAAAAGAGCGGGGAGGCATAGCCTGCAGGCTCATAGGAGTAGGACCACTCCGAAAAAGTCGTCAGATAGCAGGAACACATGCCGATTCCCGCCGCAAACATAACAATTGCCCCAAACCCCATAATTCCTGCGCTGATTAAGGCATTCAGGACATTTCCGCAAAACATTACCGCCGTCAGCATCAAATGGTACACTAACAGATATACGATTGCCAGCACAAGCAGGGTGCTAAAAGCTTCTTTCATCATAAGAAGCAGCGCCTCCCTGCCTCCAAGCTCCCATGTAAACCCCCCTGCCGCAAACACCGTCAAAAGCATGCTTAACCAGAGCGGCACCAGCCAGATGAGGAGTCCGTTCACATAACCGATCCCATAGAGCATGCTACGCTTCACGGGTATACTGTGCCAGGTATCCACCATATTTTTGTGAAAAAGATAATAAAAGCTGAATAAGCCTGCAATTACCCCTCCCACTATGGCAACGCCACCGCCCAGAACCACGGCATAGCTGCCGAAAAAGTCCGTTATCCGCTCCAGCAGCTCCTGCGTCCTCTCCAGAACCGCCGCATCGTCTGCCGCCCTGCTTATGTCCGCAGACAACAGATTATGTTTGAAAAGAAGCCATGCTACGGGCAGCGCCAGAAGGCTTCCCAAAACAGACAGGGAAAACATCCAGATTTTGTGTCTGAAATCTTCCTTCATAACCTTAAAGAATAAGCGCTTTGACATCATAACCCTTTACCTCCGTTTCGCTGATAAAGATTTCCTCTAAGGACAGGGGCAGCAATTCCACATAGGTAAAGTCTTCCTTGTCCAAGAAAGCCTCTACCCCGCTTCTTTCTCCCCTGACCGTCAGGGTATAAATATTTCCCCTGTTTTCCATGCTCAGAACCTCTAAAGAATCCTTTAGCCTTTGAAGCGTCCCCTCCTCCTTCACGGCACATTGTATTTTGTGGATATTCATCTTCATTTCATCCAAATCCTTTTCAAAGAGAATGCCTCCCTTATGCAGAAGCCCCACATATTCACAGATATCCTCAAGCTCTCTTAAGTTGTGGGAAGCGATGACCGGCGTAAGTCCCCTATCCTCTATTTCTCTGGCAAAAAGCGCTTTTACCCCCTGCCTCATCACGGAGTCCAGCCCGTCAAAAGTCTCGTCGCACAAAAGATATTTCGTGCCCGCGCAGATACCGCAGATAATCGAAAACTGCTTTTTCATTCCCTTAGAAAAAGTATTGATTTTGCGCCCGGTTTCCAGATGGAATTTTTTCATTAAATCCTTCCATTTGGCAGTGTCAAATTCCGGATAATAGGTCCGATACCAACGAAGCATATCCTCCGGCGCAGCGCTTTTCAAATAATATTGGTCATCGGAAATATAAAAGATTTTTGCCTTTGCCGCGGGATTGTCAAAAACAGGCTCTCCGTCCACTAAAACATTTCCTTCATCAGGTGCAAGGACGCCGCAGAGAAGCCTTAAGAATGTGGATTTCCCCGCTCCGTTCGTCCCAATCAGCCCAAACACACTGCCCTCGCCAATGGAAGCGCAAATGTCATTTGATGCTTTCACATGTCCAAAGTTTTTACTTACCTTCTGAAATTCTATCATTCCGACACCTCATTTCCGCTTTGTTCTCCATATATTTTCCGAAGTTCCTCTATCAGCCTGTCTTTTGTAATCCCCGAGGCCTTAGCCTTAAGCGTGGCGTCCTGCCACTCCTTTAAAATTTTCCCCTGCCGGTTCTCCTTCCATTCGCTTTCCGCTGTCACAAAACTGCCCCTGCCGGACACCGTATAAAGATATCCGTCCAACTCCAGCTGGGCATAAGCTCTTTGCACGGTGTTGGGGTTCACGGAAAGCTCCATCGCGAGGCTACGCACGCTGGGCATCTTGGTAAGGGGCTCTAAGGCGCCGCTTGCAATCATCTGCTCCAATTTTTCCACTATCTGCTCATAGATAGGTCGTTTGTCCCTATAATCTAACAAAATCATGCACATTCTCCTTGCATTAATTTACTCTGTCGCAATTCCCTAATGATATAAAATATGCTATAAGTGTATTAATCACCTTAATACACTTATAGCACAAAAAAAGAGGCATGTCAAGCAAAAAATCAAATATCCCGCAACAAGCACGGCGCTTGACTTATGCTCGCAAAAATAAAAAAATTGGCGAAATCACCTTATTGTAGGGATTTTCGCCAAAAACCGTGCAAATCGCACAAAGAACAGTGCGAAACGCACAAAGAACGGTGCGTAAACGCAAAGAGCGTGCGTTAGAGGATTCGAACCCCCGACCTTTTGGTCCGTAGCCAAACGCTCTATCCAGCTGAGCTAAACGCACATATACTGCGGTAAATCATATTTCTCCCGCAACATTAGATATTCTAACTTTTTTATTGAAAAAAGTCAAGCCCCTTTCGGATTTTCCCGCAAAATATTTCCCTGTCAAGTCAACAACCCCGATGCAGGCATATGTGGCATCAAGCAAGATACGGCACAGAGCACAATACATCCTTCAAACGCCATGGTCTGTGCGGCACTTACGGCAGTTTACCCACAGGAACCAAGAAAAACTTCCTACAGGGAAGAACTTCCTGTGAGAGTCGCCCGCACATCATATTCTTCCAGCATCTGCCTTCGAAACTCCTCATAGCCGCCCAATTCTTCTTTGTAGCTGTCATATACAATCTCCATTGGCTGTTCCAACTGCAGCAGGAGCATCCCCATTACGGACTTAGCATCCGTTATCTGCCTGTCCAGCTTCACATCAATGGCGCTGTCATAGTGACAACAATCTGCCACAAAATGCAGAACTTCATTTTTATCATGAAAGGTTATCCATAGTCTCTCTTCGTCCATGACAATCCATCCTTACGGCGTCTCATCCGGCGCTTCCATAACATAAGCCAAAGTCTTCAAAATTTCCTCTTCTTCAAAGGGCTTCAAAATAAACTCTTCCGCCCCCCGCTTTAATGCTTCCACCATCTTTTCCCTCTGACCGGAAGCGGTAATCATAATCACCTTTGTGTCTTCATTATCCCGCTTAATCAAGCTTAAAGATTCGATACCGTCCATAACGGGCATGGTAATATCCATAGTCACGATGTCCGGTTTCAATTCCTTATATTTCAGATAACCCTCTTCGCCGTTTACCGCTTCTCCGATAACCTCGTAGCCGCCCTTTTCCAATATATTTCTCAGAACTTTTCTGGATACCGCTGAATCGTCAACCATTAATACTGTTGCCATCTTTTTCCCTCCCTATACCAGTTCTGCCACTGTAAAATAAAATCCGCGCTCGTCAAAGAAAATAGGTATCCTGCAGATAGTACCTTTTTTAACGGATTCGCTGCACTCTTCATACTTGGGAGGCATCATTTCCAGAAAGTATCCTTCCCTGCTAAGTCCCGACACATACAGACCGTTAATGCAGTTCAGCAGCTCTCCCGCCGCATCCAGAGCATCGGAATCCAACTGCCCGTACTCTTCCTGCCCGTACACGGAAGATACCATCAACAAACCGCCGTCTCTCTCGGAAAAGCAGTCCACAATCCCATCTTCCCAGATTAAAGACTGATTCACCAAATCTTCCGCCGGAAGCTGATCCACCATGGCAGCCTTCCCCACATAGATATGCTTATCGAAAGACTTCACCATGGTACTTACCATAGTGCAGACTAACGATACGAATTGTCCGGCTTCCTTCGGCATAAGCAAGGGGATAATGCGCTCCACCTCATCGCTCTTGATATCATTTATCTGCTCGGCGTTGTATCCGTTCTTTTCCCCGAAATCCTTTAAGAGCCATTCCAACTCGTCCAATGCAATTAACTTTTCATCAAGCAAAGCCTGTACAAACATCAGGTAGTGACCGCCCTGTCCCTCTTCCGCTGCTTTCAGTTCGGGAGATACGGTAACCGAATCTTCCTTCTCCATGACAAGCTTTAACTGTTCCCGCTTGATCTTGCCGGACTCTATCAGATAATTTCCTAAAATGTATTCTACCATCTTGCTTCCTCCGCTTCATGTTATTGGAAAATTCCTGATTTTAAGATTATTTCACGCACAAAATTATTTACTCTATATAGTGTTTAGTATACCTCTAATAAAAAAAAGTGTCAAGGAATAATATCCTTTCAAAGGAGAAATGATAACAAAAAATAATAAAAACAGAACTTGTAAAATAAGGAGGTCACTTATGGTAAAGCGAACCAAACAGACCATGGATGGCAATCAGGCTGCCGCCCATGTAGCGTATGCTTATTGTGAAACAGCCGCCATCTATCCTATCACCCCGTCTTCTCCCATGTCGGAGCTTATGGATGAGTGGATGGGACAAAACCGGGAAAATATATTCGGGAAAATTCCCGTCATCTCGCAGATGCAGTCCGAGGCAGGCGCCGCGGGCGCCGTTCATGGCGCTCTTCTTGCGGGCGCGCTGGCCGTCACCTTTACCTCCTCCCAAGGACTTCTCCTGATGCTGCCGGAGCTCTACCGTATTGCGGGAGAACTGCTCCCCGGAGTTATCCATGTGGCGGCAAGAACGATTGCAACTCATGCGCTGTCCATTTTTGGCGACCACTCCGATATCTATGCCTGCCGTCAGTGCGGCGCCGCCATTTTTGCCGAATCCGGCGTACAGGAAGTTATGGATTTGTCTCCCGTAGCGCACCTCTCCGCTCTGGAAGGCGGGATTCCCTTCATAAACTTTTTCGACGGCTTCCGCACCTCTCATGAACTGCAAAAGGTGTCTGTATGGGATTATGAAGATTTAAAAGAAATGCTCCCTGTGGCGGCTCTGGACGGTTTCCGCGGCCGCTCTCTCCATCCCCGCAACGGCCGCATCTACGGCTCCGCCCAGAATCCCGATATTTTCTTTCAGGCGAGGGAAGCTTCCAATCCCCGGTATCTCGCCCTGCCGGACATTGTGGAAAAGAATCTGTGCAAAATAAATGAAAAACTGGGAACTTCTTACGGACTCATGGATTATTTCGGACATCCCGGCGCCACCCATGTCATCATTGCCATGGGAAGTGTCTGTGAGACTATCCGGGAATATCTGGAGGCCAATCCCGAAGAAAAATACGGACTGATCTCCCTGCATCTGTACCGTCCTTTTCCCTCCGCAAGACTGCGTGAGACCCTTCCCGAATCCGTCCGGCAGATTTCCGTTTTAAACCGCACCAAAGAACCGGGAGCTCCGGGCGCTCCCCTGTATCTGGATGTGCTTGCCGCCCTGCGGGAAAGCCCTTTTCGGGATGTGCCCCTGTACTGTGGCTGTTACGGCTTAAGCTCCAAGGACACCACTCCCGCCCAGATTGCGGCAGTTTATACAAACCGCGACAGGCAGTTTTTTACCGTGGGCATTGAAGACGATGTGACCGGGCTTTCCCTGCCCCTATGCCCTATTCCCGACACTTCCCCGAAAGAGACTCTCTCCTGCAAATTCTGGGGTCTGGGAGGGGACGGCACGATAAGCGCCACCAAAAATATCATCAAGATTCTGGGCGACCATACGGATTTGGAGATTCAGGGATATTTTGAGTACGATTCCAAGAAATCCAGAGGTCTCACCATCTCCCATCTCCGCTTTGGCAGGGAGCGGATTCGCAGCGCTTATCTGATTCGCCGGGCGGACTTTGCCGCCTGCCATAATCCGGTGTATCTGCATAAATATAATATGGCGCAGGAGATTAAAGAGGGCGGCGCTTTTTTGGTAAACCTCCCAAGATGCCCGGAGGACTCTTCACCGGAGAGTTATCCCGAAGCGTATCTCAGAGAATGCTTTCCCGAATCCCTCTGCGCTTACCTTGCCGCGCACCGAATTCATCTTTATCTGATTGACGCCGACCGCATCGGCAAGGAAATCGGCTTAAACGGTAAGGTGAACACCATCCTGCAGGCAGCTTTTTTTAAGGTGATGGAACAGTTTAACCTTCTTCCCTCCAAGGAAGCAAAGCTGCTGATGGAAAATGCCGCCGGGAAGAGCTATGGCAAATTGGGAGAAAAAATCGTAAACATGAATAAAGACGCCATTCACAGAGGATTTGCGGAAGTGACGGAGGTTAAAATACCCGATTCATGGAAACGCCTCGGAAATACGGAGATATTGGAAAACACACATCCTCTGGACAATTCTCCTTTTCCCGACCGGCAGCTTTTACTGGACTATGTAAAGCAAATCCAACAGCCCGTGACGGACCAGAGGGGAGATTCCCTTCCCGTATCTGCATTCCTGCCCTATGCGGACGGTTTCACGCCACCCGGAAGCAGCGCCCATGAAAGAAGGAATGTGGCAACGGAAATGCCTTTATGGCATCCCGAAAACTGCATCCAATGCAATCGCTGCTCCTATGTCTGTCCCCATGCGGTCATCCGCCCTGCCGCCATGACAGAAGAACAGTCCCGGAATGCCCCTAAAGGCATGCAGCAGATTCCCATTATGGGTATGGGCGGCGCCAATGCGGATTCCGGGGATTCTGCGAAATCCCTGCCCACATCCTTTTCCGTTGTCGTTTCTCAGGTGGATTGTACCGGCTGCGGTTCCTGCGCCGGCATCTGTCCCGGTAAGGGGGACGGCAGAAAGGCGCTGACCATGCACCCCGTCCACGAACACGAGGAGCATCAGGAGTGGTTTGACTATGCCAAATCCCTGCCTGCTGCCGCAGGCGCCTGTGCCGCCGCAAAATTTGGCAGCCATACCGTAAAAGGAAGTCAGTTTCTGCGTCCTCTGATGGAATTTTCGGGAGCCTGCGCAGGATGCGGTGAAACTCCCTATGTAAAGCTGCTGACACAGCTCTTTGGCCCCAGAATGTACCTTGCAAACGCCACCGGATGCTCTTCCATTTGGGCAAACTCCTCCCCCTCCACAGCCTATACCCTGAATCAGGAAGGCTGCGGACCCGCCTGGTCCAATTCCCTCTTTGAGGACGCCGCGGAATTCGGTTTCGGCATGTTGATGGCACAGGAAAGCCGGGATGAAGTCCGGCAGGGAAAAACCGTCCAGTGGGTTCTGGGAGGGGACGGCTGGGCCTATGATATCGGCTTTGGGGGAGTGGACCATGTGCTTGCCAGCGGGCGCAACATCAATTTGATGGTTCTGGATACGGAAGTTTACTCCAACACCGGCGGACAGGCTTCCAAGGCGACTCCCATGGGTTCCACCGCCCGTTTTGTCTCCGGCGGCAAGAAAACCCGCAAAAAGGACTTGGCTTCTATCGCCATGACTTACGGAAATGTTTATGTGGCACAGATTGCCATGGGCGCAGACCTAAACCAGACCGTTAAAGCCATCACGGAAGCCGCCGCCTATCCCGGTCCTTCACTGGTCATTGCCTATGCCACCTGTATCGCCCACGGCATCAAAGCGGGTATGGGCAGCACCCAGCATGAAGAAAAGAAGGCCGTAGAGGCAGGCTATTATCACCTGTTCCGCTACGACCCATCCCTGAAGGCTCAGGGTAAAAATCCTTTTCAGTTGGACAGCAAGGAACCTTCTCTAAACTATGAGGATTTTCTCGCAGGGGAGAACCGCTATGCCCTTCTTGCCAGAAAGCATCCCGAAGAGGCCAAGTCCCTCTTTGCGAAAGCCGCCAAAGAATCTCTGGAACGCTTCGAGTATCTGAAACGCCTGGAAAAGCTTTTTGAGCCAAATGAGAACGGCAGATAAGAGCGCTTCTTTGGCATATGTTACCATGATTTTTCCAAAACCGTATGATAGTCTACGCTAAAAGGATTATCCTCTCTGGTTTTCAAATCTTCATAAACTGCGCGGCGTTTTGCACTGCTTTCTTCCGCCCAATATTCATAGCCGCGCAGATAACTTTCCACCAGCTCATCCCATGAGCTGTACATAGGCTGGAGCCTGCCCGCAATTTCCAGAGATTTATCCAGCGCCTCCTCCTTAGTGTAATAGCCCGCCACATAATAAAAACTAAGTAAATTCAGAGCCCTGCAGTAATCCCATGCATCTATGGCATGCTCTCCGTAATCTTTGTACATGATATAGAGATTCACAAGCTGCGCCGCTTCTTCTTCGCTCAAATCGGAAATATAGAGAAGATAGGGTAGATAGTCCTCTTCATCCAGCTTATCCATCTCTATATCCTCCGCCAGATATTTTCCGGAATTCACAAACTCGGTTCTGTGTCCCTCTTCCAGCGCCCACGCAAGGGTACTGTCAGCGGTTTCCCTGTCGTTAACTCCCCATTGGCTTTCCAGAGCGGCAATCTGGAGCTGTCTCGTATAGTCATTGATGGGCATACCGCCAAATTCCGTATAGTCATTACCGTTTAATTCTGTCAAAATGGCGTAGGATGCATAAAACCACCGCAGGGTGTCCGATGTTTCGGGGGTGTCCGACCCCTTTCCGGAGCATCCCGTAAGGATTGCCGACAAGACAAGAACCACCGCCAATACGGTGCGGAAAAATTCAGATGTATGAATATCGGGGGTACGCTGCCGATTAGGGTTCAAAAGGTTGTCAGGATTGTTAGAATGACTTGGATTTTTCATGTAGAAATCTGCTTTCTATGTAAAACATGATTGTATGGTATTATAGCAAACGACCCAGATCGGACTCGAACCGACGACCTTCGCCGTGACAGGGCGACGCTC
>JAMPEY010000045.1 GCA_023664665.1 Lachnoclostridium sp.
ATAAGGGTTCATAAAGAAAAATAGGAAAAGTGCCAACGAGTACTTGACACAATCAACGGATTATCCTGACTTGTATTTTTTAGGAAAGGTGTTTATACTGATAATAGTTTTGGAGGTAATTATGGGCGTTTTATCACAACTTGAACCTAAGAGCGTATTTTATTATTTTGAAGAAATCACGAAAATTCCCCACGGTTCGGGCAATGTGGAGCAGATTAGCGATTACTTGGCGGATTTTGCGAAGAGGCGGAATTTGTTTTTTCTTCAGGATGAGCTTAAGAATATCATTATCGTGAAGGATGCCGCACCGGGATATGAAGATGAGCCGGGTGTCATCCTGCAGGGACATATGGATATGGTGGCGGTGAAAAAACCCGGGTGCCCTATGGACATGAAGACAGAGGGGTTACAAATCGGCATTGACGGCGACAATATTTATGCCAAAGACACCAGCCTCGGGGGAGACGACGGTATTGCGGTGGCTTATGCGTTGGCAATTCTGGATTCGGATACCATAAAACATCCCCGGCTGGAAGTAGTGATTACCGTGGACGAAGAGACCGGTATGGACGGAGCCAGAGGCATTGATTTATCCGTGCTGAAAGGGAAGAGGCTGTTAAATCTGGACTCGGAGAAGGAAGGAATTTTTTTGACCAGCTGTGCCGGAGGCGCAAGGGTGAAATGCCGCCTGCCGCTTGAACAGACCGCTGTGGAAGGAGTGCTTTGCGAGGTTACGATTGGGGGCTTAAAAGGCGGTCATTCCGGCGATGAAATTCACAAGGAAAGAGGAAATTCCAACGCCCTGCTGGGGCGGATTCTGCATCGTCTGGCTCTCAAATTGCCTTTCGGCATTGTCTCGATGGAGGGCGGTCTTGCCGACAACGCTATTCCCAGAGAGAGCAGAGCGGTATTGGCAGTGGAGAAAAAAGATATTCCCCTTTTTGAGGAGATTGTTGCCCATGTGGCAAGTCAGATAAAAGCGGAACTTGCGGTGAAGGATTCGGATGTATCCATTCAGACGGTTGTGGAGGCAAAAGAGGGTGCCATTGCCTGCACTGCCATAGAAAGTGCAAGGCGGGCGGCAGCTTTCTTGGCGGCGCTTCCCAACGGGGTGCAGGCGATGAGCGCCGATATACAGGGATTGGTAGAGACTTCTTTAAATCTGGGCATTTTAAAGTATAATGCAGCGGACGAACAGGCAGCGGATGTCCGGACGGAAAACACGGGCAGTCTGCTTGCGGAATTTTCCGTGCGAAGCAGCGTGGAAAGCGCCAAGGAGGCTCTCATAGAAAAGCTGAGGGCAGTAACCCTTCTTGCCGGGGGAAGCGTGGAAGTGACAGGGGATTATCCCGGCTGGAAATATCGTGCGGATTCGCCCTTAAGGGAAAAAATGATTCGGCTGTATGAAAAAATGTATGGGGAAAAGCCGCGGCTGGAAGCCATTCATGCAGGGCTTGAATGTGGGATTCTGGGAAGCAAAATCAAAGATTTGGATGGGATATCCATAGGACCTGATATGAAAAATATCCATACCACAGAGGAAACACTGAGCATTTCTTCCACCGCCAGAGTATGGGAGTATCTCATAAGACTTTTGGAGGAAAAAGATGAGCCATAAAATTTTATTTCAATGCGATTATAATGAAGGAGCCCATCCCAAGATTATGGAGCGCCTGACGGAGACCAACATGGAGCAGACCGTAGGTTATGGGGAGGACGAGTATTGCAAAAAAGCAGCGGATAAAATCCGCAGTCTCTGTCAAAACGAAAATCTTGCGGTACATTTTCTGGTGGGCGGAACCCAGACAAATATGACAGTGATAGATGCGGCTCTCCGTTCCCATCAGGGAGTACTGTGCGCAAAGACAGGACATATCAATGTGCATGAGACCGGAGCGGTGGAGTCCTGCGGACATAAGGTGATCGGACTTGCCTCCCAAGACGGAAAAATCTCTGCCGCTCAGGTGGAGGAGGCATATCTGGCACATATTCACGACGGGAGTTTTGAACATATGGTACAGCCCAAAATGGTCTATATTTCTAACCCCACGGAGCTGGGAACCATTTACGGTAAGGATGAATTGATTTGGTTGTCCCGGGTATGCCGTAAATACGGACTGTATCTTTTTCTGGACGGCGCAAGGCTGGGATATGGACTCGCCGCGCCGGACAATGATTTGACTTTAGCGGATATAGCAGAGCTTTGCGATGTGTTTTACATCGGAGGCACGAAAGTGGGGGCTTTGTTCGGGGAAGCGGTAGTAATTGCGAAAGAAGAGTTGAAGGAGGATTTCCGGTATTTTATCAAGCAAAAGGGCGGGATGTTAGCCAAGGGAAGGCTTCTGGGCATCCAGTTTGACACTCTTTTTACGGACAATCTTTATCTGGAAATCTCCAAAGAAGCAATCAGGCTGGCGGAAAAGCTGCGTGGTGCTTTGGAGCGGAAAGGTTATTCTTATCTGGTGCAAAGCCACACCAACCAGATTTTTGTCATTATGCCGGATGAAAAGTTAAAAGAGCTTTCCTCAAAATTTGAGTACAGTTATGACCACGCTGTGGATGAAGGTCACAGTGCAGTCAGGCTGTGTACAAGCTGGGCGACCAGAGAAGAGAATGTGGATGCGCTGATTGAGGCACTGTAGGCGTTTTAAGTAAGTTTGACCCGCGAAATCTGCTTTCCTTTGTACTTTTAGGTGACATTTAGGTGACTTTTACAAAAAAACTGTTGCTTTTTTCAAAAAGGCATGATATCATATTATTTGTTTCGGGGTGTGGCTCAGCTTGGTTAGAGCGCCGTCTTAGGGAGGCGGAGGTCGCGAGTTCGAATCCCGCCACTCCGATAGTAGAAAAGAGCCGTAAATCCAAGGTTTTTAACGGAAGGATTTACGGCTTTTTTATTTTGTAAAATCTGCTTATCAATTTTTGAAACAAGTGTTGACTCTTCCGCTGCGTAATGGTTTAGGATAATCTGGAAAGGAGGAATAATGACCATGAAAACGATTAAGGAAGTATCAGGGATAACCGGAGTGAGCATCAGAACTTTGAGGTATTATGACGAGATAGGGCTTTTGCGTCCTGCGAAGCTCACGGATTCCGGTTACCGTCTGTATGATAATCAGTCCTTGGAAAAACTGCAGGAAATTCTGTTTTTTAAGGAACTGGAAATTCCGCTGCAGGAAATCAAAAAAATCATGGAAAATCCGGATTATGACAGGAAACAGGCTCTGCAGGCGCAAAAGGTTCTGCTGGAGAAAAAAAGAAACCGTTTAAACGGCATTATCGAGTTAATCGAAGATGTGATAGGAGGAGTGAACACTATGAGTTTTGAAGCATTTAGCAGCGAGGACATTCAGAAAATAATCAACCATACTGTGAGCTGCATGTCGGAGTATGCATTGATGGAACAGATTGCAAAATACGGAAGCGAGGGAAAATACCGGGAATATCTGGCGGAGGGAACGGACAGTGTATTTGGAGCGGGATGCGCCGAGTATGTCGCCCATGCAATCCTGAACTATTATGGCGTTTAGCGGGCATTTTCTATTGGCAATCCGCGTCCGGCGTATTATAATGATAGTGTACTTAACTGTCAGGCATAGCTGTAACGAAAGGATTTCATACCATGAGCGAAGAAATGATGTTTGCCGTTTTGGGCATCGATAAGACAAAGGACGAGGAAACCATACGGAATGCCTACAGGGAGCTTTTACAGCATACACATCCCGAGGAGAATCCGGAGGGCTTTAAAAGGCTGAGGGAGGCATATGAAGCCGCTTTAAAATATGCCGGAACGCCGGATACGGACGAAAAGGAGCCTGTGGATGAAACACCTGTGGGACAATGGATGGAAAAGGTAAAAGAGGTTTATTTTTCTTTGTCAAGACGTTTGGACGACAAGGAATGGGAGCGCCTTTTAAAAGATGATGTCTGTATGTCTTTAGAGGACAGCGAGGACGCAAAATGGAAGCTTTTTGGTTTTTTAACGCAAAATTATCAACTGCCCGGCCGCATTTACAGGATTTTGGATAACGCTTTTTATGTGAAAGACAACGAAAGCAGCTTTAAAGAACATCTGCCCGTGAATTTTGTGGATTTTGTACTGCGAAAGATTGCGGATGTGGATGGAAATACGGATTTTGACTATGAAAGCTTTCAGGGACCCGACGATGGGGATTATGACGGTTTTCTGAACGAATATTACAAGCTGACGAATCAGACAGGTGAAAAAAATGCCGATGCGGCATGGCAGACGGTGCAGGCTATGGAGCGTCTTAAGATTTCCCATCCCCAGTTTGAACTGCAGAGGGCATATACCCATATGTTGGCGGGAAGGAAAGAGGAGGCGCTTGCCCTGATACGCCCCTTGAGCGAAAAGCATAAGACCAATCCCCAGATTCAGGTGCTGGGAGGAGAAATCCTTTATGAGTGCGGCTGTCATGAGGAGGCGGAGCAGCAGCTTCTTCCCTATGCAAATCAAAATTATTATCAGGCAGAAAAATATTTAAGTTTTTGCGAGGCGAAAAAGAACAATCTGGCAGCGGCAATCACCCACTGTGGGAATGCCATGCGCGACAGAAGGGGTACGGAGCTGAAGGAATATTTAAAAGATCTGGACCGGCAGTTTTTACAGCTTGCCGAGCAGGAAGAATTTACCACAGAGGAAAATATCAGATGTCTCATAGATGCTTTAAGCCGGAATGACCGCTCCAAAGAAGCCCTTGAGCTGTTGGAAAGCCGCCCCGACTACGCAGCTCATATGACAGACTTGCATTACAGTAAGGGGTGCCTATATATGCGGCTGCAGGATTATGAAAATGCGGTTAAAGAATTTTCCCTGTGGCGGCAGGATCTTTTAGCGGAAAAAGACGGCGCGGACAAGGAGTTGGAAATGCTGTCATACCGTTATGAGGGAGAGGCATGGTTCAAACTGGGGAAAGAGGGAAAGGAAGGCGCTTTTTCAAAGGCATTGGAAATCTATACCCATGCATCCGGGTTAGCGCCGGATAATCAGTCCTTCCGTCAGTGCATGGTGGATACTTTGATAGAATTGAAAAGATATGAGGACGCCATCAAACAGGCGGAGGAAATCCTTGCCCACAATCCCCAATGGTTTCCTGCTTATGTGCAGAAGCAGAAAGCGTGTTATGAATTGGGACGGGCTCAGGAGGTGGTGGACTGCTTTTATGCGGCCCGCAGGATTTATCAGGAAATGCCCGAAATTTATGAGCGGGCGGCGGATATTTTTATCCAATACAGGCAGTACAAGGATGCGGAGAATATCTTCCGGCTGGCGAAGGAAGCACAGGTGGATGATATCAGACTTGATATTTTAGCACTGAAAAACCTTCGTTTCAAGGAGTACGACTATCTGCAGGAGCTGATAAGGCAGAAACGCAGGGCGGATTTCCGATTGGACAAGGAACTTACCGCTTTTGTCAAGGAGGTCAAGGCGAAATACAAAAAGAATCCCGGGAGCGATAAACATATGTGCACTCTCTTTCTGGAACTTGGCTTGACGGAGAGTGACCGCAGACACGATAAGGACGCCATAAGGTATTTCCGCAGGGCCTTAAAATATGAGGACAGACCTCTGGGGCATTACTATCTTGCCGGAGCTTTGATGGATAATAAAGAGTACGATGCAGCGCTCCCGGAGTATCAAAAATACGAGGAGGAAGGACCTAAGCTTACGGAGAGATACTGCATTCATGTGGCTCACCGGTTCCGTTCGGCGGGCAGGAGGGAAACAGCGATTGACTATTTTAAAAAGGCTCTTGCAATCAATCCGCAGAATCAGGAGGCAAACGGAGCCATAGCCAATCTTTACCGCCTGATCATGTGGAGTACCGGCAACATTTATTACGGGCGGCTGGGCATGACTTATATGGACCGCCAATTGGAACTTGTGCCGGAGAATGCGCTGGATTTTAGGAGAAAAGGGCTGCTTCTCAGCAATATGGGATGTGAAGAGGAGTCCCTTCCTTATTTTGACCGTTCGCTGGAATTGGAGGAAAGCCATTATTCTTACGGGGGGAAGGGAAAAGCCCTCCGGTATCTGGGGAGATATGAAGAAGCCTTGGAATGCCTCCAAAAAGCAATCGACATAGGGGGAAGCAGTGGCCCGGAATCCGTGGTGTATGGGGACGGCGGCAGTTGTATGTGCAAATTGGGCAGATATAAGGAAGCGGAGGAGTGGTTCTTAAAGGGAATCGAGCGTTTTAAGTCAAACCCGGACGAATGGCTTTACAGTATGTTGAAATGGATGTATGACAAGCTGGGAGAGTTTGAAAAGGCAAGAGCGGTATGTCTGGAAGAGTTAAACGCCGGATTGATGGAGCAGGAAACCTATGAAAGAGAATGCCTTGAGTATGACCAGCTCTTGGACAAACAGGGAGATATCAGTTATACCGAGCGGGCAAAACAGATGGCGGAGAAGTACGATTCCGTGGATGCATGGGCGGCTCTGGCAAACTGCTTTTTGTTTGAGGGGGATGCGCAGTCGGCGCTGCAGCCTGCCCTCACCGCATATGAAAAAATAAAGAAGAACGGGGAAAAGTGGAGCAGTTTTGTTCTGTTTGAGTTGATGGAATGCCACCGTATGCTGGGGGATTTGGAAAGCGCTTCCGCCTATGTGGAGGAGTTTTACCGGGAGATAGAAAAAGAGTACAGCTATAATAAAGAGTTAAGCGCGGTAGAGCAGTATATAAACGATATTAACGGCGGGGTGGAGAATGCTTATGAACTGGCAAAGTGTGAAATTGCCAGAGGGAATTTAGACAAGGCGGAAGAATATCTGAAATGGATGCAAGGGCAGCCGATGTGCCGTAAATGCACCAAGGAAGTCTGCAACAATATTATGGAACTGCAGGGACATCTTTATGAGGCGCGGGGCGAAAAGCAAAAGGCTGTGGAATGTTACAAAAAATCGCTTGCGGTATTTAAGGCGAATACCGATTTGAAGTACCGCATCAAAAGATTGGAGAGCATACATTGATTGAAAGAGGAATCTTTGGGGAATACTGTATTTGGACAGGTGATTGCGAAATCAGTATTTGTGGAGGAGGTTTATCATGAAGTATGTATGCGATGTCTGCGGATGGGAGTATGATGAGAAAGCGGGGTATCCCGATGAGGGCATAGCGCCCGGAACCAAATGGGAGGATGTGCCGGAAGACTTTTTATGTCCCTTATGTTTTGTGGGTAAGGAACAGTTTTCCAAGGAGGAATCCTGACAAATACCAACAAAATACCACAAATGTGAAAAAAATGATTGACAAACCTTCACTTGCATTGTATACTATACAAAGTCGGTTGAAGGTAGCTGATCATGGAATCTTAGCTCAGCTGGGAGAGCATCTGCCTTACAAGCAGAGGGTCATAGGTTCGAGCCCTATAGGTTCCATTCCGGCTTTTGCCGGAGTCATAGGATGGCGAGGTAGCTCAGTTGGCTAGAGCACACGGTTCATACCCGTGGTGTCGAGAGTTCGAATCTCTCCTTCGCTACTAGTAAGAGAGAAGTCCCGCATATGGCGAGGCTTCTTTTTTAGGATATACAAATTTGAAAGATATGGAAACGGAGAGATTTTATGATAACTTATGTAAAAATGTCAGATGTCTTGGAAAAGGACAAAAAAGCGGTAGGGCATACCCTGCTGGATGAGAGGCACGGCTGTGTCAATGGCAGCAAATGCGGGGTTTCCTGCTGTGTGCGGGAAGAATACGCCGAGCCGGGCAGCCATGACGATCAGGAGGGCTTTCTGGTATTGGAAGGTTTCGGCACGGCGTTGGTTGACGGGCAGGAGATACCCTTGGAGCCGGGGATTTGTTTTATGGTGCCTGCCCATACGCCCCATGCCATGAAAAAGAGCAAGGATTGTCCGGTGTGCAAGGTATTTTGGTTCCATGCGGCGATATAAAAGTAGATAGAAGAGGGAAACAGAGTGAGCATTTTTGGGAATAAAAAGGAAAATAGAGAAGAATATAAAGAAGAATATGAAAATAATCGGGAATCGGAAACGGAAAGAGATTTCGCGGAAGAACAGGATGAGGAGGACAATCGGGAGGATTCCATCACTCCCTTGTTAGATGAGCGCATTCTGCGCGCAGTGCAGGAAATGGGATTTGAGAAATTTTCGCCTATTCAGGAGCAGGCGATTCCTTACCTTTTGCAGGGTGAGGATATTATCGGTCAGGCGCAGACAGGAACAGGTAAGACGGCAGCGTTTGGCATCCCCATTATCCAAAAGGTGAATCCCGAGTCCAAGAAGCTACAGGCGATTATTCTCTGTCCTACCAGAGAACTGGCGATTCAGGCAGCGGAAGAAATCCGCAGGCTTGCGAAATATATGCATGGCATCAAGGTACTCCCCGTCTATGGTGGTCAGGAAATCAGCAAGCAGATTACGGGGCTGAAGAGTACGCAGATTGTAGTGGGTACGCCGGGACGCGTCATGGACCATATGCGCCGCCATACCATAAAATTGGATGATATCAGCATGGTTGTGCTGGATGAAGCGGATGAAATGTTAAATATGGGATTTCGGGAGGATATGGAGGAAATTCTCGGACAGATTGCCAATGAGCATCAGACGGCGCTGTTTTCCGCTACCATGCCCAAGCCGATTTTGGATATTACCAATCAATTCCAGAAGGACGCGAAATTAATTAAAGTGGCGGCGAAAGAACTGACCATTCCTTTAGTTTCCCAGAGATACTACCGTATCAGAAGAGAGGACAAGGATGCTGCCTGCATCAGGCTGTTGGAATATTATCAGCCCAAGCTGGCATTGATCTTCTGCAATACCAAGCGGAAAGTGGACGAGCTTTCGGAGATTTTAAAGCGGCAGGGATATCAGGCGGAGGGACTGCACGGCGATATGTCCCAGCATCAGAGGGATGTGGCAATGGGGCGTTTCCGCAAAGGTACCACAAACATCCTGATTGCAACGGATGTGGCGGCAAGAGGCATTGATGTGGATGATGTGGAGGCGGTGATTAATTATGACATTCCTCAGGATATTGAGTATTATGTACACCGCATCGGCAGAACCGGCCGCGCCGGAAGGACAGGGCGTTCTTTTACTTTTGTCAGCGGCAGGGAGATTTACCAGCTTCGTGATATAGAGAGAATCTGCCATACTACGGTGGAAGAGAAAAAACTGCCCGGCGCGGGGAAAGTGTTGAAGGCAAAGGCGGACAAATATTTAAGTCAGGCTTGGGAGCTCCACGAGCATGAAGACATGGAGCTGATGAAAAGCTTTCTGCAGCGAAAAATGGAGCAGACCGGATGTGACGCCCTCGAGCTGGCAGCTGCCATGTTAAAGATGCAGGTGGGAGACCGCGGGGAGGAAATACAGACGGATGATTATGTGAGCCGCAAGAGTAAAGGAGGCAGCCGCAGCAATAGTAACGGCAGCCGCCGTAAGGAATCCGGCAACGGAAGAGGCGGACGCGGCAAAGGAGAATTCGGCCGGGAGAGAGGCGATTCCGGAAAGCGGGAAGAACGCGGTGACAAGGAGAGTTTTGGCAGGAAAGGTCAGCGCAGCGCCAAGGAATCCCACAGAGGCAGAGAAGAGCACGGCACAAGAGAATCCCGCCGGCGTGATGCAAGGGATATCTTCGGACGGGGTGAAAGGGACCGCAGGCGCAGGGAGGAGTCGGGAACTTCTTTCGGCGAAAGCAGCGGTAAGAAAAAACGGAGATAAAAGAGGTAATAGGATGGGAAGACAGACCGGAAAGGAGTGCGGAGCTTATGAAAAAGAAGATTGCAAAGTACGGCGCTTTTGTCTTGCTGGGATTGGTTTTTCTGGCGTTGGTTCTGCTGAATCTTTTCTGGCAGGATCATTGGCTGGATTCCGATATGGCGGCAGAGATGATATTTTCCAAGCTGCTTTCCGAAAGCGGTCACATTTTTGCCACACCGGAATGGTATTATTCAACGGAATTCCGCTTTCTTTACACTCATTTAGTGATGGCGCCCTTGTTTCTTGCCTCTGAGAACTGGCATCTGATACGCCTGATAACCAATGTTTTATCCTACGCGCTGATGCTTGTGGCTTACTTTTACATGATGAAGCCGTTAAAGGCGGACAGGCGGCTTACGGCGCTCACGGCAATCCTTTTGCTTTTGCCGTTTTCGGAAACTATGATGACTCATATGCAGATGGGCAATACCTATATGCCCCATGTGATCATCTGTTTTTTCTTTTTGGGAATGTACTTGCGTCTGGTAAGGAAAGAGGTGTATACAAAAGCGGGGAGATGGACTCTTTTTTGCTTTTTTGTCATACTTTCCCTTATTTGCGGAGTGTCCGGTGTCAGATATCTGCTGGCATTACAGTGTCCTCTTGTCATAACGGCGTTTGTATATGTTCTGGATTCCACAGATTTTCAACTGTTCCGGGAACAATTCGGAAGGAATGAAAATGCGGCGGGATATTTTAGAAGGGTCTTAAAGGGAGAAGAAATCAGGTATCTGTACATGGCGCTGTCAGGTGCGGTGTGCAGCATTGTCGGGTATGGCATCAATGTATTGTGGGTGAGCAGACAGTATGTGTTTCAGACTTACGGAGCCACCAATTTTATTGCGGTATATCAGGGCGTGCTTTGGGAGAGACTACAGAATGCCATAGGAAGTCTGCTTATGCTCTTTGGATATATCCCCGACAAAGGTTTTTTATCCCTGAGAGGATTTATCAGCATTCTTGCCTTTGTAATGCTCTGGATTTTTGGGTACTGTGTGATAAAAGCCCGTAAAAAGAGCACGGGACAGAGGCTGTTTATGGTGCTGTTTGTCATAACGGCATTTGTGTTGAATCTTTTTGTCTTTGTGTTTACCACAAGTACCATGGTGCCCCGGTATTATATTACCGTTTTTATTTTTGCCCTTCCGGCGCTGGTGTTTTATATGGAGCAGGAGGAACCTGTGCTTGACAGGTTTGCGGTAGGAATGCTGTTGGCGTTTTGCCTGACGCTTGCCTCCGCCAAGATTACCCTGTCCTTTATTTCAACGGATAAGAATGAAGGGAAGCGTGCAGTGGCAGCGTTTCTTCAGGAAAACGGATATGAGTTCGGTTATGCCGGTTATTGGAATGCCAATATTGTTACGGAACTGACGGATGGCAGGGTGGAAGTTGCCAATATTATGGACCCCGAGACTTTAGAGTATTTTAAATGGTCCTCCCCCATGAAATATTACGGGGAAGGGTATCATGAGGGAGAAGTGTTTCTGCTTCTTTCAGCGGAGGAAAATGAGCAGTATCGGGATACGGAAGCGTTAAAGGCAGGAAAACAGGTTTATCGGGATGCGGATTATGTAGTTTACGGTTATGAGAGCAGTGAGGAGTTGTTTTCCAAAAAACAGTAGTATCAAACCGGTATGGGGAATTATGGAGGATGCAATGAGAGTCGGAATCGGATATGATGTTCATAAATTGACAGAAAACAGAAAATTAATTCTGGGCGGCGTGGATATTCCTTATGAGAAAGGGCTTTTAGGACATTCGGATGCGGATGTGCTGCTCCATGCCGTTATGGACGCCCTGCTGGGAGCGGCGGCTATGGGAGATATCGGGAGGCATTTTCCGGATACGGAGCCGGAATATAAGGGAATTTCCTCGATGCTTCTTTTGGAAAAAACAGGAATGCTTTTGGAGGAAAACGGTTTTTTGATTGAAAATATTGACGCTACCATCATTGCTCAGGCTCCCAAAATGCGCCCCCATATTGAGGCTATGCGGGAAAATATAGCGGGGGCGCTGAAAATAGAGGTCAGTCAGGTGAATGTGAAGGCAACCACCGAGGAAGGTCTTGGCTTTACCGGAACGGGGGAGGGCATATCGGCTCAGGCGGTCTGTATGCTCACAAGCCCTTTTGACCTGACGGTGCAGCCGGTACATGCGGGATGTGAGGGATGCGCAGGCTGCAGCAGGAACGGTAAATAGCGGAAGGAAAACGGAAATCTATGGAGCGCAGAAAGTTAAAACGGTGTTTCAGAATTTTGCTTCTTCTGATAGTTTTAATCTGTCTGGTTCAGGTTGGCAGGGAGCGCTATTTGTCTGTCAGATACCAAAGGCAGCAGGAGCAGCTGAGAAATGCTTATAGGGCAGGAAGTTCGCAGGAAAATGCAGCGCCACGGCATGAGGGCGTTTCGGAGAACTCATTGGGCGAGCTGGTAAAAGGCTCCCTTGTGGAACGGGAGCCCCAACAACCGCAGATGTTGGACAGATTCAAGGAACTCTATGAACAGAACAATGAGCTGGTGGGATGGCTGTCTATTGAAGGTATGGCGATTGACTTTCCGGTTATGCAGGGTGTGGATGATGAGTATTATCTGAAACATGATTTTTATAAAAACGAGGATAAGCATGGTGTGCCTTATGTGCGGACAAGAGCGGATGTAAACGCGCCGGGCACTAATTTTATCATCTATGGTCATAATATGTTTGACGGCTCCATGTTTGCTCCTTTGGAAAAATATCAAAAGGAAAGCTTTTACAGGGAGCATCCCGTGATTTCTTTTGATACGCTTTATGAAGCGCGGACTTATGAGATTGTAGCGGTTTTTCTGTCAAAAGTCTACAATGAAGGCGACGATGTATTTAAATATTATCAATTTTATCAGGCGAACACAGAGGGAGAATTCAGCTATTTTTATGAAAATATTAAGGAGCTGGCGCTCTATGACACGGGAGTGACGGCAGAATTCGGGGATAATTTTCTCACCCTGTCCACCTGTTCCTATCACACGGAGGACGGACGGCTGGCAGTGGTGGCGAAGCAAGTGACGCCTTAAGGATTAAGGCGTCTTGTGATAAAACGGTATGCCCTTCTTAGAAGTGCGGCTGCAAACAGCACCGCCGCACAGACGGAAGTTACAAGCAAGGCATATTGTCCGAACTTTCCGTTTTCCTGTCTGTATGCCCTGTTTAAAAAGGGGATTCCCAGCACAATGAAAAAGTACCAGAATACGGGGGAAAGGAATTTTTGTGAGCCTTTTGAAAAAATGCTTTCCGCAATATGGTATACAATCAAAAGAGAGGTAAAGTAAACACATACCCCGATGGCGGTGTGAAGCTGTTCGGGCGTACCGCAGAAGCTTTGCAGCTTTGTATTTTCCAGAAAAGCAGGAATATAAACAGCCAGAACAATACGCACGGCGTTGACCAAAATTGTGAATACATAGGAGAAGCCAATGCTTGCCAACATCCAGCCAAGCTTTTTGGAAATATTTGATTCCTCTTTTATGCGATGGATAAAAGAAAAAATAAGCATGGTCATGGTGATGAGCATGAATTGCATGCCGCAGCAGGAGGGTGCAATGAGGAAGCGCAGGCTATGGTTCACATAGCCTGCATCCTGCTCATAGACAAAGGGTATACCGCAAAGCAGCGTTACAAGGCGTGTGGTGGGAGCTAAGAGCCATCTCAGCTTATCGCTTCCGGCACCCCTGTAAAAATACTTGATTCCCACAATCAAGAGAATGCCCCCGAGGTAAAAAATAAGATTTTGCTTGATTATTGTAATGATTTTTTGTAATTTTTCTAATTTCATAATACTCTCCGCTTTTGAATTTATGACTCAAAAATCCCTGTTTTATGCGTTTTGCGTCCGTTTCTTCTTTCTGTATAAGCGCAGCATGTGAATCGCCAGTACCCCCGACATTGCAAAAACCATAAAGACGGTTTCCGGTTCGGAATAAGTCATATAGCCGCCGCCCAGCGCCAGATTGGATACCTTAAGGGGCAGGGGGGATGCCTGATCCACATCCGTGCTTTCGCCCTCCGGATTTTTAACCGTGTCAATGACGGCGATAAAGGAGGTATAGGGAGTGGCAAGATTGTAAGTAAGCCCCAGTTTGGTCACTTCTTCCTTGACGGAAGAGTCGTTCCTGATACTGCCGTAGTCCGTAAGTCTTTCCAGACGCTTGCGTGCCCAGAGATAGCGGAGGGCGTCACTGTCTTTGGTAACTGCCACATCCGCCACGGAAATTTCTTCCGAATAGTCCTGATTTCCGGTTTTTCCGGTTATACGGATAGTTCCCTCAGGGTTCCCCTTCCATTTTCCGAACAATATGATGGGCTTTTGGGCAAACAGTGTGGCGGGAACGGCAGGCTCCACATCGTAGACATCAAATCCGTCGTAGGTAACGGAAATATTAGTGAGAAGCGGAGACTGTATATAGGTGCGGAAACGCTCTGCACAGTCTGCGGCGTCTGCGGAGTCCGTTACCAAGAAGGATTCCCCGAATCCCGCGGTGGCGATTCCTTCGATTAAATAACTGTTGACCGCCTTGCCTATGCCGAAGGAGAAAAAGCTGGCGTTGCCCATGTTTTCGTTTATCAGGTCAAAAATGCTCTGTTCATTGGAAATATAGCCGTCTGTAATGATAACGATGCTCCTTGCAACATTCTCGTCCGCAGGGATGGCAAGCGCGTTTTCCAGAGCGGGGGCAAGGGAAGTTCCGCCGCTGCCGTATCCGGCGCTTATCATTTTTGCCGCCTTTTTAATATTTTGCTTGGTTGCGGGCAGGGAAGTGGGCGACAGCTGCGCCGAGTCTCCCGAAAAGAGAATCAGGTTAAAAGTATCGCTTTCCCTTAAACCGGATACAAGATTCTGGATTAATTCCTTAGCCGTGTCCAAAGGATATCCGTTCATGGAGCCGGAGACATCCAGCACAAAAATATATTCTCTCGGCGGAATGGTCTCAAGGGTATAACGCTCGGGGGGCTGGAGTGTCAGCATAAAATAATTTTCGGATTCCCCTTCGGTAAACACAAGCCCGCTTTTGATTTCCTCTCCCGTCAGTGTATATTTTAAGATAAAATCGCGGTTGCCGGCATAGTCCTCCGGGTTTTGGAGGGTAATGCGGGCAGTGCTGTCATTTTCCTTTTCTACCTGAATATCATGGGATTTGCAGCTCAGTTCGCCAATGGGTACTCCTGTGGCGAGATTTACCGTAATATGGTATTCGGAGGAGGGCGTTTCCCCCTCGGAAAGATAGGGGATGACAGCCCAATCGGTCTCCGCGTTTGCGGTATCTGTCCTTGCATTGTCCCCGTTTTCTTTTTCCGATGCATCCGGAGCAATGAATCTGGGTCCTACTACCGTGGGAAATACAAATTCATAGGTGCCTTCCACCGGGGTAATCATCTCCGTGTAATGCAGCTCGATGCCGGCAGTCTCGCCGGGCATGATATTCGCCACATCCATAGTGAACACATTGGGGCGTTTCTGTTGCAGCAGGGAAGCGCTTTTTCCCTCGCTTTTTGCCTCCTCATATTCTTTTTTTGCCTCTTCCTTCTCTTTGATTTGGGCGGTGACAATCTGATCGCCGATTTCCATTTTCATGCCATGGACGGTGACATCCGTGGAGACGGGAAAGACATAACGGGCGTTGATGGGAGTGCTTCCCTCATTGACATAGGTCTGCTTTACATAGGTTTCGGCGATGATGCCGCTGATGTTGACAGTCACATCCGTTGACTTTAAAGGAAAACGATCCACAGGGGAATCCGGCGATTCTTCGTTTAAAATAATGAAATAAGGCGCCTGAGTTTTTGCTTCCTCCTCCTTATTCTCTTTGGCATAAACCGTGGGGGAATATGCCGCAAACGCCATCCAGATCAGCAGCGTTAAAAATGCGCGCAGTCTGAAAGTTTGTGTCGTGTGATAAATTTTCATAATGATATATGCTCCTTCCTTGGTCTGTTTTGTTGAACCTTTGTTCTTTCGATTTTCACTATATAACAGGAATGCATCAAAAAAGACAGAAAACTACATCATTTTTGCATCATTTTTTTGGTTGACAAAACTTTTGTTTTTGCATATTCTGTTATGTAGGAGTCATTTGTGCGAAAGCGAACAGATTGGAGCAAGTTTGAAAGTAAACTTTCAAATTCTTTATTGGTAGCAGTATCGCAGGCAGGAGCCTGCGATATGCAGGGGTATAAAAATGGGGTTTATCAGTAATATAAAAGAAGAGTTCAGAATCATAAGAGAGAGAGATCCGGCAATTCATTCTGTTCTGGAAGTGTTTCTGTACCCCAGCTTTAAGGTGATGCTGCATTATCGTCTTGCCCATAAGCTTTATTTAAGGAAGCATTACTTTCTGGCAAGATATATTTCCCAGCGGGCAGTGCGCAAGACCGGCATTGAAATTCATCCCGGAGCCCAAATCGGAAAAGGTCTTTTTATTGACCACGGAAATGGTGTTATTATAGGGGAAACCGCTATTATCGGCGATAATGTGACCCTTTATCAGGGTGTGACGCTGGGAGGCACCGGCAAGGAACACGGAAAACGGCATCCCACTGTGGGTAACAATGTGATGATCAGCGCAGGCGCGAAAGTTTTGGGCTCCTTTACGATAGGGGACAACTCTAAAATCGGGGCGGGAAGCGTGGTTTTAAGCGAAGTGCCCCCCAACTCCACCGTGGTGGGAGTACCGGGACGGGTAGTGAAGCGTTTTCAGACAAATCTGCCCCGTGAAACCATGAATCAGACGGATCTGCCGGACCCGGTGAGAGAGGATATTGTCTGTCTCCAGAGGGCGAATACGGAGCTTACCAACAGGCTGCTTGAGATGGAAAGTCAGGTAAAGCAGCTTAAGAATCAGTTGGAAAGACAGGAAACAAAGGAAGCCGGCGAGTGAAGAATAGTCGGATGAGGCAGGGATAAGCAATAAAAGAGACAGAAACGAGGATTGACATGAGCTTAAAAATTTATAATACACTGAGCAGAAAGAAAGAAGAATTTGTACCTATAGAACCGGGTAAAGTCAGAATGTATGTCTGCGGGCCCACCGTTTACAATCTGATCCATATCGGAAATGCCCGTCCCATGATTGTGTTTGACACGGCGCGCCGCTATATGGAGCATAAGGGCTATGAAGTCAATTATGTTTCCAATTTTACGGATGTGGATGATAAGATTATCAAGAAAGCATTGGAAGAGGGCGTGGATTCGGAAGTGATCTCCAAGCGCTATATTGAAGAGTGCAAAAAAGACATGAAAGCCATGAATGTGAAACCCGCTACGACCCATCCTCTGGCAACCGGTGAGATAGACGGAATGCTTGAGATGATCCAAACCCTGATAGAAAAGGGACATGCTTATGTGGCAGCGGACGGAACGGTTTATTTCAGGACCAGAAGCTTTAAGGAATACGGAAAGCTCTCCCACAAAAATTTGGAAGATTTACGGGGCGGGAACCGTTCCCTGTTGGTGTCAGGCGAGGATCAGAAGGAGGATTCTCTGGATTTTGTGCTGTGGAAGCCGAAGAAAGAGGGGGAGCCGTATTGGGATTCCTGCTGGTGTCAGGGACGGCCCGGCTGGCATATTGAATGCTCGGTAATGAGCAAAAAATATCTGGGAAGCGAGATTGATATCCATGCAGGGGGCGAAGATTTGATTTTTCCCCATCATGAGAATGAGATAGCGCAGTCCGAGGCGGCAAACGGCAAAACCTTTGCCAGATATTGGATGCACAATGCATTTTTAAATATCGACAATAAAAAAATGTCCAAGTCTCTCGGCAACTTTTTTACCGTGAGAGATGTAGGAGAAAAATATGATTTGCAGATACTCCGTTTCTTTATGCTGTCCGCTCATTACAGAAGCCCTTTAAATTTCAGCGACCAGTTGATGGAAGCGGCAAAAAACGGCTACGAGCGAATTGTGACCTGTGTGGAAAACCTGAAATTTTTAATGGGGAATGCAGCGGACCGAGCCTTGACGGACAAGGAAACGGAGCTGCTTTCGGAGTCGGAGGGTTTTGCCGCCAAATTTGACGAGGCAATGGATGATGATTTCAACACGGCGGACGCCTTGTCCGTGATTTTTGAGCTGGTAAAATTTGCAAATACTCATGCAAGTGAGGATTCCGCCAAAAACTTTTTGCAGGCGCTGAAGGAAAAAATCGTAAGCCTGTGCGATATCTGCGGATTGATTGTGGAGAGAGAAGTTACAATGCCGGATGCGGAGATTGAAGAACTGATTACAAAAAGACAGGAAGCCAGAAAGGCAAAGGATTTTGCAAGGGCAGACGCTATCAGGGAGGAACTTTTGGCAAAGGGTATTGCTCTGGAGGATACACGAGAGGGCGTAAAGTGGAAGAGAATATAGGAGTGCGGGAGCAGGAGTTTTTCAGTCTGCTCACACAGATAAAAAAATGCTTCAAATGTAAAGAACAGGATGTGCGAACCTACTCCCCCTTAACTCTTGCTTATATCGGAGACGGGATTTATGAGCTGGTTATTCGTACCGTGATAGTGGAGCGCGCCAACCGTTCCAATAATGATTTGCACAAAAAGACCATAAAATATGTAAATGCGGGAACTCAGGCAAAGATAGCGGAGGCGCTTTCGGAACGATTTACGGAGGAAGAGGAGGCTGTTTACAGACGGGGCAGGAATGCCAAATCCGCCACAACAGCCAAGAATGCCTCGCTGGGCGACTACAAGAAAGCTACGGGGCTGGAGGCTTTGTTGGGGTATTTGTATCTGACGGACAGGATGCCCAGAGTGCTGGAACTGATAAAAGAGGGAATCAGGCTTGCAGGTATGGAAATATGAGTGTGGGGAGAGGCAGGAAAGTTTGAAAGTAAACTTTCAAACTCTTTATTGGTAGCAGTATCGCAGGCAGAAGCCTGCGATATGCGGAGGTATAAACATGTCATATCAGGAATTTACCATAGAGGGGCGCAATGCCGTGATAGAGGCTTTCCGCTCCGGCAGGACCATTGACAAGGTATATCTGTTGGACGGCTGTCAGGACGGCCCTATATCTACCATAAGGAAAGAGGCGAAAAAGCAGGGAAGCCTTGTAAAATTTGTCACAAAAGAACGGTTAAACCAGCTTTCCGAAACAGGTAAGCATCAGGGAGCCATTGCCGTTGCTGCCGCCTACGAATATGCGGAAGTGGAAGATATGCTGGCAGCGGCAAAAGCAAAGGGTGAGTCTCCCTTTTTGATTCTTTTGGATAACATCGAAGACCCCCATAATCTGGGAGCGATTATTCGCACAGCCAACCTTTCGGGCGCCCACGGTGTGATTATTCCCAAAAACCGCGCGGCGGGGCTGACGGCTGCCGTGGCAAGAGCTTCCGCGGGGGCTCTAAACTATACGCCGGTGGCAAAAGTGACCAATCTTGCCCAGACCATTGAGGAATTGAAAAAGCAGGGACTTTGGTTTGTGTGCGCGGATATGGGCGGCACGGTCATGTACGATCTGGATTTGAAAGGGTCCATAGGGCTTGTGATTGGAAATGAGGGGACAGGCGTAGGGCGTCTTGTAAAAGAAAAGTGCGATATGATTGCCGCAATTCCCATGAAAGGGGATATTGATTCCCTGAACGCCTCTGTGGCGGCAGGAGTATTGGCATTTGAGATTGTACGCCAAAAGCTGAGAGGCTAGTTCGTTGTAAATCGCGGCAGCAGGAGCGCGGAAAGCGCCGGAAAGGGTAAAGTTGTTTAAGGAAGCGGATTACGGACAAGCAACGGATGAGGAACTGATTTTGCGTCTTCGGGACGGCGAAGAGCAGATTATGGACTTTATTTGCGATAAATACAAAAATTTAGTGCGAAACAAGGCAAAATCCATGTTTATTCTGGGCGGAGACGGAGAGGATCTGATACAGGAGGGAATGATAGGGCTGTTTAAAGCGGTTCGTGATTACGACTGCGGCAGGGATGCCAGTTTTTACACATTTGCGGATCTTTGTATCAGCAGGCAGATGTATACGGCAGTGCAGGCGGCAAAAAGAAAGAAGCATATTCCCCTAAATACTTATGTATCCCTGTATGGCAGCACATCCGAACAGATGGATGAGGGAGGCATATCATTGCCGGAAGTGCCTACGGATAAGCGGAGTGGAGGCAATCCGGAAGAACTCTTTCTGGACAAAGAAAGGGTTCGGTATCTGGAGGATGCCATTGAAAATGAGTTGAGTGCCTTTGAAAAACAAGTGTTTGATCTGCATTTGACAGGAATGAGTTACAGCCAGATCGCAAAAGTGCTTGGCAGGGATGAAAAGGCTACGGATAATGCGTTGCAGCGGCTTAAAGGTAAGATTAAAAAGATGCTGCAGCGAAGTTGATTTGTAGGGGCGAATTGGCTGATGATTTGCTGTAAAATGCAGTTGACAAATCCTGATTGGTTTGATAAAATAAAGAACAGTGATTGTGAGAGCAGTCATCTGACAGTGCTGCTGTGGCTCAGTCGGTAGAGCGTCGCATTGGTAGTGCGGAGGTCACGGGTCCGATTCCCGTCAGCAGCTTTAAGTGAAGTATTGGGAAACCGCTTGTTTGCTGGTTTCCCATACTTTTTTTATTTGTTTAAGGTGTTTCCGGATGTTTCCAATTATCAAAAACATAACACTTTGGCGGCTACAAACTCTCTAACGGCACTAATATCGGCTATAATATTCGGTGAGGCGACCATTTAACAGTAGCTTGATAGCCTCAGGCGGCTGTGATATAATGCTTGTGTTGCCACTCCCATACAGGCACGGAAGGGAGGGTTGACATATAGAGATTCTCATAGCATTTATAGTTTCTGTCATGACAGATATTGTTTGCCACTATATCTGCAAATGGCTGGACAGAAACGGAAAAGACGGCAATCAGCCTAAGGACTAAGCCACCTTGCCAAAACGGAACAGAAAGCCCCATGAGTTGCGACCTCATGGGGCTTTCGCTTTTGACATATAGATGTCTCATAACATTTTGCCTATTGGCATTATAGCATATGCAGGAATTGGTTGCAATATGCCGCCAAAAAAATTATTAAATTTTGTAGGATTACATCAGACATACTTACAGTATCTAATCCACTTAAATATAAATAAGCAAACCTTCTCCTAATCCTTTGCCTTTTCCTCTACTTTCTTTCATTGATTTCATGTGCAATACTTTAATATTGAATACAGTATGTGCAAATCCCTCAATTACTACAATATATTTATGGTTAATACCCCTTACAGCCAGTAAGGAATTACCCAT
>JAMPEY010000046.1 GCA_023664665.1 Lachnoclostridium sp.
TTTAGGTGGCTCTCAAGAGAGAAATTGGCGGCTCTGAAGCGGGATAATATTCACATTAATATGCTATACTATTCTTAACTCAAGGGGGAACAGGTAGAGAAGATTGCAAGTCCCGTGGTCATTAAAAAAGGCTGGACAGGATGAACAAGCCCTGCTCCCCCCGGGTACACACAAGTAGGAAGAAAGTCCCCCCTACTTGTGATTATGGTTAAGCATGATTATCTCATATTTTTGTTGCTTTGTCAATTTTCTCCCCGGAGTTTCGGGTCTGGGCGTTCAAGAAGGAGCCAGCCCCCTGATTCTTCCCCGAAACTCCCACCGGCTTTTACACCGCAAGGTGTTCAGCATAGTAACTGTAAACTTTCCATAGGAAAAAACAGAGAGAAAGAGAGGAAAAGAAAAATGCAAGGAAAGTTAGTTGGATTCAAAAGGTTCAAGAGCAAGAAGGGCAATGACCTGTGCCTCGCAAACATCGAGACGCCGTTCTCGCCCTCCGACATAGCGAGGGGCTGCGTTGGAAGTGATGTGCAGGGCGTGTTCGTGCCGGATGACCAGTATGACCTCCTTACGGAGAAAGACATCGGGAAGACAGTGGAGCTTGTCTATTCGATTAACAACGGAAGGGCATACCTTGAGGAATTGAGGATGTTGAAATGATGGATGTTTCCGCATTCTTGGAGACAATGGAGCTATCTGTTTCCGGCGGCGATGCTGTTTCCGGCGGTGACGCTGTCCCCGTCACACAGCAGGAGCCGCCCAGCCTGCCCGGTTCTTCCCTACAGGCTGTTGAGACAATGGAAACCGTGGACATTGAACCTTTGATAACTGAATTGGTGGGAGTGAACGATAAGCTGTCCGTTTTGCTTGCCGTCACCATATGCGTTTTAGCATGGAGCGTTTTAAGGTACGGCGTGAAGCTTTTGGATATGTTTTTCTGACGGAAATTTTGCGAGAAAGGAGAGATGAAAGATGAATAATCCGATGTTTTTAGCCGCTGCTGCTGAAACTGCTTCCACCCTGTCCAGTGTAGTAACTAAGGAAATGGTTGGCGGTGTCTTCAACGAAATCGTGAGCCTGCTTCCTGTACTGATTCCTGTTTCTGTCGGCTTCATCGCTGTCAGGAAGGGTCTTGGATTCCTGTTTGGCACCCTCAGACAGGCGTAAGGAATTGGGACGGTACGGGAATGACCTGTACCGTCCCTTTTTTGTCCCTTCAAAATATTTGAAAGTGTACTTTCAAGAAAGGAGTTTTATGAGAAAGAGCAAAAAATCTGTCCTGCTGAACATCATCCTGTCCCTCTGCCTGTGCCTTACCCTGTTCATGGGCAGCTTCATGACAGCGGATGCGGCATACATGACAGGAAGGTTCCCGTTTGACATGAGCATGGTTCCGGGTTCCACCATTGAAGAATATCCCTATATCTATCTTTTTAAGGTCCGCGGCTCGTCTACGGTGCAAAATCCCGGCAAGCAATATGCCCCCAACCCGCTCGGTTCCCTTGGCAATTATAGCACATATGGCAGTTTCTTCCATCAGGCGGATAAACTTTGTGCTGTGTTTTCGGATAAGGAGCTTGTTCTTTATACGGACAGCCCTGATGTTGAGCAACCCATCATCATACTCAATTCCAAACCGGGCGAAACGGCAAGGTTCCTCTGGATGGAATCTGATAATGGTGTAAAGCTTGATAAATATGTAACTTCTTCCCCGAATCTCCTTCCCGGTGGTGTCTATCTGACAGCCTGTTATTTCAATCCCCGGATGGTGTATGTCATGTCCAATACGGACATCCGTAGTGCTGATACGGGTGAAGTATTATATTCCCGGAATATAGCTGATTCTTGGATTGCGGACAGGAAGAATGTTTCCGATGTGTCTACCCCGGATGATGTGGATATCAGCAATAACACGAGCACGAGCAGTGGCGGCGTGGAGCTCCTGCCGGAAGAAAGCGATGGGACGCTGTGGGGGAACCTCTTCTCCTATTTTGCCAAGACCGTGAACGGCATAGCGAACCTTGGCAATAACATCACTAAGTCCCTTGAGAAATTCGCGAACAGCATCCTTGACGGGTTTGTCTCTAACATGGAAAAGCTCCGTCAGGCTTTCCTCACCCTCATCGGCAATGTGAAGGAACTGCCGGATAAGTTTGTGGAATCCATGAACAGCGGTGAACCCTTTTCTTTCTTTGATGCGATATTTGACAACATCAACCTGAAGATTGTTGACATCATCAAGGGAATCAGGGACATCCCCAAAGATATCGCGGATGCCTTTTTGAGCGGCAAGCTGTCCGAATACATAGAAGGAATCCTAGACCATGTAATCGGTCTGCCCTCTGCCATAATCGACCTGTTCACGGACAGTCCCATTTACCAGCTTATTAAGGATATGGCATCGCCTGTTGTCAGCATTGCCACGAACCTCATGAACATCCCTGTTGAGATAGGCAAGGAGATAGGGAAAACAATCTCTTCTGTCTTTGAAAAACTGTTCATTCCTGACAGCCTGTATTTTCAGGCAAAAATAGATGACCTTGGAGACCGTTTCCCACTCATTGAGAGCATGAGGGCTATTGTATTTTCCCTTTCCACACGGATAAAGGCATTGGGCAGCAATCCCCCTGTCATCTCCGTCCCCCTGTCCAAGACTTTTCTGGGGGCTTACGGTGTTGCTGACTGCTCAATCTCTTTTGAATGGTTTGCGCCTTATAGACCCATGGTATTTCTTGTGGAAGGTGCGTTCCTTTGGGGCATGTTTGCTTTCCGCCTGTTTTTTGGCATCAAGCATATATTCAATGCCACTTCCAACTTGGCACCGTATATGTATATTGAGTCTTGGAGGGTCTGACATGATAACGGAATTTTTTTGCGATATCCTTTTTGGGTTATACAACTTTATATTTGATAAACTGCCCGTCATGGATTGGGAACTTCCGGCTGACAGCCTTGAAGCTTTCCTGTCCTATCTGGATATGGCGGCTTATTTTGTCCCCATAGCGGTCATTGGGCAGATTCTTTTTATAATACTGTACATAGAACTCTTTAAAATAGGCGTCAGTCTTGTCCGCATGGTATGGTCTATCCTGCCGTTCACATAAGGAAGGAGAAAATTATGGTTCTTGATTTATTGAAAACTGCTTTTTATCTTTTGCGCTATCCCCTGTATGCCGTCTTGGCGGTCTTGGCTCTCCTGTGCCTTTCCTGCCTGTTCTTTTTTGTCCGTGGCCTGCGTCAGGGTAAAGTTATCAAAAAGGGGCAGCATAGGAAGCCAAGGGAAAGCCCCCTTTTGGTGAAGGTATTCTGGGAAGCCCCGAGGGCATGGATTGATGATTTTTTCGACTCTGACCCTGACTTCTTTAGGTATCAGGGCTTAGTCCTCTATACAGGAAGACAGGGTCAGGGCAAGACTATCAGCATGGTGCGTGACATGATGCTGATGCAGGAAGAATATCCCCTCTGCAAGTGCATCACCAATTTGGGCTACCAGAAGGAAGACTGTATCCTCTCTGATTGGAAACAGCTGATTGAATACAAGAATGGCATTCATGGTGTCATCGTGGGAATGGATGAAATCCAGAATTGGTTTTCTTCCAAACAGTCCAAGGACTTCCCGCCGGAAATGTTTGAGGTTGTTACGCAGAACCGTAAGAACCGCCGCATCATCCTTGCTACTACGCAGAATTTCTACCAGCCGGCAAAGGATATACGGTCACAGTGTACGGAAGTCCGTAAATGCATGACCCTTTTCGGTGTTTTCACCGTTGTCCATGCCATGCGCCCCGTCCTTGACCATAACGGGGATGTGAAGGAGTGGAAGCACATCCGCTTTTACTGTTTCGTGCATTCCAAGGAAATCCGGGACAGCTATGATACTTACAAGGTGATTGAATCCCTTGCAAAAGAGGGTTTCAAGGAACGCAGGGATAATAAGACAGTCGTGAATTATTATGCAAATGGTAAAAAATAAAAGGAGTGTGGGAGAATTGACAAAGAATGAATGGCTTTCCATAGGCTATGATAAGAACATCATCGACCGTGAGGAATGTGACAAGGTTTCTTTTGAATCCGCTTACCATTCATGGTTCTGCATGAAGCTTGACAGGATTAAGAATCAGTCATGTGACAGGATAGAAGCGGCATATTTCAGGTATTATAAGGATAGTCCTTTTGTCCGGCAGGCTGTTTCCGATATGTCCGATGCCATGATTGTTGAATTTCTGGCTTCCTGCATCCTGAAAAATGGGAACATGAACCAGAAGGAGTTCCTGCGCTGCTTCCAGATAGTCAATAATGTGCTTGTATACTGCCGTGACTTGAACCTTGGCGGTGCGCAGCTCCATGATTGGAACAGAATCAAACGGTATCTGCCGCTTGATTCCCTTAAGACGGATGCAAAGTATGAGAATGCCGTTCCTGCCGCGGATGTATCAAGGCTTTTTCATTCCGTGGTCGATTTAAAGGTTTATGCCCTGAAACAGGACTCCTGCCTGTGCCTCTGCATGAATTTTTACTTGGGATTGCGGATTGGAGAGCTTGCGGCGCTTACCTTTAAGGATTTTGATTTTGAACGCGGCGTTGTGCGCATCTATAAGACGGAAAGCCGTTTTTATCGGCGTGGAAATGAAGGGGAACGGATTGGTTCTGCTGTCTGCCATGTGTCTGAACATACAAAAACGGTCAATGGCATCCGTGAATTGCCCATCCTGCCGGAAGTGAAGTTCTTTTATGACAGGATAAAGGCATTCCATGAGCATATGGGCTATGATAGTGAGTACCTCTGTTATGATGGCAGGGATGTCCAGTTCACGCGCTCCCTTGACACCACGCTCCGCAGACTCTGTCTGTTGTGCGATGTCAGTTATTTTAACTCGCATATGATACGGAAGACTTTTGCTACCATGCTTCATTTTGGCGGCGTTCCCACAAGGGTCATTTCTGACCTGATGGGACATTCTGAAATCCGTACTACAGAAAACAGCTATATACTGTCCTATGGCAAGAATTATCAGAGCATTTATAATTATATGAGAGGAGCCTTAAACTATGAGAATTTGGAGAACTAAGACACAGCATAAGAAAGAGCGGGTGATGGGAATCGAACCCACGTATCCAGCTTGGAAGGCTGGTGTTCTACCATTGAACTACACCCGCATAAATCAATATTGTTCCTATAACATTCAGAACGAATTATATGATATCATAGAAAAATCGAAAAGTCAATGCTAAATTTTTCATTTCGCCCGGAGTGCGCCCGGAGGCATACCCAGAGTGCCCAGAGCCGGAATCGAACCAGCGACACGAGGATTTTCAGTCCTCTGCTCTACCAACTGAGCTATCTGGGCTTGTGCCTGTCCATGCCGTCCGATATCGTCTCCGCCTGATTCGGCATAGACTTGACCGCATTCAACTGTCACACTATTGGATATTTTACACAGAAGTATAAAAATTGTCAAGAGATTCCCCAAATTTACCATTTACAAATTACAGGTTTCCTTTTCAAAAAGCCTGCTGTGTTCTATAATACTGCAGCAACAGTGTTACGACCCTTGTATAACTGATGGCTCCGTCCGAAACCCCGTGAATTTTCAAATTGGCATCCAAGAAGGTATCCGTCACCTGATTTACGGTCTCCGTATCTACCAGCGCTTTTTGGTTGATGCGCTCCCATTCCTCCTGTTCCACGAAGATATCGTCCTGCCATACCACAGACGACACCTCCACAAGACCCACGCTCTCCCTTGTCCGGGAAAATGCTTCGGGACTGCTTTTACTGATTCTGTATAAATCGTTTTCCAGATAGGTCAGAACGCTTAAATATCCGCTGTATTGAAAGTAAAGGTCATCTGATTGGATGCAGGCGAGATAACTGATAAAGCTTGCCTCATCCTCATAAATAAAGCCCTTCAAATGTGCCAGTTCATGGCACATGGTGGCGGGTTTATTTAGATCCATCATGACATCATTATAATTTGCCTCCATGGAAAAAGGAAAGAAATATCCCTGCATATACTGCTGGCACATAAAATCGGAACAGAATAGGGGCTTGGGTCTCGGATAATAGCCTTTCAACCGGGAATAAGAAGCTCCCAGATTCTGCATCACTTCTCCGGACTTATCCCTCATGTCCGCCGCGCCGCCGGAAGCACTGACGCTGCCCTGATAACTCACTCTGCCCGCATCGTCCCTTTCCATCTGTGCTGCCAGTAAATTGCACTGCTCCGCCACATAATTGCGCACGGTAAAAAGTTCTTCTAAAGTATAATCTCCGGAATCCTCGCCGAAGTATTTTTGTGCAAAAGTGGACGCATGATACAATATGACACAATTCAATGTCATCACCAGCCATATGCCCAAAAGCACCCAGGCAAAAAATGCATAGAACTTCCCGACAAAATTCCGAAACCGGGAGGGTTTATGATAGACCGCAAAAGCAAGCCCTATGCACACTGCCGCAAATACCAGCAAAAGTCCTGCCGCAATCAGGCACTCACCCACGGAAAAAGGAAACAGTCCCGTAAATCTACCGTAAGTTTGAACCCAGAGCGGAAAAATATATGCAATATAAGCGTCACTGAAAGTTCTGCTGCACCATGCCAGCAGATTCATCAGTAACACAAAGCCTGCAATTCCCAGAAATACAATCTGTCTTTTTTTAGTCAATATTCTTATTTTTTTCTTTTGTTTCAAAAAATCCTCTTCTTTCTATTATGCTTTGGTTTCTGCCATATTTTTCCAAATTTGTATGAAAAAGGGAACCAACCGTGTATACACCGCATGGTCCCCTCTTTGTTCCTTTTATATTGTCACTATTATTTGTAAGAAATGCAATCCTCATAGTCAGCCCAAATAATGCATACCCAGGTCTTGCCCTGATTCATCACAATTTCTTCACCTTTTTCATCTTTATATATTGTAGGGTTGTAATCGCCGTTTCTGTCTCTGGACCATGTTCCCTTAATCACTTTCCCGTTGGTAAAGACATATGCGTCACCCTGTCCGAATACATCAAATTCCAAATAGCCGTGGTCATCTCTTGTATTACCGTTGCAGACTTTGAAGATAACATTGCTGACCGCAAGCTGTTTCTGATTGGCTTCATCCGCCTGAGGCGCTCCTAACTGGGAACGGTAATACAATCCGTCTGTTTTATTATATTCAAAGACGGGATTGGTGTGATGATAGCCGCCGGAAGCCTTAGCGTCTCCGCCGGGCTTAATTACCGTGGCATCCGGATAATCCGCATATTCCGCCGTACAGCCTTCATCAGCAAAAGTAAATGCCTGATCAAAACGGTTGGTGTATTCTGTCTCATATTTATGGCGTTTTACGGCTTTCTCATAGCCGTCTATAAACAGATATCCGGTAAATTCCGTCGCATATCCCTGACCCCTGCTTACGCGGTCAAATGCCTCCGAGGAGGGTGAGTCTATGTACTGCACAGCCTGACTGACATTATCCACCCTGTCCGTATTAATTACGGGAGCCACATAGGGTACTGCCAGACCCCAGTTACAATAAATGGAATCAAAGGACATGGCTTCAAACAAAAAATAGTCGCGGGCGCTGCGGACGGGTCCGATGCGCTCCAAGTCATCATAATCCTCAAAAATCCCCATCAGACGGGTACAGGTTCCGCTCTCCATCGGCGCTTCATAGATAATGCTGGCATAGGAAATACCATATTGGGGCAGCGCCGGCTTGTTGTTGGGAATCATGACCGCCATATTTCTTCTTTGGACAACATCGGCATCCTTCCATTCCCCGGTTAAATAACTCTGCATTTTGCCGTCCACAACAGTTCTTTCCGTGATAACCTTAAATTCCTTAGATCCTTCATCTACCGCCGTTGTGGGCTGTGATTCTGTCTGCGTGGGTATGGTTTCCGGCGCAAAGTCCTGAATGGGAGCGGAGTTCTGCTGTCCACAGCCTGCCAAAATTCCTACTGCAATGATAATAGCTGCAAGTGCCTTCTTTTTCATTCCATAAATCCTTTCTTCTGCTTGTTTCACATTTAACCAATATAGCTTCTAACCTTCCGCATTGTTTTATTTTACTGCTAACGGTAGGTTTTGTCCATGCGTTCTTGCAAATTACCAATAGCAAATCTAGGAAATCTTGAAAGCATTTACTGCCTGCTCCAATTCCTTCGCCCGTACTTCCAATTCCGTGGTCGCCCGGTGCAAATCATCCACCATGGTATTCTGATGCTTCAAAGAGTCGTCTACCATGGAAACGGAGGAAGTATTTTCTTCCGATACGGCAGAAATACTTTCGATGGCGGACAGCGTATCATTTCTGTGCCTCTCCATGCTCTCTATATTACTTTCAAGAGACGCCAGTTCCTTGATAAGGTTTGCCAGATTATCGTTGATTCCGCCAAATGCCTTTATGGTATCATTTACCGTAGTGGTCTGCTTGGATACAATCTCACCCGCCGTCTCCGCTACATTTACCGTTTCACCCGTGTAATTCTTAATCTGTTCCATTACGCTTTGAATCTGGCTTGCCGCTTCAATGGTGCCGTCCGACAACTTGCTTACGGACTGTGCCACTACCGCAAATCCTTTGCCCGCATCTCCTGCCCTTGCCGCCTCAATGGAAGCATTCAGTGCAAGAAGGCTGGTCTCCTCCGCAATGGAGTTGATCAAATCCACAAATTTCTCCACTTCCAAGAGACTGTTTTCCAGATTCTTAATATTGTCAATTACCTTCTTGGTAATATTGGTAGTATCCGTAGATTTCGCTCTCAGGTCATCCATTGTAGTCATACCGCCGGCAATGATATCTTTTGTGTTATCCGTAACGGAATTCATATGATGAACCGTATCTACCGCCCTTATAATCCTTTGGGACAAATCTTCCATAAGGGTCAGGCAGTTCTGCGCATCCTGCGCCTGCTGGTTCAATCCCGTGTCAATTTCACTCATCGCCGTCGCTATCTGATTGTTGGATTCCGTCAAAGCTTCGGAAGCCTCTGTCAGCTTCACCGTAGAACCGGATACATTCTCCGTGGTTTTCAAAACCTGTACCACCAAATCCCGGGAATGCCGAATCATCTCTACCACATGCGTAATCAGGCTCCTAAATTCGTCATTGCGGTGAACATTCATGGTAACGGTCAAGTCTCCGCCGGACACCAGCTTCAACTTATTATTGATTTGCTTGATGGTAGAGGTAATCGCTCCCACCACCAATATGCACACAAATACCGCAATAATAGCAGAGGCTATCAAAGTAAAAAATGTCACATATTTAATGGTATCGGCACTTGCCTTTACCGCGCTGACCGGAACCATTGCACAGATTGCGGAACCGTTTTTGTGGCTCTTACTAATCATAAACAGATATTCTTTGCCCTTATGAGTTACATAATCAATCACCATTGCGGCATTGTCTTCCTTTGCCTGCGTATAATAACTCTGGGTCAAAAACGAAAAATCAGTGTCTGTTGTTACCTGATCATCCTTTAACAGAATCTCCCTGCCGTCCGCCGTAACAAACGCGGAGATACTTCCTTTACCCAATTCCAGATTCTGCAGGATATCCGCTATGGCGGCGCTGCTATAATCAATTACAATGCAGGCGCGTTTGGTGGTCATGGGACGGATATAAGCACAGGCATAGCTGGATGCCGAATAACCCTCATAATTTGCCCCCAACACTTCATCTATGTACTCATGGGAGCCAATCCAGCTGCCGCTCAAGCTCTGCAGGCAGTTTTTCTCTTCCTTGTCCTCCAGCTCCTCATAAAATCCCGGCACTGCCTCGCTATTTCCGAATGTGGATATAATGGGCATATTTTCTCCCGGAATAATATACATATTGGCCACAAAGTTATTGCCCGCTCTCTTTACCCTCAAATCAAGGGAAACGCTCTCTTCAATTTCCTTCTTGCTCCAATCATTGTAGATAGCGCCTGTCGCCCATTTCGTCAAATCCGTATTATAATACAGCTGCTCTGACTCCGATATTGCGGAATCAAAGCCAAAGTCCAAATAGGTCATGGATGTGGACATTGCCTTAATCATGGAATCTTCGTAATTGGATTTCATTCCTGAAGCAGCAAGGGAATAGGCAACGATTCCCACCAGAATCGTACAAATCAAAAGAATGGCAAAGCCCACAAACAGTTTCCCTTTGATGCCAAATGAAAATGTGCTCTTTTCTTTCTCATTATTCCGTGCTTTCTGCACCTTTACTTCTGATTTTTTATTTTCCACTGTGTTTTCTCCCACCCGACATTATTTAACTTTACGAATCATTTCAAGATATGTCTGCAAACCGTTTGCATTGGCATAATTATCTTGAATAGCAATTGCTCCTTCTTTAAAACTGTCAATATCAATATCCTCGTAATCCGTAACTATAGCTCCCTCCGCAATACACTGCGCTTTAGAGCCGTCCATCATGTCATAGGTAACCGCCCTTTCCTGCAAGGTTGCCGCCAATGCTGCCGTGTTGACCCAATTCTTCTGCTCGCTGGTAAGATTGTCATAATAATCTCCGTTCATAATAAACAGACGGGTCGTATAATCATGATGTGTCTCACAGATATATTTGCCGTTGACCGTCTTGTGATGTTCTTTTAGCATCAGATTGGTGTAATCGTTCTCGGCGGAATCCACCTGATTATTGTTCAATGCGTCGTACAGTTCTCCCCATCCTACCGTCACGGGCTGCGCTCCAAGCTGTGTCCAGAATTCCGACACTACGCCGGAGGTCTGCGTGCGGATGGTAAGCCCTTCCACATCGGCGGAAGAGGTAATGGGGATTTTGCCGTAATAATCCCTGACACCTGCCGACCAATATCCCATAATGCGGTATTTATTCTTGGTTCGATCCAAAATGATATCCGTCATTGCCGCACCGAACTCTCCGTCCATAGCGGTCTCCCAATGACTGAAACCATCAAAGAGATACAGCAGGGAAAGCATATCCACCTCCGCCACTCCGGCAGATGTCATATGACCGGGGGAACATACCACCATCTGAACTTTTCCTTCATCCAGCATGGAAACCAATTCCGCCTCGTCCTCCGACATATCACCGTCACTGCAGATGACCTCAATACTTCCTCCGGACAGTTCTTCCAAAACTTCCTTAAAGGTCTGCAGGCCAAAATGATACGGGTTTTCCTGGGAGGTCTGATTGGACGCAATGGTCATGGTCAGTTCCACGGCTTTACTGCCGGATGCGCCGTCTGCCTCTTCATCAACAATGGAACCTATGGTCCTTCTCTTAGAAGCATTTCCGCATCCGCACAGACTTCCAATCACCAAGGTGACAGCAAGCGCTGCTGACAAATATCTAGACGCCTTCATAAAACTTCTCCCTTCCTGTTCTTTCTGCTATTGAAATACATCGTGCGTGCCTGTACTTATCCATGATTGCACTATATTCTGTCATGGTCTTCGCACACATTCGCCAAATGTCTGCTTCGCAGCCACTTGGCTCATTATATCTGCGAACATTATACCACTTTCCTAAAATCTTGGCAATATTTTTCCCATGAATAAAGGCTGTCGCATTTCTCAGCCTGCGGCAGCCCTGTCTCTTCGTTATTGAGTATAAATAATGCTGGTGGCCGGACTTGAACCGGCACGGGGTTGCCCCCGAGGGATTTTAAGTCCCTTGCGTCTGCCTATTCCGCCACACCAGCAGGCAGATGAGCCATATGCCGGACACTGCCTGTCATATGACCTAATGGGTGGAGGTGGATTCGAACCACCGAAGCAATTTGCAGCAGATTTACAGTCTGTCCCCTTTGGCCACTCGGGAATCCACCCAGATAAAGCGCATAAGCCTTAACAATATGGAATTGTAGCATATCTTTGGGGAAATTGCAAGTAAATTTTCACATATTCGGTTTATAGCAAAGCCGCAGACTTCTGCCTCACAAAATGATACAAAACAAAGGGATATTTCGATATCTGCTTTTCCCCATATCCGTCAATGCGAAAGCCCTCTTTACCCAACTGTGAAAGTTCTTCTTCACTCAGGTAATCCGGTGTAAAATACCAGAAATCATCTCCCTCCGGGCTGTGATAATCACCGTTTACCACCTGTGCCTCCGGGTAATAATAGTGCAGCACCGTCCACCCGATATGAGTAATGCCGTTATTTACCAACTCCACGCCTTTGCCGGCATCCCCTATCAGAGACAGGGTTTCCTCCGTCTTTACTTTCTCGTCCCGCACCAAAGCGCTGTAGGACTTATAATCACCGATACCCGTCGCGAATAATAGCGCCAGCGCCAGAAACAGCGCGGTCTTTCCTATCGGCAGAATCCAGGCCGGATGCCGTTTCTCACCGATTTCCTTTAATCTCTGCAGCAGCCGACATATACCGATCGCCAAAAGCAGGGCCGTGACAGCGCAAAGCGGGTAGAGATACCTAAGCGCCACAAGGGGCGTCATAAGAGCCGAAATTCCATAGGCAAACAAAAGGGTTCCCGCAATGGTCAAAAGTCCTGTCGCAAAAGCATAGGTTTCATCCGACCATGCTTTCAGGGAAGGGGGAGTTATTTTCAGAATACTCCGTTCTCCCTTCTTTTCCACAGAAAAGAACGAAGATTCCGACAAAAAGAGCGCCAGCGCCACCAATGCCAAAAGGGGCAGAATCCATCTGCTCATGTTCTGTCCGCAGCCAATCATGCTTATGCTGTGGCTCAGACTTTCCGGCTCCTCCATCCACCAGTTCCCGCTGACGGACTTTGTCGCCCGCAAGAGCTGACCAAGCCATGGCAGATACGCTCCTATAAATATCAATAAAGCCGCCGCGCCTTTTATCCAAATCTTTCCGCGGAATTTCACAAATGCCAGCACAAAGGTGATAAACTGTAGAATACCCACCGCAACCAACGCATAGTAATGGGAATATGCTGCAACCAATGACCAGAGCACAATTCCTATCCAGGGGGCTGCCTTCTTCGGCGTCTGCAGAATCCGGTACGCACAATAAAAGCTTCCGGCAACACCCAGAAATGCCAGCGCATACATGCGAATCTCCATATTGTATTCCAGACAGGGCGCCGCCATGCCCGACAAAATTACAAACAACGCCGCAGGCATATTGCCAAAGCGCCTGCGGAAACATGTCACCGCCAGCAAAATACCCGCAGCAAATGGTACAAAGGAAGCCAAATGATAAACCGTCCCGGAATACCCAAACAGCTCCGCAAACAGCTTAAGCCACAGGTAATATAAGGGCGGATGATTCTCCTCCAGCGTCAGCACCTGAAAAATGCCGGATATATCATTGCGAATCAGATTTGCGGCATACGCCTCATCGCCCCACAGCACATTATCGCACACCAGCAAAGCATTTAAAACAACCACAAAAGCGGCTAACAAAAACAATCCTGCCGGAAATAAAAACTTTCTCACAAATTTTACGGGCTTCCATGCCGCCCACTGCTTCCCGTCCACGACCGGCACAAATTTCCGGGCGGTATAAAGCTTTTCCGCCACCGAAGTGACAACCGCCGCCGCAAATACTACCAGCCCGTATTTCAGCACAAAGGCCGGCGACTTATCCATCTTTTCAAAAAATGAAGTGTTTTCATCGCACAAAAAGACCATCACCACGGAGGCAAACGCCGTGATAATTAAAGTATAAATCACATATCTTCCTATCAGTTCCGCTTTGGAAGGTTTCCGGTCTTTATGATGCCTTTCCCAGATAAGAAGCGGTATCACAGGCATAAAGAGTCCAAATATGACTGCTTGCATTCCTTTTTATCCTCGTTTCTATACTCCGGCAATTCCTGTGTTTGGTTCTTTCCGGGCAAACTTTAAAATAGTAGCGGAAATTGCCGGCAGCTCTATACTTATCTTGCCCATTTTTATTTCATAACTCTCTCCCCAAAGGGCATAACCCTGCTCCGTTGTCTGCATCAGAGTATTCATCATGCCCTGCTTGGGAATACCCACCTCCCACAGGGACAGCTCCTTTTTGACGGTATAGTTATTATTATTAATCAAAATCACGCAATACCCCTTTTTGTTAAAACGGGCATAGGAAAGGAAATTATAGTCGCCGTCGATATTTTTGATGGAACCTGTGCGCAGCTCGGGATTTTCCCTGCGGATGCGGATGATATCCTTATGAAAGGCAATCAGCTTCTGGTCTTCGTTCCCCCATGGATAAGTCCGTCTGCTGTCAGGGTCGGTAAACCCACAGACTCCCGCCTCATCTCCATAATAAATGGTAGGCGCGCCCACCCATGTCATCTGCATAACCACGGCTTCCCTAAACACGCCCTGATTAATGTCATAATTTGCGGCTTCCGCTCCCATGGTTCCGATACGCCCCACTTTGTGGTTGGTTCTGGTCATAAAGCGGGAATGGTCATGATTGGACAATTCATTCATTGCCACCAGCCAACTGGGCATGGAAAAACTCGCATTGTGGTGCCGCATGGCGCCCCAGAAGCTCTCCGCATTCCCCAGCAGATCCTCTCTGAAGTCATCGCTGTGCTTCTCCATGCCGGTCAAAAACCAAGTCACCGGCTCCATAAACGCGTCATAGTTCATGACGGTGTCCCACTCGTTTCCCTGAAGCCAGTCACGGGTACTGCCGTAATGCTCCGCCAGAATGATGGCATTGGGATTCGCCTCCTTTACCGCCCTGCGGAAATCCTGCCAGAAACGGTGGTTAAAATCCCTGCTGTGACCCAGATCTGCCGCCACATCCAATCTCCAGCCATCGGCGTTGTAGGGCGGAGATACCCATTTTTGGGCTATCCTTAACACATAATCATACAGTTGCTTTGATCCCTCATAGTTTAATTTAGGCAGGGTGTCGTGCCCCCACCACCCGTCGTAAGCCGGATTGTAAGGCCATTTGTTCTCATCCCTGAAATCAAAATAGGAGCGGTAAGGACTGTCCGCGCTGACATAGGCTCCCTTCTCATAACCTTCCACATGCTCATAAATACATTCCCTGTCCATCCATTTGTTAAAGGAGCCGCAATGATTGAACACACCATCCAAAATCACGCGCATTCCCCTTCTATGGGCTTCTTCCACTACCTTGATAAACAAGGCATTGCTGGCTTCCAGATTTGCCTTGTTGGCTATTCTGTTAATGTACCGGGAGGCAAAACGGTTTTCCTTCTGTCCGTTTTCCAAAAGCGCCCCCTCATCCTCCACGATTTTCCCAAAATGCGGGTCTATATAATCATAATCCTGAATATCATATTTATGGTTGGAAGGCGATACAAACAACGGATTGAAGTAGATGACTTCTACGCCCAAATCCTGCAGATAATCCATCTTATCCAATACTCCCTGCAAATCACCTCCGTAAAATTCCCTGACATCCATGGATGCGGGATATCGGTTCCAATCCTCCACCTTGTGTACATAATCCCCAATATAACAATACTCGTTGGTCAGCACATCATTCGTGGGGTCCCCGTTGCGGAAGCGGTCCGTGTAAATCTGGTACATTACCGCTCCCTTTGCCCAATCCGGAGTCTTAAAGCCGGGAAGTATCACAAAATCATAATATTCGTTGGCTTCCTGCACTAAACCGCGGACATCAAAAAAACCTTCTATCTTTCCGGTCTGAATCTCAAAATGATAAGCAACCTTTTCATTATTCAGCTGTAATTCAAAAGCATAAAAATCAAATTCACTGTCCGATTCCACCTTGGTCATCAGTTCCCTCTGTTTCTGATGTACCAAAAACACTCTGTCCACATTGTTCTTGGCGGTTCTGAAGCGGATTGTGACCAAATCGTAAGGAGACGGCTCCATAGGCGTCACATAATCTTCCGTAGTGTCTGTAAATAACGCCCTTCTGTTAAATACCGGCCGCATGGATGCAATGTACTGTTGCTGGGACTCAAGAATATGTGAGGGTTCAAAAAGCATTTTCATCCTCCACCCTTTCTTAAAAATATAATCCCCTCTATTTTACCCAAATTTAACCAATTTCTCAACACTTTCCGCATAAAAAAAATATTTTCTCTGTTTTGAACAGTAAAAAGGACAACGCTGAGGTTGTCCTTTTTAGAGAAGGTATTTCTTTACTTATGGGGTATAGCAAAAAACTATATAATGTATTGGGGGGTTACGCATATTATAATATCATACCATATATTGATTGGCTATCCTCATTTTACACAAATATTACAATATCAGCCGCCGTTTTTTGTACATATTTAACAGAACCTTATTGTAAAACACTTCCAAAGGACAAGGAATCCGCAGGAACTTCCGGCACAAAAAGGGCTTCAAACTCTTCCCTTGTGATTTTTTCCTTTTGCAACAGAAGCTCAGCGCATTTATGAAGCACTTCTTCATGCTGTTTGATGACTTCCTTTGCCTTTGCATAACAGTCGTCTATAATGGACTTCACTTCTTTGTCTATCTCGCCGGATGCCGCCTCGCTATGCCCTTTGGCATGAGCCAGATCACGGCCGATAAATACTTCGTCATCATCGTCATCATAACAGATAACACCGATATTCTCGCTCATTCCGTACCGGGTCACCATTCTGCGGGCTTCCTTTGTAGCCTTTTTGATATCGCTGGAAGCTCCGGTCGTAATATCATCAAAAATAATTTCCTCCGCGATTCTGCCCCCCAGGGATACCATGATATCCTGAAGCATTCTGCCCTTCGTCAAAAACATTTCATCTTTTTCGGGCAGGGGCATGGTATAACCCGCAGCGCCTATGCCGGTAGGCACAATGGACACGGTATAGACCGGTCCCACATCCGGAAGCACATGAAAGAGAATGGCGTGACCGGCTTCATGGTATGCCGTAATCCGCTTTTCTTTGTCCGAGATAATACGGCTCTTTTTCTCCGTACCCATTCCTACCTTGATAAACGCCTTGCGGATATCTGTCTGAGCCACATAGGACTTTCCCTCTTTGGCGGCGTTAATGGCAGCCTCGTTCAACAGATTCTCCAGATCCGCTCCCGTAAAGCCCGCCGTGGTCTGGGCAATCTGTTTCAAATCCACATCCTCCGCCAAGGGCTTGTTTCTGGCATATACCTTCAAGATATCTTCCCTGCCTGACACATCCGGGGTTCCCACCACTACTTTTCTGTCAAAGCGGCCGGGACGCATAATGGCGGGGTCCAGAATATCCACTCTGTTGGTAGCCGCCAGCACAATGATTCCTTCATTCACTCCGAATCCGTCCATCTCCACCAAAAGCTGATTCAGAGTCTGTTCTCTCTCGTCATGTCCGCCGCCCATACCTGTGCCGCGGCGCCTTGCAACCGCATCGATTTCATCAATAAACACAATGCAGGGGGCGTTCTTTTTGGCTTCCTCAAACAAATCCCTCACACGGGAAGCGCCCACACCCACAAACATTTCCACAAAGTCAGAACCGGAAATGCTGAAAAACGGTACTCCCGCTTCTCCGGCTACAGCTTTTGCCAGCAAAGTTTTACCGGTGCCGGGAGGCCCCTCCATCAAAACGCCCTTGGGAATTCTGGCGCCCACTTTGGTATATTTTCCGGGGTCTTTGAGGAAATCCACAATTTCCGCCAGCTCTTCCTTTTCTTCTTTCAACCCTGCCACTTGCGCAAAGGTCACCTGTTTATCACCCAGCGTCATCTTTGCCCGGCTTCTGCCAAAGTTCATCATTCTGCCGCCTGCGCCGGTATTCTGGGCATTTATCAGCATAAACAAAAAGATTCCTGCCCCTAATAAAATCAGCATGGGAAGCAGTGTATTTAAGAACCAGCTTTCCCGCTTGATATCTTCCACCATGGGGTCATACCCGTTTTCCCTGAGCAGATTCTCTATTTGGGAAATATCCGTGGCGTAAAGCTTCTTCTCGCTGCCGTTTCTCAATACCACGGTCAGATATCCGGTGGGCGCTTCCCTGTTAGGGGTAATATAAAGCTCTTCTATATTGTCCCTTTCCATATCCGCCAGAAGTTCCGTCTGGGAATACTTCTCAACCTTGTTCTTTAATTGGGACAAACAGAATATCAACCCCAAAAGAAGCAGAATAAATAAAAAATATGAATTATAATGCCTGCCGTTTTGTTTCAAACCCGAACCTCCTATTCAAACTCAACTACGCCGATATAGGGCAGATTGCGATATTTCTGGTCGTAATCAAGTCCATATCCCACTACAAACTCATCCGGTATGTTAAATCCGGTATAATCAACCTTTACATCCACCACGCGCCTCTCCGGCTTATCCAGCAGAGTACACAGCCTCAAAGATGCAGGCTTTCTGTCGCTTAACATCTCCAGCAGATAACTCAAAGTTCTTCCGCTGTCCACAATATCCTCCACCACAATAACATCCTTATTCAGCAGAGGTTCATCCAAATCCTTCACAATTTTTACCACACCGCTGGACTTGGTATCCTGTCCATAGCTGGACACCGACATAAAATCCAGAGATACCGGCACCGTAATCCGCTTTGCCAGCTCGCACAAAAAGAAGCTGCCCCCTTTTAACACACAAACCAGATGCACCTGCTTTCCGGCATAATCCCTGCTAATCTGCTCCCCGATTTCCTGAATCCTCTTATCCACTTCGTCCTCTGTCAAGAGCGTCCTGATATGCTCCGCCATTTTTATCCTCCGTCCCCGATGGACATCTTTTCATCCGTCAGGTTTCTCTTATGATTTGTATCCGCAAAATATGTTTCGTATCTTTGCTTACTTTATAATATTCGCTGATACGGTATCCCATCAGCCATATCACATGGGAATCTTCCGCCAGCAGGGGAATCTGTTCCCGCTCCTTTACCGGGATTTTCTTATTAATGAAAAAATCCTTTAAAGATTGATGAATCAATTTACCCTCTTTATCTGCCAGAGTCAGATAATCTCCCGGTTTTCTGACTCTGATTTCCGGCGATTTTATTATTTTATCACAATCGAACCATTTCGTATACTCATTTCTGGGAAGTTCTTGATTTTTTTCGACAAAATTTTCCAAAATTTCATATTTTATATGGAAATTGCCCCAAAAGAGATGCTGCTGACCCTTCTGTCCAAGGCACAGACCCACCGCCTCTTTCACATCCGCCTCTTCCTCTTTCTCAAGTATCACCCTGTCATATTCCCTTCTGCCCACAATGCCCAAAGGCAGGCTGACCCTGTGATTCCCCTTGCCGGTAAAAAGCTGCAAAAGGTTCTCGATGTGCCCATAGGAAAGGTTTCCATAGGAGATATCCCTTGCCTGCAGGGTAAAAGCTTTCACCAGATGAAACAATATTCTTTTTTGCAAAACGGGGTGGCAGCTTAACAATCCGGCAACACTGACCGCATACCTTTGTCCCCCCTGCTTCGTCCCATCATAAACCACACAATCCTTCACCGCCGCCAGAGTCTGCTGCTGCAGATAGTCTTCCGCTTCCAGCAAAAGCTCCGCCGTCCGTGCCATATGGGACACACAGCCCGGTGCAATTTCCTCCTCCGCATAGGGCAGGATATGATGCCTGATGCGGTTGCGTGTATAATCATCTCCATTATTTGTGGCGTCTATACAATACGATACGCCTTTGGCGTCCAAATATCCCTCTATCTCCTGCCGTTCCAGACACAGTATCGGGCGGATAATGCTATCCCGCACCGGCGGAATACTGCCCAGCCCTTTTATTCCGGTTCCCCGAAACAGATGAAACAGCATAGTTTCACTTCTGTCATTGCTATTGTGGGCAACCGCTATCTTATCGGCGTGAAAGCTTTCTGCAGCCTGCCGGAATGCCTCATAGCGTACCCGTCTGCCGGCCTCCTCCTCGGAGCATTTCCGAATCTTTGCTTCCGCTCTTACATCCTTTTTTACCAAAAAGAATGCCACTCCCCATTTTTTGCACAGCTCTTCCACATACAGGGCATCCTCCCCCGCTTCCGGACGGATGCCGTGATTGACATGTACCACCCCGAAGGACAGCTCCATTTTCTGCTGCAGCGCCAACAAAAGAAAGAACAGACAGACGGAATCTGCTCCTCCCGATATCCCCGCCACCACTCTGTCGCCGGGGCAAAGCATATGGTGTTCCTCTATATAGGAAAACACTTTTTGTTCTGTCAGCTTATAATCTTTCATCCTAAAGATAAATGTTATCTCAAAATAACAAAAAAGTCAACTTTTGCACCGTTTAAGATTGTGTCAAGTACTCGTTGGCACTTTTCCTATTTTTCTTTATGAACCC
>JAMPEY010000047.1 GCA_023664665.1 Lachnoclostridium sp.
TAAAATTTTCAAAGTTCACAAATTTCTGCTTGACTTTTTATTTGCAGACTATCTTATCAACCAGCTGCGCAATAAAGTTGTTTTCATATAACCATGTCAGAATCCGGCTCTCGGCAGTATATTGCATAATCCATGTTTCAATCGCTCCCAAGTCCATCATAATCACAAATGTGTACACCGTCCAAAGCACCAGCACTACTTCCAATGCGCCAAACACAATACCGGCCAATTTATTCAGCCAGCTTATAATCGGCAGTTTGGACAGCATCTTAGCGGAAAAAAAGAATACTCCCAGAAAATGCCGGGCTACTCCCAAAAGAACCAACAGCACAACTACAATCACCACATTCAGCAGTTTTCCGTCCACATAGTTTTTGGCTCCGTTTGCCAGAAGCGCCGCCGTCACACACAGCACTATCATAGACACAAACGAAATTATTTGATGAACCATTCCCTTTTTATATCCTTCTGCCATACAGCCTATCATCAACGCCAATAGAATAATCAGCAAAAGATTCATTTTTCCTTTGTCCTCCCTATTTTAACTGTATCGTATCTATATAATTATTTGTCACCAGCAAATATTTGTAGGCCGTTCCCACAGGAATCATCACATTTACGGCTTGAGTGAAAGGACCGTTATATTTTTCCACTCCTTTAAAAGTTGTAATGACACATTCCTTTTCATTATAAACGGTAAAGTTATCATGTCCGAAGAAAATATCTGTGTATTCAATGTTAAACGGATATTTTCCTACCAATTCCCCGGAAGTATTATATACCTCCAATCTGTATCTGGAATCCTCCTCATCAGAGGTAAATACAAGCCCTACATACTTATCTCCCGAAAAAACAGCCTGAACCTCCTGGGAATAATAATAGGACGCCAGCCTCTTCGGCACCTGTCCGCCTTTATAAATAATCAGGCATTCATCTCCTACCGCGTATGCGGTTTCATTATCCATAAATCGAATTTCAGGTATCAGCATGTCCGTGTAAGTATCGGTACTTACCAGATAGTCGCTCTGATTGGTTCCTACCGCACCAAAATTGTAAAAAACCACATTTGTTTTTAAAGTTCCCGCATCTATGTAAACATAGCTTACAGCCAACAGCTCTCCGTTTGGCGACAAACTGATTGCCGCCGGATATCCGCTGTTTTTCATGTGGGTTTCTCCGTAAGACTGCAATTCACCTTCCGAATTGTAAGTATTCACCCATGTTGCATTGGTATCCGCCAGAACCGCGGTCACATCGCCCGCTGCCGAAACGGCAATATTACGAATCGGCATTGCCGTATCAATGCTTCCCAACTGTCCTTTTGTATTGCTTATGTAAATCTCCCGCCCGTTATAACTGCCAATAGCTACCACATCCCGGTTCATCGCTATCAAAATATCCTGCATCTGATAGGTTTCATTCCATATTACATTGCCTTTGGCATCCGTGCAATGAGCGCCGTCCTTACTATAGGTAAGAATAGAATCATACAGGCGTACATCTGTCGCCGCCTCCGAGGTTTCTCTCTCCACGGAAGATACAATATCATAACTCGTATAAATATGCCTCTGATACTGTAGCATCACCAGCGCTGCCAAAGCAATGATTGCCACCGCCACCAGCATAACCCGATAAAGCGCCGTCAGCTTGTGGAGTCTGAGCTTCTGCCTGAAATTGGTCTGATTTTGCTCTCTCTCTTTTTTCTCTTTCAGATAGCTTCTAATATCTACCATGCAATGACCTCTTTATATCTTCTGTTCTTACTAGTATATCACACTAACTCCCATGCCGCAACTTTTCTGCAACTGAAATCCGAATAAAAAGTACCGCATTTCAGGCATTTTTTATCAGGGTAGCAGAATCTTCTGCCCTACTTTAATATCATCCGGGTCGGTAATCTCATTCAATTTGCAGATTTCCGCAACTCTTTCCTTTGTTCCGTAATTGCGCAGACTGATTGCATTTAAGGTATCCCCCGCCTTTATCGTATAAGAAACCGGCTTCGCCCCGGCGGATGTCTGCGTTTTATCTGACACGGTTGTCGCATTTTCCTCGTCACGCTTGTCATCTGCATTACTTCCCACAGAATTCTGATTGGTATCGGCTGCATTGTCCTCACCTTTATTTTCTTCGTCATTAACCGCATCCTGAGTCTCTTTTTGCTTATCCGCCTCCTGATTCTCCTTCTGTAATGCCTGCGAAAGCTTGTCCTCTGTCACTAACACGCTATGATTGTCGGAATTCTGCACATTAGCGGAACCCGCCTCCTGTGCGTCCGGAAGCTTCTGTTCCGTGACTCCCTTTACGATATCCCTGGCAGCTACCTGTATATCTTCTGTACTGCCGGTTTCACGAAGGGTAAATATCCCCGCCAGACACAATAAGGCAAACACCGCCGCCACAGCAAGCTTCATCCCTTGCAGTCCTGCGCTTTCCTGCTTTCGGTAGCTCTTTCTGCTTTTCCATGTCTCTGACAGATCCTCCCTTTCTTTTTCACTCAGACCCTCGGTCTGTGCTTTCCGTTCCTCCTGACGCTTCTTCACCATATCATACTTTTCGCTGTCCACTACTTCAGGCGCCGTTTCCTGCTCCCGAACCTCCAACATATACGCAAGCATGGCGTCATTCTTTTCATAAAACTGTGCATACCCTCCTATGTATCTGCAAATTCCCTGCTCGCATATATGAAATCCTTCTATCATTTCGCCGTTCAACAGCCGATACCCCAAAAATTGATATTCGGCAAAATATCTCCTTCTGGCTTTCTCTATCTCCTGCTGCTGTGCCTGAGAGAGATGCCTGGTCTCCCGCTGCAAAAAATCCAACTTGCAGGCGCCATAGAAAAACAGGTAGGCCACCTCCCCCTCCTCTTTGCGGACTCCGTACATAGCCACTGCCATATCCTTATCGGCGGCAGTCCTGTTGAGCTGCTTCAAATAAGAAATGACATAATCTTCCACATAAACCTTAAAAGTACGGTTTACTTCTCCAACCTGTGTAATGTTTTTTGGCAATTCCATAAAAACACCTCCCATATCGTTTCTATACAATATAGCATCGGTATGCGAGGTATTTTATCATTCTTTGTCGGGACAATCAAAAAAATGTTCGACTTTATTTGCAAAGTTCCGAATCATCACTCAAAGGCATAAACCGTCACCGAATCATATTCCGCCATAACGCAGGAAGGAAAATTCTCGTGATGGATGGCATCGGGATAATACTGCGTTTCCAGACACAGACCATATCGTTTGTCGTAAACCTTTCCTCCCTTGCCCTCCTGCCTGTCAATAAAATTGCCTGCGTAAAACTGTACGCCGGGAAGCGTGGTAAAAACCTTCATCATTCTCCCGCTCTTCGGAGCTTTTACCGTGGCGATATGTTTCAGCGTGCCGTCCCACCCGTCAATCACCCAATTATGGTCATAGCCGGAGGTCAGCTTTAACTGTTCAAAATCTGCGTCAATTTCCAGACCTATCCGCTTCATTCGAGTGAAATCCATGGGAGTTCCCGTAACCGCCTGAATCTCTCCCGTGGGGATGGCTCCCTGCACCACCGGCGTATAAGCCCGGGCATTCAGCCAAAGCTCATGCTCCTCAATAATACCGTTTCCCTCACCCTCCAGATTAAAATAAGAATGATTGGTAGGGTTAAAAATAGTCCTCATGTCGCTGCTTCCGTGATAGCGCAGCTCCACTTTATTGTCCTCACTCAGGGTGTAAGTAATCTGCAACTGCTTTTTACCGGGAAATCCCATGGTAGCATCATCCTCCAAAGAAAAAGTGACACCATTGTCACAAGTCTGGGCATCCCAAATGCGCTTATGGTATCCTAACTCTATATGGCTGTGCAGATTGTTGGGACCATCATTCACATCCAACCGATATTCTGTGCCGTCCAGTGTAAAAGCCGCTTTGTCTATCCGGTTGGCATTGGGACCTATCACCGCACCAAAAAAGCTGGGATTGCCAAAATAATTTTCCGCCTTGTCAAAGCCCAATACCACATCCTCCGCCCGACCGCTTTGATCCGGTACCGACAGCTTTACCAAAACAGCACCCAAATCCGTCACTGCCATTGTCATTCCCCTGCTGTTTGTCACTGTATATAATGTGATTTCCTGCCCCTTTGGGCTCTTTCCGAACAAACTCTTCTCTACAGCCATATACTCGCTCCTCTTCTCGTCTTTATACCCTTGCATATCGCAGGCTTCTGCCTGCGATACTGCCACTAATGAAGAGTTTGAAATTCACTTTCAAACTTTATACTTCCGTCCTTCCCTCAAGCGCCCGCAGAAGCGTCACTTCGTCAATATACTCCAAATCGCCGCCCACCGGCACACCGCTGGCTATTCTGGTGACTTTAATACCTGTAGGCTTGATCAATTTACTGATATACATCGCCGTGGTCTCTCCCTCGAGACTGGAGTTGGTAGCAATAATCACTTCCTCCACATCCCCTTGAAGGCGTTCTATCAGCTCTTTCAGTCTGATATCCCCGGGTCCGATACCCAGCATGGGCGAAATTGCGCCATGCAGTACATGATACACACCCTCATACTTCCCGGTTTTCTCATATGCCGCCAAATCCCTGACATTTTCCACCACCATGATCATTCCATGATTGCGCTTTGCATTGGCGCATACGGGACAGACTTCCTTATCCGTCAGGGTATAACATTCCTTGCAATAACGCACATTTGCCTTTGCTTCCATCATCACATTGGCAAGGCGGTTGACCCTGTCCTGCGGCATATTGATCAGATGAAATGCAAGCCTCTGTGCGGATTTACTGCCGATTCCCGGCAATGCAGCCAATTCCTCTATTAACTTGTTGATATGCCCGCTATACAATTCCATTAGAAGGGGAATCCTCCTCCAAGGCCTCCGGTCATCTTGCCCATCATCTCAGAGTTAACATCATCTACCTGTTTCATTGCTTCGTTTATCGCCGCCATAATGGCATCCTGCAAAGTCTCGATATCCTCGGGGTCCACAATTTCCTCCGCCAGTTTAAGACTTAACAGCTCTTTCTTGCCATTCACGGTCACTTCCACCGCACCGCCTCCCGTAGTCGCCTTAAACTCTCTTGCCTCAAGCTCTTTCTGACTTTCCTCCATCTGTCTCTGCATACGCTGCGCCTGCTTCATCAGATTGCTCATGTTGCCGGGCATTGCGCCTTGCGGAAAACCACCTCTTCTTGCCATTTTACTCTTCCTTTCTTCCTAATCTGATTTTTATGTTTCTATGCACAAACCATTAATGAACCGGTGCAAAATCTTCATTCCGCTTCTTCTTCGATATCCATATGAATCACTTGGGATAAATCCACATAGGTTTGTTCAAACTCCCCTTCGTCCCGCACCGTCTGTATGTTTACCTCTATCTCCCTGCCGGAAAAATCAGATAACAACGCTTCCAATTGTTCTTTATTCTGCTCATGTCTGGTAAAATAGTCCGATGCATTACCGTCCACAAGCACCACCATCAAACGGTTATCGCCGCCAAGGCTCAATTTGGCGGACTTGAGATAAGTCCTCATGGGCTGATCGGCATTTCCCACAATGGATGCCCATTTTGCCACAATTGCCTTGACATCCTCCGGTACTGCCTTCGGCAGCACAGGCTTTGGGAAAGCAGCTGCTGTCCGTGCATTTCCCGAAGAACTGACACTATTGTCAGATGTGGCGGACACCACCGTCACACCCTTTTCTACCTTATCTTCTACCTGCCTGATACGGTCCAACAATGCGTCCTGCTTGGTCTCCATATCAGGTCTGCACAGCTTTATCAGCGCAATCTCCACCAGAATACGTTTCTGGGAGGCATAACGGATCTGCCCGGAAAGCTCCGAAAAGATACGGATATAGCGAATGACCCTCTCTGTCTCCACCATGGCTGCCTCTTCTTTCAAATGAACCAGATTGTCCGAGGACATATCAATAACATCCTCCAAATTGTCCGAGGACTGCACCAGCATCAGATTTCTCAAATACCATGTAAAATCCGTGACAAACTGAACAAGCTCACGCCCCTGCATCACAATCTCTTCCAAAAGCTCCACACACCCTGTTACATCCCGTTCCAGCACGCACCTTAACAGACGGCTGAACACTGCCGTGTCCACGGCGCCAAGTACATCCAGCGTCTTGTCATAGGTCAGCTCTTCTCCCAGATGAAAGGCAATACATTGGTCTAACAAACTCAAGGCGTCTCTCATGGAACCGTCCGCCGTCTTGGCTATATACCGCAACGCTTTCTCCTGTGCCTGCATCTGCTCCTGCGCCATGAGTTCCTTCATACGCCCTGTAATGGTCTCAATGGAAATACGCTTAAAGTCATACCGCTGGCATCTGGAAAGAATGGTAATGGGAAGCTTGTGCACCTCTGTGGTCGCCAGAATAAAAATCACATAAGAGGGCGGTTCTTCCAGCGTTTTTAAAAGCGCGTTAAACGCTCCCGAAGAAAGCATATGAACCTCATCAATAATATAAACCTTATATTTTCCTTCCGTGGGAGAATAAGAAACCTCGTCCACAATCTCCCTGATATTGTCCACACCGTTGTTGGAAGCCGCATCAATTTCAATCACATTCATGCTGGCTCCCGATGCAATCGCCTTACAGATACGGCACTGCGTACAGGGACCGTCCTCCGTGGGATTCTCGCAGTTTACCGTCCTTGCAAAAATCTTTGCCACCGTGGTTTTACCGGTTCCTCTGGTCCCCGTAAACAGATAGGCATGACCGATGCGGTTTGCCTTAAGCTGATTTTTCAGCGTAGTTACAATATGATCCTGCCCCTTCACATCCGCAAAGGTCTGCGGGCGGAACTTTCGATAAAGAGCCATATATGACATGAAACAGTGTCCTTCCTTTTCACGCTTGTTAGTCGCCAAAGCTGATGCCCAGAAGTTTTGCCTCCTGCACAATGGTCGCATGGGGATCCAGATACTTTAACTTGCCCGCTACCTCCTCTAAAGGCACCTTTACAATCTCACGGTTCTTATATCCTACCATGAATCCGTACTGATTGTCCAAAATCATCCTGCCCGCTTCAGAACCCAGACGGCTTGCAAATACTCTGTCATAAGGACAGGGACTTCCGCCTCTCTGCATATGTCCCGGAACCGTCACGCGCACTTCCCTGCCTGTCTTTTTCTGAATATCCGCAGCCACTTCATAAGAAACGGAAGGATAAATCAATTTCTTCAATTTCTCTTTATATTCCTTCTTGGAAAGCTTTGCATCCTCCTTTGAGATTGCACCCTCCGCCACTGCCATAATGGTAAAGCAGCTTCCTCTCTTATTGCGCTCCTCAATCTTTTCCACTATTTTATCAATATCATAAGGAATCTCAGGAATTAAAATGATATCCGCGCCTCCTGCCATTCCGGCATTCAAGGTCAGCCATCCCACCTTATGTCCCATAACCTCCACGATAAACACACGCCCGTGGGAAGCCGCGGTAGTATGAATGCAGTCAATGGCATTGGTAGCGATATCCACCGCACTCTGGAAACCGAAGGTCATATCCGTGCCCCAAAGGTCATTGTCAATGGTCTTCGGCAGGGTCACTATGTTAAGGCCCTCTTCCCTGAGAAGATTTGCCGTCTTGTGGGTTCCGTTACCGCCCAGGATAACAAGGCAGTCCAGCTTTAGCTTATAATAATTCTGCTTCATTGCCTCCACTTTGTCCAAACCGTTTTCATCGGGGTCTTTAATTGTCTTAAAGGGAGTTCTGGAGGTGCCTAAAATCGTTCCGCCTTTTGTCAGAATACCGGAAAAATCCCGGCCTGTAAGCATCTGGAAATTTCCATAAATCAATCCCTTATAACCGTCGAGGAAACCGTAAATCTCTACGGTTTCATTTGAGTTGTCCATGGTTTTTACCACGCCCCTCATGGCAGCATTTAGCGCCTGACAATCTCCGCCGCTGGTCAACATACCAATTCTCTTCATCTGCTCCTCCATTCCGCCGCCCTTAAGACAGCCCGTTATCTACAAAATCATAAGTCTATTATAGCCTAAAATATTCTTTGATACAACCATAAAAACTGCACAAGTTTGTGAATGGTAGTTGCAATTATTTTCTTTTTCCTTTAAAATAGATAGAGTCAGAAGCACGGAGAGTTGTCCGAGTGGTTTAAGGTGCGGCTCTCGAAAAGCCGTGTGCCGAAAGGCACCGTGGGTTCGAATCCCATGCTCTCCGCTACTCATACTTATCACAAGAAAAAGTCCTGCCGATTCAATAGCATTCTACCACAAAATGTCTTGAATCGGCAGGACTTTTCTTGCATAATCTCTTCCGCATCAGGGCACCATAGTCCACATGGACAAGAAAATGAATTTTGACTATTATACTCTGCTGTTTTTTATCATTTCCTTTATCGGCTGGCTTTGGGAAGTGGTATTGTTCTATATCACAAGCCATACCTTTATCAACCGCGGAATTTACAAGGGACCATACCTCCCCATCTATGGTGTGGGCGGGTTATTATTATGCCTTTTTCTGCATTCCTACCGGAAAAAGCCTTTGAGAGTGTTTCTATGGTCGCTGATTCTCTGTTCCGTCTTGGAATATGTAACCAGTTATTTTCTGGAACTGCAATGGGGAATCCGCTGGTGGGACTACAGCGGGCATTTTCTAAATATCAGCGGCAGAATCTGCCTGCTTGGGGCAGTGGTTTTCGGTCTTGGCGGAACGGCGCTGGTCTGCCTGCTTCTTCCTGCTTATGACAAAATATATGATAGGCTTTCGCAGAAATGGCGTCTGAGTCTTATGCTTCTCCTTTTGTTTATTTTTGCCGCGGATGCGGCCTACTGCACCATGAATCCCAATATCGGGTATGGAATTACCGTAGAAATATAAAAGAGACTGCCACAACATTGTGACAGCCCCTTGTTAAACAATTTACCGTTCTCTATTTACCGCTCTTATTTTCGCCAATCTTTTCTTCCAGCTCTTCTAATCTGTGAGCCGCGAACTGTCTGCCGCCTACGCCGAACGCTACCGCAAACGCTACGCACAAAGCTGCAATAATCAGGATGAATGTGGTCTCCACAATAGCGGTTGCAATTCCGAGCTGGCTCAGGCACATAAATGCTACAAGCACATAAATGATAACCTTTGCAATCAAAGCGCCTGCTTTTGCATTGGGGAATTTCTTACTCAGTGCCGCTTCCGTGGTATTTGCCGCAAACATACCGATTGCAATGATAATAATTGCGCTCAGTACCGCAGGCATATAAGAGATGATTGCCGCGCCTATCTGGGTCAGAATCGGAAGCTGCAAAACATTTACACCCTGTACAAGGAAAATAACCATCAGTACATATTTTACCACCGCTGCAATCGCCTTAGAAAGTCCGATTTTCTTGGAAGCGGAACCTGTAATCTTTTCCAGCAGCTTGTCCGTACCAACGCCCGCAAGCAGAGCCTCCAAAAGCTTTCCTACCAGATTTGCAATAAACACGCCGATTGCAATAATCAAAATTGCGCACAGCACATTGGGAATCGCTGCAAAAATACTGGTGACAACTGCATTTGCAGGCTGGGAAATAGCATAAATTCCAAGCTCGTCCAAGGCCGAGGTAATCACCACCAATAAAATCACGGCATAAACTACATTGGCAATAATAGAAGAGAAAGAAGTGGTTTCCGACGCCTCAATTCCGGCTTTTTCCTGAAGCGCATCCACCTTGACTGCCTTCAGAACGGGAATCAACAATTCTTTGATAATATTGGCAATAAACGCACCCACCGTAATAATGATGCCTGCGCCAATCAGCTTCGGCACAAATGCAAGGAAGGAGTTTGCCAATATAACAATCGGCGAAGATACACTCTGCATTCCGAGCTTATCCAGCACAGCCGGCAGGAATAATAGAAATACCACAAAATAAGCCAGCTTTCCGATAAACTCCACCACACTCTGGGCGGCTTTCTCACTTACGCCAACCTTGCCCATCAGGTTCTCCACCTTAATTGCCTTAAGCAGCTTTGTCAGCAGGGATTTTACCACTGTCGCCGCCACAAAGGCAATCACCAGAAGCAGTACCGCATAAAGAATATTGGGGATACCGCTTAACAGGTTGTTAAAAAAACGCACAAACACTTCTCCGAAATCATCCATTCTACATGTCCTCCTTATATTTTAAATTTTATAACTACCATAAACCTTCGGGAAGAACGCTGGTTTTGCGTTCTTCAGTGTGTAACTTAGAAATTCTTTTGTGTGCGAAGAACGCTGCTTTTGCGTTCTTCCGAGGCGAAACTTAGATTTTCTTAGCAGGCGTTTTATGACTGCTTAAAAAATCTTTTATGTGCGAAGAACGCTGGTTTTGCGTTCTTCAGTGTGTAACTTAGAAATTCTTAGTCAGCGTATTTTGCTGGCTTAGAATTTCTTTACACACTTAACCCTTCACACTGCCCATTGCAACACCCTGAACGATATGTTTGGACAGAATCAAGTAAACCAGAATCACCGGGAAAATCGAGAATGCAATCATCACATAAACCTGACCCATGTCAAACTTAAGGAAATCCGCACTTCTCAACTGTGCAATCAAAATAGGCAGCGTCTTCTTTTTATCATCATGGAGAATCAGAGCCGGCGTAAAATAATTGTTCCAGCTGCTGACAAATGTGAAGATTGCCTGCACCGCAATCGCCGGTTTCATCAGCGGAAGAATAATGGTATTGAAGGTACGGAATTCCCCGGAGCCGTCAATCCTCGCCGCTTCAATCAATGACAGGGGCAGGGCGCTGTCCATGTACTGTTTCATATAGAAAAAAGTCACGGGAGCCGCCATTGCCGGCACAATCAAAGGGATAAAACTGTCTTCCAGCCTCATTGCGCGTACTAACTGCAAGAAACCCAATGCCGTTACCTGTGTGGGAATCATCATAACCATTAGTATAAAGGTAAACATAAAATTTTTCAACTTAAAATCATAGGCATGAATCGCATAAGCTGTCATGGTGGACACATAAGTACAGAATAATGCGCTGAAGCCTGCCACAATCACGCTGTTGAGCAGGCCCGTCAAAACAGGCTGGCTGCCATGTATGAGATTCAGCCAATTCTTCCACAAATTTGTACCGGGTAACAGAGTAAAACCTCTGCTTAACTGAGAATTTGATCTGGTGGCATTGACAAATAAGATATAAAACCAGAACAGGCACAAAAAGGATACAACTACTAATACGACATATGCGATAATTCTTCTGGCGTGGATGCCAAGACCTTTTTTTGTTTCCATACTTCCTTCTTTACTCATTGTCACCACCTCCTACTTTTCTTTCTTTGGTTTGGGGTCATTGGAAAACTTAAAAATAATCAAGCTGAGGATACCCGTAATAACGAACAGGAAAACGGACAACGCGCCGCCCATACCATAGTTCTCGCTGAACAGATGCTTGTTCAGATACATGATCAGGGTCATGGAAGACCTCATGGGGTCACCTTTACCGTTTGTCAGCACCTGAGGAACATCGAACATCTGCAGACCGCCGATTAAAGAAGTAACCATTACATAAATCAAAATCGGTTTCAGCAGGGGCAGGGTAATCTTAAAAAATACCTGTGTGGAAGTTGCCCCGTCCACCTGTGCCGCTTCAAACAAGGAGGTATCAATTCCCATCATGCCCGCCATCAGCAGTATCGTGGTGTTTCCAAACCACATGATAAAGTTCATGAACGCCACCAGAGTCCGGACGCTCCAGACATTGGACATGAATTTAAAAGGCTCCTGCAAAATTCCCATTTGTACTAACATAGCATTGATGGGACCGCTGTCCGAAAACAGGGTAAAGAATAGCATGGCAAACGCGGAAGCCATAATCAGATTCGGCAAATAGATAACCGTCTTAAAGAAACCCTGCGCTTTAAGCCGCAGACTCGGGTCAGAAAACCATGCACCCAAAAGCAGGGATACAATAATCTGAGGCACAAAGCCCATCACCCACATGATTAATGTATTTTTGGTATATAGCCAGATGTCACCATCAGAAAAAATCGCCTTATAGTTTTCAAACCAAACGAAATTGGGTCCTACCTGCGCAAGCCCGTCAAGATAATTCTCAAAAAAACTATTGTAAATGGTACTGACCAAGGGAATAAACTGAAATATCAGATACACTGTCACAAATGGTATCAGAAAAATATATCCCCACTTGTTATAGCTTACGACCTTTCCTCGTTTTACTTTTTTATTCATACGCCCTCCGTTTTACTTAGTTGCTACAAAGTCCGCAGCAAATCTCCACCTCATTAAGAAATCACTTCTTGTAAAAATCTGCTGCAGACTTTGTGGCATTCTTTTTAAAAAATCGTCGCTCGGCAGCGACGATTTCAGAATGGTTTTTCACTGTCGCAATTTCCGAATGATATAAAAAACCATGCCTGCCTGATGATTCAAGCAGGCATGGTTAAGCCTATCTGTTGATGCCGCCGGATTAATGAGTCAGTCCGGGATACTTCTCTTCAACAGCCTTATAGAAGAGTTCAAGAGCCTCTTCATAAGTAGCGCTGCCGTTAAAGTAATTCTTCATAGCGGTCTGGAATTCTTCGTTACAGCCCTGATCATAAGCGGAAAGGTTGCTCAAATCAAGATTGTTTACGCCTGCGCAGTACATAGCCAGAGGGTTCTGTCCGCCTAAAATCTTGCTGGAGTATTCTACATCATTGCCCTTTTCATCTTTTACTTTCTTTTCGCCGCTTGCCAATGCTTCCATAGCAGGCTTGTTATTTACGAAATCATCATCGGCTACTACAATGTCCGTCATGATATCTTCATCGGTGGTCAGCTTAAGCATAATGTCCTTTACAAGGCTTGAGTTGTCTGTTCCGGCTGCCGCACAAATCCAAGTGCCCCCCCAGAAAAATCCCTGAGGTCCTTCGGTTGCTCCCCAATCGCCCTTGTTACCGATGGAGCCTGCTTCATCTGCAGCCATGGAGAAGTTTACAAGCCAAGCGGGACCAAAGTAAGCAAATACCTTTCCTTCGGGGAAGAATCCTTTCTTCCAATCATCACTCCACAAATCATAGGTATTGGTCTCTTTTGCATCTACCAGCTTCTTGGAATCATCAACCCACTTCTTAATGTTTGCGTCCACATTAATCTTGCCGTCAACTACCCAGGGAGAAGTTACATTGTTGGAATATACACGGTATGTATCGTTTACGGTAGAAACAATGCTATAACCTTTTTCTTTCAAGGTAGCAGCGCTTGTTGCAAAAGTATCCCAATCCTTAACATACTCCTGAACCTTAGCGGGGTCATCCGTTCCGAATACTTCTTTTGCTGCACTGCGGCTGTAGAACATTACACCGGGGCAGCCCTGCCATGAAACGCCCTTCAAAACGCCCTTGGAATCGGTAACGATGTCCTTGGTGTACTGATACTGATTAGCCAAGTCCGCATCGGTAATTCCCAAATCCTTTACCGCTAGCGTATAATCGGTATCAACATACTTTAACGCATAGTCGGCTTCCACAAGGAAAATGTCAATCTTGTCATCCGCTTTTGCGCTTGCCTGCTTCTTCAGAGTAGTATCCAGATTATTCTGGTAAGCGTTATTCTCATTAGGAGTAACATTCCAGACTACAGACACATCGCCGATGGTACCATGGGTTGCATCCACTTTCGTGTAACCGGGATAATGGTCTGTCACACGGCTCTTGAATTCCTCATTCCAGACATAAATATTGAGCACCTTGCCGCCGTCGGAAACTCCTCCTGCCTTGCCGGTGTTCTTATTTCCGCATCCGGTAAACGCAGCGGCAACCATTGTTGCAGCTAACAAAGCGCTAAGTACCTTTTTCTTCATTTTCATACCTCCTGAAAATATGTTATTAGTATTGCATTTATCTTCATAGCTTGCACTATAAATGCCTAATTGATTTCCGCCACGGACTGCCCTTCTATCAGGCTTCCGGGTATTACAATCTGTTCTACTATGGTAGTTTTCGGTCTTTCGATAAGACTGATCAATTCTCTCGCAGCCACACATCCCATCTGCTCCGTATCCTGCCTGATGGTGGTAAGGCTGGGCTGTATATGTCTTGCCGCATTGATGCCGTCATATCCGGCCACCGAAACATCCTCCGGTATCCTTAAGTTTCTGTCCCTGATGGCATTGATTCCGCCAAAAGCCGCAAAATCGTCCGGAAAAATAATACATGTGGGGGGATTTTGTAAATCCAGCAGCTCATTTGTCACCTGATAGGTATCTTCCGTATTTCGGTATGCGGCTTCACCGATATATTCTTCCGGGACTTCCATTCCCAATTTTTCCGCCGTATTGTAAAAGCTGGTGAGTCGGCTGTCGGTTACCGCAGATTTTGCCCCATGGATATAGGCGACTTTTCTGTGCCCTTTTCCATAAATATATTCCAACAGCTCCCTCATGCCTGCCACATTATCGGATATCACCGCAATCCGGTTATTGAACAGATAATCTATCGTCACCATTGGAATGTCGCTTTGTACCAGCTCTATAACCTCCGGGTCCGATACATCGATACAGGCAAGCATCACGCCGTCAAAGCCGCGGTATCTGCAATGCTCCAGATAGGACATCCGCCCTTCCCTGTTCCTGCAGGCATTGATAAAAGTAATGTCATATCCGCTCTTCTCTGCGGACCTTTTAAAACTGTCCAATACTCTGGAAAAATAATCGTGGGTCAATCCGCTCAATGCATCATCCATAAACAAAACGCCGATTTCATAAGTTCTGTTTGTCTTTAATGCCCTCGCTGAAAGATTCGGAGAATACCCTATCTCCTTGGCAACCTGCCTGATATGCTTTTTTGTGTCTTCTCCGATGTCCTTGTGGTCGTTCAGCGCTTTACTGACAGTAGCTACTGAAACTCCGCATATCTTGGAGATATCCTTCAGTGATGCCATGGCAGTTCTCCCAATTACTTAATCGTTTTCGTAAGATTACTATATATCATTTTGAATAATTTTGCAAGGCTTTTTGTAAAATTTTTGTATAAACTTATCAAGAAAATGTCTGGATTTTATAATGTGCCTCGGCTTTTTTATATTTTTGTTGCATTTTCACATGATATTCTGTATAATTTGAGTCAGATTGTGGGGCATCTCCTTAATCGTTTTCATAAAATTTGATTTTTTGCTCATGGGTTTGTGCCTGCGCCGCACCCATAAGCCCAAATCACACAAAAAACAGCGTAGAAACCGAAAAACAGGAAAAGTAAACTTTCAAATTATTTCATTTATGTCCGTGAAGCGGACAAGGAGGTATCAATCATGAAATTTGGTTATTTTGACGATGCCAATCAGGAATATGTCATCACCACCCCCAAAACACCTCTTCCCTGGATTAATTATCTGGGAACCAACGAGTTTTTCAGTCTTATTTCCAACACTTGCGGCGGATATTCTTTTTATAAGGACGCCAAGCTTCTGCGCATCACAAGATACCGCTATAATGATGTGCCCACAGATATGAACGGTAAATATTTTTATGTAAAGGACGGAAACTGTGTATGGAATCCCGGATGGAAGCCCGCAAAAACTCCTTTGGATTCTTATGAGTGCCGCCACGGAATCGGCTACAGCCGCTTTACTTCCTCTAAAAACGGGCTGCAGGCATCCGTCCTCACTTTCGTCCCCACGGAGGATAACTGCGAGATTTCCAAACTGACCCTCACCAACAATTCCGACGCCGTAAAGAATTTTTCCGTATTTTCTTATGTGGAATGGTGTCTTTGGAACGCGGATGACGATATGAAGAATTTCCAGCGTAACTTAAGCATCGGCGAGGTGGAAGTGGTGGATTCCACGATTTTCCACAAAACCGAATACAGGGAACGCCGCAACCATTATGCGGTTTATTCCGTAAACGAAAAAGTGGCGGGCTTTGACACCAGCAGGGATGCCTTTCTGGGTGCCTACCGGGGGGCAGACGAACCGGAAGCGGTGGAAAACGGCGCCTGCACCAATTCCATCGCAAGCGGCTGGTCACCCATCGCTTCCCACCAGCTTGATGTCACCTTGCACCCCGGCGAGAGCAAAACTTTTATTTTTGTATTGGGTTACATCGAGAATCCTGAGGACGACAAATGGGAATCCCATGGAATTATCAATAAGAAACCCGCTTTCCGAATGCTCTCCAAATACAATACGGAGGAAGGCGTGGACAAAGCGTTTGCCGCATTAAAGGATTATTGGAAGAATCTGCTTTCCAAGTATACCGTTTCCTCTTCCAATGAGAAAGTCAACCGCATGGTAAACATCTGGAACCAATATCAGTGCATGGTGACCTTCAATATGTCCCGCTCCGCTTCTTATTATGAGTCCGGCATCGGAAGGGGCATGGGCTTCCGCGATTCCTGTCAGGATTTATTGGGGTTCGTGCATTTGATTCCCGACCGCGCAAGGGAGCGCATTATTGACATTGCCTCCACGCAGTTTCCGGACGGAAGTGCTTATCACCAATACCAGCCCCTTACCAAGAAAGGCAACTCCGATATCGGAAGCGGTTTTAATGATGACCCTCTGTGGCTCATCGCAGGCACCAGCGCATATGTGCGTGAAACCGGAGACACTTCCATTTTGACACAAATGGTTCCCTTTGACAATGATGAGAGCATTGCCACTCCCCTTATGAATCATTTACAGCGTTCCTTTAATTATATCATCAACCACAAGGGTCCCCACAAGCTTCCTCTAATCGGGCGCGCGGATTGGAACGACTGTTTGAACCTGAACTGTTTCTCCGAGCATCCCGGTGAGTCCTTCCAGACCTTCGGCCCCAGCGAGGGACCGGTTGCGGAGTCAGTATTTATTGCGGGCATGTTTGTAAAATACGGAGAAGAATATGCGCAGTTGTGCGAGTTAATGGGTGATGGAGCGGAAGCAGAGCGCGCCCGCAAAGAAGTTGCCGACATGTACGATGCCATCTTAAAGGATGGCTGGGACGGCGATTGGTTTGTCCGGGCTTATGATGCCTACAGCCATAAGGTTGGCTCCAAGGAATGTAAGGAAGGGCAGATTTACATTGAGCCTCAGGGCTTCTGCGTGCTGGCAGGCGTGGGCGTAAAAGAGGGGCTTGCCAAGAAGGCTTTGGATTCCGTAAAGGAAAAGCTGGACACGAAATACGGCGTGATGCTTCTGCAGCCTGCCTACACCGAATATCACTTAGAGCTTGGGGAAGTTTCCTCCTATCCCCCCGGATACAAGGAAAATGCAGGCATCTTCTGCCACAACAATCCCTGGGTATCCATTGCGGAAAC
>JAMPEY010000048.1 GCA_023664665.1 Lachnoclostridium sp.
CTGGTACTCTCTATTTATTTCTCTGTTTCAACTGACAAAAACTTTACTCTATATTTTCCGTCCTTCAAGTGAAATCACTGCGGCAGAAACGCCTGAAAATACCTGAATCAAGACATTTGGAATTTGATATGGTTTGATTATAAGATAGCGTTTGGCTTTTGTCAAGGGATATTTTTCTCGAGTTTTCTATTGACATTGTAAATAAAAAGCCATACAATGAATATAATAAGAACGAGAGGAGTTGATACTTATGGCGAATACAAACATCAACATTCGAATGGACGCAGATTTGAAACGGCAGTTTGAGGCGTTCTGTTCTGATATGGGAATGACGATGACAACGGCTTTCAATATTTTTGCGCGGAAAGCGGTGCGGGAGTATAGGATACCCTTTGAGATTAGCGGCGATATACCAAATGCCGAAACTGCCAGCGCCATCGAGGAAGTAAAGAGAATGAAAGCCAATCCATGCCTCGGCAAGACTTATTCCGATGTCGATCAGATGATGGAGGATCTACTTGACGATGTATAACATAAGACCGACTACAAAATTTCAAAAAGATTTAAAACGCGTGAAAAAGCGCGGCTTCGATATTTCCCTGCTGACCGATATTATCAAAAAACTTGCGGCAGGGGAACCGTTGTCTGAAAAGAACAGGGATCACCAGCTTTTCGGGGATTATACAGGATGCCGTGAATGCCATATCACTCCGGATTGGCTCTTGGTCTACGAAGTGGACGGGGATAATCTAATTCTATATCTCACCCGGACAGGAACACATAGTGATTTATTTTAGACCCAGTTGACCGGGTGCCCGTTTTTGGTTGCCGGAACCCTCTAGTCGCCATTTCAGACTGTTTTCGGCTGTATTTTTTAATGATCCCCTGCCTAATTATCCTGCCTGCACAGAAAAATACCGCACCGAATATTTCCAAGGAACATTTCTTATTGCACTGCTTGCCTACATAGATAAGAACAACTAGCAAAAATAAATAAGCCTACACGGTTCGCACCCGATACAGGTTAACTTACCACCAATACTTTCGGTTCAGCATAAAAGCAGGAAATCTCCATTTCTTGATTTCCTGCTCCTGTACTTCATAACCATATAGAAAAATCCCAGTTATATAACGCTTTTTTCTTACATAAGACAATTTCCGGTCTGATTGGACAGCCGCCCATACACACTCTCTGCTTCTCACAATCAGGGCAAGCCGACCTCAAACGATTCCGAAAATCCTCAAATTTCACGCTGTTCCACGCTTCCTCAATAGTATATTTTCTTAAATCAACCGCCCAGCGCATCTCTTGATTATCAAAACTGCATGGCATCATCTGCATATCTGAGGAAATATAAGCTGACCATCTTGCTCCTTCACAAGTATCTAAACTATTTTGCGCCATATTACTCTCGACATTGATTAGCGCCGGTACAGTGCAGGAATCAAATCCAATCTTGTAAGCCATCTTACCAGATACTGCCAATTGGAGTAACTGTTGAAATTCCATATGTTCAATTGTAATAATATTTTCCTTTTTCCCAAGTCCGACCGGTTTATGCAAAAGAAATACAACCGCATTTATACCTTCCGGAAAACCGTGGTTTTTAAGGCGTTCCACTGCTTCATGAACCGTAAATTTATTTAAGACAAAATGGATATTAGTTTTTACTCCTTCTTTAACCAAAAAATCAATTGCTTTTTGAGTATATTCACTTCGATACCAGCTTACCGCTACCGCACCACAATACTCCTTACAAAGACGAGCTGATTCTCTTGTGATACCAAGGCCTGAAGTTGTAAAATTGGGAACAATCCCTTCACTATCACAAATTTCAAGAATTTCCCGAAAATTCTCATGCTGATCCGGATCACCACAACCACCAAGCGCAAACTGAAATGTTTTCTGTCTGCACTGATGCGCTATATTTTCAAAATCCTGTAAGCACATATTTGGCTTCTTCTGATGCAGACCATCCTGATAACACTCAATCCCCGCCTTTACACACAGTCCTTTCTGTCCGTGCTTACAATGACCCATAACACCCACATCAAGCAATTCCGGAAAAGATGACATAAACGGATCAAAACCTGTATCCTTTCCATTTTTTATTATGCCTGTCCGCATATATCTGCCTGTTTGAGAATCAAAAAGAGAGATAAAATTTTTTTCTTTTCGTATTTTCATTTTTATTCCGCCCTTTAATAATTGAGGTCACCATCAATAATTTCAAATTCTTCTCTTCCGCCATTTTCCAATTCTTCCCAAAGATTCTCAAATAGCCTTGCATAATTATAATCAGCTTCCTCAAACACAACATAATCACTATATATTGTTTTACCATTCTTCAATGCCTTACGAATATCCTGCTGTTTATCATCATCAATATAATATTCATCAAAATATCTCTGAATTTCTTCTTCTGTGCTTTCAGGGGAAAGCAGTTTCGCACCGAGCATTTCATCTTGTGCAAACTTTACAATGATTTCTTTAAGCTGTTCTGAAAGCTCTTCCTTTCTGGCAATGATAAAACTGCTACTGCTGGAATTTGTTACAAAATCTGTTCTGATTTTCATTCGCCTGTCCTCCAAGTTTGATTTTATTTTAATTAAAATTATAATACGCGAATGAAATGATGTCATTAAATCAGTAGTTCAAAATATCGGTCTGCCTCACTATAAAAACATCCTTTAATGTAATACGCATACATCCGTCTATAAAATAATTCGTTTGATAGCAGCACATAATATGTTCTGTTTCCTACAATCATTGCATCGATAGGGAGTTGAAAGAGTTCCGATAAAGCATACAGATTATCAACTGTCGGCATACTCTTCCCACTCAGCCAATGATATATGCTTTGCACACTGGATAAATTTAAATAGCTCTGTACATCTTTCACTGTAAGTTTTCGCTGATCCATAATTTTACGAATGCGCATTCCGGTGGATTTCATGTCAATTGTTGGATACATAATCTTCTCCTTTCTTACAAAGTACACGAAACACTTCCGACAACCTTTCCGGTGCATCAATATTCACTTCGTGTCCAGAACCGTTAATCACTTCCTTAGCCTGCTTATCTAAAGCATTTAATTTTTCATCAAAATGTCCGGCCTTTCTTTTAAATCCGCTTTTTGATTAGGCAAAGCAATACTTTCTGTAAGCTCCCCGCCTTTCACTCTACAGGCTCACAGTAATATGTAACTATCTTGGTAATCTTTTATGTTTGTATTTTATCATAGAATAAACAAAACATACAACAGCTATTTCCGGGGAGATAGTGTCTTCCCCAAAAAACCATTGACAAAACAAACGAAAACCGCTACACTTAAAAAGCCGTACATTGTCGGGGATTCCCTGTAACTGCAATGTTGAAATCCGGTCTTGCGCAATGGAAACTGCGAACCGTGTCAGGTTGGGAACAAAGCAGCACTAAGCAGACGCCTCCATGTGCCGTAAGGGCGCCGGATGGAGTTGTGGGTACAGCCCCAGCAGTGTGCGGTATTTGTATGCGCGGCGGAATGATTTGAGCGATATGCATGGGGATTATAATGATAAAAACAGACAAAACAGATTTTCAGCATCCCGATATACAAAAACTAATGTCCGAATGTACACTGTGTCCCCGGAAATGCCATGTGAACCGCATGAACGGGCAGACCGGCTATTGCGGGCAGGGCGCAGAAGCTGCCGCCGCCCGGGCGGCGCTGCATTTCTGGGAGGAGCCTTGCATTTCCGGGCAAAACGGCTCCGGCGCCGTATTTTTCTCCGGGTGCAATTTAAAATGTATTTTCTGCCAGAATCATGAGATTGCCACGGGACAAACAGGCAAACCCCTTTCTCTTCGGCGTCTGTCGGAAATTTTTCTGATGCTGCAGGAAAAAGGCGCCCACAACATCAATCTGGTGACAGCCACTCATTATATTCCCCAAGTCTGCACAGCGATTATTCAGGCAAAGTCGCAGGGCTTATGCATTCCCATCGTCTACAACACAAGCGGTTATGAAGAGGTTTCCTCTTTAAAGATGCTGGAGGGACTGGTAGATATTTATCTGCCGGACATAAAATATTATTCGCCGCAGCTCAGCGCCGAATATTCCCACGCCCCGGACTATTTTGAAAAGGCTTCCGCCGCTCTGGCGGAAATGGTCCGTCAGGTAGGTGCTCCTGTTTTTGACGCCTCCTCCGGCTTAATGAAGAGAGGAGTCATAGTCCGTCACATGATTTTGCCGGAAAATACCAAGGATTCCAAGAAAATCCTCCGCTATCTTTATGAGACTCATAAAAATGACATTTATGTCAGTATTATGAACCAATATACTCCCATGCCACAGGTTTGCTCCATTCCTGTATTAAACCGAAAAGTGACGGAAGCAGAATACCTCCGCGTCCTTCATTTTGCCGAAAAAATAGGCATCACTCAGGGTTTTTATCAGGAGGGAGGCACCTCATCCGAAAGCTTTATCCCCGAATTTGATTACGAGGGATTGTAACTCTTTATAACGCTATCCGCATCATGTAATATCCGTAATCGCCTGTCCGGGCCGGTTCCGCTTTGCACTCAAAACTCTCAAAGCCGAACATCAACGCTATCTGTTTTTCTTTCTCATAGTAGTTTCCCGGCACCCCGATATAGTATCTGATTTCTCCCCTATACAGGATGCGCGTCAGAATCAGGTGCTGATAATTGTGGTAACCGTGGAGCAGAAAGCTGTTGTTCACCAGCCGATAATATTTGACCGGCAATATCACAAAATCCCGAGGTTCTATGGACAAATATTCCCTCTCGTCCTGAAAGGGCGCAATATGAGGATAAATCGCACACAGCTGCTGCCATTTGTCCTCCATAAGCCCACCGCCGGTGGGTTGCGCACCGCCGGTGGGTTGCGCACCGCCGAAGGACTGCGAATCGCTAGGGGACTGCCCGGATATGCTTTGTCCGGAAATTTCGCCACCTTGCTCGTTCTCTACGGGAGTAAATGTTTGCTCTTCTTTGGGCATTGCCTCTTTAGGCAATATTTCTTCCGGCGCCGCTTCTTCCCATATCGTCTCTTGGGATATCGACTCTTCCCGTTCCGTCTCTTCGGGCGCCGCTTCCTGCAAAGGTTTCTCCGGAAGAATCTCCGGTTTCTTATTTTTCCAGAGGCATCGCATCTCCCTTCCTGCGGCAAGCGGGATGCGGATTTCCTCTAATGCTTCATACGGGATTTCACCCTCGCCCAACCGTCCGCTGGGAAGGCATAATTCACCGGTATCTCCCCTGCCTCCCACAATCTTAATATCGCACAATTTTCCTTCCCGTCCTGCGCCCGACACAAATATGCTTTTTTCAAAAGTGTCCGTTTTGTAAAGCCCGGCCACATGAATAGTCATGCGGCACAGCTCTCCTCTCACTTCTGCTTTCACAAAGCCTGCGGTTCTGATATGTTCCCCGTCTCTTCTATCTTCCAGATATTTTATTTTTCTGTCATAAAACATAAAAAATCCCCCCGAATGTAACTGCACTTTTGAATAGTTCCCACATTACAGTATATTCGGAGGGTTGTCCTCAATATTCCAAAGTATCCAGATATTTCATATAATTTACTACCATCAAAGCAATTTTAAAGGTCAGGGCGTCATCAAAATTCCTCAAATCCAAACCCGTTGCCTTTTGAATTTTTTCAATTCGGTACACCAATGTGTTACGGTGTACAAAGAGCTGTCTGGAGGTTTCCGACACATTAAGGTTGTTCTCAAAAAATTTGTTTAGGGTATTCAGTGTCTCTTCGTCAAAATCATTGGGAACATTTTCCCCAAAGATTTCTTCCACAAAAATTTTGCACAGATTCACCGGCAATTGGTATATCAGCCTGCCAATGCCCAGCGCACTGTAAGAGGCCACATCCTTTTCCGCATAAAAGATTTTCCCTACCTCCAATGCCATCTTTGCTTCTTTATAGGATTTGGACACATCCTTCAGTTCCTGTATTACCGTTCCGTATGCCACCTTCACATTGAGCAGCGCCTCCGTATTTAACATTGCTACGATGGTATTCGCTATTTTTTGCAGGGCTTCTTCCGAGGAATCCTCCTGCAGGGCTTTAATTAATATAACGCTGTTTTCATCCACTGCCGTGATATAGTCTCCCGCCTGCGAAGAATACATCCCCTTCAAAATCTCCATCACCGCTCCGTCTTTCTCCTGCCTTGTCTCCACCAAAAAGACACTGCGGGGAACGGCGGCATCAATGTGTAGCTTTCTCGCCCGATTATAAACATCTACCAAAAGCAGATTGTCCAACAGGAGATTTTGAAAGAAATTATTCCTGTCAAACTTTTCCTTATATGCGATTACAAGATTTTGAAGCTGGCAGACCGCAACCTTGCCTATCATATAGGCGTCTTCACTGGCGCCCCTTGCCAACAAAATATAGAGCAGTTCTCCGTCATCCCATACCTTCAACAGATGATGCACGCCAATCACCTGACTGTCTGCGGGAGAATCCGCAAATCCGCTTATCAGCTCACTATCTACATCACTTTTATCCATGGTAGCCGCAATCACTGTTCCGCTTAAATCATATACTCCCAAATCCACTCTGGTAATTGCCTTTAACTCATCCAGGCTGTTTTGTATAATTTGGCTGGAAATCATCAGAACCTCCGTTTCTACTAAAAAGGGATGCCGTTTCCGGCATCCCTTCATATCCTTTAGACTAGTTGGTAATAATCTGCTCGGTGTCTTTATCAAATACATGAATCTTCTCAACATCAAGAGCAAACTTAATGTTGTCACCAGGTCTTGCATTAGTACGGGAATCTACTCTTGCAGTGAGAGGGAAATCATCCAAATCAAAGTATAAGTAAACTTCTGCACCAAGCAGCTCGTAAACCTTAACGGTGGACTCGAATACGCTCTGAGGAGAACTCTCAATAAACATATCGGAATCATATACATCCTCGGGACGGATACCGAAAGCAACTACCTTTCCGTCATAACCGCCGTCAATCAGCTTCTTGGACTTTGCAGCAGGAAGGGGAACTTCACGGCCTGCAATCTGCAGATATGCTGTTTCACCGCTTACCTTAACGGTAGCATCCAAGAAGTTCATCTGAGGGGAACCGATGAATCCTGCAACAAACAGGTTCTGGGGTTTCTCATACAGATTCTGGGGGGTATCTACCTGCTGAACGATACCATCCTTCATAACTACGATTCTGGTACCAAGGGTCATAGCCTCGGTCTGGTCATGGGTAACATAGATGATGGTGGTGCCCAGTCTCTGATGCAGCTTTGCAATCTCGATTCTCATCTGTACACGCAGCTTTGCATCCAAGTTGGAAAGAGGCTCATCCATAAGGAATACCTTAGGATTACGCACAATAGCACGACCCATAGCCACACGCTGTCTCTGACCACCGGACAAAGCCTTGGGCTTACGGTCAAGCAGGGGGGTCAAGTCAAGAATCTTAGCTGCTTCCTTAACCATCTTATCAATCTGATCCTTGGGAACCTTTCTCAGTTTCAGACCAAATGCCATATTATCATATACGGTCATATGAGGATACAGAGCGTAGTTCTGGAATACCATTGCGATATCTCTGTCCTTAGGCTCTACATCGTTCACTACTCTGTCGCCAATCTTCAATTCACCGGAAGAAATATCCTCCAATCCTGCAATCATACGAAGTGTGGTAGACTTACCACATCCGGAAGGTCCTACGAAGATAATAAATTCCTGATCCGCAATCTCCAGATTAAAGTCCTTAACAGCCTCAAATCCGTTAGGATATACCTTGCAGATATTCTTTAAAGATAAACTAGCCATTACAGTAAACTCCTTTCGCGCTTATAGTTTTGATACTGAAAACAGTATAACGAAAATCTAAAATTTGCACCATACCACTATTTCACAAAGATTTTTATTCAAATTGTGAGAATTGCTTACAAACTGCGATTTTTCTCAAATTGCTTGTCAAGTTGAACAAAATGTTCCCTGATTCTTAGTCAAACTATACAAGTTTATTGCTCTTCTTCCGTTTCTCCGCTCTCCGGCTCGTCTTTAAAAATCCGTTCATCTTCTCCCTCTTCCGCGTCAGTCTCCTCCCCGGAGGCTTCCCCATTTCCCAAAATCTGCTGTTCCATACTGAGAAAGGTTTTGTTGTACAAATGTGCCGAAAAATATGCCGGCAGAGAAAATCCGAACAAAAATACCACCGGAAAAATCTGCATTGTCACATAACACAGGAGCATCGGCACAAAGAGCAGTACCAGCATCACAAATGTTTTGGGAAACTGTAACACGCTCAGCGCAAACGCATTTTTAATGGTATATTTAATGGGATTGTCAAATTTAGCCTGAACCGGGAAAATCATGACCGCCGTAAATGCCGCCAGCACGCCCACCGCCAGAACAAGCAGTTTTACAATATGGGGCAGCTCTACCTTCAGGTCGATAATAATGTAAAAGTCCAAAGCCAGAAAAGCTGCAATCGCCAGCATTGCCAGCCATATAATCGTAGACTGCCTGAAGTTTTCCTTAAAGGATTTAAAATATGCCTTGGTGATATAGCTCTCCTCATCACGCACAATCTTTAAGCACATATAATGCAGCGCCGTAAATGCGGCGCCCGCCGTAAACACAGGAATGCAGCATATCATCGTCAGCACATTCAGCCACATCAGATTTGCCACTTTTTCCAAAAATCTCATCAAGGGTCCGTCTATATCAAAAATTGCCATACTAATAACCATGCTCCTTTCTCAAAAAAATTTTTCCATGGAAGTCACCCGTATACCGGAAATCTCCTCCTCCGGACTTACAATGCGAAATCCCAGTTTCCGATAAAAATCAACGGCTCCGGGCGCCGCTTTCAAAGACATGTATCCTTCACCCTCTTCTTCCTTCAGATATTGGCACATCTGATTCATCAGGCTGCTTCCCACGCCTTGTCCGTGATAGTCCTCATCCACAAAAAGCAGGGATAAATGCGTTCTGTTGCGAATCGAGGCGGCACCGATAATTTTCCCGCCGTCCAACGCCACCAGCATTTGATAAGTTCCTATCAAAAAAGAACGGTATATGGTATCATCGGTGATAAATTCAAAAAAATTGCGAATGCCCTCTTCCGTATAATCTTTGCTGTCATACTTTAAAAAGGTCTTCCAAATCATGGTCATGGCAGGCTTCCAATCCTTCCTTTCCGCCCACCGGATTTCTATGCCGTCACTCATCCTGCTCTTCCACTTCCTGTTCCTGCTGCCCCATGGCCCTATGCAAATCCGCTATGATGGAGCGCTGTATCCGGGACAGTAAGACCGCATCCTGCATCCAATCATAAATATCCTGCATAACCACATTTTTGTTGGTTTCATTTAATAATTCATGCCTGCCCTTGCGATAAAGCTTAAGCTTAATGTCATTTACACCCGCTTCCCGAAAAGAACGATATGCACGGCGCACGCCCTGCCCATACCCGCCCACCGGGTCCGCCGTCCCGGACAGCATAAGCAGCGGCAGCGTCTTAGGCATTTTTTCCAGATTCCGCTTTTTCTGTGCCCTTGCAATCAATTCAAATAATGTGTAAAATCCGTTAGCGGTAAACACAAAACCGCAGAGCGGGTCTTTTATATAGGCGTCCACGCTCGCCCTGTTCCTGCTCAGCCAGTCAAAATCCGTCCGGGAATCGGTTATCCCTTTATTATAGGCGCCAAACGCCGCTTTATCCAAAGATTTGCTGATATGGCGCTCTCCGCAGATGATTCTCTGCATCCTTGCAATGAGTCTGGAAAATTTCACCAGTGCCGGAGCCGGCATTCCCGTACCCATAATAACGGCGCCGGATATGCCCGCCCCATAACAGCACAGATAATTACGCAGGATAAAAGAGCCCATGCTGTGCCCCAATATCACATAAGGAACCTTCGGATACAATTTTTGCGTCAGCTTTCTCAAACGATGCACATCCTTCACTACCGCGGTAGCGGGATCATGTTTGCAAAAATAGCCGTATGTACCGTTCTCGTCCACGGATTTCCCATGCCCCAGATGATCCTCCCCCGTAACCACAACACCCCTGTCAGTTAAGAATTTTGCAAATTCCTCATAGCGTTCTACATATTCCGCCATTCCATGCACTATCTGCAGCACACAGGTAACCTCGCCCTGCTCGGGAATATACCTTACCCCATGCAGCTTGTGTTCTCCGTCGCAGGAATCAAAGTAAAATTCTTCTTTTTTCATTTACATCTACATCCTCACTTCTATACTTCAAAATAACATTCCGCATTTTATTATAACTCTTTTCCCGGCAGATTTTAAGCCTTTTGCCCATATTTAATAAAATGTTTACACCTTAACAAATCTCTGCCCCGGCAGGCATCTCCTTTTCCGGCGTCATTAGGGCAAGGTTCCCCTCTGCATCCTCCGCGCACAGAAGCATTCCCTCGGATACCACTCCGGCTAAAGTCGCAGGCTTCAGATTGACTAACACCATCACCTTTTTACCCACCATCTCCTCGGGAGTATAATATGCCCTGATGCCGGACACTATCTGCTTCACCTGACTGCCGATGCGCACTTTGCTGCACAAAAGCTTTTTGGACTTCGGCACCGCCTCGCAGGCAATGATTTCTCCCACCTGAAACTGCATCTTTGCAAAATCATCGTAAGTGATTTCCGGTTTTGCTTCCATATCTATGACCGCAGCTTCTCCGCCAGCCGCCTCCTTTTCGGATGCAGATGCCTCTGCGGCTGCCTGTGCCATCATGGCTTCCGCCAGCTCTTCCTCCCTCTTTGCCACTTCCTTCATATCCATGCGGGCAAAAAGAATTTCCGGCTGCTCCGTTACCTTTGTGCCGCTTTCATAAAGTCCGAATTCCTCCAGCCTGTCAAAATCCCGAAGCTTTGTATTTAACTGCGCGGCAATCTTCTCCGCGGTTTCCGGCATATAGGGCTGCAACAGGGAAGCGCCGATGATAATGCTTTCTGTCAGATTATACAAAACCGTTGCCAGACGGTCCGATTTTGCTTCCTCCTTTGCCAGCGCCCAAGGCATAGTCTCATCAATATATTTATTACATCTCTTAAAGATACCGAATATTTCCGTTATGGCATCCGCCACACGCAGGGTATCCATCTTTTCCACTACCTTGGCATATGCGCCGGTAACCGTCTTCTTCAAATCTTCATCTATCACGCCGTCATCCGGGGTAAGCTGCACGCCCTTGTCCGTCACCACGCCGCCGAAATATTTGTTGCTCATGGAAATCGTCCGATTCACCAGATTGCCCAGCGTGTTTGCCAAATCCGAATTCAATCGCTCCGCAATCAGCTCCCATGTGACATTGCCGTCATTTTCATAAGGCATCTCGTGCAGCACATAATACCGTACCGCATCCACGCCGAAATAATCCGCCAAATCATCGGCATAAATCACATTGCCCTTGGATTTGCTCATTTTTCCGCCGCTCATAAGGAGCCATGGATGCCCGAATACCTGTTTCGGCAGGGGCTCCCCCAGCGCCATCAGGAAAATGGGCCAATAAATCGTATGGAAACGAATGATATCCTTACCTATCAAATGCAGGTCGGCGGGCCACAATTTCTTGTACTGCTCACTGCTGTTACCTTCCGCATCGTAACCGATTCCCGTAATATAGTTGGTCAGCGCATCCAGCCACACATAAACGACATGCTTGTCATCAAACGAAACCGGAATGCCCCACTTAAAAGAAGTACGGGACACGCACAGGTCCTGAAGACCCGGCAGCAGGAAATTGTTCATCATCTCGTTTTTGCGGGAAACAGGCTGGATAAACTCCGGGTGCTCATTAATATGCCGAATCAATTTATCCGCATATTTACTCATACGGAAAAAGTAAGCCTCCTCCTTTGCCGGCTTGACCTCCCTGCCGCAGTCGGGGCATTTGCCGTCCTTAAGCTGCGATTCCGTCCAGAAAGACTCACAGGGCGTACAATACATTCCCTCATATGCCCCCTTATAAATATCGCCTTGGTCATACAGGCGCTTAAAGATTTTCTGCACCTGCTTCTCATGGTCTTCGTCCGTGGTGCGGATAAATTTATCATAGGAAATATTCAGGCGGTCGCATAGCCCCCTTATGATGTCTGCCACATTGTCCACAAACTCTTTCGGCGTAATCCCTGCTTCCTGTGCCTTTAACTCAATCTTCTGCCCATGCTCGTCCGTTCCGGTCTGAAAAAATACATCATAACCTTCTTTTCTCTTAAATCTGACAATGCTGTCAGCTAACACCACCTCATAGTTATTTCCGATATGAGGTTTGCCGGATGTGTAGGCAATCGCTGTCGTAAGATAATACTTTCCTTTGCTTTCCATAATGATGATATCTCCTTTCGATGTTTTTTCAATTACTCCGATAAATAATAAAAACCCATCCTCCGGAACTGCCCTGCAAACCATGCACTGCAATTCATCAGAAGACGAGCCCTGCCCGTGGTACCACTTCTCTTCGCCTGCATCTTACGATGCAGACCTCGTCGGGTCATATAACCCCAGCCGCTGTAACAGGCGGCGCCTGTCGCAGCCTTGCCTTCCCTTTTATCAGGGACGGTTCGGTGCGCTGCTCGGAAGCCATGTTCTGCTTTTCCCGGTCAGGTTCCTCTCAGCTTTGGAACCCTCTCTGTACACCGATGTAAAAGCATACTCTCTTCGTCAATGCGTTTTTCATTTATATGATAGGATAGCACAAAATATCCGTCTCTGTCAATAGCGGAAACATCTGCTATCGGTTGGATTCCAGCCACACATTATTTTCCGGTCTCCATACAGGTTTCCGCATGCTATAATCAATCATCAGATTGAAACTGCCCTTTCCCAGAACCACTTTACCGTTCCGAAGCGGTTTCCGAGGACTACGCGTCCTTAAAATCATGGGTAAGATCATATCAAAAAATTTCACAAAATCCAGCCCTAGTGAGTGATCTGCATTTTGTATCATTTCACCGTCAATGTCTTCTTCTGCAAAGAGTAGAATTTCTGCTTTATTACCTAAACTTTTAATAAAATTTTCTTTTTCCTTCCAATCTACCATCCAGTCCTCTTTGCCCTGCAAAGCTATAATTCTACAATTGTTTTCCGAACTTGCATACAGATAGCCAAGATCATAAACTGCCGGAATATATCGCAAATCCGCTCTCTGGGATACCAGATATTTAATTGTTATCTCCTCACCGCATTCCGTCCCCGAAGTCAACAGTTTCAATCTCCTTCCATGAGGCATATAATAGGGGCTTATATAACCGGAAATGTCCAGCACATAGGTATATAAATCCGGACAGAATAAATTTGCCATATGCGAAATATATGCTCCGTGGGAGCTTCCAAAAAGAATAATGTGCTTTAACTCCTCCGCTTTCTTCCCTATATAATCCAATGCTGCCAATGTCATATAAACGGTATCCAACCCTTGCAGGATTCCCATATCATTAAATTCTTCCGCCGTTTCATCCCCCATCGTATAACAATAAGTTAAATCCGAATTCACTGTCAGATTGCTATTATCCATAAAGGCCGCCCCGAAATACTCCCCGCAGACTACCGTCAGATTGTACTTATCAGGCAGAGTCTGCAATAATTTTGTAAATATATGCGCCTTGCAATTTGCCTCATATCCATAAGACAAAATCAACATATTTGTGTCATCGTTTACCCCCCCGAAAGGCACTCCGATTCTTACCGAGATAAACCGGGATTCTTTCGTATCTTCATATATATTTTTATGCGTTTCTATCTCTTTTTCTATTATTTGCGCCATGTCGCCTCCTTTTGATATCAGACACCCGCAGCCTCAACATAAACACAATTATGCCAGGTTTGCCGGCTATGCCACCACCTTATTTTTACCGCTTCTCTTGCCTTGGTAGAGATGTCCGTCCGCATCCGTTATGGTTTCCTCCACCGTCTGTCCTTCCTTGTATGTGGAGACGCCCAGCGTAAGCGTACAATGCACCCACTGATTGTTTAATTCAAAAACATGGTTTGCTACATTACTGCGGATATTCTCGGCGATGCGTGCCGCATCTTCCTTGGCGGAGCCGCTCACAAGGATTAAGATTTCCTCACCGCCCCAGCGGCACACATATCCGTTGGCGCTCACCTGTTTTACTATAATATTCGCAATCTCCTTCAATACAATATCCCCGAAATCATGTCCATAATTATCATTGATTTTCTTGAAATCATCAATATCACACATCACAACACAAAAACCGGAATCCGACTTTAGCGCCTGCTGCAAAAATACATCCATGCTTCTGCGGTTATACAGTCCGGTCAGGGGGTCAGTGCTCGCCAGTTTATCCAGAATTTCGTTTTGGTAACGCAGCTGCATATTGGACAGTTGAATCTCGGAAATAAAAATCAGGGAAAATACAATTAAAAATATAAAAGTACACACGGAATTAAAAACATATAACTCTAATTCCGCAGCCGCATCCGAAATTTGGTATAGCGGAGCCATAAAGAAAGATAACAGTTTGCAGCTCAAAAAAGAAATCGTTGCCGCCAGAGCGGAAACGGTTGCAATCACTATCTTCCGCCGCCCGGTACTCATGGTATAGCAAATATAAAAGCCCACCGGAATCAGCGCAATAATATACTGCGCAAAACCATACTGCCAGCCTATACAGACAGTAGCAATAAAAGAGTGCAGAATAATCTCCAGATAAGTGATGCAATACACAGGCCAGAAATGCTCCCTGCGGACCAACAAACTGCATGCTAGATAAGTAAGCACACTACAAACATTAAACAAAAACAACGGTAGAATATTAAAATGCCGGAATATAAATGAAAGAAAGATATGGACTGCCGCCACCGAATAAATAATGACACTGAACTTCAGCTTGTCATTAATGCGTATTCTTCCGGTCAATGCCTTTTTGATATAGTTAAAATTCCTTTTTATCCTATCCATAAGGTTCACCCTCATCCATCCGTAACACCGCCCTGCATCCGCGGTTATTGTTTGGTAGACAGCTGACTGTATTCTCCCCTTCTGTCATAAGAATCCAACAGATAACTATCGTCCGTCAGGACGCATTCCACATCCAGATTATCGCTCCTGTAACGACTGCGTTTACGCAAGTCTTCTTTCGGATGCTCCTGCTTTGCCTGAAAAGCGTTTTTGCCGGAAAAAGCAAATCGTTTGGTAAGAAATCCCGCCACCGCCTCAAACTGCACTTTCATTTTCCGCCATATGGTCTGTCTCTGCTCACCGGCATTTTCCACTGCCGCAAAATACGGATTGCCCTGCATTACATCCTGCGGCTTCAGAGCCGTTGCCGCTGCCGCAATCTGAGGATTATGTAAAGTATTGGCATGAAAACTCTGTCCTGTCATGGCAGCCTGCCCTGCATCGGGCTGCCCACCGCCATGAAGCGAGCTGTCCGAAGAAGAGGCATCCTGCAGCAAATCTTCTGCAATTTCCGCCATGATCTGCCCGTTTTCGGTCAGCGATTTACCGGAAATCCCCTCCGCCGCATTACCGCTTCCGCCGTTCCACACTCTGCCAAACAGCTTTTTTGCCTTACCTATAGGGTCTGCCAGCCACGCCGATAAGGAAAAACCTTCCCCCGACTGAGCGGTCTGTCCCAAAGGCGTACCTGTTCCTCCCGCATAGCGGCCGGCTCCCATGGCTCCCGCATCCTTCATGGTGGAAGAATGCTCATGTATACAGTTTGTGACATGATGCGACATATTGCTGTGTCCGCTTCCGATTCCTCCCACCTGCATATGGGCAGCCACGCTCCTTCCCCATTTTGTATTCTCTCGGCTAAATTGCCGTCGGCTGAACTGCCGTTGGCTGCACTGCCGTATAATCACCCATTTTCTTTATTTTATCCTATTTGGGTTGCTAATGCAATGAATTTGTAAGTATTTGCTTTGCCTTTTGGGACAAGATATGTTATAGTAACAATACAACCGCAAGTTTGATGTTGCAATTCTGTTGAGGAGGTATCCATTCATGGCATTTTGCATTATCACGGATTCCGCATCCGATGTTTCCCAAAAGATAGTCTGCAAATAAAAAGTCAAGCAGAAATTTGTGAACTTTGAAAATT
>JAMPEY010000049.1 GCA_023664665.1 Lachnoclostridium sp.
ATCCTGCATGAAATCCTGCTATTTTAGTGCGAAAAGTTTTTATTCTTCAAAGCTGATTTGAGTGCAAAAACTTTTACCTGTTTTCAGGCACATAATATTCTTTTCCCGTATCGAGGCATATTGCCGCCAATCTTCCGTCCGATCTGCTACACCCACAGTCCAGCGCAATGTGATGGTTCTCCCTAAAAATATATCCCGGGCGGGGATTTCCTATAATTTCCTGTGTCGGCGTATGTCCGGTTACAACATATTTATCCTCATAATATTGGATATCGTATTCCGCCCTGTCCCATATTAATTCCTTTATGGAGTAATCGTCTATATCCTTTCCTGGATAGAAATTGCCAAGACCGCCATGCACCAGCAGATATGCCTTTCCTGCCACTATAACTTCCTCGTAAATCGAAAAATCCTTAATAAAATCAATGATTTCTTCCCTCATACCTTGCGGAAGGGCTCGAAATTCATCTATGGTTGTACTGCTTCCATTAATCTGCCATGTCATAAGATTATCCAGCATCTTCTGGTCAAACGATTCTAAAGAAATATCTGTGATTTCCTGCATAAGAAACTCCAGACACTCTAATGCCATAAGCTCATGGTTCCCTGCCAGGCAAATTACATTTGGCATTTCCATGAGCATTAATAACACTTTGATAGGATGCGGTCCCCTGTCCACGATATCACCAAGAACATATAAGGTGTCCGATTCCTTTAGCCGGATTTTTTCGATGAGCTGTCTAAACATCTCATATTCACCATGGATATCTCCCATAACAAATGTTGCGATAACAAACACCTCCCAAGGGCTTTGCCTCATTCACTCACACAAATCATTCATTCTTGCCACAGTCCGAACAGCCCCTATTGTCCCGCCATGCTTTTCGGTTAAAAATCATAGCCATCAAAACACTCGCAATCGTCATCCGTTATTCCCCAATCATCATAAATGGCATCCAGCTCGCTAGTAAGGTTCTCATATTCCTCTTCAAGTCTGGTCAAACTTATACATGTCTCGCCTCGAAAGCAGCTATCCTCCAAATTCTCCCCCATATATTGCTGAAGAATCTTCACCATTCCTGTGATGTCCTCCGGGTTTCTCTCATATTTCCTCATTTCCTTTTTCGTCATCTCAAGCCTTATTTTATTTATCACTATTTCCAAATTAGTACATCCCCTTTCTCCAATGCTTTGCGCCAGCAGTTCTTTTGCTGGCCCCGCTGATATTTTTCTTGCATACTTTTATTCCTTGGCCGACGGTTTACTCAAATCCATATAAGGAAGTATAATTTTCTTTATTTTATCTATTGTTTTCTTACGTTCGTCTTCATCTTCAATCCAAGAAGTATACAATAAATCAACCATCGTTTTTAGCAATTTTACATTTGAAATATCATCTATAGACATTATGTTTACTTTGCTGGCATCAATGGAGTTCGTATTGAACAAGGTGTGATTATAAACGGAATCGGATAGTAAATTTATTTCTTTGTCTAAACGAAGTAATTCTCTGCTAAAAGCTGACAATGTACGTTTTGGAGCCGGCAGCGGACTCACTGACGTAAGCGTTAAATAAATACACATAGGGGTAATATTATCTATTTTTATTTGTTTTCCATCCCTTTTAAAACTTACTCCCATGTTGCAATTTTTTGCAGCAGTAGTAAATAATTGATATTCCTTTTCTATGAGTTCAAAATTTAGTGTTGCTTTTCTGTCAGCAGCAGTAAGTTCAAATTTGTATATTTCCATGTGAAAATCCTCCTTTAGTTTATTCTATAATAACAATTTAGATATGTCAATAGAATTATTTCGTCTTTGATAATAAAATTTTATTGTATAATTTCATTTTCTGTTTTATAATAAAATTATTCTGAGTTACATGGTGTAAAATTATTATAATCAAAACCCCACAGCATACTGTGGGGTGATTCTCAAGAATAAAAACGCTCGCCACTCTCCAGACAGATACAGGCTAATTTCCCCCCTGTAAATCCGCACCCGCAGTCCATGAGGTATACATTTTCTTTATCATTTGTCCAGACAGAACGGGGGTATTCATCCAAATATTTTCCTCTCTTCCGCATAAAATCATCGTCCGTAACCGTATGCCCGCAGAAAGAAATGTAGCCGTCTATTCCATCCAGAAAAAAGGAACCCATTTCTAAATTACCCATTAAATACTCCCCATCCGGTCTTTTTTTAGCGGGAGAAGAGGTCATCGCATGGGCAAAGAGGAACTTCTTTCCTTCTATTTCCAATTCTTCCTGAAAGGGCAGCTTATGTATCCGCTCCGCAAGATGCAACATATCTGTTTTGGTTAGTCTTTGCTTCATCAAATCAAAAGAATTGTAAAAATAGGATGTCATTTTTTCTCTTTGTCGCTTTGGCAGGGCAAAATACTTTTTGATATAATCCGCAAGCCACTCATCATGATTGCCTCTCAGCCAGATACAGCGGTCCTGCAATTCGGATAATGCAAAATAAACACCCACCGGGTCTGCCTCTTCTCCTCCTCTGTCAAAAAGGTCACCCAGCACAATCACCTTATCGCTGTCCGTGAGTTGAATCTGCTCCAAGATATGATTTAATTTTCTTATCTCGTTATGAATGTCACCTAGCACATAATGCATCGCTTATCGCTCCTCCTTCGACCGTTACATTAAGATTGTTTTCCTAAAATTTAGTATTATTCCTATCATAACATAATATTTTTTAGATTTATAGATAATAAAGCAAAAATACAAAGAAAACTACCGCATGAATACCATATCATCATGCGGTAGTCCCTCATTCATGGAAAGTCTGCAATCCTTGGAATCACAGCTTTTCCTTATTCTTCATAGTCTCCCTGTTTTTTCCGGAAAGCATTCACTTTTGTTACAACAATGACTGCTGCTGCAACAACCGCTACAATTACTAGCCAATAAATCAAATTTCCGCTCGGCTGCGGGGTTGCTGCCACTGTTGCGGCATTCGTTCCCAACTGCGGGAAGCTGCCTTCCTCTATGTTCACATTCGATTCGGAAGGAGGGTTCGTTCCTGCCTGCTGCGGGTTATTGCCGTCATTGCCTTTCTTCACATTCTTGCTCGGCGTGGAAGGAAGAACAACTGCATATCCCTGATCGTCATAAGTCTTAGGGCTGGTCGCCTTATTTTTCACAGGTCTGCCCGAAGCGTCCCTAATATCACTGTCTGCCTCGGCAGCGTCATTATCGTCGTCATCCGAGTCATCATCGTCATTGGAATCAGATGCCTGTGCGTCCGCCAGAAATACGAAAGTATAAGGACTAAAACCATCCGTGGCAAGCCAGAAACAAGTATCCCATTTTTCTATGTCTGTATCCGGAACAACAGCTTCTCCGTGCAAAATGATAACTTTGCTGTCCCTGTTAAATCCGTTCGGATATAAGAAAGGAATCCTGACTTTTCCGCTGCCTTCCTTAATATTTACCTTGTTTCCTGCCGCAACACTGTTTGCATATGCACTGATATCAAAGTAAAGAATCTCTGACTTTATCTCCCCTGCGCTTGCGGCAAAATCCTTAACCAGCTGCTCGGCAAGATTCTTGATAGCCTCTGTGGGCGCTCCGTTCTCCTGCGGTGCAATATCAATAATAATGGTGCTGTCTTCCGCAACCGGTTCACCGCTTGCTTCATCTATAAACTGAACGGTTTCTCCGTCTGTACCGGTAAACTGGATGCCCATCCCATCGGGAACACCAAAACCGGATTCCGTCTTTTCACTCTCAACCGTTATCGTCAGATGATCATCCGGTGTGGGCGCTGCCTCCTCAAATACTGCCTCAATCTCCACAGAGCCTGCAGGCATCCTGAAGGTCGTTTCTGCACTCGTGTCATCCGCCAATACCACATTTTCTGATTTCACTGCCCAGTTTTTGAAGGTCTTTCCGTCAACAGCGCCTGCTGTTATGGTAATCGTCTCACCCTCTGCAGCCTTTGTAGAAGATGCCATACCGTTTACTATGGTAATAGTATATGTTGTGGGGGCGACAACTGCCTTGTTTCGGATAGCGTCAATCATAGCCTGACCGATTGCTTCCCAATAAGGAGCCCTGTCTGCATAGTCACTGTTGATATCATATGCAGTGAGTGTCCCTTCCGCATTTACTGTAAATACAGTCTTTCCGTCTGTGGTTTCGCCTAATACCTTAGCGGGAGCCTGTACTGTCTTGGAGATATTCAGCCCCATATCCTGAATAGCTGTGGCAATAGCAGCCGCCTCAATCAGACCGCCCAGCTTGTTATTGTGAGTCTTGTCTCCGCTTGCCATGATCTGCTTGCCGTAAGTATCCGCTCCTGCCTCTTTGTAAGCATCCTCAAAGAGCGTCTTTGTCAGGTCATAAGCATCGATCAGCAGTACATTTTCTTCTTCCGCAAGCTGTTTTACTGCGGTAACATAAGCATTATTTGATGAATATGCGGAATCATGGTGGGTCTTTATCGTTCCGTCCGCACTATAGTACATTCTGGCTACCGGAGTCACAAGTACGGGAATTGCACCCTTCGCCTTTGCAGCGTCTATATACTGCTTTAAGAACCACTTAAAGGTTCCGTTTCCGCCATTGGGATATTCTCCGTTTGCATCAGGTGTTCCTATGATGGACGGATAAATACCGTTTGCATCGGGGTCCCCCACCGGTACATAACGATCCGGGTAGGTGTCTGCACAGTCATTATGACCGAACTGAATCAAGAGATAATCTCCTTCTCCCATATTTTCGGATATGGCCTGAAGCTTGCCCTCATTGATAAAGGTACGGCAGCTTCTCCCGCCCTGTGCATAATTCTGTATCTTTACATTATCTTCATTGAAGAAATTCTGGATGAATTCTCCCCAAGAGCCTTCATTCAATGCCTTTCCGCTATTGTACATACCGCTTGCGGAATAATCCTTTACGGTAGAATCGCCTGCCAGGAAGATATTGATACCTTCTCCAAGGGTGATATCCGAACCGCCGGAAGGATTCTCATAACCGTCTCTTACAAATGCTTCCACCTGATAGGATGCCGCATCGCCCGTTGCACCGCTGACAGTTTCAGGTGTCACCGTTACTTTGATGTACTTTCCGATAGCTGCCTTTTCAATCTGATAAGTTTTATCCACGGAGGCTGTGGAGGTCTTCACTAAGGTCTCATTTCCTCCGTTCTCATCTACAATATACCAACGGATTACGGAAGCATCATTATTATCGTTTGCCTCTCCCAAGGAATAGCGAACCGTGAGCGTATGTCCCGGGTAAGGCGCGTTGATGTCGCCGTTATCTGTCACACGGGGCTGCTCCGTAAATGCTACAACAGCTTCTTCCGCCTGATAGAATGCCGGAACCCAGCTTCCGAAATAATCCGCAACCTGAATCTTATCCGCATCTGCCTTGGTCATGACTCCTCTCACGCGTTTGGAGGTATCTGCCGCAGCCCCATCCGCCGTGGTGGTATTGTACTCAAAGAAATTGGCATTCTTCGGGTCCGCGCCGCTCATCTCTGTCCATCCTTCCGGCACAATCAGAGTAGCGCTTTCCAGCTTGGTGTTCATAAAGGTAACTTTTGCATCCTTGCCCCAAGGTCTTCCCCAATATCCGGCAGTAACCGTCAGCTTATCATTACCCGTAACGGTACAATTTCGGAACAAATATCCGCTCTCGCCGGCATTAGGTCTGTTTGCAGTGATATAACCTCCCTGACTGCCCGTGCTGTAACCTTTGAAGCTTAACTCGCAGGCATCAAACACACAGCTGCCGCTTCCGAAGATATAGTCGGTCTGTCCTTCCAGCAGACAGTTTTTGAAGTACAAATGAGAACCCTGCGTATACACGGTATCCTGACTGCTATAAAAACTACAGTTTCTGAATTCCGCCATATCGGCTTCCACCGCAATGGCTGCCGCGCGCTCCGTAGCTGCCTTGCTGTTCACATCTGTATTATATTTTCTCTCAACCTTAACCGTTTCGCCTGTACACTCAACACCGTCCGCAAGCTCCTCGTCCGTAATGTAACGGTTGAAGGAATTCTCAAAGGTGATGCCCTCTGCCCGGAACGCTGTAGCGGTATTCCGTACATATACCGCAACACCCCATCTGTTTGCAATATGCTTGTCATACTTGTCATATGCATTCTGGGGATTATAATAACCGCTCGCATCGGAGCTGTAATACTTATATCCGATACCATAGTACCATGTCAGCAGCACTTCCTTGTCAGAGTCATTGACAAAGCTTACATAAGGAGCTTTTACCATAACCTGTTCTCTGTAAGTGCCGGGGGCAATATGAACCGTGATTCGCTGTTCCTCGCTTGTGGGCTTCATTAACTCGCAGGCTTCCACTGCCTCACTCACGGTTTCATAATTATTCGCCTTGTCGGGATATCCCACATAAATATCGGATACCCAAGGCAGGCTGTCCTTTGCCGTGGTGGAAACAAACATCAAATCCTTGCTCACTGCCCCGCCGCTTACTACCACATGGGTCTGAGTAGTATAGCCCGCAACGGTTGCTTTTGCAAGGTATGCACCGTCTCTCAGACTGATTTCATAACCCGTATCGGTAACCGCTGCAGTATATGCATATTTGTCCTCTTCATTGGTAAAGGTCAAAGCGGTAACTTTTGCGGAACCGCTCAATCCGATAAATCCGCCGCTCACCTTATACATGGGCTTTAATGCTACCGTAATATCAGCCGTGGCATTCTCACTGTTCTCTACGACAGAGGGCGCTTTCACCTCATAATCGTTCACGCCCGTCATATCGATGGTGTATGGCACATCGGGTTCAAGGGTTGCCGTAAAGCTCATATCCGCATTGATTGTTACATCCACAGCATCCAAATTGGAGTCTGCGGAAGGTATCATAGTCATTGCAAGCTTGGAAACATCATAACCGTCCGCAAAACCGACAATCTTTCCGGAATAAGTATAGGTGCTCTTGGGCTCCACTACAAGCTTTACACCTTCTTTGCCGGTGAGGGATTCCGCATCCGTGGTGACTACAGTTTTGCTTGCGGTAGTAAATCCATATCCCGTTGCTCCGGAAAATACAGCCGTATAAGTGTACCCGGGAGCCAATTTTACAGTGAATGTTCCATCGCTTTCCACTGTGGCAACAGTCTCTTTTTTGGTGGTCTGGTTTACAAATTTCAGGGAATAATCGGTTCCCTTGTACTCGCCGAAATCAATGGTACCGCTTACTGCCACGCCGGGTACTCTCATGATTCTGTGGTACATGGGTTTACCCAATGCATTCTCCCAGATTTTGTAAGTACCTGTATGCTCTGCCACGAATTCCAGTTTCTTATATGTGGTAATCGCCACATCTTCAGAATCTTTCTGTTCGCTTGCCGCGCCTGTCCCTTCAAAGAAGAATTGGGAGGGAGATGTTTGTGTAATACAAACATAAGCCACAATCTTATCGCCTGCCTGCACATTTGCGATAGTAACATATCTTCTTCCTGAACCGCCCGTACCGTTACAGTACCAGCCGCCCGCCGCCGTAAAGCCATCATCATACGCAGCCTGAGCCGGTCCGTAAGAGCCATTATTGGGCAGACCCGCTACATTGGTATACAATCTGTCATTGGCATTATATGTCATGGTCAGGTCGCCGAAAGCAGTAGGACTCGTACTCAAGAACAGACCTTTGCTATCCACAATTTTGGCCTTGTTCAAAGCATCCGGCGTTATATTGTTGGTATAGGTCTTGGTATCTGTTTCTACTTTGCCGCCAAAATCCCATACATCAATGTTTCTGGGACCTACTTCCTTGGTGTATTCCACCATAATATTGTGGATGTACATATCATTTGCAAAAGTCAGGGTAACTTCTCCTGCTGCTACACCCAATACCGTAAACTGCAGACCATTGGCGCCGTTTTCATTCACTTCTTTCTGAGAAACGGTTCCTGAAGATGCGCTCATGGTTCCCGCTGTGCCTGCGCCATAACGACAGGTTAACACAGTGATATTTGCCTTGTCTGAAAGACTCAGCACCATGGATGCGCCGTCTGCCTTAGTATGAAATCCATGTGTATTGTCCTCATCTTTAATATTAACAAAGGAAATACCCTTTATATTCTCTGTAGCACTGGTAGGTGTAAAATCCGTGGTACCCGCTGCCACATAAGCAAGGGGCGTCACTTTGATGGAACGGATATAACTGTTAGCTGTCAGCTCAATCACCGCAAATCCATCCGTACCCTCACAGGTAAATGTCTCAGTACCGTTTACAACGGAAGCCTGAGTGCCGTCCACTGTATAATCTGCACTATAGCCGTATACCGCCACTTTGCTGGTGCCTTGCACGGGAATCTTGATAATAGTACCCTTATTCGTCTGAACCCAGCCACCGGTTCCGGTGGAATCCCACTTAGCTTTCCATGCCTTACCATCCTCGCCTGTACCGGTAGCTGTAGCATCAATCTGCAGACCGGCTACGGTGCCGCTCGTACCTTCATATTTCACACCATTTTCGCTGCCATAAAGCGTTGCATCCTTTTGGAAATCCCACTCGGTGCGGATTTCTTCAAAGATAGCTTTCACTTCCACATCGCCTGCGGGCATGGTGAACTTATTATCCGCAACAGTCACTCCGCCGCTGACCACCTGCCATTCCTTGAACAGATAACCTTCCTTGGGCTCTGCGGTAAGAGTTACCGTCTGTCCTGCGGCAGCAGTGCTGCTGTTTGCGGATGCCGTACCGTTCTCATCGCTTGTCACGGTTACATTATATTCTGTCTTTCTGGTGTCCACAATAACATTGCCGTCCACTTCCAGATAAATATTGCTGTAAGTGATATCAGCATTCCTTGCTACAAACATGCCTATGTAAACATACTCGGAATCCACACTGGTTAACTGAAAATCATAACCACCCGTCTGTGTAGGCTCCTTGCCGAAAGTACATGCATAACCGTCGGAGTTGCTCTCAATACTTAAGTTGTAGCTCTTTCCGGCAGCCAGAGTCTCGGTCGTAAGCGCCGCCTTGCCGCCCAAAGCGCTGTTCCTACGGTAGAAACAGTTGCATCCTGTGCCCAGAGTTCCTGCCGCTACATAGTCGGAGGCGATTCCCGTCTGACCAAGGTCAATATACATATCATCCCTCGCCATCAGTCCGAATCCCACCTGACTGTTTGCATCAAATGCATTCACCGTTGCCTTTGCAGAAAAGACAAATTGGCTCCCTACAGGTATGCGATAATAATACATTGCAATACCGTCATCCGATCCGGTAATCTTACTCTTATTGTTTTTCACGGCCACATGCATATTACCGTCTGTATCTTTCTCCAATGTAAAATTTTCTGCACTGGGCTTCGTTGAACCTGACAGATTACCGAAAGCAGTTCCCTTAAAATGAACTGCACTGTCTCCCTCGCCAATCACATAATCCGAAAAAATCGTACTGTCAGGCAGATTACTGTCATAAGTAGGGGGAACATAATCCTTATTCTCTTCCAGATCATTTGCCTTACTGGGTTCTCCCGCATCCAAAGAGATATGAGCCGCCAAATTGGTACTCGTATCCTTTGCTGCCTTGGCAAAGAGCCATGCCACCTTCTTTGCTCCGTAAATATTCAGATGAGTATTATCCACGGAGCCTTCCTTGTTGGAGTTCCATGCATGCAGATAAAGCGTCTCAGCGGGGCCAAGACTCTCATACAATATCTTGGTAAGCGCAGTGAGATCCACTACAGGTACTTTCACCGCAGTTCCCAAGTCCCGAACAGCTTGCGCATAATCTCCGCCCGCATAAGAATTTCCATCCTCACCGGTGGCATCGACGGTGATATGACATTGGCTGTCTGTCAGAGCTGCCGCATCTTTATTTCTTCTTACAATGGGCGTGCAGAGGATTACCTCCGCTCCTTTGTCCTGAGCTATCCTCACATAATTATCATACAGGCTCTTTGCAAAGGAACCTTCTGTCTGATAATCGCCGTTGGGGTTGGTATACCTGTCAGCTTCCGCCTTCTCGTCATTGTGACCGAAGCCGATTACAAGCACATCGCCCTCCTGTATGCCGTTTTTCAGAGTCGTATAATTGCCCTCGCCAAGAAAGCTCTTGGAACTTCTTCCTGACAGAGCCAGATTCTGCACGGTGTAGGTATCATCCAGATAATTGCCTATCTGGGTTCCGTAACCGTATCTGGGATAATAATAATTATCGTTAAATGAACATACCGTGGAGTCTCCCACAATCCACATAGTATGCGTATCCGCCTGTGCCGCCGGAACATCCGCCTCAGCCGCTTGAGGCGTTACCCCCCCAGATTCCGCTTCCGAAGCAGTATCTTGTACTTCAAGCGCTGCCTGTCCGTCGCCGGATGAAACGGAGCTTGCTTTCACCACAGACGAAGGCGCTCCCGATACAATCAGCGCTGCCGCTAACAGCGATGCCAGTATCCTTGCGCTCCTTCGGTTTCTGTAAAAACTTTGGAACATTCTTTCTCCTCCTTTACATTTTATAATTTTTTGCACTTTATAACGATATACCTATACAGTTTCTATTATAAAGCATGACACTATGTAAGAGTCAAGCAATTTCCTCAAAAATTCTCCGAAAATTCCCTAAAAATAAATCTTAAGCTTTCTCTACCGGAAAATGCATCAGCACATACTGCCACTCCCGGTTCTCTTCTCTGGAAAAGCCAATCTTGATTCCCACTGCGTCCCCTGCCAAAATATAACCCTGTTTGTCCATATATTCCTGCAGACCGCCAAATAAAAACTCTTGCAGCTCACTGCTGCCGCATTCCATAATATCCAATGGAACCCTCATAAATCTCAAAACACAGGGGCGGCTTTCATAAGATTCCACCGGAGGCGCAATATCTACACCATACTTCCGGGTCCACAACTGATTTGACGCCACGCCCTCACTATAAACACATTTCCCCGCTTCCACATCTTCTTTCTTAAACAGATACATATATTCAAATTCCGGACATGTCAACATAAAACGGCGTAATGCCTGCTCATTTTCCCTCTCCAGACATATCTCTCCTTTTTTCATATAAAGCACATAATGCATCGGGCTGCAATTTCTTTCTATAAAATCAAATCCGTATCTCTTCATATTTTCTATCAGAAGAATATCATCCTTCAACATATGGCTCAAAGCCTGATAATGAACAATCTGACGGTCAATTTCCTCCTTTTTTTGGGAAAGGTGTGTAAGTACACTATAAATATCCTCTTGTAGAAGATTTGTTATCTCATCATGCCCAAAGCCTACTTTACGGTATTTTCCCACATACATGAGTTTTTCCACATCAGAATTCTTAAATTTCCGATAATCGTTCTGTGCATCCCGCTCGGCGCTCAGATAACCCTTGTCCTCAAGGCGCCGTATGGTATTGGTGGACACATCCAGAATCTTGGCCAAATCATTCGTGGTATACCTCATAATGCTATCTCCCTTCTTCCCCTTTATCCCAGCGTCAAATTCAAATACCCTTTCCCCCGTAAGCTTGCACTTTTTTCCATTCCTTTGGGATACTTTATCATGCCTGCCTTGTTTACATAGACAGCCTTTCCGCTTTGGGTTTCAGATAAAAGCTTTTGAATCTGTGCCTGCAGGGCTTCCCCTTCCAGAGTAGTTTCAAGCACATGAAGCACATTCTGTTCCGTTCGGTATAAGATTACATCCTGTCCTATCTTTTCCGCAGAGCCTCCGCAAAAGTCGTTTTCCAAAAGAGCATAGCGGATTGCCTCTTTATCCCAATTCACATAACCGTCCCTGTCAAAATGGGCGTCCCGGATTTCTTTGTATTCCTCTGGGGTTATCCCGTTAGCGGCAGACAATCTTAAGGAGTCTTCCTTTGTACCACTTGCTGCCGACAAATCCCAAGATTCCTTCTCGCTATTGCCAGCCGCAGCTAATTTTTGAGATTCTTTTCTGCTATCACTAATCTCATCGCTACTGCCGGCAGCAATTATCTCTTGAGAGTCCTTTTCACCATCACTACTAGCCTCTGACAGTTTTTGAGGCATCGCTAGTTCTTCTGCCGCCTCTATAACCCCATAACCAAGCATAACAGAAGAAATTACATCGTCCTTCCTTGGAATCTCCCATGCCTTTTCCTCAAAGCCATCCACAAACCCCATTTTTTCATAAAACCTTTTCAGCTCCTCCGTCTCCGGCTGCAGCAGCAAAGGTTCCCCATATTTGTCAAAACCATGCTGTAAAATTTCTGTGGCAAAGCCCCTGCCGCGATACTGCGGTAGGGTCGCCACCGCATAAACATACCGCACCGGAATCCACTGCTCTTCCTGTTTTAGCTGTATGGGCAGAAAGCTTGCCATGGACACAGGCTTGCCGTCCTCATGAATCACCAGCATATTTTCCGTTTCAAAGCGGTTCTTTAAATAAAATTCAATATATTTATCCTCGTCTTCAAAGCAGGTTTTCCAGATAAGCTTTATCTGGTCAAAATCCTTTTCGTTGGCAAATACCACGCGGCTCTCCACGGCGCAATATTTTTTCAGCAGAATTTCAGGATAATAGGAGAGCTTCGCCTTGCGCAGCCCGACATCTCCCACATCCTCTTCTCTGTTGACATATTTATAATTTTCGCACTCATGAAGGACGAACTGCTGGTTAATCATGGGATATGCCCCCTGTAAATCGGGGTATGCCTTTTCAAAATGAACCACCATTGTTTCAGCATTCAAGGGCTCGCCAATGGTAAACGCCACCACTTTTCCTTCTTTTCTGAGAAGCCCTCCCACCAGACCAAATTCCTCATAATGGTCCAAGGCTTCATGGAGCGCAATGTTTTCGTCCTCCACGCTCTGCTCTATCCTAGCCTCTGTTTCCGTATCTATCTTTTGCATATCCGAAGTTTGCGCTCCGCTTTCGCCAGAACTAATCTCCTGTGCGGAAAATTCCTGCATGGAAAATCTGTTTTTCACACTATCTTCTTTTATTCCCAGCCATTCTCTGCTCATAGCGCGGCATTCCGGTATATTTTCACTTGTTAAAGGCTCATAGCTCCAATCATCCGCATCCTTAAACCGGGCAATGTGATTCCTCTTCCCGTGGTATTTTTTTCCTTTCAGGGAAGCCAAATCCTCCCTCAGATACACATAATCAAAATCATCCCTGTCCGCTTCGATTTCAAATTTTCCCGGGAACCACTCAATCAGCTCCTCCCTCTGCTTTTCCGTAAGGGGACACAAATCAAGCAGATAATCCTGTCCAAATTCTTCGCGGCAATAAGAAAGCAGCATTTCAATAGCTGCTTTTTTATCCCCATTGCCAAAAGGAAAAGAATAACGGTAATTCTTTTCCCCGCGATAGCGTATCAGCCCGCATCCGCATATTTCCGCCACCTCTACCCCATAGCTTTTTCTCCAGAGAAAGTTACTGGCAAAAGTATATTCGCATGCTTCCGGCTGCTCCTCCTTCAATTTTTCTGTCATCCATATTCGGTCCTCTGTGCTGATTTTATGAAATTCCGGTTTCTGCATTTTTCCTCTCACTCTGCTTTTTAATCTATCCTGCTTGCCCGCAAGTTGGATTCAAACAATCGGTTATACCCAAGCCATCCCTTGTTTTCGCTGTTATTCTCCAAAATTTCCTTGAAGGTTTCCAGCTTTGCATCGGTATCGTCCGCATAATTTAACGCTAACGCTTCTATCAAGGCAGGAATCTTGGGGGAGCCAAACTCATATTTTCCATGGTGTGCCAGAATGCAGTGCTGAAGCTGTGTCAGCAAACCATGGGGAAATCCTTTGATCTGCGCTGCGCGCTCTGCTATCATCTGGGAACCCATGACGATATGCCCCAGAAGCTGTCCCTCATCCGTATAATCATTTTCCGGAAAAGGAGAAATTTCTTTCGTCTTTCCGATGTCGTGGCACATTGCCGCCGTAAGCAGCAAATCCCTCTTCAGTATGGGATATGCGCTGCAGTAATAATCACAGAGCTTTGTCACACTTAAAGTATGCTCCAAAAGCCCGCCTATAAAACCATGATGCACCGTTTTTGCGGCGGAGGAATTGCGGAAATCTTTCACAAATGCCTGGTCTTTTACAAACAAAGATTCCAGCAGTTGTCTTAAATAGGTATTTTCAATGGTATTTATGATTCCCAGAAATTCCTGATACATTACTTCTATGTCCTTGGAGCTGACAGGCAGATATTGGGAGGGGTCGTATTCTCCTTCACTGCATTTGCGGATGCGCTTCACATTTATCTGCAATGCGCCCATAAAATTAGTGACTTCGCCAAGAACCTCTATGTAATCCATAGCGTCATATTCACTGATTCCCGGACTGTCCGGCTCCCATATTTTAGCGTCCATGATGCCTGTTTTATCCTGCAAAATCGCAGTTTCATAAGGCTTTCCGTTCTTTGTCACCGCGGACTGCTTGTGCTTGCACAGGTAAATGTCAGAAACCTTTTCGCCTTCTCTTAAATCCTTGATATATTTCATCCTAACCTCCGATTATCTCTATTTTACGGTTCCCAATACTACCGTAAAAGTAAGTTCTCTATACTCGTTCTGCGCCTGTCTTTTTACAATCAGCTTCACCGTTTCACCGGGGCTGCATTGCAGCAGATTCGTCACATATGTGCTAAAGGAATCTATGGATTTATCGTTCATCTCCACAATCACATCCCCCTTCCGGATGCCTGCCAGCATGGCGGGAGAATCCATTGCCACTTCCTTTATATATGCACCGTAAGGAACTCCCAATTCCTGATTAATCTCATGGGTTACATCCACTCCGTTGATACCCAGATAGGCAAAGGCCTCTCCGTTGGACATTTTTTCAATACGCCTTTTCAGTTCGGAAATACCATAAGCCGTAATCATATTTTTCATGTCGGAACCGGATTTATTGTTGGTAATGATACCCAGCACCTGTCCCTGCAGATTGAACAAAATGCCTCCCGCATTCTGACTTCCCATAATATCCGTCTGTAAAAGTTTGTAATGGGCGTCCGTCTGTGTCTGCTGGCCGCTGGCTGCGGATACCATGCCATATCCCAGAGAATTACCGGTGCCCATCGGACTTCCCACTGCCACCACAGGCGTTCCCACGATACTGCTTAAATTGGACGCTCCCAAAGGCGCGATTTTTAAATCATTTTCTATGAATTCTTCCGACAGTTTATCCAAATCCACGGCAATCACCGCCAGATTGGTAGCCGCATCCAGCGACTTTAAATCTGCTTCCGTCTGAATGCCGTTATAGAAAGTAAGTGTCAGACTTTCCGCTTTTCTTAAAGGAGTATACTCCACAAGCACCAGCACTTCCCTGCCGTTATTGTAAATAATAACGCCTGACGCCTGATTTCTGCTCTCCTGTACATCGTTAAACCAATCGGTATTCGAGGTGACACCCGTAACCGTCACCATGGAACGGTTGATTTCTTTTGCATAGGAAGATAATGAGCCATATATCTGCTTGTAACTATCCGTATTCAAAGTCACCCGTGACAAAATCTGCCGAATCTGCTCTTCTTCCAATGCGATATTTTCCCATTCCATATCCTGCATATGGGCAGGGTCTTCCACCAGCATATCTTCCGGAGCAATTTCCTCCTGATCTTCCGGAAATACCACTACCTGAGGTTCTTTCTCCGGATACAGCCAATTATTGATTACAGGCTCCAATACCAAAAAGGTAACACAGGCAATCAGCCCAAAAACGACCGCCAGCGCCGCGGTAGTAATGGTGCGCCGAATTAATTTTCTTCTGTTGACAGGGCGCTCCTTTATTTTTTCCATCAAAAATTCATTCTGGGCGCCTAATTCTATAGATTCGTTCCGTTCCTTTTCAGACATTGCCATACCCCCGTCTGCCGCAAGTTTATTTAACCGATCTCTGCCCTCCGAAGTCTTTTAAGAGAAATTGATAATCCATGATGTTAAGTATAGCGGATGAAAGAAAAAATGTAAAGACAGAAACCATGGCGAAAAGGCATGTGAAAATTTCAAAGGCTAATTCCACCACCCACTTATGCGGTGGAATTAACTTTTG
>JAMPEY010000004.1 GCA_023664665.1 Lachnoclostridium sp.
TGTTTCGCCAGACTGGGATTTATCTGTATCAGACGATCCGTGACATCCTTATGTACCGTACTCTTGCTCACCCCAAATGTCTTTGCGGTCTGGCGCACTGTGGCATTGCTCTCAATGATATAGTTGGCAATGTTGACGGCACGCTCCTCGATATAATCTTTCAAAGGAAATCCCCCAAAAGTCGTTTTTACATTGTATGAGGGACTTTTGGGGGATATGAATGTTGTTTTGGGATTATACTCTTATAATTTCAGCTACACTTTCTGTAGTGCCTTCAACTATTTTCACTGATAATACATTGATATGGGACAAAAGATTCCCTTGCATAATAGCTATCACTCTTGATAGTAAAATCTATCTATTCAATTTCTATAATAAATTTAATATCAACCCATACCCTCAAGAACTTGAAAATCCACTTTACCAACAGCAGTCTTTGGCATACTATCAAGAAATTCAATCATATGAGGGCGCATATAATCAGCTAAAGTTTCCCCACACATTGTACTAATCTTAACTCGCACATCCTCTTGTTGCATTACACAATCCTCTTTCAATACAACATATGCTTTGGGGACAAACCCAGAACCATTATAAACACTCACTACACAGACTTCCTGCACTCCTGATATGGTTGCAATCACATCTTCTATCGCTTGGGGTAAAACTTTGTATACTGTACCCCCCGACCCTACAAACATAAAACGCTTCATTCTTCCCACTATAAAAAGGAATCCATCCTCATCCATATAACCTAAATCACCTGTATGCACCCATTGTATTCCATTGCTGTCTTTTCTTATCAAATCCTCAACAGCTTCCCGATTATTCTTGTAAGTCAACATCAACGATGGGCTAAATAAGCAGATTTCTCCTTTTTCGCCATAAGCACATTCCCGTTTCCTGTCATTATCCCATATGCAGACATTGTTTTTCACAAGAGGAATTCCAACACTGCCTATTTTCGTATAATTATTGAAATTAGTAACGGCAGTAGCACATACTTCCGTCATACCATAGCCTTTCAGCAACTTTGCCTTTACATTATGTCTAGCAAGAAATTCATTCATTTCATTCTCTAATTTTTCATTTAAACCATCTCCGCCCGCAGCAATCGTAATCAGATATGACATATCAATATTACTCAGCTTATCATCAGATAACATGGGACTGAAATAAGGGGGAACCCCTGCGATGTGATTAGGCTTATATTTTTTTAAGTACCTAACCCATTCAGCTGCATTAAACTTCGGAATAAGTACAACTGTCAACCCCATACAAAGCGGCATATGCATACAAACCAACATTCCATATACCACAAAGGGAACCATAATATTCAAAAAAGTTTCGCCCCTCTGATGCTTCATACTCTTCATATATTGCATGACAACTGCATTATAAGCCTTATCCGTCAACAAAACTGTTTTTGGGAAACCTGTTGTGCCACTAGTGTGAGCCCAAATGCTGACAGAACTAGCATCTTTTTTATAAATGATATTGTCCTCTGGTGTTTTTGCCTGCAATAGAAATTCCTTCCACCGGATAACACGCTTGTCCTCCCAAATATCATGACTAAAGCTAGAAAATTTTATTTTGGCTATCCATTTAGTTTGAATTGGCATATAATCAGACACTGAAAATACCACAACCTTGTCATGAATACCACATGCCTTCAAAACCTTATCAGCAAATAAGTCCATTGTTACCACATACTGAGAAGCAGATTCTTTGAAATAAATCTCCATTTCCTCTTCCGATGAAATCACATTAATATAATTGGAAACTGCTCCAATTTTATTAAGGGCATAAAATACAATGACTGAATTCACGCAAGACAGTGTGACAACCGTGCATACATCCCCAGCCTCCACTCCCATTATACGAAAAGCTCTCGCTGCCCTGTCTATTTCATCAAAAAGTTTCTTGAAAGAAATCTCTCTGCCAAAATAATTCAAAGCTATACTATCAAGATTCTTCTTATTATTCTCCCATAAGTATTCATAAATCGTGCACTCTGGCAAAATTGCATGGATAGCTTCCTCGCTGTAGTATTTCAACCACGGCTTGTCTATAGATGGGTAGCCGGTTAATTCTTGAGTTTTCATCTTTGTCTCCTTTTCTTTTCCTTTGCTTTCATTCTGTTAAATTTATTTTTCTCTCTTGCCTTTTTGAAGTCAGTGCAAAAGTAGCCCTCATACATTTGATTCTCTTTAAGCGCCGCCTTTTGAATCTCCATAAAATATTTCATGGACTCTTCTATGCTCATTTCTTCAACTTGAAATGGTTGTCCAAAATTGATAACCACTTTGAATTTTGTATCAGAATTTTCATTCCATAATAATGTAATCGGCTGAATCCATGATCTATTTCTTTTTGCCATACGCAGAAAAGCATCATCGAAAATTCCAAACTCCTTTCCCGCTTCTCTTTGAGTTGTCCCTTCTGCAAAAATACCTATTTTATATCCATTTTTCAAAAATTGATTCATATCTTTAAGAGATTCTAGGTTATTGGCATTCGGATTATCCTTTTTCCGCTCTATCGGAAAATATTCCAGCCTGCGAAAAACATATCTGGTAATATTACACAGGATTGGAGTTTTATTGTTATTGAATATACTATCCTCTCCTGTAAAAAAACGCACTAATGCTGCCCAATGAATATGTTCTGCCAAGACACTTTCCACTACCAAAGGATCTAAAGTGCTTCGGTGATTCGGAGCATAAATAATACCTTCTCGTTTTCCAGATATAATATTTTCAGGATGCAAAACAATAGGATGAAATAGTAATTCAAAAACAAACTTTGCTTTGACTAATTTATTAAAAAAATTCGCAGAATAAATTTCTCGTTTATGGCATATGTAATTTGCTTTTCCTAGCAGTTTTCCTATTTTTTCTTCTATCTCACACCTAGCAAATGTATGAACTATCTCAACATTTTTTGATGGCAACACCATCTTATTATATATACTAGAAACACATATTACCTTTAAATTATTTTCTGCCAACTGTTCAACTATCTGTGGTTTATCATCAAAAACAATTGTCGGATTGCTTTTCAGAATACCGGCTATTTTTTCTTTGTCATCTGCATAAAAGAAAATTTGATTTCTTTTCAAAAAAATACCATTTAACCAACATTGCCATACCGAAAAACTCCTTGCAATCACCCCCACTATACTACTCTCACATGTTTTTGAACGAGATGAATGAATTTCTACAAGTATTCCCTGCCTTTTTAGGTTATTTATATATGCTCTGACTCCCTTCCGAAAGCGGTTCAAAAGAGAGAATTTAATAAACCTATGGCTAACCCAAAATTGATTCAATATTTTCTCTGAAATATTAGCCGACTCTTGTACTGAATATCCATAATTTTCTAACACATTTTGAATATCAAAGATATCTTCAAGCTCCAATGCATCAGATCTTACCACTGCCATGTGATATTTTTTCTGGAAATATGGTATGGCATTCTTTTGAATAAATCGATTATAATCCGTCAGTACACCATCAAAATCAAAAATAATTTTCACCGTCTTACACCAATCCTTTTGTATCAAAGAGCATTCTCTCTGTATGGCTTTAATTTTACCAATAAGCAGATACCTCCTACGACTTTGTATATGGCTTACGAATAATAGATTTTTCATATTCATAATCAAATTTCGGATATTCCTTAATACGCTTTTGAATCTCTCTATCCCATTCCCCTTCATCAATCATGTCTCTGGACACCACCGGAAACATGCTCCATATGTCCCACCGCATTGTTGCCATTATATCTGTTAATTCATTGATTTTGTCCTGTTTGTTATCAGTTTGAGTTATATATATGGGTGAACCGAATTTTACATAGCAATCATTTCCCTTATATTCTAATATCATAGGAATAATAGATGTCTTTGCAGCCTTTGCTATATCGATGATACCCCAATATAACGGCAACATCGGTTTAGAAGGGGTCAGATTCCATGTCCCTTCCGGAAAAACACATAGATTACATCCTTTTAATAAAAGCTTCAACATTGTATTTCGAGCTGCTATTTTACTTTCCTTGTCCTTTCTGTCCACATATATGACTCCGTTTAGTCGAAAAAATATTCTATCAAGTAACTCCAGATTCTGCTTTCCAGCCAGCACATAAGTATGCTTTTCTATTGCTTGTCCTACAATTGGCATATCATAACGGCAGGAATGATTGACAGCATAAATAACATTAGTGTTTAAAATTGGAATGCCATTCACAATATGTATATTGTAGCTACAATACAATTTTATTAATCTCAACAGAAATGGATGAAGAATTTTATGAAGCATAGCTCTCCTTGTTCCTTTGATTGCACTTCTTGTGAATAACAAATACTTTCTCTCGCATATCCACATGATAAATAATGTCTTCATTGTATGGTAAAAAGAAAGCAATAACAGCAATAGCTAAACCTATAACAGCCAAAATTAATTCCATATATGCTCCTTTAAATGATATCACATATTATTCATTTGAGCAATATTTTTATTACATATGAGTTCTATTTTATCACTCTTTTGAGCAATATAATAAATACAAAACTTGGAGAGGTATCAATATGGATGTGATAAAACGAATTGACATGTTAATGAAGGAACGGAATTGGTCGGACTACAGATTATCGGCAGAATCTGGACTTTCTTCATCTACTATAGCTAATATCCATCGCAGAAATACCGTACCTTCAATTTCTACTTTAGAAGCAATCTGTTCTGCTTTTGGTATTACTTTAGCTCAATTTTTTACAGAAGATAGCCATGCCGTTCAACTGAACAGTGAACAACAGAAATTATTTAATCGTTGGGTGTCTTTGACAGATAATCAAAAGGAACTTATTTATAAACTGATTCAAGAAATGAAATAGAATCTTGCTTACCTCAAAGGTCGTTTTTACGAGGAAATAGCAGGATTACTTGTTCCGGTAATCCTGCTATTGCTCACAAGTGTCTGGTTTGTTATGCTCTCTTTTCTACCCCGCCTCGGGCAGGATTCACACGCCGAAACTTACAAGCCCGTTCCGGTGTTGTTTCAGGGCAGTCTTCATCAAAGACAATCTCCCTGCTTTTTGCCTTGGCAAGAACTTCCATTTCCTCTGCGGAAAAAGCAATTTCATCCAGCATCTCCTGTGTCATTGCCTTAGTATTTACCATAATATAACCCCCTCTCAAAATCGGTAGCAAATCTGGCAGATATCAGCCTAATAACTTCTATTCTATTTCCATCTTCATTCGTCTGTATTCTTTCTGTATAAACAACAAATATGATATCATTGACTCCTCCAAATATTGAACCGATATCCCCAATTACAGTTTCTCCGATAACAGGAACATTAGCATACCCTGCCGACAAATCATCAATCGTATCATAACGATCCTCAACATCACTATTTTCTATGAAACTATTTCTCCCTATCATCATCCAACAGTTTTTCAAAATCCTTCCGGCAGACCGGACGGGAATAATGGTAGCCCTGCAGAAGCGTTGCGTTCAACTCTCCCACGATATCCGCCACCTTACCGTTCTCCACACCTTCTATAATGGAATAATATCCTAATCGCCTGCACATTTCCAACAGACTGTCAACAATCACATAATCGATGTCATGTCCCGGCTGCGCAAGTTCCCTGATAAAGGAATGTTCCACCTTAATATAATCCACCGGAAGCCACTTTAACATTTCCATAGAAGCATATGCCGTTCCAAAATCGTCCAGCGCTATTTTAAATCCTTTCTCCCGCAGCCTGCCGAATATGGCCGCCAGTTCCTTCGGATTTTCCACCTGACAGCTCTCTGTAAGCTCTATAATGATAAATTTAGGATTTGCACCGTACTTCTCCACACAAGCAATCGCCTTTTCCACAAAGGCATCATCCAAAAACTGCTGATAAGATACATTAAAGCTTAACTGCAGTTCCCCATATGTATCGCGCCATGCCGCCTGCTGCTTAATCGCCTGTTCCATAACCCAGAAGCCCACTTCGTGAATATCGCCGTAATCCTCTAAAACCTTAATAAACTCCATGGGATAAGAATCCGTAATTCTTTCCCCTTTCCAGCGCAGGAGACATTCGCAGCCTGCAATGGTGCCTGCATCCGGATTGATAAAGGGCTGGAAGTACAATTCAAATCCTTTAAAATCATTTTTAATGCACTGCTTTAAATCTTCCCGCAAAATCAATCCTCTCTCATGCTTTGCGGCAATCTCCTCCGAGAAAAATGCCAGACTTCCCCGTCTGGTGTTTTTTGCATACTCCAACGAATGCTCCAATTTATTGATAAGACCTTCTCTGGTATCTGCATCCTTTGGGAAAAAGACTCCGCCGGCCGACACGGAAATTCCGACCTTCCGCCCGTCTTCCAATACCATAATATCCGTTTTCCGACATATTTCCTTATAAAAGTCCGTCACTTCCTGTAAATTGGACGAAAAGGCAAGAATCAGGAACTCATCTCCGCTGAACCGCAGCACTTTCCATCCGGGTTTACACAAATCGCTTATCTCCCGGGAAAATTTGATTAAAATTTCGTCCCCGATATTATATCCGTAATTGCTGATAATCTTCCTAAAGCCATCCATACCGATTAAGAGGGCAACTCCGGGCTGCGATGCAAAGTCGAAATGGTGCATCTCCTGTGTTGTCAAAAGCCCGGTCAAAGAATCGTATTTACTCTGCCCGTCTATTCGTGTCATGAGCCCCGCAAAAATAATAGGATTTCCTTCCGCATCCCTGATTACGCTGCCCTTGCATTCCACCCATATATATCCGCCCGATGCATTCCTCGCCCTGTATTGGCAGTCATGATATTTCTTTGTGCCGGAAAATACACCGTTGATATCATCCAGATAAATCTTTAAATCATCCGGATGTATATGCTCTGCCCATACATTTGCCGCCTCCTTCAGATACTCCCCTTCCAACCCGAAATAATCAACGGCGGCTTTGGACCAGCGGGAAACATCTGTCTTCATATCGCATACATAGATGTAAACATTGTCAGATGCCGACGCAAACGCTTCAAACAATTCGTTATTAAAAACATCGCTCATATTTTCACCATGCCTTTCTCTCAACCTAGTCCAACCTTACAACCTGATTTTTCCCGGCTGCTTTTGCCATATAAAGCGCCTTGTCCACCCTGTTATAAAGCGTGTCGGCAGTTTCATCCTTTGCCTGCGAAACCCCGATGCTGACGGTTTGGCAGGGCGCCGTTTCATAAGATACCGCGGCAAACTCCTGACGGATTTTCTCTGCCAGAACTACCGCTTCATCCGCGTTACTATCGGACAAAAGTATCATAAATTCCTCGCCGCCCCAACGCCCGAGGGAGCAGGAGCGTAATCCTATGGTTGCATTCATAAGAACATCGGACAGAGCCTGAATAACATGGTCTCCCTCTTTGTGTCCGTAGATATCATTTACCCTTTTAAAATTATCAATATCCAGCATAATGACGGAAATATTGTTGCTTGTTCCCTGATTTTTACGCTTATCCAAGGTGCTGCGGATTCTTCTCTCAATCTCCGCGCGGTTATAAAGCCTTGTTAATCCATCCGTGATAGAGTTTAAAGCAAGCTTCTTGTTCATCTCCTCCAACTCTGCAGTGGACGCCTCGATAAAGGAAACAAAACGCCTGATAATAGGTATCTTTTCGTCATTGTCAATCTGTGCCTTGGCAATATTTACTTTTTCGCCCGTCTGTGGCATATCGCCCTCCCGCATGGCAACCAGCACAAGGGTCACATTGAAATTAAGCATATCGCCCTTTATGCGTATAAACTCGCCATGGGTGTAAAATCCCGTTGTCGGCGCAACACGGTTAAACAAAATCGTTTCGTCACTGATGTTTTCATCTCCCCAGAATGCCTTTCTGGCGGCACAGGAAAATGTCTGTATCACTTCGGGTCTGAAATCTGCTATCTTCTGTCCATCCTCTCTGATGCTTGCAAGAATGGTTTCCGGGTCCCCATAGGCAAGCCTGACAGTGGCATCTTCCTGCACATCGGAGGACATCACGAGGGAATCATCGTCATTAACCGCAAGAGGACACCGCAAAATATCAATATCGCCATGTTCCAAGAAAAGCGGAAATTCCAGCGTATTGGAAAAAAACTTCTCGTTTTTGTTGATATTTAAAAATCTTCGGTATATGTCCAAGGCGGGGTTGCCGTCCAGCTCGTACAAAATCTCCCTGTCCGCCTTGGTAACCCTGAATTTTCTTTTTAAGGGTTTCCAGCCTGAAATAAAGGTGCTGTATGTATGAAAGTCATTTCCACCCAATAGCAGAAAAATAATGCCGTGCTCCAAAAAATCATTCCCTTTGGAAAACACTGCCGCCGTATCGTCATCCATATCGGGATTAAAAGCGCCTCCGCCGAACACCTGAATATCCTCCCGAAGGCCGCTCATTTCCCTGCAGAACTCCATCATGGACATATCCATGATAGTAGCATGCATTTCCACCGCCTGAACCCATGGATTTGCATTACAATACGCTTTCAACATTGCCACATCCTGAACCGCATTTTCTTCCGAAAAGGGAAGCTGGAGCAATTTCGCCTGCGTCGTTTCATATTCAAAAATAGTACAGGTTAAAATAATCTTGGCATCCGACAATGCCCCATCCATGATATTGGCATTACTTGTGCATCCCAAATAGAGTGCATCCGGCATTTCATTGTCCAGACAATCGCAGATATGCCGGATATGTGCAAGTTCCATATCCTCCGAATATATCCGGAATATGGTAACATAGCCCGAATGGGAAGTACGCCACTCTTTAATTTCCTTCAGCTTTTCAAGAAATCCCTCGTCATCTTTATAGCAGATTTGAAATTGTTTCATGGGCTTCTCCTTTTTGAATGTAGTATTCGCAGATTCTATTATCTAAGTTCCATTATAAGTGTTCCTTATCGTTTTGGCAATCTCGAAAAATGAGAAAAACACCCCAAAATACCTTTTGCATTCTGAGGTGGTTTTCTTATGATTACAGCTCATTTATCGTTTCTGTGACTGCCATGCTCCGGATTCGCTTGGATGGTGCATAAACTGCCACAGCGCATGAAGCGAAAACCATCAGCGATATTACTCCAAGCGAAGCAGCGGGAATTTTCCACACTCCGCCAAAGTGCGTTATTATGATTCTGGCATAAAACAAATAATGAAGCAGCAGCCCAAAGATATCGCCCACAATCATGCCGCATATGGCATAGGCAGCCGTCTCAGCCGTTATCATTTTGGTAATCTGTCTGCTTTCCATGCCAACAGCGCGCATTGCCCCATATTGCTTTATTCTTGCAGACACGCTCATGGAAATGCTGTTCATAATGTTTAACACCGTTATCAGGGAAATAATCGCCAGAAAACCGTACGCTCCAAGCCGGAATACCCAATAGGAGCTATGGATTTCCAAATCCTCCTCCCGGCGGTCAGTGACCGGATTGTCGCCCGCCAGACTGCGTATTTCATTGACAGCTGCTTCCGCTGCATCCTTTTTTAAAATAACATTTACCATGAGGTATTTTTGCTCGCCCACAAGGCGCGTAAAGGTTTCTTCCGAGCAAACTACCATCGGGGAAGCGCTGATGCTTCCAATGCCTTCCGATGCCACACAGGCAATTTCAAGCTCACCTCCGCCGATTTGTATTTTATCCCCCACCTCAAGCCTGCCATCTTCGCTGAAAATGGTCAGTGCATAGTCGGTATCTCCATAAACCTTTGACAAATCACCGCTTGCAACTGATTTTTTTGTATTATTGAACATAAATTCCTCATAGGACATTAAATCAATTTTGGTTTCATGCCCATTCACTGTAACCGGAAGCTCAATCGCATACATTGTGCCAAAAGCAGCCTCCACTCCCGGTATTTCCGAAATTCGGACAGCAAGCTCTTTGTCTATGGAATTGGCGGTCTCTTTACTCTCAATCGTGATATCCGGCGAGAAATTGCTTAACGACGGAAGCAGGCAGCGCACTACATCAAAGCAGGCACAAAAAACCAAAAATAATATAATGGTAAGGGCAAACGAGCCCGTAATGAAAATCAGATTTTTCTTAGCCGATACCGCATGATGAAATCCAAGGGCTGTTTCCATCTTGAAAAATCCGGGCTTTACCCCATGACTGACATTTGCCAGCCCTGCATTGCCGGACACCGCCAATATGGGGGAAACCTTCGCCGCCTGCTTTGCCGGGGAATGCGCTGCAATAAATACCGTGATGATACCCATAGCCACCCCGCTGACAACCCCAAGCACGCTGATTTGAAAAAGCGGCATATACTGCCATTCCCCTTTCACAAGAAGCCTCAATATGGCGCACAATACCCAATTTGCCACAATGCCAAGCAGACAGCCTATGGGAATTGCCGTAATGCACCAGGTAAGCGCTTCCAGCCTCACATAACGCATAATCTGCCGTTTGCTTGCGCCAATACAGCGCAGCATTCCAAAAAAATGAGTCCTCTGGGCAACATTGCTGTTAATACAGCCCGAAATCATTAAGATGCCGGAAATCAGTATTAACAAAAAACAAATTGCAACAAGCGGATAAACATTTTGGGCAGTTTTATTGCTGCTTGCGCCTAAAAGTCCCAAGACTGCTGTGTTTTCATCTATATTTTCATCTATATTTTCATCCGTAAGCCCATACTGTTCCCTTATATCAGCGATTACTTTCTGCAGCTTGGCGCGTTTCGTAAATCGAAGATAATACCCGGAATCTGCATTTTCTCCATTCTGTTCACAGATGTTTTGAAATGCCGTCCTATTCAGGTAAACACAGCAGCCCTCAATAATTTGATTAAACTCTGTATCATCTTTGCAAAACCCTGACACCTTATATGCAAAATCTCCCTTGGGCGTATTTAAGACAATGCTGTCGCCTGTCTTAATTGCGAAAAGCTCTTTCGCATCCTCACTGAGCAGAATTTCCTTATCACTTTGGGGGAAATCTCCTTCTACGGGATAATTTCTTATATCTGAAATGTAGACTTCTGATGTGCCATACAGGACTATTTTCCTGCCATCCATATAATAGTCCTTATCTGCTTCATGATTTAACTCATTACACCAGACTGCCGCGGCAACATCCGAACGCCCCCCAATCTCTTCCGCTTCCGCCTCCGGCAGATTCTGCAGCAGGATATGATAATTGCCATGCTTATCTATCATGGCTGCTTTTTCCGATTCAATCCATGCATCCGCTATGGAACAGAGGGATGTGATAAGAAACACAGCAAGAATAATGCAGATGCGGGTCATACGGCTCTGCCGCCTGTGCACATGTGCAGAGATTGGAACAAGACTAAGATAGCTTCTCATTCATCACACCTCCCGCAATCTGTCAAAACACCATCTGACACATTAAACACTCTGTCTGCAGTCATTGCAATGCTGCGGTTATGGGTAATCATAATGATGGTCTGCTCATATTTTTTCGATGCTTCCTTTAATAACGCAATCACTTCACTACTGTTTTGAGAATCCAAGTTACCGGTAGGCTCATCCGCCAAAAGCAGGGAAGGCCGGGTAAACAAAGCCCTTCCTATGGCGACACGCTGCTGCTGTCCGCCGGATAATTGGCTTGGCAAATGATGCCTCCGCTCTGTTAAGTTAAGCACTGTCAATAATTCTTCCAGATACTTTCTGTCTGGCTTTTTGTAATCAAGCAGGACAGGGAATGTGATATTTTGTTCCACATTTAACTCTGGTATCAAATTGAATGCCTGAAAAATAAAACCGATGTTCCGGCGCCTGAAAACAGTAAGCGAGCTTTCCTTCATGGCAAAAATATCCTTGCCGTCAATCAGCACTTTCCCGGAAGTCGGCTTATCCAATGCCCCCAGCATATTGAGAAGCGTTGTCTTTCCGGAACCGGATTCTCCTACGATTGCTACAAATTCTCCCATCGGCACAGAAAAACTGACATTTTTCAATGCATGGACAGCCGTCTCCCCGCCGCCATAAGTCTTAGAAACGGATTTTACTTCTAACAAATTCATAAAATAAAAACTCTCCTTTCTGTATTCTGAATTTAGAAGAAGTATACTACCGGCACCTTACTGCAATATTACTGTAAAGCTACAATTTTGTAGGAATTGAGGTCTGAAAATATATCACAAAAGTAGTGCCAATCCCTAATTGGCTGTCCACTTCAATCGTACCGCCGTGCGCTTCGATTATCGCTTTTGAAAGAGACAGCCCAAGTCCGATTCCTTGAACATCCTTTGAAAACCGGCTGCGGTAAAAGCGTTTGAAAATGTGATGCAAATCCTCGGGGTGAATGCCGCTTCCATTATCCTTAATCACAATCTGCACTGCTGCCGCAAAGCCTTTCCATGTGACAGAAATCACGCCGCCCTTCTCTGTATGGTCAAAGGCATTTTTGATCATATTATCGACTGCTTCCATAAGCCAGTCTCTATCGCAAAACAGGGTAATATCCTCTTCCCCGAACAATTCCAGCTCTTTTTGCTCCTGCTTTGCCCTATGGGAAAAATGCAGGGCAATATCCTTCATCATATCCGCGACATTTTCTTTGTTTTTTTCAAAAATTATAGAATGCGCATCTAATTTCGTCATTTTGAGCAGATTCTGCACCAAGGTTTCCATACGGTCCAGCTCTTTCTCTGATAATGCCACAAACTCCCTGACGGCAGGAAGCTTGTCCGTCTCTTCATACAACAGTCCGTTGTAAATATTCAATGCGGCAAGGGGTGTCTTTAGCTGATGGGAGATATCCGAGATGGTATCCTTTAAAAACTCCTTTGATTGCAGTTCCCTTTCGGCATGGGCATTCAATATGGCAGCCATGGTGTTTACATCATGAAATAATTTATTCATTTCCCCCTCGTCATCACAGTCAATCCGGGCATCTTTATCTCCTGCCAGATACGCATTAATTTGTGATGCAGCTGTTTCCATAATCTTATTTTGTCCGCTGAAATACCGGAAACAAGCAGCTGTCACACAAATTATCTCTGCGGCACAAAGTAAGAATAACTCCGAAGAAAAAGTGTGAAAGAATAGCCATATCGAAATTTGGGAAAGCAAGGAAAAAGCTGCCAGAATTGCAATGATTACAAGGATAAAATTTTTTATATGATTGTCCGTAAATACCTTCATATGCCACCTCAAAAAAGTACATTCCATTTATATCCCATGCGCCGCACAGTTACTATCATCTGCGGCTCGCTTGGGTTATCTTCTATCTTCATCCGCAGTCTGCGGATATAAACGGTCACAGAATTATTATCAACATAATTGCCATCACAGTCCCATAGCTTGTCCAAAATCTGTTCTTTGGTAAGCACTGCATTGGGATTTTGCATAAATAAGCATAACAATTTATATTCTGCGGCAGTTAAATCTAACAGCACATCCTTCTTATACGCCTGCCCCTGTAACAACAGCACTTTGATACCATTGGAAGAAAGCTCTGTGTCTGCCACAGCAAAAGCATTCGCCCTGCGCAGCAGGGCATTCATCCTTGACACCAAGACCCCTAGCTTAAAGGGTTTTGTAATATAATCATCACCGCCTATATCCAGCCCCATAATAATGCTCACCTCTTCGTCAGAAGCGGTGAGAAAAATAATGGGCACTTTGGAAACCTGCCGGACTTTTTTGCAAAATTCAAACCCGGAGCCATCCGGCAAGGATACATCTAAAACCAGCAAATCATATTTGCCCTCTTCCCACAGCTCATCCGCCTCTTTCATGGTCCGGGCTGTGTCCGCATCAAACCCCTGCTTTTGAAACGCAAATGATAATCCTGTGATCAAACTTAAGTCATCTTCCAGAAGCAATATCTTATTCATGTCTATGATTGTTAAACCTCCAAGTTCCGATTTGCCAGCAGTCAGCTTTTTACAGCAAAAGACTTGTTATCAATTGCCCTCATGGTAGCCAATATGCCATCAAGGTGGTCATACTCATGCTGAATCAGTTCCGACATATCATCATCCATATACATTTCTTTCTGTTCCCAGTTTTCGTCCAGATAACGCAAAATGCAATGACGATATCTTCTTACACGGACAAGTAAATTAGGGAAGGACATACAGTCATCCATTACCTCAATCATCTCGTCCCCGATAAATTCAAGCGTTGGATTGATAATAACATACGGCTTGTCCGTTAAAATGCAGATCACCCGTTTTTGTACCCCTATTTGAGGGGCGGCAATCGCCCTCCCAAAGCCATAATTACGGCGTATGCCTTTGATGCAGTCGAACATATCCTCGAAGACAGGACGAAGATTTTCCAGCTCCTCATGCTTTACTTCATCGGAGATTTCGTATAATTGGGGATTTCCCAGCAATAATATTTCTCTTTCCATAACCGATTTTCCTTTCAGCAAATCTTGCTTTATTGAATTGTTCCATGTCGTTTCGCAACCCTATATGTAAAGAAAACATCAATAACTATCAGCGCTGCCCACACTCCTAAAACAGACAATAAGCAAGGAGTACCCTTCATAGCGATGCAAATGCCTATTATAATAGCTCCTCCAGCGATAAAAGAAATTCCGCCTATACGCTGGCATTTCTTCCATGTTACTTCATTTTTCATGCTCCAAGGCGTCCTCAAACCTATCATGGAATTCATTCGCAGCTTAGGCATGATATTTCCTGTAACAATCATTAACACACCAACAATTCCAAAAACAAGCTGTGCAATATCCAAAGAAACCAAAGATAAATTTTCAACCTTGTTAAAGCTTGTATATAGAAAATATACATTCAAAGCGTTAAACAATATCAGCACGAAAATCCCTGTAATGATAATAACATTTTTATTATTCTCGCCATGTTCCTCTTTTTTTGCCGCCCACTTTGCCATTCCAAGCAGATAGTAACCCATTAGAATGGTTGCTATGGGATACAGCAGCGCCTCATATTTGCTCCCCCATCGGTCAACCTGATTGTCAAAGCCATAATGTGCGGGGATTTTCTCGGGAAGGTATGGTAATGCAATCAAGGAAAGCATTAAGGGAAGATACATCAAAATATAATATATTGTTTTCTTTGCTCTCACACTTTACCTCCTCTCAGCTCGTTAATCCACATAATCGCTTCATCAAGCACGGACAAATTCAATTCGTAATAAATAAAATTCTTATATTTTGTTTCATAAATCAAATCTGCCTTTTTTAATTTCGATAAGTGATATGACAAAGCCTGCGGTGTCATGTTTAGAGCATTTGCTAAATCACCGGAGCTTATTTCTCCCTCCTTTAATTTCTGCAGGATTTTCCTTCGGTTTTCATCCGCCAATGCTGCAAGTATCTCGTTTACCGCCAATATACCACCGCCTATTTCAACAAATCTTTAAATAGATTATACAAAACATATACAAGGAAGTCAATACCTCGCCCTCTCTTTCAAAATCATAGGACAAATAACCGTCTTCATCCAGAAAATATACACCTTCCTCATAAAAGGCTATTACTGTAGTCCAAAAATCATCCACATGAAAATGGAGCTCTTCAAGCTCACCCTATTGTAAAGCATCTTCTAATATCTTAATAATTATTAACTCAATATTTTCAAATACATTTATAACTTTTCCTCCCGGTTTATCCAGTTCACAAAATTTATTTGTATCTAAATCATAAACATACCAGCTTATACTGCTGTCTCCAATAAATAAATATTTTTGTTGCCACTCATTCTCATGCCATACTTCATTATTATCAATAAAACCATTAATTGCCTGCTTTGGTTCCTTGTCCAATAAGTATTTGTCAATTCCATAAATAATAAATCCATTAAATTCTAAACCGTTTACTATCTTTAAAATTTTAACATATTGCTCTAAAAACTTATCATTATTCTCATCACTTATATTCTGCAAAAAAACTTGAATCTCTTTCTCAGTAGCTCCATCATTGATCTCTTCTCCAAAAAGAGCATTCATTTCTTTTACTGCCTGTAATTTTTCATTCAACACATCATTTCCTCCCAGTGATTTTGGGGATATATTTTTGCCTCCTAAAAATTATGCCAATCCGTAAATCTAAGTTCCTCATCTAACTCATCATAAGCGCCGCATAATATTTTGTTCCCAAAACCATCAGAGCATTGGAAGCTTACGAATCCATCCGATAAACCTACATGCTCCGGAATGACATTCTCAATCAATGCATCGAAATGAAATAATGGGAAATACTCTCTAAGCTTGGCTTCAATACCAGATTTATCTACACTTCCGTCATTCGGTGTATCCATATACTTATCAGAAAGCTCGGCAAATTCTGATGCATGCGCCTTGTATGGATCGATACCTTCACAAATCATGCTTTCATCGGTAACAAGCTCTTTTACTGTCCAAAATTCATTTGCAACATAGTACATATCGCTCATAACATGCAGAAGAAAATCTCCATTTACATTCTTAATATTATCCTGAATTTTCTTTTCAAAATTGTTAAAGTATTCTGTTATCAACTCAACAATTTCTTCGTCAGAGCAGTCCTCGGAAAGATTATCACATACGAGCTCCCAATCTCTGATTTCATCAATCATATCAACGATTGATATCTCATCATCCTTAAATTTTCCGATATATCCAAAATCAAATGTACCCGTTACCTGTAATTCATCATCATTAAGATTAATCTTTATCATTCTAATACCCTTTCCTTTCTGTAATCTGTGAATTTTCATGCGTGTTTTTGCGAACAGATTCATTTAACCATCCTTATAGTGCGCCATATCATAGGGATAATGGTTATCCTCTTTTAATTTGGAATCATCCAGCTGAAAGATTTTCGCAATCGCCGCAGCTTCAAAACTCCAGAAGCCCCAATATGCGCCTTCTTTGTGTGCCCTTGTCCAGCCGTAATCCGAATGACCCTTTAACCATTTTTTCTGTACATATTCCTCCAGCTTAGCCGTGGCTTTTGTTTTATCCGAACCGGCTAATTCTATGATTTCCACCGCTTCTTTGTAAGGTTTTTCCTTTTCATATTCGGAAGATACCATCTTACGCTTCCCGCCATAGGCATGGATTAAACGGTCTAAAAGTATGTCATTCACTTTTTCTCTATCCGCCGCATCCACCAACACTTGAAAGTCCTTTTTTGGCGCTTCTAAAAGAATAGCAAGAGAAATAACCTCCAGCAGATTGAGATATCCTATGTAGTCATAAGTAATATCCGGCATGATTTCTGCCATTTTGGAAAAGCATTCCTCTATGTAAGAACATTCGGTTCCTAAGGAGTACTCAGCGCGCACAATCTCGTCTAACCGCTTAAAAATAAGAGTTTTCATATTAAATATTATCTCACCATTACTGCCGGGATATCTTTGTATGTTATTCTTTTCATCTTCCTTACATAATTCTATGTCTTTTTCCTCTTCCGCAATAGATTCCCTATAGAGCTTAATAATAAAGGTTAAATCCTTTTCTTTGCATAAGGGATCCCTCATCCTTGTCCCCTGCGGAGGAGCATTTTCTCCCTCTTCCTTTAATTCCCTTGCGGCGGCAGTGTCATCTTCTGCCTGCTCTTTAAGGAAAACCGTTTCTATTTTAACCTCATATATGCTTTCAAGATTACAGGAAACGGGAACCTTTGCATAATAATTCTGGTCATTATTTAGTTCAAAGGAAATCAGCTTGACTTCGCTGCCTTCCCAATAATTCTTCATATGTTCAGCATAATCTTCGATTTCTTCCTTCCAATCAAGCTGAAGGATATAGTCCAGAGATACCAGCTGATTGATAATGAGGCTTCCGATAAGGGGTTTGCCAGCCTTATCCCTCTTGTATTCATCTGCCAGATACCAGAGTTCCCTAAGGTTATATTTGCCCCAGAAATCCTCATCCCCAAGCGAGGCGAAATCCACAAGAAGCTGGTTGATTTCCTCACGGAATTCATTGGGTATCATCTGCTCCAGCTCTGGATTTGCGGGAATGGATTTCTCATTCTGCGCATCTTGGGATGCATTTCCCGATAATTCTTTTTTATTCAAATCAATCGCCGTGTTAAATGCCTTATCCTTTTTATAGTGTGCCAAATCATAGGGATAATGATTATCCTCTTTTAACTTGGAATCATCCAGCCGGAAGATTTTTGCAACCGCTGCTGCTTCAAAGCTCCACAAGCCATAATAACTATGCCACTTATGCGCTTTCGCCCAGCCGTAATCCGAATGTCCCTTCAGCCACTTCTTGGTAACATAATCCGCCAGCTTTCGGGATGCGCCTTCCGGGTCCTTCCTTGCAGTGTCTATGATTTCTTCCATTCTGCTGTATGGATTTCCTTTCTGGAAGCCGGTTGAACAAATGCTTCTGTTCAGCCCATATGCCTTGACCAAAAAATCGAACAGAATATCATCCAGAGCTTCTTCATCAGCCAGCTTTACTAATCGGTCAAGTTTATCGTCTGATATTTCTAACAAAATTCCCAATGAAAAATATTGTATCACATTTACATATCCTATTTTCTGAAGCCCGATATCTGATAAGGCATCCACTCCCTGTATATAATATTTTTCTAATTCATCACAAGATAAGCCTAAGGAATATTGTGCTCTGATTAATTCATAAATATATTGAAACATATCACCTTTTGTATCAAATATGATATCTTCATTCTTTCGGGGATATCTCTGTATGCCGTTTTTGATATCCTCCTGAAGAGAAGCTATTTTTTCCATTTTCTCAGGTATACATTTCTTATGAAATTCTATTGTGGAAATTAAGTGGTCTTCCTTGCATAAATAGTCTCTCATTTGTATTTCTCCTGTGAAATCTCTACTCTATACAATAACTTATTTTTATTATAGCCTCCTGCGGCTCAAACAGAAATGAAAATGCTTCCTTTGGCGTTTTTTCGGATGTAAAATTTACTGATATCGTCAATTCTGCTTACAACCTTAGCAAATACAAATAGGAATTTCTATCAGGATATTCATATTCAAAAGGTTGTTCCTCTTTATTTATCCGTATATATCCCTTTTTTTCAAAAAATCTATGACAATTTGTTGCAACGGAAGGTGTATCGAACATCAACTGTCGATAATTATTCTTTTTTGCATAATCTATGAGTCTGTCATACAATTCTGTTAATATTCCTTGCTTTCGACATTCTTTTTTTACAAAGCCCTTTTTCAAAACGCCGTTTCCATTTCCTTTATTCATAAGCGCAAGTGTACCGATAACAATATTATCATCTACCGCAAGCCAAAATTTCCCACCATTTTCTTCATAGGCAGCATGAATATCTAATAAGTCGGGCTGTTCCTCTAATGATAGATTGATTTTCGCCTCGCTGTTTTGAATATGTAATATTAAATCTATTATTTGTTGTTTATATTTTTCTTGATAAGTTATTATTTCCATGTCTTTATCTCTGCTTTCCGTTGTTTCGGCGTATTTTCCCGTCTTTCGGATTTAGCGCCATAGTATTTGGAACTTAAACATATGCTGCAATAAACTAATTTTGTAGTTTAATTAATTATACCATTGCTGCCGGAAATGTCAATCTCCGTCTTTCGAATTTTGTCCAATATGCTAAATCCGAGCCTCCTGCAACATATTAATAAACTGACAAGTCCTGACTGCACCAGCCGACAACAAAATCCATTAAATCCACCAAAATATCCTCTGTCTGAAAGCTATGCTGTTTTTTTAATTTCTCTAGATTTTTCAACATGTCATCTTGATTCATTCCGTGATTTTTAAAGTATATTAGAAATTTTTGAAGAGCTAGCAAATCGTTTGGATGTTTTTCCATTTCTATGGGCAGTAATTGCAAAAATTTATCGTTTAAGTCAGCATAAATCCGCGCTTTATCCATCGTCAGAAGCCTCTTTATCTATCAGAAAAATGCCTTTACATATGCCAATGTTTTCTCCAATAAATCCTCCGGCATTTTTTCAACAAACTGAATATTCCTACTGACAACATCCAAACACTTCATATGTTCCGTCAATATCACACCTGTTGTTTTGGTTCTGTCGTCCAGCGGAATATGCAGCGGAAACTTATTACTTGTATTTGTAATCGGACACACCACAGCTAGTTTCGTTCTTATAAAAAATGGTTCATTGCTGATAATGACTCCCGGTCTTCTTCCTGCTTGTTCATGTCCTGATTGTGGGCTAAAATCCAAAAATACGATATCACCTTGCTTTGGATGATACATTACCACACTTCCTTTCCAATTGGAGAGCCCCAATCAAATTCTTCAGCTACATATTCTCCATCATAATCCTTAAATATCTCCTGTAAAGTAATTTCTTTTTCCACTTTAACTTTTGTAATCACAATATTATCATCCACCCGGTTAAGTTCCACAATATCATTTTCCCTCATTCCCAATGCTTCAAGAAATGCTTTTGGTATCCTTATACCTTGTGAATTTCCCCATTTTTGAATGGTAGCCTGCATAGCATCATCTCCTTCTATACATCAGTATATACAATAGTATATACATTGTCAACCGCTTTATGCAAAAGGCTTCCTCTTAATCATTCAATACCAATCATGCTTTCCCTCATAAGGTTACGGCTCCAGTGTTCACTGGCAACAATCATAAGATAAAACTCCCACTACAGAGGCTCCTTTAACGGAAGAACCTCAACAAAATGAGACCAGCTTAACTGTGTCGCCAGCCGCGACACAATCTGCTTTCCATATTCTGCCCGCACATTGCCGAGGATTTCCTTGTTGATCCGCTCACCAATATTCCAGTTCATCAAAATAATTTCTGAATTTGCGTGTTTTGCAACACTGCTTCTGGCAGAATCCACGATGGTGCAATCCACTCATAATTTTTCAAGTGCCATGTCAATGGCATTTTCCGCATCCGCGTATTAAGTAGGATATAATTTGGTGATAACAAATATTTCCTCTTTTCAAATTTATGGTTAATATTGAACAACATTTTATGAATTGATTATAAGTATACAGAAAATATGGGCATGATTGTTTTTTATCATGCCCATAAAAACTATCCTAAATAAATGTCTTTGAATAACGACTCATCTCTATTATGTAATTGTTGATATATTTCTTCCTCAGTAGGGAGATTTTCTAAATAATTCTTTGCAACTTCATCTGTAAAATCTGAATTTCTGGTATATAAAATTTCTTTTGACTTATCTTGCACCTCTGGTTTGATTTTAAAAATTTGACCTGTTTTAATTCTTTCAGCAACCGAATCAATGGCAACTTTCACCGACATCATACCTAAATCAAACGGTTTTATTTTTTGAGGTTTAGGAAATGCGTGATAAAGTATATCTCCAGAATCCAACCCCTTACTCAACATATGTATGGTTGCTCCAACCATATCTATATATCCCTTGTAAGGTGCCCAAAAATTTGTTGAACTCCCCCGAAAATATGGACTAACACCCATATGTATATTAATCGCTTTATTGTTGACTAAAAACTCAATTAAATCCCCTTTGATATAACTAGAACCTAAAACCACATAAACATCTGACTGCAATGCTGGTTTGAGAATATCCATGCTAACTTTGTTTAAATCATCCGATTTTAATGCAAGTTGTCTTACATTTTCTTCTAAAAAGCAAATGTTGCCAAAAATATTTATTTCCGATTGATTTACATATGAGAAATATTCTTGCATGACTGGCGAATTATCAAAAAAATCCTTCACCTTCCCTGGAAAAACTGTAGTACACTCTTGGATTGCAAACACCTCATCTGCAATTTTAGCCATTTGACTAATCAAATATAAGTGTCTTGGTCTATTACTTGTGAATACTGTTATTTTCATCCCTTTTTCATCTCCCTTATAATATTTGCATGATCTTGTCTTGGAATCATTAATTTTGATTTATATGGTATCATAATCTCCTTAAAGGCGATTTCTATCCCCAGTTTTTTCATAATCTGTTCTGTATCATCATTTACACTTCCACATGGGTATGAGGCTGTTGTCACCTTTTCTCCCAAACAATTTTCTATTATTTCTTTACAAGTGCTATATTCATTTAACTGACCATTATAATCAAATTCACATAAACGGGTTGGATGAGTATGAGAATGCAGTCCAACAAGGTGTCCATGATTCCTAATATCTCTTAGTTCCTTTTTTCCGCACCAAAGGATTTTAGAATACTGTTTGATATCATAATTGTATTTTTCCAACATAATATCCATTATCTTGTAGTATCTTGACGGTCCTAATACAGCATCCCTATAATATCTGAATTTTCTGTCATTTAACGAGTAAAAATTATACTGTATCAAATAATTATCGGCATCAAATTTATTTTCAATAGAGAAGTCAATATTTAATTCTGCCTTTATATTTTCGTATACCGTAAAAAAAGCATGATAAAATTCATCTATATCCGTAAACATTAAGTGTCTAAAATGCCGATATATTTCTAACTTTTCTGCCTTTCCTTGAATTGGTGAAGTATATACAAAAAAGAAAGCTGACAAGTTTCTTTTATTCAGAATGGGCATTGCAACATCATATTGGCATAGAAGATTATCATCAAAAGTCACAACCACATCTTTATTTTGTAAATTATCATGAAGAATCTTATAATAGTACTCATCTGCACCAATCAAGTTATAACGCTCCGCATAATAATCCAATATACTTTCAAGATCCTCTTTTGAAATCGACCCTTGCTCCACAATGTGTTTCTTATTGTCATGAAAATGATGAAACATCATTCCGTGAGTTTCCATACAGACCCTCCTCGCATTGCAATTTGCACATTTTTCAAAACTACAGTTCATGGATATGTAGAATTCTCAAAAAGTGTGCCTTTTGATAGTACCTGTTTAGAAAATTTATTGTTGTAAATTAATAAAAAATATGAGAAATATGTCGAAAAATACATTGATATTTTAGTGATAATGTTGTAAGATAAAAAAAGTTGTTACTATCAAAAGGCACACCTTTTGATAGCTGCATCTCTGCTTTTAATTCTTTTTATTGTCCAAATGCCGCCTGTATTCCTGTAATCTGCGGTAAAAAGTTGCTTTACTCATGTTGCATTGGTTTAAGACTTCTGCAAAAGTAATTTTCTTTTGCTCCCAATCCTTAACAACTTTTTCAAAATCACTCGGCACCAGCTTCTCAGGTCTGCCAAACTTTACGCCTTTTGCTTTTGCGGCAGCGATTCCTTCCGCTTGCCGTTTTTTTATATTCTCATGCTCACTTTGCGCCACAAAAGATAGAATTTGCAGAACAAGGTCTGCAATAAACATCCCCATCAAATCTTTGCCATTGCGAGTATCAAGCAATGGCATATCTAATACGCAGATATCGATGCCGATTTCCTTGGTAAGGATACGCCATTGTTTTTGTATTTCCTCATAATTGCGACCCAAACGGTCAATGCTAAGGATATACAAAACATCCCCAGCTTTCAGCTTCTTCACTAGCCTTTTGTAGTTTGGGCGTTCAAAATCTTTGCCAGATTGCTTGTCCATGAAAATATTCTTTTTCAGTACAGCCATATCACGCAATGCAGCCATCTGTCGAGTCTCATTCTGATCCATACTGGATACTCGCACATAACCATAAATACTCATATTCTTTTCCTCCATTTTCCGAAATAATTATAAAAAAGAAGAGCAGAAACATTTTACCATTCCTGCTCTTAGCGCTTTACTTCTAAAATTAATGATAATGTGATTACCCTTCTATCATCTCGGCTATTTTAGTTATGTCATCAAGTGAAAAGAAGAAAGGAAACAACAATGCCAAATATGGCTGGTACAGATATGATGTCCGTTTTTCCCTCCCAGTATATGAAGAAAACATACTCGTCAAGTATAACATTTTCCATGCCCGGCTTCTGGTCAACCACGCTGAAAACGGTAGGAAATATTTGTATGACATTCTCGCCATAAAAAAAAGAAATGGGCAAGCCGTAGCAAGATGTACGGTGAAAACCCATTTCTGATTGTTAATAATAAGCCTTTTCTTCCATTCTGTCAAGTTCTGATTTTGATTAGAATATGAAAAACTAATTTCATTTTTTATATGTTGTTTTGCTATTACCCCTTCAATACCAATCATGCTTCTCATTTCTATCCAGCGCTGCCATCTCCCCCATTTCCTCCTCTGTCAGTTCAAAGTCAAATAGGGAGATGTTTTCCATAATATGCTCGGGATTGCTGGAGCCGGGGATTACCACAACACCGTTTTGCAAATCCCAACGAAGAATCACCTGTGCTGCGGACACTCCATGGGCTTCTGCAATTTTTACAATGGTTTCATTGCTCAGAAGCTCTTTGGTATAACCCCTGCCGCCAAGGGGATACCAAGCCTGCACCACAATCCCCTGCTCATGCATATAAGGAATCACTTCTTTTTCCTGATAATAAGGGTGAATTTCATTCTGCACCAATGCCGGCATAATGGAAATCTGGGGCAGAAAGTTTTCCATCTCCTCAATGTACCAATTCGATAAGCCTAAAGAGCGGATTTTTCCGTCAGCCACAGCCTGCTCCATCGCCTTATAGGCTTCCACATCACCCGCCCCCGGGTGGTGCAGAAGCATCATGTCTATATAATCCACATCCAACTTTTCAAGCGCCATATCAATAGCGTTTTCCGCATCCGCATATTGAGAGGGATATAATTTGGTAATAACAAATATTTCCTCCCTAGGCACTCCTGATTTACGGATTCCTTCCCCTACGCTTTCCTCAGAGAAGGATTGTCAAGTGTGTTTGTAAATATTTTTAATCATCAAAAATATTTCATTCTGTAAAATTCAGATCTATTGAATTTTCTGGATAATACTCACACGAACAGTGGGACATCAAAATGAAATTGATACATTTATTTCTCGCGAGCGAAATTCTCCCTCCAAATATAAAAATCCAGACCGAAATCTGGATTTTCCATTGTATCTTTCATATTCATCTTGCATACCCAATCGCACCCACACCAATTACACCTCTGCGCAGGAATGTAATATCAACTCTAATCGGCTCATACTGTCTATATCTAAAATGCTGTGGCTGAAACGACTGATGGGTGAATTTTACTGGTTCAAACTTTTCGTATTCAAAAACCTTAACACCAATTTTTTCGATGATATCTTTCGGTAACTCATAGCACTGATCCACAAGACCAAAAAAAGTACTCCCACTCTCTATACAAAAAGAAATAACACAGGAATATATGCCTTTATACATAAAACTGCCCACTACCGACCCAACAAAGCTACCTATCATATAACCAAAAACTGTTGCTGCTGGAGTAAACCATGCTGTTGCCACTGCCGCTCCTGCCATTCCTACTCCAACAGAGCAAACTGTGATAACCAAATCCTCTGCACATTTATATGCAAAATCATGTTTTCTGATCTTTCCAATTGCCAAAAGGCAAGCATTTTGAATTGTATTCATCGCTATTGCGGTTATAGCACCTATAATAGATGGATTAAGCATTTTAAGCGTTTCACCCATTAATCCTGCTTTACACACAGTCGTAACTGCGGCTGCTACTGTTCCCCGAACAAATCCTTCTGCGCCACCGCTAATTGCTGCAAATCCAAGATGTTTAAATTGTTCAGCATTAATTTTCCCATCTTTAATCAGTTTACATATTATACCACATACTTCAGGAGCAATCTTCAACACTACACTCACCAAAGCTGCCGAAAGCCCCGCTTTAAAAGCTTGATTCATAATATACTCAAATTCAACCAACTCTTCCGTGGTAAGTCCCCATTCCGCTGGATCAAATCCTCCTTCCTTTGCAAGCTTTGCTAATTCCCTAGCTTCTTCCTCGGTTAAAGGTATTGACTCTGCACCATCGCTGCTCTTTATACGATCGGTTAATTTATCCAATGTATCCCGATAGCGTTTCACTTGTTCCGGTCTTCCACCATTCGTTTCTTCAACTATCTTTCTCTCTAACCACGCTTTTGCATCTTTCATTTGATCTGTTGGAATCAATCGACCTTGCCCTAAATAATAAGGATCATTAGGGAACTTCTCCTTAAGATATTCTTCAGCTGTGACAGGTGGATTTTGACCATTATGTTCTTTCCGATATTTAGCACAATACTCCTTATATCTCTCATAATTTATCTTTGCCTGTTGCTTTGCGCTTCGATCTCCAGATTTATAATATTTAACCTGATATTTGCCGCCCGATGTAAGCACAATATCAACCAATCCATTATCATCTGGTGCTTCCGCTCGTGTTTTAACACCTTTTACTGCGGCATCGATATTAAATGCTCCTTCATGCCACCACTCTGCGACAAATCCCTTCGCATAATTAATACTGACATTATCGATCTTTCGTCTCTGTTCGTTCAAGGCCTTAGCAAGTTTTTCTATTTCATCCTCTATTTTTCCCACATAAACAGCACCTGCGTCCGCACCTAATTGTATACTGTTTAAATGCACAAAATTATCATAGCCATCTTTGAAGGTCGACATCATGTTTCCTCCATAAACTTTTTAAAGCCATTAAATACGAATTCGCGCAATAATAGTTGATATTGGTATCCCGACAGCTCAGCGATTGTATTGGCTTTGTTAATCATTTTATCTACACCTTTGCCCATATAATAATTTATTCCCACTCCCATTAAACCCGGAAGAGTAAACATATTCGCAATTCTAATCACATTAAATCCAACGGCAATCTTTTCTCCAATATTACAATCAGTATTTTCTTTGTAACTTTTTGCTTCATCCTCATATTCCTTGCCTTTTTGACAATATAATTCTTTAAATATTTGTATTTCTGAGGATTTCAACGGTCTGACATTAATAAAAGCATGGTTTCCAATCCACCCATAGTGCATACCATTTTTATCGTATTTGTACTGATTAATATCAGTCCATCTTTCTTTTGATGATTTTGTTTTTCCTAAAAATATCAACTTATTTTTTGAGGATAAATTTTTTGCATTGTCAATAAACATCTTTTCTGTAAATTCGGCCACATCATATCCACTATACTGCTGTATAAGATTATGTAACAGATGTGCATATTCCGCATCTTTAGGATCATATACTATAATGGCATTTCTTTCTGAATCTTTTTTTATAGCATTATCCATAAAACGCTGAAATCCATTAAGCAAGTACTCACACACCAACAATTCGTACTGATGTTTCCAAATATCCGCCCTTTCAACCGTTGCGCGAATATTTTCCACAGCGTCATTTGCGCCTTTTATCGCTTTTGCAAGAACTATCGGTACGCCTAGTATTGTAGCAACAGCTGTTTTTGCTACTTTATCTGTGATATCGTCTGTATCTTTCCATTTAATCTCATCGTCTATTTCGCTGGTATCCAAAGTCTCCGTTTCGGAATAGCGTATATTCTTTAATTTTAATATAGAACTAAATTCCGAAATTTGGCTGTTGTAATACTCTGCAAAAGCATTCTGCTCTTTAAGGGATATTTCACTAGGATCAGCTGTGATAACACACCTGTTTCCCAACCAACCATACTTCATACCAAAATAATCATATTGCCATTTTACAGACTTTCCTTGAGTTATAATTTCTTTTCCATTTCCAAAGAAAATCACTTTTTCATTAGGTATGTTATCAACCGTTAAAAAACTGGCTCTATACTCCGTCTCTGTCAAAGGTTGCGACAATTCAAAACCCGGAATCTTCCCTATTAATTGGAAAAGCAGTTGTGCATACTGTGCCTCTCTACCATCACTCTTAACAATCATAACTGTTTGCACATCTTCATACATAGCAACACCCCCATAAGTAAATATAGACTATTTTGCGTAACAATCCACTATACCTAATCTTATTTTCTTAAACAGTTTATGGCAACATTAGAAGCCGAATATCAAAAGAACCAAAGACAATTCATTTATGCTCTAATTCTTTTAATCGGTTATTATCCAAAAAACTCGAGTTACAATTTAGATGCTGTAAATCGATCCATTTCAAACTCATCCTCTGTTTCATAACCAATCATAACATACATACGCGCAAAATCCTCTGATATTTTTATTGTATAACCAGAAGCTACAGCTTTTGCGAGCTTATTCTGAAGTGAACTACAAATAGCGCCCACATTTCCGAATTCTATATCGGGGCGCAACTCATATGTCACACTATTTTCTATTGACGAAAATCTGACAATTACAGTTTTCTCATTTGGTATCACTTCATATGAAACCAAAACATATGTCCTAACTGTATCATCTTCACCTTTAATTAAATAATAACTCATTCCCATTCCTCCCTTTCGTCTCTTATCGTTTAAAATTTTTAAACAAGTTTGCATTTCAGCCAATGAGCCTCCCGTAATATAAAGCGAATTATTGTGCATTTCTAAAACGCTTGAGCCAAATCGTACAATCTCATCACTTTTTATATAATAATCAGCTTCAAGTTCTGCCCAAAAGCCCTTTCCTAATAAAATATCAGCATCCACAACACCATATGTTTTTAGCTTATAGCTATCCCCAAAGGCTTCGGTAAGTTTATTCATTCTTAACGGATACATTTTATTTTCCCGAACCGCTTCAAAATTCTCTATATTTTCTCTAAGTATCTGAGACTTCGTCATTCTGTATTTTTTCAAGATTATTTAAAACAAAACTATCCACTTCATCGATTCTAAATCGAATAATTATTTCCTTTCTCATAGCTTTCATCCCTTCGCTTTTTGTGGCTACATTTAATTTTGCTACTGTAACCACACTTTGCCAATAACAAATTTTATACTGTTCATTTGAGTTTCCCCATTTTTCTATGATAATAAAAATGCAAAAACAGCTCCAACCTGTTATAATTGAATCACCACAATCAACAAAACAAAGAAGTGTTTTTGCATGATTAATTATAACAGATTAGGCTGTGAAATTAAAAGGGATTTGTCAAAATTTTCTGCTTTGATTAGAATATGAAAAACTAATTTCATTTTTTATATGTTGTTTTGCTATTACCCCTTCAATACCAATCATGCTTCTCATTTCTATCCAGCGCTGCCATCTCCCCCATTTCCTCCTCTGTCAGTTCAAAGTCAAATAGGGAGATGTTTTCCATAATATGCTCGGGATTGCTGGAGCCGGGGATTACCACAACACCGTTTTGCAAATCCCAACGAAGAATCACCTGTGCTGCGGACACTCCATGGGCTTCTGCAATTTTTACAATGGTTTCATTGCTCAGAAGCTCTTTGGTATAACCCCTGCCGCCAAGGGGATACCAAGCCTGCACCACAATCCCCTGCTCATGCATATAAGGAATCACTTCTTTTTCCTGATAATAAGGGTGAATTTCATTCTGCACCAATGCCGGCATAATGGAAATCTGGGGCAGAAAGTTTTCCATCTCCTCAATGTACCAATTCGATAAGCCTAAAGAGCGGATTTTTCCGTCAGCCACAGCCTGCTCCATCGCCTTATAGGCTTCCACATCACCCGCCCCCGGATGGTGCAGAAGCATCATGTCAATATAATCCATGCCTAATTTTTCAAGCGCCATGTCAATAGCATTCTCCGCATCCGTGTATTGAGAGGGATATAATTTAGTGATAACAAATATTTCCTCTCTGGGCACTCCCGACTTACGGATTCCTTCCCCTACGCTTTCCTCATTGTGGTACATGTATGCCGTGTCAATCAGGCGGACACCGCTTTCCAAGGCAGATACGATAGAATCCGCACATTCTTCCTCCAGCAGGCTGTATGTGCCGATTCCCGCTATGGGCATCTCATAACCGCTGTTTAATAAAACAGTGGGCGCATTACCGTTTGTGCCACTGGCAAGGTCAAAGGAAGAAACATCCGCCTCCTTCGGGATGTCTGCTTTATCGGTATTCTGCGCTGGTTCCTGCGAAACCGATATTTCATCCGCTGCAGAATCCGCCAGCGCACCCTGTGTAACCAATGCATCCGGCACACCCGATGCACCCTGCGCACCTGATACATCCGATGCATCCCCTTTTCCGCAGGCACAAAATACAGTCATGAAAAATGCCGCTGTAAATAAAGCTATCCATCGCTTTCCCATCTTTATCCTCCACCGTTATCTAATCAGCGATTGCGAAACTCCAAGTTTCGTAACCGCCTATCCCCTCTACTTCAAATACTCCGTAAAAAACTCCGCCAATTTATCAAAAGGAATGGCATCCTTTCCGCCGCCGTCATATAAATCCGTATGAACCGCATCCGGAATAATCAAAAGTTCTTTATTGTCCGCATAAGGATTATCCTTTACCATATCTGCATAGGCATCTTTGCTAAAGTAGCAGGAGTGCGCTTTCTCACCATGCATCACCAGAACAGCGCTTCGGATTTCATTGCTGTACTGTAAAATGGGCTGATTTAAGAATGACATACATCCGGTTACATTCCAGCCGCCGTTTGAGTTTAATGAGCGGGCATGATATCCTCTCTTTGTCTTATAATAATCATAGTAATCCTTCACAAAGAACGGCGCATCCTCCGGCAGCGGATCAACCACACCGCCGCCCAGAGCATAATCTCCATTCTTATAATCAGCAATCCTCTGGGCATTCAGACTCTGTTTTTTGGCATATCTCGCATCCGCTGAATTTTCGGAATCAAAATACCCCTTTGCATTTACCCGGGTCATATCATACATAGTGGATGCCACAGTCGCTTTGATTCGTGTATCCAATGCCGCCGCGTTGAGCGCCATGCCGCCCCAGCCGCAGATTCCGATAATTCCTATTTTTTCAGAGTCAACATTTTCCTGCACGGACAGGAAATCCACTGCCGTCTGAAAATCTTCTGTGTTGATATCGGGGGAAGCCACATAGCGCGGTGTGCCGCCGCTCTCCCCTGTAAAGGAAGGGTCAAAGGCAATGGTCAGAAAACCTCTCTCCGCCATTGTCTGGGCATACAGCCCTGCCGCCTGTTCCTTAACTGCGCCGAAGGGACCGCATACTGCGATTGCGGCAAGCTTCCCTTGAGCATTTTTAGGCACATACATGTCTGCTGCCAAAGTAATTCCATAGCGGTTATGAAAGGTTACTTTACTGTGGTCCACTGCTTCGCTCTTGGGAAAAGTTTTATCCCATTCTGTTGTCAAATTTAATGCTTCCATCATGATTTCGTCCTCTCTTTCTTTAATTGATAAATCAGGAAATCCAGAAGGTCGACCTTATTCTCCGAATTGTGAAGCTCTTCCAGAAGCCCTTTTTTCTGCCGTCTGAGCAGTTCCTCTGCCTGCTCTGCATCATCCGCCTGCACCAGATTTACAATCTGCATGGTTATTTCATCGTTAAAACCCAATTCATGGAGACTGTGCATCCAATCGTTTATATCTGCCGCCTGCTGCATTTCCTTCACCTCGTTTCAAATACATTATATCCCGGATATATTACATTTACGAATGGTAATAATTCATATCGTGCTATGAATTTTATTCATTTCATGGTATACTGTATAAAAGGAGATGCATTATGGAAATCAGAACATTACGGTATTTTTTAGAAGTTGCAAGAGAAGAGAATATGTCCAAAGCGGCGGAAAGGCTTCATGTGTCCCAATCCACCCTGTCCAAGCAGCTTAAGGGCTTGGAGGAGGAGTTGGGGAAGAAACTATTTCTCCGCCACAGCTTTTCCATTGAATTAACGGACGAGGGGATGCTTCTTCGCAAGAGGGCGGAGGACCTGCTCTCCATGGCAGATAAAATAGCAACGGAATTTTCCGCTATGGACGATGTCATTGGCGGAAATATTTACTTAGGCTGTGCGGAATCCTATCAGATTCGGCATCTTGCCAGAGTGATTAAACACTTCAAGCAGCGATATCCCGATTTTCATTATCATATTACAAGCGGAGATACGGAACAGGTTACGGAAAAGCTTGATAAGGGAATTTTAGATTTCGCTGTAATTGTAGAAGAACCGGATTATGAGAAATATAATGTTTTGAAAATGCCGGATTGCGACCGGTGGGGCATTATCATGCCTGCATCCGCAAAATTGGCAGAAAAACAGGCAATCCAATTTGAGGATTTGCTTGGGCTGCCGCTATTTTGCTCCGAACAGGGCTGGAGGACCGACCTTCCAAGGTGGTGCGGCAGCCGGCTGGAAGAATTGCAATTAGAGGGCTCTTTCCGGCTTTCTTATAATGGCTCTATTTTTGCAAAAGAGGGGCTTGGATATCTCTTGACCTTTGAAAATCTGATTTATACAAATCAGGAAAACGGGCTGGTGTTCCGCCCGCTTTTCCCGACTCTCGAGACTAACATGTATGTCATTTGGAAGAAAAGGCAGATATTTACGCCAATCGCACAGCGTTTTATTGAAGAACTTCAATATGCTATTTTTTCTTCTTGATAGCTTTCTGCCGCCTCGTCCAGAATTTTCATAAGCTTTGCCTCATTTTCCGTGCCCATATATGCTTTTGGGTAAACCATGCAAAGACCGCTATTTTCCCAATACCCATCGCAGCGGTCCAATCCGTAAAAATACATGATGTCTCCATAGTATTCTATCTTGGCTTTAAAATAAAATCTTCCGGAAAGCGGCGTCAACTCGATTGCCTTTTCAACAGTTCCCTTTTCTTTAAATTCTTCCACTGCCGTGTATACACTATCGTCATTCATAATTGCCACATAGGGGAGCGCACCTTCCTCTCCATACTCTTTTGCAGGAGCATAAGTATTTAGCATTTCCACCTCTCCCGCATGGCTCTTTGCCTCTTTAAAGGCATCATTCAATCGAAAGGATATCTTGTATTTGCTGTCGTTATCTCCGTAATTTTCATCTTCCACTTCGTGGGAAGTCTGCGCCGGAACAATCTCCTCACGGCTTTGTGCCGTTTCTGACGCCGTGCCTGCGGATGCCGACCATGCAGATTCCGCTGCCGTCTCAACGGCTGTTTTTACTATCTTTCCGATAATACCCGATAATCCCATATTAACCCTCCATGCCGCCTTTTCATCGGCGGTTCTCCATCCCGTTCGGTTTCCCGGACGCCACCACAATCGTCTTGTATGTCTTCTAATTTATATCATATTGTATCAAAAAAGGCAAGCACAACCGGCTCACCCTTTTGATTTCTTTTTTCATTTTTCCTATCCGTATCTGTATCATCCGCATAAGTCTTCTCCTGCGGTCTTCATCATTCCTGTCATGGCTTCTTTGTATTACTCATTTATACTTCGATCAGTTCGCGTCTGACGGCGCAGTATCGGTAAATGCGGTTGGTAAGCATGTCCTTTTCGTCAAATACCGCATTAATATGTTGAATTGCCGCTCTCATCTCTCCCAGAATTTTATAGTGTACGGGATGGATGACCGCCTCGTGAATACTGGTGAATCCTACAAAATAATCGCTGTCAAACAGCTCCGCCATCCGCTCCTTAACACCCGGATAAAACAGCGCCACCGCTCCGTTCAGCCATCTGGTGGTAGTAAGTCTGTATCCGCGGATGCACTCCGCTTCGTCCTCAGCATGAATTTCAACAGAAATCTTTCCATCTTCCGGCATGAAAATGCCATTCCCTTTGTCTCTTCCCACTCCGATATCATCTCCGTGGAACAACCGGGGCGGCATCTTAATGCGTGTATTCACAAGGGCATTTGTCAAAAGCACTTCATCGCAAATCCCCCAATTTTCCACCATCCCACGGTTTAATTTTACAGTCATACAATCCCCCGGCGTCTCGTGAATCAGCAGATACAGCACCAAAGCGATATCTCCAAATTTCCAATAAATGCAGTTCTCCAATTCTTCTCTGCCGACGGAACAGTTTACCGGTCTTAGAATATGCCTGTCACGGCTTTGTTCGTATCCCCCGTTCCAGAAATTTTGTTTTTCGCTTTTTTCTTCGCTTTCTTCCTTAATTTTTTGCAGCCTGACGGTGATAATCGGCAGAACGCTCTGCCATCCTTCTTTCAGATAGCACTCATACAGACTTCTCACTTTCCAATAAGTCATTTTCGAAATCCCCCTTCCCCACGAAATGCAAAGAATATCCTCCCTGCACATATTACTGCCCTTCTTGCGGCAGCCGGGAAAAATCAATTCTGCCATCCGCATACTTTCCCTGTCCATACATAGCATTCCGGGACCTATAAGCCTGACCTTTTTCCCTATAGATTCCTTCTGCCTGACTACATTGTCATAAAGTTCCCACACAAATTCTTCATACATCATGCAAATTCTCCTTTTTGGGTAATCATTAGAAACAACTTGAATTGTAATGAATTGAAACCAGAAAAAACAGATAGTTACTTTTTTGCTTTACAGGAATGATACAGCCGATACGGCTAAGACATAAAATAGACAAGAGCCTTGTGACTCTTGTCTATAGATTTTAACACGACCGGACTCATTTGTCCACTTCTTTTTCAGTTCTTCAGAACTGTCAGTTCTTCAGAGCTGTATGTCCTACAAAATACGGCGCACCGCCAATATGGTATTATATGTCGCACGGCTTATTTTGATACCGGTAGTCCTGCTGCTTGCATGGACTATCAGTCCGTCCCCGATGTAAAGCGCCACATGCCCCTCATAGCAGATTAAATCTCCGGGCTGCGCCTCATCGTAACTGACGCCCGTTCCGGCGCTTCTCTGTTCATATGAAGTCCGGGGCAATCTGTATCCAAAATCACTGTACACCCTAAAGGTAAATCCGGAGCAGTCTGCGCCGTTGGTTAAGCTGGTACCGCCCAATACATAGGGATTTCCGATATACTGGCAGGCATATTTTGCCACATTTTTACCCATATCGCTTCCGGAGGCATTGTCAATCACGGAAGTATAATCGGTGGTGGCATAATTTCCGGACGCGGCTGCCGCAGTAGGCTTGTTCTGTGCATCTTTCAACTGCTTTAACCGATTTTGTTCCTGTTGAAGCTGCTGCTTGGCAACGGCGGCGCTGTTTTTCATTTTTTTGAGCTCCGCCTCATAGTTGGCAGACTCTTTTTTCTTTTTTTCAAGACTCACATCCAGTCTTCCCTTTAAATCCTCCAGTACTGCCTTGTCGTTTTCCAGATGATCCTTGTCCACTTCCAGCTGCGCCATTTCCGAGTCCAGAAAATTCCAGAGTTCATTTGCCTGAGCCTTAGTTGCCTCATACTCTTCCAATTTGTTTTTATCGTATTCATATATTTTTTCCGCAAAATCCATACGGTTCAGCGCATCACTAAAGCTGCTCCCGCCCAGAAGCAAAGACATATAGGAGGGTTCACCCTGTTTATACAAATTGCGGACTCTCGCCACCATATCGTCATGCTGCTTTGCTTCCAACGCCTTGGCAGCCTCATACTCCTCCATTGTCCGGTCAATCTCTTTCTGCTTATCGGCAAGTGCGCTGTCTTTTTCCGCAATCTCATCTTGCTTCATCTCAATGCTGGTCATGGTGTTGACAATTTCCGCATTCAAATCGTCAATCTTCTCCAAGGCAAGTTCTTGTGCCTCCGCCAATTCATCAATCTTGCCGGTAATTTCCTCCAATTCCTTTTGATGGGCGCTGATTTGATTCTCCAGCTCCGAAACCGATGTCGCCGATGCCGTCATCTCCGTATCTTGCACGGAAACTGTCAGACATACCGCAAGACTTGCCGCTAATATGCAGTTAACAATCCGCCTTGGCTTTCTCTCCATAAGAATCCTCATTTCTTACAAATCGCAATTATTGACTGTGCGGGGGAAGGGTATCACATCACGGATATTACTCATTCCCGTCAGATACATCACACATCTCTCAAATCCCAAACCAAAACCGGCGTGGCGTACGGAGCCGTATCTGCGCAAATCCAGATAAAATCCGTAATCATCTTTGTTCAGCCCCATTTCTTCCATTCTCTGCTCCAAAAGCTCCAATTGATCCTCGCGCTGGCTTCCGCCGATAATCTCGCCGATGCCCGGCACCAGACAATCCATGGCGGCAACCGTTTTCCCGTCCTCATTCAATTTCATATAAAATGCCTTGATCTCTTTGGGATAATCCGTTACAAACACGGGGCGCTTAAATTCGGTTTCCGTCAAATACCGCTCATGCTCTGTCTGCAAATCGCAGCCCCAGAACACCTTGTAATCAAATTGGTCATTATGCTTTTGCAAAATTTCCACTGCCTCCGTATAGGTCACATGGGCAAAATCGGAATGCAGCACATGCTCCAGTCTTTCAATCAGGCCTTTGTCCACAAATTGGTTAAAAAATGCCATCTCTTCCGGCGCATTCTCCAGTACATAACGGATAATGTATTTTAACATGCTCTCCGCCAGTGCCATATCATCCGTCAAATCTGCAAAAGCCATCTCCGGCTCTATCATCCAGAATTCCGCCGCATGTCTTGTGGTATTGGAGTTTTCCGCGCGGAAAGTGGGACCGAAGGTATAAACATTTTTAAAAGCAAAGGCGTAAGTCTCCACATTTAACTGTCCGCTCACTGTCAGGTTGGTGCTCTTACCGAAGAAATCCTTGGAAAAATCCACCTTTGCATCTTCTGTCTTAGGAATATCGTTCAAATCCAAAGTGGTCACCTGAAACATTTCTCCCGCCCCTTCACAGTCGCTTCCGGTAATCAAAGGTGTGTGCACATATACAAACCCTCTTTCCATAAAAAATGTATGGATGGCATAAGCAATTAAGGAGCGCACCCTGAATACCGCCTGAAAAGTATTGGTTCTGGGGCGCAGATGGGAAATGGTACGCAGATATTCAAAAGTATGGCGCTTTTTCTGCAAAGGATAATCCGCAGTGGACGCCCCCTCCACAACCACCTCTGCCGCCTGCATCTCAAAAGGCTGTTTTGCCTGAGGAGTCTCCACAATGGTTCCTCTTACAATAACTGCCGTTCCCACATTCATTCTGCACAATTCCGAGAAATTAGCCAATCCCTCGCCGTACACCACCTGCAGGGTTTCAAAAAAGGTTCCGTCATTGATAACAAGGAAACCAAATGCCTTGGAGTCACGGTTACTTCTTACCCAGCCTCCCACGGTCACTTCCCTGCCGATAAAATCTTCTTTTCTGCGATACAAATCTTTAATGTTTGTTAAGTTCATACTATCCTCCATGTCAGAGCATTATACTTTATTTCTTTCAATATAGTTCACTTTGTGAACTATATCTTTGTTTTGGTATTTTGTTTACTTTGTGAACTACTTTCCTGCTTCTGCGTTTTCCATCAGGAAATTATATACCTTATTTAACAGTAAGTCCGTCCGATACAGCTCAAGAGATGTGTCTCCCACATACTCTTCCACTGTTGTATAACCATAAGCCTGTGCCTGTTCTGACAGCACCTGATTCAACTCTTCGTCCTCTACAACGATATTTTCCTGATTTGCCACAGCCTGAAACGCTAAATCCTGTTTTACGGCTTCCTCCGCATAGTCCTCGATAAATTGGTCAACTCCCTCGGAATAATTGTAATACTGTTGCAGAAACGCATCCCCACCCATTCCATAATTGGAAGCATTAATCGAAATATTGTTCCGAAAACGCTCCTTATACTGGGCAACCAAATCTTCCGGCAGTTCCGCAAAGGTGCAGTTGTTCATAAACAGATCAAATATTGCATTCTCCTTTTCCTCCTGATAAGCCAGTTGCTCATTTTCCATCAGGAAATCATGGACATATTTCTCCAAATCCTCTCCCGTAGTCACATTTTCCAGCTCCAAGGTGGCGATAATCGCTTCGTGCATACCCTCGGGCATGATATAATTCACTGTTACGGTAAAAACTACTTCCTGCCCCGCCAAATCCGCATTGGAATAAATCTCCGGAAATTTTAACGGCAAATCAACGGTTTCACCCGGCATGACTCCCACAAGTCCTTCTTCAAAGCCGTCAATAAACTGTCCCGAGCCGATGATCAGATAGGCCGCGGCTGCGGTTCCCCCGTCAAAAGCCACACCGTCCTTCTTCCCTTCATAATCAATATTGACCGTATCGCCGTCTGCCACTGCCCTGTCGGTAATGCCGTCCTCTATGATCACTCCGGCAGCATAATAGGCAAGCGCCTCCCGGTACACTCCTTCCACCAGCTCTTTCTGATACGCCTCGTCCACTTCAGGCTCGGCAATGTCCACCTTTAACCCTTTATATTCCCCAAGAGTCACATATTTCTCCACCTCAACATCCTTGAGCAGGATTTCCTCTCCCAAATCACCCTGAGACATCCCGCTCTCTCCGGTACTGCCATTTCCGTCTTTTGCACCGCACCCTGCCAGAATACTCATCAGCAGCAGGGCAGCCAATACCTTCACCACTTTTTTCTTTTTCATAATCTCCTCGCTCCGTTTCTTTGATACCATGTGCGCAGAAAATCAAGCGGCTGCGCAGCAGACATTTGATTTTCAAGCCATGGATTTCGATATAATGCCTCACAAAGCGCTGCTATGCTTTGTGAGAACAAGGCAGCGCAAGCTGACTTGCATTCTGCGTAGCAGAATCATTATACCACATAACAGCCCTACAGTAAAGGAGAAAGCAATCTGCAGACCTGTTCCCTTGCCCGAAACCACAGCTTTCTCTCCATATAAACATCTCTCGTAATCTGCGTACAGTGTTTCAAATCTTCTTTAAAAACATTCTCCATCTCCATGGTTTTCTCCCTGTCATAAACTATGGCATTCACCTCAAAATTCAGCGCAAAACTGCGGATATCCATATTTGCTGTCCCATAACAGAATACCTGTCCGTCCACGGCAATTCCCTTGCTGTGCAAAAACCCGTTGTCGTAGCGGTAACAATGGGCTCCTGCCATAAGCATATCTCCGATATAAGAATAAGTCGCCCAATATACAAAAGGATGATCCGGCTTGCAGGGAAACATGATATTCACCTCAATCCCCGATTTTGCGGCAATGAGCAGCGCGTCAAAAATGGCCTCATCCGGTATAAAGTAAGGCGTTTGAATAAAAATACTCTTTTTCGCCTTGGATATCAGTCTCAGATAATTATCCCTCACCTGTTGGGTTGCATTGTCCGGGCCGCTGCTGATAATCTGCATCTTGCAGGCATTTTTTCCGCCGGATACCATTCCTTCAAACATCTGGGGTCTCTGCAAAAGATTTTCCCTCGCCGCATAATTCCAATCCAACAGAAAGCGAAGCTGCAGTCCCAAGACCGCGCTGCCCCGTATACGCAGATGAGTGTCCCTCCAATGCCCAAACTTCCTGTCCAGATCAATGTATTCCTTACCTATATTGAATCCACCCACATAAGCCGTCTTATTGTCAATCACCACGATTTTGCGGTGGTTCCGATAATTGATTCGCATCTGGAGCCTTCCCATAATGGCCGGGAAAAATTCTGCTGTCTGAATCCCCTTTTCATTTAATTTTTTCCAAAAACGGTGAGGCACACTCCTACAGCCCATGGCGTCAAACAATATTCTGACCTCCACTCCCTGAGCCGCCTTTTCCTCCAACACTTCCCGGATACGCTGAAACAGCACATCATTTCTGATAATATAATATTGCAGATGTATAAAATGCTCTGCTTTCTTTAAATCCGCAATCAGCGCCTCAAACTTCTGATTTCCGTCCACATAAATTTCCACCTCATTATCGTCGGACAGCATCGCGCCGGAAACTTCCAGATTATACATGATCAAATCCCGATAATCCCTGATATTTTCGTCCGCTTCCTCCGAACCGCTTACTTTCATCTGACTTTCCTGCTGCCTGATAATATCGCTTAAATGATCCTCCACCTCCTTAACCCGGAACATTTTCCTTTTGCGGATATCCTGACCGATAAACAGGTAGAGCACAAAACCCAATATGGGTATGAAATACAGCAAAAGAAGCCATGCCCATACGCTCCTTGGCTCCCGGCGCTGAAAAAAGACGATGATAACGGCAAACAGCATATTCCACAGCATTAAATTCTGTAAAACGAAATCCACTGCCTGTTTTGCCGCTTCCCATAAAAAACTATAATTTTCTCCCATGTTCTGTTGCCTAATTACCTTTCTTTATGTTAGAATGTACTTTATGAAGGTTCTCCGGATTGAAATTTTTACATCCGCTCAGATTTTAATACAAACAGGAGGTATTCCTACATGAGTCCATGGAGTATTGCACTATTAGTCATATTAGCCATATTGGTTGTCGGCGTCATCGCTATTGTTATCGTAGGAAAGAAAGCGCAAAAACGCCAAGCGGAGCAGGAAGAACTGCTGCAGGCAAACAAGCAGACCGTTTCCATGCTGATCATTGACAAAAAGCGAATGAAAGTCAAAGATTCGGGACTGCCCCAAATGGTCATCGACCAGATTCCCAAAATCATGCGCGGTTCCAAGCTTCCCATTGTCAAGGCAAAGGTGGGACCCCAGATTTTATCCCTTATCAGCGATGAAAAGATTTTTAATTCCATCCCCGTAAAGAAAGAGGTTAAAGCCGTGGTCAGCGGCATTTATGTGCTGGATGTCAAAGGGCTCCACGGCAAAGTGGCGGAAGCCGTTCCGGCTAAGAAAAAGGGCTTTTTCAAACGCGCTGTGGAAGCCGCTCAGGAAAAAGCAGGAGCAAAACCCCTCAAATAACATGCATTTTCATTGACAGGGCTGCCGCATTATACGGCAGCTCTTTTATTTTCTTTTATCACAATGACAATCCGGCTGTCCGCCTGATGCCGTCCGTTCACCTCAAGCACATACTCCACGGTGATTTTTATACTGTCCGCCGCTTCTTCAAATGTCATTTTTTTCGTGTCGATTCCCATTATAAACCGCCCATAGGGCATTACATAGCAGGCTTCATGCCGTCTGCCCTCTTCAAAAACCATGCGGGTGTCTATAAATCCTTTTCTGGTCAGCTCCAAAACGCCGTTTTTAAATTTAATGCGGCTTCGGGTGCTTTCTTCGGAATTTTCCGAACTCTCCTCATACAGTATATAGTGAGCGTCTCCTCTGTAAAAATATTCTGCCGGCACTACGGTCTGTATCTCTTCATCCCCGCCATTGTCCTCAATCTTTGATTCCGTATGTAAACCTGAAATCATGAGCGTCACATTTTGGTCCATTACTCAAATATCTCCTTAAGACTCATAAGCAGTTTGCTCTTAAACCGCACCTGTCCGGCGTCCGCCTGCAATATTTCCGAATAAATCTCTCTGTCAAAATCCCAATCCTCTGCCCTTTGGATTTCTCCATCCTGAGCATCCTCCCTTACTATCCGGTAAGTGTCCGGGGTCATGGTAAGCTCCGGATAAAACACGCCCCACCATCCGAATGCCGCACAGATACACAGCGCCAGCTCTATCACTCTGATTCGCGTTTTCATGCAATAACCTCTCTTTCTCTCCGGCAAAATAGATTAATATCTTTGCCGGACAGTGAAAGTATTGCCATCTATACTCTGTTTATACGCTTTTGTCCATCAATACGAATCTGACGGATAATCGCTTTCTTTTGATTATCAATATGCAGCTTGGCTGCGGATGACGCCGTCTCCTTATCCTTCTTTATCAGGCTCTCATAAATAATACGGTGTTCTTCCACCAAATTCTCATGCTGGTCGGAATCCTTTATATATTCAAAACGATAGCGGTACATCTGCTCGGACAAATTGTTCACCAGCTGAATCAGTCTCTGGTTGCCCGTTGCCTCCACTATAATATTGTGCAGCGCCACATCCGCCTGCGCTATCTTTTTTACATCCTTTGTCTTTACAGCCTTTTCAAAACTGTCACATGCCTCCTTCAGTTCATCCAGCTTTTCCTGTGTAATACGCTCACAGGCAAGCTCCACGCACAAAGCGTCCAAAGCTCTTCTGACCTCCAGCACATCGTTCATGCTCTTTTCCGTAATCTGTGCCACTTCCGCTCCTCTTCGGGGAATCATGGTCACAAGCCCCTCGAGCTCCAGCTTGCGGATTGCTTCCCTGATAGGAGTACGGCTGACTCCCAGACGGTTTGCCAGATGAATTTCCATTAATCTTTCTCCCGGTTTCAATTCTCCTGTCAGAATTGCCTGCCTCAGCGTATTGAATACCACATCACGCAACGGCAGAAATGCATCCATTGTCACCTGTAAATTATCCTGCATTGTTCCTCTCATTCCGCCGCGTAAGCGGCATTTTAATCAGTGGGAACTTTGGGGCGCTGTCCCACAAACCCTTAACTGTTCCTTGTCAGAAAAATCTGTTTCGCCTGCTTTTCTTCTTTTAACTGTAAAAATGCTTTCTGCGCCCTCTCCTCATCCGTAAAAATCCCAAATACGGTGGGACCGCTTCCGCTCATCAGGCTGCCTTCGGCGCCCAGCTCCGCCATGCGCTTTTTCAATATGCCGATAACGGGATGTGCCGGTATGGTTACGCTTTCCAGAACATTTCCCATCCGTTCCAGAATCCCCTCCATGCTTCCCTCTCTGATTGCCCGTACCATGCCGTCAATATCCGGATGTTCATAGGCTTCCCTCTCGTCCAGATGCTCATACACATATTTTGTGGACACATCGATATCCGGCTTCGCCACCAGAATCAGACAATCCGGCATGGGCGGCAGCATAGTCAGTTTTTCTCCGATTCCCTCTGCCAGAGCTGTTTTTCCCATAACACAATAGGGTACATCCGCCCCTATTTTCACTCCCAATGCCTTTAACTCCTCCAAAGAACAGCCCAGCCGGAAAATTTCGTTAATACCTTTCAGCGCGGCGGCGGCATCACTGCTTCCTCCTGCCATACCTGCCGCAATGGGAATCTTTTTCTGCAGATGAATCGAAACTCCTTCCTCAATATCATATTTATCAAACAAAAGCTTCACTGCCTTATAGATTAAATTATCCCCGTCAGTGGGAATCTCTCCCGAATCCGTACTGATGACAATGCCGGACTTTGTCCTTTCAAAGCTGAGTACATCGCAGATATCCACAGTCTGCATCACCATCTTTACCTCATGATATCCGTCAGACCGTTTCCCTAACACATCAAGCCCTAAATTTATCTTGGCATATGCCTTGGTTTCATATCCTGCCATCTGCCAGCCTCCGCTATTTGTATTTTGTATACATTGATTGTACTTATTATAGTACAATTTCGTTGCTTTCGTCAATTTCTATCTAAATTTTTTTATAAAATATGTCGAAGAACATATTACAAGGAACAGACACTATTGAAATACGCATCCAAGGAGGGATTATCGTAGAAAACGGAATTTTAGGTATTTTTATGGTGAATTCGGTGTTGGCAGTTCCTAAGTGTAGTAAATTAAAGCGTGAAGACAGAAAATCTTCCCATGAATTCCAAAAGAAAAAAGATAATGCGTTGTTTGCGCAGATTTTGGAAGAGACACAGTCTTCCCATGAATCTGCATCACAGGACTGTACCGTCACTACTTACGGTCGTGACTGCAGACTGCAGACTTTCCATTATCCTACAAAGGAATACCACTGCTGAATCAAAGAACAGACTTTGGGAATTATCCCGGAGTCTGTTTTTTGCCCGGTAAATTTTTTATCCGGTAAAAAATTTGCCCTATAAATTTTTTACCGTTTGCCCCTAAAGTTTTTCCAAAATCTGCCGAAACATATAATGAGATCATGGATGATATGCCCATGGGGTATGCCCATTGGGCAGCCCGAAGTGGGTAGATTCGGCAGTTATGATGCCAGAAAAGAGGGATAATATGAGTGTAAAAGGAGTTACAACAACATCGGCTGCAGCGGCTTATACTTACACCGCAACAGGCAGCACAGAGACAAGCACTGCTACTGAAAACGCAAAAACTTCCTCCGCCAAGAAAGAGGAAGCAAGTGCGGTTTATGAGCCTTCCAAAGAAGCAAAGGCTGCTTCTTCTAAAAAGACGACTTACAAACCCGACACTAACTTAATCAACAAATTAAAGGCCGATGCAGATGCCAGAACCGCACAGATGCGCAGTCTGGTGGAGCAGATGATGACGGGACAGTCCACTGCTTACGGCAAGGCAAATGACATTTGGTCCTTTTTGAGAGAAGGTAATTTCACCGTAGACCCTGCTACCAAAGCTCAGGCTCAGGCAGATATTGCTGAGGATGGATATTGGGGCGTAAAGCAGACTTCCGACCGCATTATTTCCTTTGCAACCGCATTGACCGGTGGCGACCCTGACAAGATTGAAGAGATGCGCGCCGCTTTTGAAAAAGGTTACAAGAAAGCAGAAAAGACATGGGGCGGTCAGCTTCCTGACATCTGCCAGCAGACCTACAAGGCTGTTTTTGAGAAATTTGATCAATTAGCAGCTGACGCGGCTGAAAAATAAAGCCAAACATTTAAATGAAACAGCAAAACAACAGGAGTTGTCGGCAGACAGCTCCTGTTTCTTGTAATTTCCGCCGGACGGTCTATCCTTTCACGATCAAAAGCTTCTGTCCCGGCTTGATTTCATTTCCCGAAAGTTCATTGATTTCCCGCAGATTATCCACCGGAACATAATATTTCTTGCCGATGTTCCAGAGATTATCCCCCTCTTTTACAATATAAATGACCATTCCGGGAAGGCTGTTCATTTTCTCCGCATCCAATTCCGATACCGTCACCTGCCCGATTAAGTCCACCGAAACATTTTGAAATACTGTGGTCATGAAAGTAAGGATTGCTTTTACATCCATCTCTTCCCCATCCAGCATCGTAACCTGAAGCTGTTCTACGCAGCCCTGCACATTGCCCAGATCCTCCGGCGCAATCCCCGGCACTTCCAGCGTGTATTCATAAGGAATCACAGCGCCTGCCCCTGCATAGGGAGCATCGTCATCCCCGGTAATATACATCACTTTAATCAACAGACTGCCCTGAAGATGAATGCCGTTCTCCACCACTTCCTGACGGTCCATGGTTACCTTCCCTTCACTGTGCAGCAGCTGCAAAATTCCCGTACCCTTATTTTCAACACGAATCCGGTCCGTGACCTTGGTTTTGCCCGTTACCTTGGAAAGCAGTCTGCGCAGATTGGTCCGGCGGTTTACAGTGCCCACTTCCTTTGTGACGCCGTAAATATCGGATACAATCTCCAATTCTTCCTCCTCATAAATGCGTATGGCAATATCCAGGGTAAGCTCCATGCCGATGGTCCGCTCTTCCCCGTCAAAATCCGGGCGCACGGTGAGTTCCTGCTGCCCCAGTTTATACCTGATATCGGGCACCATTCCTTCCCTGCATCCGTGACATTCCAAAACGCCGCTGAAAGGAATCGTGGTTTCAAAGGAGCGCACGGGATGATCCTCCCCCTCCCCTTCGTACAGGAGAAACAAATGCACATCCCCCTGCACCGTCAATTTTTCTTCCATAACCTTAAATTCCACATCCCCCAGAGAAACGGTATGCCACAAAATTTGAAAAATATTGGGATAATTGGCAGGAAGTGTCACTTCATCCTTGATGCGGAAAATATCATTTTTACTGATAGCTATCTGAGCCAGATTCAAAGGCAGTTTTCTGTACTCCACCACTTCGTCCCCATGAATGCCGATGGGCGCTTCCTCATCATATAACTCCTCTACCTTCGCCTGCAATGTTACTAACGCCTGAATGCTCAACTTTCTGGAATTGATGATGCCCACCGTCAAATCCTCCGTCTCGCCGCATATTTCCACAATATCCGTAGGCGTCACCCCGCTCATATTGATTTTTTCATCAAAAAAAATCCGACCCTCCAGCGCCACAAGACTGCTGCCCTCTTCCATGGTATGATACAAAACACAAAACGCCAGGGTTCCCTTTACCATCACCATATCATTTCCGGGACGCACTTCCTCAATGACAATTTCTCCTTTTTCCAGATTGACAGAGCTTACATCCGGCTTGTTCTCCGGAATATTCATGTCATCCTCTAAGGTTATCTGGCTGACTGCATCCGTCCTGATGCGATCCATATGTATATTTTTCTTTATAAGTTCCACGCAAAATACCTCCACATATATACTGATATAATATATATATGAAGGCATGATTCTACATATGATTATATTTACCGCATTATTCCTTATCTCTCATCCTACGGCCCTGCTATGCATAATCCACACAAACACTCCCAAAGCCAATCAACCAACTGAGAAAAACGCTGCCCTTGCGTTTTTCGGTGTGAGACTTAGAAGTTCTCCGCGAAGCAGCCTTTGCTGCAAGCGGTTAGAACTTCTTCTCACACTGTCCCTATCAAATCCTTCACATCCTCCACGCCATATTTACGCATATATTCTTCAATCCCCTCCACGGTTTCCACTGTGGCATAAGGGTTCACAAAGTTCATGGCTCCGATGCTCACTGCGCTGGCGCCTGCCAGCAGAAATTCAATGGCGTCCTCCGCGTTTGCGATGCCGCCCATGCCGATAATGGGAATCTTCACCGCCTGTGCTGCCTGATAGACCATCCTCACCGCAATGGGCTTGATGGCGGGACCGCTCATGCCCCCGGTCTTGTTGGCAAGGACGAATTTCCGCCTATGAATATCTATTTTCATTCCTGTAATCGTATTTATCAAAGACAGGGCATCCGCCCCCGCTGCTTCCGCCGCCTTTGCCATCTCTGTAATATCTGTTACATTGGGGCTCAATTTCATGATAATAGGCTGCCTTGCATGTCGTTTTACCTCTTCCGTAATGTGGTACAGCGCATCCGCCTTCTGCCCAAAGGCGATTGCCCCTTCCTTTACATTGGGGCAGGAAACATTTATCTCCAGCATGGAAACGGACGGTTCATCCCCCAATTTTTCCACTACCTCCACATAATCTTCCACAGTTTTTCCGCAAACATTCACAATAATTTTGGTATCATATTTTTTCAAAAAGGGAATGTCCCTTTCCAAAAACACATCTACTCCGGGATTCTGCAATCCGATTGCATTCAGCATGCCCCCGTAAACTTCCGCCACTCTGGGCGTCGGATTGCCCTGCCACGGCACATTTGCCACACCCTTTGTGACCACTGCCCCAAGCTTATTCAAATCCACAAATTCGGAATACTCCATACCGGAACCAAATGTGCCGGAAGCTGTCATAACCGGATTTTTAAAGGTTACTCCTGCAATCGTTATCTGCGTATTCATTCTCTCATGTTTCCTTTCTATTGTGTTTATATATCCAGCTCCTTCGCCTCAAAAACCGGTCCGTCCGTACAGATTCTGGCATTCTTTACATGGGAATGATGATTCACCTCTTTCGTTTTTACCACACAGCCAAGGCAGGCTCCCACGCCGCAAGCCATGCGCTCCTCCAAAGAAAGATATGCATCAATTCCCTTCTCTTCCGCATATTTTTTAATCGCCCGAAGCATGGGCATGGGACCGCAGGAGAAAATAACCTCCGCCTCCAACCCATTCGCAGCTATGGCATCCATGACATTTCCCTTTGTGCCTGCGCTTCCATCCTCCGTTGCCGCATAAACCGTTCCGTATTGCTCCAAATCCTCCTTCAAAAAAAGCTTGGAATCCCGATATCCCACAATGATATTTACATCCTCTTTTTTCATGCCCTGTTCCTGTATAAGTGCCCTTGCAAGCTCCAGCATGGGCGGAATCCCGATACCGCCGCCCATCAAAAAGACCTTTTTGCCTACTGCCGCTTCCAAGGGATAGCCGTTTCCCAAAACGCCCAGAATGCCGACCGAATCCCCCTCCCGATAAGAGGAAAATTCCCCTGTTCCCTGCCCGGCAATACGGTATACCACGCGCAGCGCACCTTTTTCCTTGTCCACCTGACAAATACTGATAGGGCGGGGTAAAAGGGTACTTCGGTCTTTTGGATAAATACCAAGAAACTGCCCCGGCTTCGCCTCAAGGCCTAAGTCCGTGGCAATCCATAAATCAAATATCCGGGGCGCAATCTCCTTCTGGGAAAGCACTCTTGCATTCTGCTTTTGTTTCATTGGGGACTCCTTTCGCTATTAGACATTGTTAGGTTTTTCTTCTCCATACACTATCTCTCCGTTACATATGGTCATCTTGACCCTGCCCGTAAGCTCCCAGCCCATAAAGGGGGAATTGGATGCCTTGGAGGCAAAATCTCCCACTGTAAATTTTTCTTTCGGGTCAATGAGCACAATGTCCGCAGGTCCGCCCTCCGTCAGATATCCTGCATTCAGATGGTACATTTCGGCGGGATTTGTGCTCATTTTCAAAAGTAACTCTTTCATGGTCAGATGACCGCCCTCCACCAACACGGTAATCCCCAGAGAAAGTGCCGTCTCCAAGCCGATAATGCCGCTGGGTGCTTCCGTGATGGGCTTATTTTTCTCTTCCGCTGTGTGGGGCGCATGGTCTGTTGCAATAATATCTATAGTCCCGTCTATAAGCCCTGCAATAATGGCAAGCCTGTCCGCTTCCTCGCGCAGGGGCGGATTCATTTTAGCGAGGGTTCCGTATCGGATGGCGGCATCCTCCGTCAGGGTAAAATGATGGGGAGTCGCTTCCGCATGAATGTTCCCCCCGCACTTTTTTGCCTGCCGCACCAGCTCCACACTTTCTTTTGCGCTGATATGCTGAATATTGATACATGCTCCTGTTTCCAGCGCTATTTTCAGATCCCGCTCCACCAAGGTAATTTCCGCCTCTCTGGGAGAACCGCCGATTCCAAAATGTGCGCTTGCCTTTCCCCGATTGATGCCGTTATTTTCAATCAGCTTGGGATTCTCCTCATGAAAGCTGATGGGCAGATTAAGCTCTGCAGCCTTTACCATGGCATTTTTCACCACTGCCTCATCCATAATGGGGATTCCGTCATCCGTAAAACCCACTGCTCCTGCTTTCGCAAGCCTGTCCATATCCGTAAGTTCCTGTCCCTTCATTCCCAAAGTCACATTGGCGCAGGAAAGCACATGAATCTTCGTCTGCCCGGCTCGGCTCCTCACATATTCCAAAGTTTCCTCACTGTCTACGCAGGGCTTGGTATTCGCCATTAAAACCACTGTAGTAAAACCGCCTTTTGCGGCTGCCTCTGCCCCTGTGGAAATATCTTCCTTATGGGTAAAGCCCGGCTCCCTGAAATGCACATGGACATCCACCAGTCCCGGCGCTATCACAAGTCCCTCCGCGTCTATCACCTTGCAGTCTTCCTCGGGACCTTCCAGACCTTTGCCGATTTTTATTATTTTCCCCCCATCCGTCAGGATGTCCAAATTTCCTTCCCTTCCTGATTTAGGGTCTATCATATACCCATTTTGAATCAATAACATGGAAATCTCCTCTTTCTTATTAACTCCCTTGATTCCGCTCCAGCTTCATCTGTCTTTTACATTCATACATGCGGTCGTCCGCTTCCTGATATACCTTATCTATATCCACTTCCGTCTGACTTCCGAAAGCATAGCCCCAGGCAATGGACATGTTCAGGTCTTCTATCTGATTATTCTTTTTTTCTATATTTGCCTGAAACCGTTCTATCAGTTCCTTAATCTTGTCTTCTTTTGAAGTGTTGATAACGGCGATAAATTCATCGCCGCCCATTCTTGCAACCACACCCCGTTCTTCAAAGACTTCCGCAATCACATCCGCCGCACTCTTGATTAAAATATCTCCCTTTGCGTGTCCGTAGGTATCGTTCACCATTTTCAGATTATTGACATCAAAACAAATAATCGTAAAATTGAATTTTTCTTCTTCCTTGATTTTATCCAAATACTCTATGCAATAGCGACGATTATGAAGACCGGTCAACTCATCGGTATAAGCTCTCCTTATCAGGGAATTTCTCTCTGCCTCCTGCATCATTTTCTGCGTCATCTCAATATAAAAACCGATAAAAAGAATAAAAATCAGCGCCAGCACCCCGATGGATAACACCCCTTTTAAAGAAAAAAAGGAAACTCCGCCATAACGAACATTTATCTGATAACTCATCATATCGTATACCGTGCAGCAGCAAATAATCAGCAGACCCAGCAGATAGAGCCGGTTCAGCAATTTACTGTTCCTGATACTCAGCGTAATCACTACACCAAAATAAATCAGACAGATAATGATAAGCGCATACTCATAATGCAGTGATTCTGTCAAGTGAACCCTGTCTACCGCATGCAGCCCCATAATCACTGCGAGGGACAAAACCTGAAGCGCCAGAATCACCCAATGGGCTATGTGCAGCAGCCGATGCTTCATATTCCGCACATCCTCATATACATAAACCACCAAAGGCAGCGGCGCCAGATAAAGCGCAATATGCTCCAAGAGCGACACGGAATACAGCGGTACGGCAAAAACCAGCAAAACATCATAATAACACAGCGTCCATAACCCCATGCAGACCGAAAACAGGGAAATACACAGCATTCTGATATATTTAGTGGTAAAAAGTACCGCGAACATGGTAATAATCCCAATCACAATTCCGAAAATAACAAGAAAACTGCCGATAAAGGTAGGAAGTCTGTTTTCTGTCAAAAGCACCTTGTATGCATTTTCCCATGGATATATCCGGACGGAACTGATTTTTTTGAGAGATTTATTTTCTACAAGACAGTATTTGATTGTCAAAGTCCTGCCCGCATACCCTTTCGGACAGTTTACAAACAAAAATCCGCTTCCCACAGACTTATGCTGCGCCATTCTGTCATATCCGTATTCATAGATTTGTTCATCATCCATATAGACTCTCACGGCACAATGTCTGGTGGTAAAACGCAGTACGCCTTCCGTAACATTCCAATCCTCCGGAAGAACCCTTGTCATGACAATCTCTTCTCCTTTTTTAACAGAGTCAAAAAGGAATCCCTCCAGCGAGACATCATGATAAACCTCGCCATTCACGGTAATCTCCCAATGGTCATCCAAAGATACATAATCCGAAATCTGTTGATAATCCTTTGAAAGCATCCCGTCCATCTTTGGCAGCCAGATGATGACACTGCCAAGCAAAAAGAGAATCCATAATACTCTCAAGATGTTCTTTAGCGTAATTTTATCCTTCATCACAATCCTCTTTCCATACCGGGCAGAGCCCCGAAAAAGCAAGCTTTTTCGGGGTCGCTTCGCTCGTCAAATGTCCGAAGAAACAGCTGCTCGAGCAAGCTCGGCAGCTGTTTCTTTGGCCACTTGACTCTGCCCTTTGCGTACATTATACCACAACTTCCGCACTTATCCAAGTGCGGAAGCTGTATGTTTTGGGTCAAAGATATTATTCAAAAATTACCGTCTGGTCCAGCTTTTCCGTCTTAATGACGATGCAGGGATAAGACGGTTTTCCGCTGTTTTTCTCTTCCGGAGACGGCCCTAACAGGCTGGTATTGACATAAATGGCATTGTCCGTCAGATACAGTTCGTTGACCGCAATACTATAGCCGCCCGTTGCCTGCTGCCCATATCCCACGCATATGTAGAGATGTTCATTGTCACTGTATGTCAACTGAAAGGAATCCGCAGGCGCTTCCGCCCTTTTGCCTTCCAGAATTTTCTTCAGCTCCTCCGGCAAAGTCTCCTCCGACAGCACGGTAAAATCCAGATCCCGTAGCTTGATTTTCTCTTCCGACAGCATGGAACAGCTTGCTAAAATTACTATCATGGCCATCATCCCACATATCGCAAGCCCTGCTCTCGCCAATATTTTTTTCACATTTACACCTCCCGCATACCGCTTCAGCGGCACAAACAATCTGTAAGAAGAATGCCTGGTTTTGGTCAATCTTTCTCTATAATCTATGTACAATCAGAATTTTTTATGATATAATAAGCGAAACCTGATATAATACATCAACTTAAGAACGATAATAAGAAGGGATTTTATTCTATGATTCGATTTATTCTTGTTTCGGGTTTCCTGATTATATTTCTGGTGCTTTCCATTCCCATATTGATTGCCGAATGGATAATCGGCAAATTTAATCAAAGCCTAAAAGACCGCAGCAGTCTTGCCATTGTGCAGTGGGCATTCCGCTGTATTATGTGGCTGGCAGGCACCAATATCATTATTTTGGGCGAAGAAAACATTCCTAAAGATACCGCGGTAGTCTATGTAGGCAATCACCGCAGTTACTTTGATGTGGTCATGACCTATATGCGGGTGCCCCATCTCACAGGATACATTGCCAAAAAAGAAATGCAGCGCTGGCCTCTCCTTAGAAACTGGATGAGAAATGTCCACTGCCTCTTTCTGGACCGCAGCGATGTGAAACAGGGGCTCAAAACCATTCTGGACGCCATTGAAAAAGTAAAGAGCGGCATCTCCATATGCATTTTTCCGGAGGGTACCCGCAACGAAGTAAACGATACTTTTCTTCCCTTTCATGAGGGCAGCTTTAAGATTGCGGAAAAGGGCAATGTTCCCATTATCCCCATGTCCATCGTAAACGCTGCGGATATCTGGGAAGATCACTTTCCCCGGATGAAAAAAACCACGGTGGTCATCGCATACTGTAAACCGGTTTACATGAAAGAATTGGACAAAGAAGACAGAAAGAATATAGGAAGCTATATCACCAATATTATCAGTGAAGAATATTTCAAAAATAAGGCGGCATATTTCAGCTAAAAGCAGGGCCGGGAATTTTCAATTTCCCTAGCCCTGTTTTGTCAGATATTCCAGCACTTCCGTAAATTCCATGCCGTGGGATGCTTTGACAAGCACCGTACTTTTCTCCGGCAGCAACTCTTCCTGACTTTCTTTGAGCGCAGCAAGCAGTTTTTGTCTGCCCGCAAAATAAAATATCCGGGGTACGGAACGCCTGCCCTCCATATTCTCCGCTTCCCTGCAGGCGGCTTCATACATATGTCTGGAATTTTCTCCCACACACAATATATAATCTATGCCTTTTTTTGCCGCATAAGCTCCCACTCCTTCATGCATTTCATCGGAATCTTCTCCCAATTCAAACATATCCCCCAAGATTGCCGCCTTTTTGGTATCCGCCATATCCAATAAATCGATTGCCGCCTTCATGGAGACGGGATTGGCATTATAACAGTCGTCAATCAGGGTATAACGGGACAGTTTTATCAAATGATTCCTGCCGCCTATAGCCGCCAGTTTACGGATTCCTTCTGCTATCTGCTCTTTTGACACCCCCAGAAGACCTCCTACGCAGGCTGCCGCCGTGCTGTTAATCACCATATGGACGCCCGGCAGGGGAACCAATATGGAAAATACCGCCTGTTGCTCTTTGTCCGGCATATGGAGCAGCGCCTCGCTTCCCCACAAGCCCTTGCTCACCACATCCGTAGCATACACTTCCTCCTCCGCATTGCTTCCCATGCCAAAAAAATGAGGTTTTCTGCCACGGATATCCGTAATGGATGCAAGCTTATCATCCTCTCCGTTTAAACATACCTGACCGTTTTCCTCCATATAATCAAAGATTTCCGTCTTTGCCTTTAAAATGCCGTCCCGTGACTTCAGATTCTCCAGATGGCACTGTCCGATATTGGTAATCAGACAGATGTTGGGACGCACCATTTTACTTAACCTGTGCATCTCCCCAAAATCGCTGATGCCCATTTCAATCACCGCCGCTTCATGCTCTTCTTTAATACTGAGCAGCGTAAGGGGCACCCCTATTTCATTATTAAAATTTCCTATGGTCTTAAGCACATGATATTTTTCCCCAAGCACACTTGCCACAACTTCCTTGGTGCTGGTTTTCCCCACGCTTCCGGTAATCCCCACAATGGGAATGGACAATTTACCGCGATAGTATTCCGCCAAATCACGCAATGCCCCAAAAGCGTCCTTCACCAGCAAATAACTTTTCCATGCGGATACAGGCACTCCATGCTCTTCCTCCACCTGTTCGGGCGTTTTCTGTGTGATAACCAGACTAACCCCTTTGGCAAATACCTCCGGCACAAACTTATGTCCGTCCACTCTCTCCCCGACAGTGGCGACAAATACGCCGCCTTCCGTGACTTTTCGGGAATCTATCACCACGGAATCCACCTTGGCGCTTCCCTCTGCCTGTTTTAACACCAGTGTGCCGCCGCAGGCTTTCTCTATTTCATACAAGCTGAGATTCATTCATATACCCCCGTTAGTGACAGGCAGCGCTGCTTCCAATATCTGCTCACACAATTCTTCAAAAGAAATCCCCACCGCCTCCGCTTCCTGCGGAAGAAGGGAAGTCGGCGTCATGCCGGGAAGCGTATTGGCTTCCAGACAATAAATTTCACCCGCCTTATCCATCATAAAATCCATTCTGGCATAGCTCTGCAGACGCAGCGCCAAGAATACCCGCTCCGCAATCCTCTGCATTTCAAGGGTTTTCTCAACGGATAACTCTGCCGGACAGGTTTCCACAGTGCTTCCTGCCTGATATTTATTCTTATAGTCATAAAATCCCGTCTTAGGGGCAATCTCGATGACAGGCAATGCCTTTTTATCCATAACCCCCACAGAAAATTCTCTTCCCTCTATGTACTGTTCAATAATGACTTCCTCGTCATACCAGAATGCTTCCTTCTTTGCTTCCTCGTATTCTTCGTCATTTCTTGCAATGCACACGCCTACGCTGGAGCCGCCGCAGCACGCCTTTACGATGCAGGGATAGGGAACTCTCTCGCTCTCTGTCTCACCCTTACGAAGCCGGATGCCCTGCGGAGTGGGAATGCCCCATGCCTTGAAAATATCCTTGGTGATTCCCTTATCCATCGCTATGGCGGAACTGACAAAGTTCGTACCTGTGTAAGGAATTCCCAAAAGTTCAAAACATGCCTGAATTTTTCCGTCCTCCCCGTTTGCCCCATGCAGCGCCATAAATACAATATCCGCGCTCTTGCACAGCAATAACACATTGGGACCGAAAAAATTCTTGTCTCCGTCCTCCCGCAATGCCTTTACCGTTTCTAAATCCGGATTTTTCTCTGTAATGGCTCCCACCTGAGCCGCCCAATCCACTTCCCTGTCAAAGATTCCTTCCGTTTCTCCCACATATCCCAGATAAACATCTAACAGAACCGCCTGATGCCCCTTCTTCTTTAACGCTTTATAAATCATGCTTCCGGAGCTTAAAGACACATCCCTCTCGGTGCTGGTGCCACCCGCCAAAACCACTACCTTCATATTTATCTCCATTTCCGCGCAGCTTTTGCCTGCGATACTATCTTATTCACCTTATGTATCAAATGTTCCTGATGCAACGGTTTATGCCGCCGTCAAAGAAGCCAGATTTGCCAGAATAATAAAATATTCGGCTCTTGCGCCCTGTTCCGGATAAAAAGATACCGACTGCTGGTTACGCCCCATCAGATAATCCGCAAATTCTTCTATAATGAGATCATTTTGATAGCTCTTCAACACATAATTGGCACAGGAAAGCTCTACCACCGTTCTCAAAATTTCTTCCGCACCGTTATTCCTGGCATTGACAGGCTGCAGCAGTTCATCATACACCTCACCGATTTCCTCTCCCTTTGCCAACAACTGATCCATCAGAAGTCCGCAGAACTCCTTGTCCACAGCCTGTCTGGTCAGCATATAGGTCATAATCCCGTACAGATAGCCCGATTCTTCCGGAATACTGTTTTGATTTTGAAAATACGATTTATACTCCAATATCTGATTGCCATAGGTGTTCAGCCCCGTGGCACGGTACAACTCCGTCAATGCAAAAAAAGCATCCGCATCCTTTTTCATGGTATTTTGGATTTTGGTAAAGACAGCTGAAGCCCGCTGTAAACATTCCGTTGCGTATGCCCTGTCATAATTTTGGTAAAGATAGCTGAATTTTGCCAGAAAAGCTGCATATTCCGCACCTTCCGCCACATCTATCTGCGCGTAATCGATTTTATCAATCCATTTGGACAATGTCTCCATCACATCCGGAATTTTATTCTTGTTTTCATCCTCAAAAAGTCCGCTCCGCCATTCGTAGGCGCACAGCAGCGCCGTAACATCTTTAACGGTTGCCTTGTTTTTCTCACAGTCCTCAAGAATTTCGCCGTACAATTCCATAAAAAGATTCTGATAAAAATCCGCTTCCAGAACAAAAGAATAGGATCTGCCTACATAGTCACACTCCAGATAATATGTCCCTTCCGTCTGATACTCCTCAAAAGATGCATAACCGACATAGATTCCCTGCTCCTGATCATAAGTGATTTTATCAATCCATCCCCGGTATGCCACTTCTTTGGTGTCAGCGTTAATCAGCCGAAATTCCTGCGGAAGCTTTTTCCCCTTTACCGCTGCTTCTTTTTTCCCTACGGATGGATAACCTCTTCTATTCACCAGAATATTGGGAGTCTGTTCCGGCACGGTATAATCTATGACAGGGGTGCTCTCCATATTGGAAATCGTTCCGCCTGCATCAAAAAAATTTTGACTGCCACAGCCGCACAAAGACAGCAGCAGACAGATGATTAAAAAAACTGCGGTCTTTTTCACCGGTTCCCAGCCTCCGTAATACAAAAACTGCTCACATATGCCTACCTTATCATTTTAACACGATTTCCCCATAAAGCAATTATTTTATTCATAAACAACCTCCCCATTTATGATTGTATACAAGGTCTTGGTAAATACCTCCATGGGATTGCCGTCAAAAATGGCGATATCCGCGTCTTTTCCCACGGAAAGACTGCCCACCCTGTCATCTACGCCACAGATAACGGCAGGATTGATGGTAAGCGCCTTATACCCTTCCTCCATGGGGAGTCCCGCTTTTACCGCTAAACCCGCACATATGGGCAGTGATTGAATCAATGACACCGGATGATCTGTGGTGACCGCCACTCTGATTCCCGCTTTATTCAAAATCCCCACTGTTTTGAATGCGACATTCTGCACCTCTATCTTGCTGCGGCTTGCCAAATCGGGTCCAACGATTGCCGGATAGCCCTCCGCCGCCAGCTCTTCCGCAATCAAATGCCCCTCGGAGCAATGGTCCAAGGTCATCTTTAAATGAAATTCACCGGCAATACGGATTGCCGTGAAAATATCATCCACTCTGTGAACATGGGCTTTTAAGGGAATTTCTCCGCGAAGCACGGGAATCCAGCACTCCATCTTAAAATCCGGTTGAAAATATTCCCCCTGTCCGGCGGCCTTTTCCTTTCCGGCAAGATAATCAACCGCCCTTGTCAGTTCCTCCCTCAGCATTCCCGCAATGGCCATTCTGGTGGAAGGACTCTGTCCCTGCCCGGAATAATTTACCTTTGGATTTTCCCCAAAGGCAATTTTCATAGCGGCGGGAGCTTTCACCACCAGATTGTCCACCCTTCTGCCCTTCGTCTTCAAAAAAGCAAACTGACCTCCCACCACATTGGAGCTGCCGGGGCCTATCATGGCGGAAGAAATTCCCGCCCGCACGGCATCGTCAAATGCCGCATCCATAGTATTGATAGCGTCAATGGCACGCAGATGCGGTGTAACGGGGTCAACCGTTTCATTACAGTCATCCCCCTCCATTCCCTTTTTTTCCTCCGTGATGCCCATATGACAGTGAGCTTCGATCATACCGGGCATAATCAGCCGATCCCTAATCTCTATCACTCTCTCACCGGCAGCGGGAGTAACGGGAATCTCCCCTTTTCTGCCGATTTCCCGAATCTTTCCGTCGCATACATGGATGATTCCGTCTTCAATATCTCCTAAATTTTCATCCATGGTTTTGATTTTACCGCCTAAAATATACATTAAAACCATTCCTCTGAATTGATTGCTTCACCATTACCGGTCATTTCAAAATAAAGGTTACAGCCCTCCAAAGTATATTGCTTTGTAGGATTGTCCACTGACGCTATAACCTGACCCGCTTCTACATAATCTCCCACGGATACCTTTACATCCTTTAACTGACCGTAAGTCGCCAGATAACCGTCGCCCAAGTCCAGCGTTACTACAGTGCCTAATTTCGCGTCCTCATAAATGTTTGCTACCTTGGCTTTTCCGCAGGCAAATACCTCCGCGCCCACGGATGCCGCAAAAAGCGTTGCGGGATTGTAGCGGTATTGCTTCAGCGTAGAAAAATAAACCCTCTTATCCATACTGTAGGACATCAGTATTTCCCCGTTTATCGGCATATGAAATCCTTCCCCGGTAAAATGAAGCTCTTCCGCCACCTGTACCTGACTGCCGGACACTGCCTGCGGTTTATCTTCCTCTATTTCCGAAATCTCCGGTTCCGGCGTCCCATTCTCCACCGCAGCCGCATCTGCCAGAGTAATATTCTCTTCTTCAAACTCTGTGGGTATATAATCCAAATCATCATACAGGGAAGTTTGGTTATTTACATTTTCTCCGGCCTGTGTCACACTTCCCAAAATCCGGTCTATCTCCATTCCCACTGCGGTGTCCTCATTTTCTGTACCGCTGTCGGCATCACTGTCCGCATCCCCATTGTTTTTTGCAATCTCGTCTAATTTTTCCTCTACATTGTTTTCAAATGCTCCAAAATCTAAAGTGTAACCGTCGTCCAGACTCGCTTTGTTATTCCGGTTCATATATATGCCCGTCATGGTAAGCGCTGCCAGCACAAACGCCGAAGAGGCAATCATAATAATGCGTTCCTTTTTGATGTTTCCCATTCCATTTCTTCTCATATTTAATTTTCTTCCCTTTCTGTTCTATTATGCATATCTGCCCATAACTGAACTGTTATGTATTCCTATTTTTACCGAAAGAAAAGTTTTTATACAAATTTCCTATAGGACAAAAACAGACCGCAAACAGTCTCCTGTCTGCGGTCCGAAACCAATTTTTCCGAATGCGGATACTAAGATTCACGCCTCCCTATCATATTTTGCTACATCTACATGCTGAATGGTTCCCACATTACCGTTCTCATACAAGAACACTCCCGTATTGCGGATAACCCCCTGCGTCTGTCCGGAATCTCCTTTTAAGGTAAAATCCGTGGAGGCATTCTGCAGGCAGATGGCTCCAACGCCCTTGTCTGCAAGACGATAAAGCACATCTTTGCCATTTTCGTCTTTGGTCCATATTTTTAATTTTGACCAGATTGCATCATTTTCATCAATCCATCCGTTGCCGTCCTCATCGTATTTTGCCAAATCGGCAAAGCCATTGCCGCTTGCCGTTCCGAAAAGCTCGCTGCCATCATTGATAACGCCGTCCCCGTTCTTATCAAGGGCAAGATAACCGCTTCCGCTTCCCAGACCGGATATTTCGTCCAACTCGCCATCCGCATCGATATCAAAATAAAAAGTCTGGTCGGACAATTCCGCTACATCCGTATCCATGTTGATGACAAGGGGGTCGCAAAGCGAAAACTGCGCCATCTCAAGGTCGTCCCGATAATACTCCTGAAACTCCCTGCTCATTCCTACATTGACATTAAAGTTAATTTCCCTGCCATCGGAGGTACGAACCGTCCCAACAGTGGAGAAAGCAGTATCTTCCGCCTCCACGGAAAAAGTTTCCTGCGTATAATTCAGCACCTTCAGATTGGTAGCAAACAAGGCGTCAATATTGGTGCCTGTGTTGGGGTCATTCGTATTATTCATCACGGCCGCATTATTCATGGTACTTACATTATTCGCGGCGGACGACCATGTATTTTCCTGGGACCAAAGGTTTGACCCATTCCAAATATCGTCCTGAATTCCACTGCCCATGCGTCCCCTTCTTCTGGAAAACAGCATATCGAAAATGTAACGGAGAGAAATCTGTTTCAAGTCAGAAACGGTATTCTGTCGGGAATTTTTCAGGTTAATCCTGCCCGATGAAATTCCGAAACGGTTTTGCCATGCCTCGGTTAAAGTGACGCCGTTTCCTTCCTCCACAGTCTGCTTGGAATTCTCAGTTCCGTTTTTCGCCTGCCCTTTACTGTCCTTCACGGCGGTATTCAGGGCATTTTGGTTTTGTGCCAGGCCACCCCTATAATCCGTTATAGTAAATCGCCTGCTTGTTGCCATAAAAGTTCTATAGCTTCTTGCGGATTCCATTCCTATGGTACTGGAATCAATTTTCAATCCTCTTTTCTCCTTCCTGCCACCACATCAGGTCCCCTCATCTACATCCTGCCGTCCTTGTAAGAAATCCGATGCATCCCCTGCTTGCATCTGTGTCAAACATCCTGTCCTCCACAGAAAAGATGGTATCTATGCACAGCACTCCGTCCTGTACATAAATACCATCCGTGGTGTCAATATTAAAATTACTTAGATTGTTGTGGGCCAGACAACTTTCCTGTAATTAATATATCGACAATTATGGGAAAAACTTTAGGAAAAATATGGCTGCATCCATCAAGACCGGGGCGGTTTGGGCATCAGGATACCCGCTATCATTTCTTTGGTCAGCGCCATATTGCCACCGTACGGATTTATGACAACTCCGGCAACGGGATTCATCTCGCCGCTTTCATTTCTCTTAAACACCATATCCGCATAATCCGTCAATTTCAGTCCAAAGGTCTGCTGATTGTCCTGATTATTCCACTTTTGCAGTTCATCCCAATCCGTATAAGCCATGAAAAACTGTTTGCCGTCCGGCGCTTTTAACAGGGGAAACTGCACCCTGCTTTCCGGAGGTATCCGAAACATCCCCTGCCCATCCGCAACCGGCGGCGGATCTATCACCACGGGAGCAAGAAAAACCGCTTTCTCGACTTCCTCAAAAAAAATCTTCCTGTGTTCCGGCGTGTTCTCCGCATTCAGCAATTCCATCGCTCCCACCAGCATAGGATTTGTTATTGGTTTCTTAATATCCATTCTGCCTCCATCCGTTTTTTATCTTCTCTTCTAACGCTTCAGAGCATCTTTGAAGCTTCCCTCCGCCATTGATCTGCATGCCGCCATTTACTTCACGCTGTTATAATTTATCAAGCATCCCTTCAGAATAATCTGACGCTCTTCATCGGTGAGCTCACCTAAACGAAGTGTAAACTCTTCCAGCCCGGCCTCTTTTACATTGTACGCCTTAATGACTTCCGTTTTTTCCTCCACGGCTTTCCGGATGCCGGGGATAAACAGATAATCCAGATTCTGAAAAGGAAGCTCCCCTTCCTTGATAATAAAAGGCAGCATACCCCAATTGATCAGATTGGAGCGATAACGCTTTGTAGCATATTCATTAGCGATATTCGCCCATCCCCCCAAAACCTTCTGGCAGGAAGCCGCCTGTTCTCTGGCTGAGCCGTCACCGGGCTTTACCGCAAAAATAGTGGAACCAAATCCCGTATTTTCATGATTCGCATCGGAAAACCGGGTCTTTACCGCACTCATAACCGGCTTCACCCAGGAACATACCTGACAGGGATGTTCGCCGTTCATCCTCGCCTTCTCCGCTTTTTGTACCTCTTTTGCCCGACCGACATACTGAGGGTCCTTGCGGCTTAAGGCAAATTCCGCCAACCCCAAAGGATTGGAGCGGTAGGAAGAAGTTTCTCCGGAAGGAATCAATTCATCCGTAGTGGTAACCGGGTCATGAATCTCCGACACCACCTGAAGCACTAAATTCTCGGGAAGCGCTCCCATCTTCGGCCAATCCTTGATATTGGGACCAAACTGAATCTCCGTATCCGGGTCCGCCACTCCTTTGGAATCAAAAACACGGTTTGCATAAATATTCGCATCAAAATGATATTGATATCTGCCCAGCTCACCGTCAAACTCCGTTGCGGGAGTCAGCACGCCCCGATTTGCCGCAGTCGCCGCAATAGAGCGGGCGTCCATTAACGCCACGGAAGAAATCTGACCGTTCTGCAGCTTGCTTCCCTCACGGTTAGGGAAATTTCTGGTGGAATGACGGATGCTGAAAGCGTTGTTCGCCGGAGTATCCCCCGCTCCGAAACAGGGACCGCAGAACGCCGTCTTCATCACCGCTCCCGTCTCCAAAATAGAAGCCGCGCAGCCGTTTTTAATCAATTCCATATAGATGGGCATGGAGGCGGGATATACGCTTAAGGTAAAGCCGTCGGAGCCTATGTATCTGCCCTTTAAAATATCCGCTGCCGCGCAGATATTTTCAAATCCGCCTCCCGCACAGCCGGCAATGATACCCTGATCTACTATAAACTTTCCGTTTTTCACTTTATCTTTCAGGTGATATTCCACTGCGCCGTCCAGACTGATAAGCGCACGCTTTTCCGTCTCGTCCAGAATATCCAGAAGATTTTCGTTTAATTTCTCTATGGTATAGGTATTGCTGGGATGGAAAGGCATTGCAATCATGGGGCGCACCTTGTCCAAATCCACCACGATCATTCCGTCATAGTAAGCGACATCTCCGGGCTTTAACTCCTTATAATCTCCGGCTCTGCCGTGAATCTCATAAAATTCCTTAATCTGTGCATCAGTCTTCCAGATGGAGGACAGACAGGTGGTTTCCGTAGTCATCACATCAATGCCGATTCTGAAATCGGCGCTTAAGGAATCCACACCGGGACCCACAAATTCCATTACTTTATTTTTCACATATCCGTTTTTAAATACGGCGCCAATAATGGCAAGCGCCACATCCTGCGGACCCACACCCTTTACGGGAGCGCCCTTCAAATATACACCCACCACTTCCGGCATATTAATGTCATAAGTCTGATTTAAAAGCTGCTTCACCAATTCGGGACCGCCCTCACCCACAGCCATCGTGCCGAGAGCGCCATAGCGGGTATGGGAATCGGAACCCAAAATCATTGCGCCGCCTCCTGCCAGCATTTCCCTCGCATACTGATGAATCACTGCCTGATGAGGCGGCACATAAACGCCTCCGTATTTCTTGGCACAAGTCAGTCCAAACATGTGGTCATCTTCATTGATGGTGCCGCCCACGGCACACAGGGAATTGTGACAGTTCGTCAGCACATAAGGCATGGGGAATTTTTCAAGTCCCGACGCCCTTGCGGTCTGAATAATGCCTACAAAAGTAATATCATGGCTGGTCAGCTTATCAAAGCGGATTTTCAGTTTTTCCACATTGCCTGAGGTATTATGCTCCTGTAAAATACCGTAGGCAATGGTATTTTGCAAAGCCTCCTCTTTTGTGATATCTTTTCCGGTTTTTGCTTTAACGGCTGCCTGCGCTTCCGCATTATCGGGAATCAGCTCTTCCCCGTTTACCAGATACGCTCCGCCTTGTAATAAATCAATCATCGTAAGTCCTCCTTGTTTAAAGATACTGTTGCAAGAACCACTCTTATTATAATGGAAAGGCGTCAGAGATGCAATGTTAAAAAACATTAGATGTTTGTTAAACGGATGCTTGCATTTACCGATTTTGATTCACATGTTCCTTATAATAGTTCCATAAACCATCTATATTGCTGCTTTGTAATAACGGAATTGCCGCAACAATATCCTCATCACTCCAATTCCACCACTGCATTTCACATAACCTTTGGGTAACTGTTTCGGAAAACCTTCTCTTTATTATTTTGGCAGGTACCCCCCCGACAATAGTGTACGGTTCTAACACACTCTTTGTTACCAGAGCGTTTGCGCCGATAACACAGCCATCCGCTATTGTTATGCCAGACATGATTTTAGCATCTGAACCAATCCACACATCGTTACCAATCTGCACATCTCCCTTTGAAAAAGGATGTCCTGTTATGTAAGAAAAGGAATTTTCCAACAAATCATTAAAAGGGTAAGTGCTGTTCCAATCTGTGCGATGTTCTCCGCCTAGCATAATTGTAACACCCGAAGCAATGGAGCAGAATTTTCCTATGATGAGTCTGGTTTGCTTATTGTCCATACGAACAATAGGATTTCCATAGGAAAAATCCCCCATCTCTATATTTTCTTCGGCATATTGTTCCTGATTCATTTCCGATAGAATTTGCCTGATTGCTTGAAATTCCTGTATTGGACTTAAATCTGCCATTTGAACATACTCCTGTCTGTTTTCGTTACTTTTTAATTGTTGTTATATAGTGTAGCTAACTCCCTTATAAAATGTCTTGCTTGAGCTCCCTCATAACTCTTCCGCCGACGGCATATTTTCCTTCTCGTATTCTTCTATCATAAGTACAAATTCTTCCCACTCATTACCTTGGATAAATCCCTTTTGGCTCAAAATCTCACCTATCACATCCAATCTGTACATATTTTCTTGAGGAATATTATGTAACATAACCACTACTACGGCCGCCATGGAATATCTTTCAGCTACGATCATATCAGCTATACATTCCGCCGATTCATATGCGAATGCCACTCTCATCAAAGTCCATTTTAGCTTGAGATATTTTTTCTTTAAACACTTATAAGTCTCATCCGTAAATTCCCCATTCACAAATAAATCTAACCCCATCAGTTTTTCCAAGATACGGATTTCCATTATATAATACATTATCAAAAGTTCTTGATTAAAGTAGATTGCATTGCCAATTTCTGTTAAAACATTCCGAATCTTCTCATATTGCCGCTGCTCAAATAACGATTTCAAAGATGCCACTATAGTATCACACAATTGGTATATTTTTGCACCATTTTGTTTATTCCCATTTTTATAACTATATTCCGTATATAATTCCAAAAATTTTTGCTTGTTTCTATTGTAGGTATCAAAATTAAGCGGACCGGAATCGTGAATGCACCAAATATCATCCTGTCTTGCTATCGCCACTTTATATCCCTGTTTTCTAAAATGGATGCTCTGCGCCACATCGTAAAAATGAAAACCTTCAATCCGCTCATCCCAATCTTGGTCATACGCGGTTGCCATCAGCATTCCATCAATAAATTCAACCTCCCCAAAGACATCCGAAGGATTATTTCTCTCCAGCGCAACAGCAACATTTCCCAGTTCAGAAAATGTTCCAACCGCATAACATCTGCCAACATCCAGACTTTCCCATGCATCCGCAGTATTGAGAAGATGTTCTACTCCGACAACACCAAGCATTCCTAATGACGGTTCGCTTTGGAAGCAAGCTAAAATATCATAGATAAAATTCTTGTTGACAATAAATACATCCTGATGAAGATATACCTTATACTTTGCATCAGAAGATTTCATAGCTTCATTATAACCGGAAGTCATGCTTTTCGCTTCCTGTACCGCCAAAAGAGTCACTACCCCCCCGCAGGCACATTTAACTGCTCTATGTAAAATCTGCATTCATTCATGTAATCCTCATCATTGGTACAAATAATAAATGCAATCTCGAAAGAGGGACTGCTTTCGCTTATAGTCTGCTCCATCACACTTTCCTCCCAAAGATAAGCCCTCTACGAAGTTCTGCATCCAAATAAGATTCTATGGTTTCAACTATCCACATATATCCCTTGGAAGTTTCTGTTTCAAAACCATACTCTTCCAGCACATTCCGAATCCATTCTTCATCTTCCCTACAATGGTAAGTGCAAATAGCGCATCTTATATTTTTACACCTCTGAAGAGTCCCTGCCCCCCCTTGAAGGGCAGGCTTTTCAAAGCCCTCAATATCCATCTTGATAAAATTAATCTCTTCCTGCTCAAACAAACCGTCAATGCTCACACGGTCTCCTTGATGAACATCACTTAAGAAACCACAGATAATCTGAACCTTATCCTTCTCTTCACGAAAAGTCTGTTCCAGCGCCTCAATCCATTCCTTGTCCGACTCCACCAGATATACTTTCTTTGCTCTGTCAATAACATCCAAAGCAAAAATCCCTTCCGCTGCGCCTGCATCCAAGACTACATCACCTTCAGCCACCGCCCCAATAGCAGTTTCTGAATAGCAGTGGGGAGAGCGCACATCCTGCTCTCTTGCAATGGAACAATAATAGTCTGCAATTCTCTGTTCATCCCAGCTTCTTGGGAAAAACAACTTCTTTCCTTTATGAGGCACATATAGCATTTGACTGTCCTCATCCAGAACAACTTCTACATCCAAAGCATCATATTCCTTCGAAAAGGCATAATTAAACACATTAACGGTTTTTTCCTTTTCTATATAATCTATAATCTCCTTAATCTCCGGATCATCCATCCTGTCCCGATACTTGTATCTCCAATAGTCACTATTAGCCAAAGCATATATCATCGGTGATATCATGTCTACACAGAGAATCAAAGCATCCATCCACAATAATATCCGGCTCCGGTCCCATTCTGCACCCACAATTCCTCCGCACAATGTATAAAAACTTTCCATCACTGCCGAATACTGTTCCACGGTAAAAACAGCGCTTGCTTCTATTTCCATAGCTACACACTGCTTAATATCCGCAATCGGAACATTTTCTACCGATAACCTTCCGTCTAAAATGGCTGCTTTCAATTTCACTAATAATTCTTTCGTGCGATTCATTTTTCCTCTCATTCCGCCACATAAGCGACATTTTAATTTTTAATCTTATTCCTCTCAACCGCCCACGCTCTTATAATGTTCGCTCACTGGCGGAAAATCATTGGTATCAAGCCTTGGCAAAGTAAATGGATTGTCTTTTTCTAAATCTGCCACTCGCACATCTGTGGACAATCCCAGCACACATCCACTGCCTTTAAGGTTCGTTATTACCTCTTCACTGTAGGAGCCATATGGGTAGTTAATTACCCATTGATTACGATCAATCAAATCTCCCATACAATCTAATGCTTTTTGTATGTCTTCCTTTAATGCTTCAGGCGGCAATTGATTCATCCAGTAATGGTCATAGCCATGCACTCCAAAGTATCCCCCCTGATTCTTCATCAATCGCATTTGATCATAATTTAAGTACAATTCTCTGGCAAGGATTTCTTCTGATACATCCATATGTTTTTGAAATAACGAACTACTGATTAGTGCTCTTAACTCCTCCGGCAGCACAAACTGCATGACTCTCTTAAAAAATATGGTTTCTTTGGTATCAAAACGGCTTGCAACTGCATATTTTTCAAATAATTCCTTATTGGAAGGATAGTCCCATGGTTTTCCTCTATAGAAATCCATCTGCTCGCACAATTCCCTGCACAATATATCAATAGATGTGGTTGCCAATAAAAAGTGGATTTTATTTACATCTAACAAACAATGCTCATTAAAAACTTTCCCCGGCACAAAAAAGGATCCTTGCATCTTATATTTATGCAAAATAGGCATTATAGTAGTATAGCCATCAATATATCCGTCATCAAATGTCAAAAGCATGGCTCTTTCAGGCAGTTGGTAATCTTCCATATAATGCGCTATCACTTCTTCCATGGTTACAACTTTAAAATTTCCTGCAAAATATTCAAGCTGCTTTTCAAACAATCCATAATCCAGCCCCTTTATTCTCGGATAACGGCTATTTTGTAAATCCCGCACATAGTGATACATAACAATATATAATTTTTTCATTTCTATATATCCAGTCCTTTCTTTTTCATTACATCACTTTTTGATTATATGATATCATACAGCTTTCAATAAAACCATTATCTTCCTCCACCCACTTCAATATCGTTTTAGCCCGCGCTTCCCATGTGTGCTGCTCCAGAGCTTTTTGATAAGCAGCTTCCGCCATCTTCTCCCTTTTGTCTTCGTCGGACAACAATTCCTTTACCCGTCCGGGCAGCTCCTCCAAGCGCCCCAAATCAAACATCAGAAGCTCCCTGCCATTCTCAAAATTTTTCTCCAGATAAGTAGTGCTGTCCGTGACCACCACCGACTTCTGCAGCATGGCGTTGGCAATCCGCTCCGTAAATCCGTCCTTATGCCATGTCATAACATTGAATGACAGTTTTGCTTTTGCGTATACTTCCAAAGCATCCTCACCTGTCACCGCCTCATGCCAGATAAGCAACGGATGCCCCCACATGGGACTTTGCTGCCATGTATCGCCAAAGACATGAACAGAGACTCCTTCCTTCAGTAAGAGTCCGATTACTTTATTCCGATAATGGTAAGATAAACAGTAAATCACCCACCGTTCCCGATACATAAGCTGCTTAAATTCTTCTTTATCACAGACAATTCCATAATCCTCCAAGGTTCTTTGTAATGCTTCCTCAGGGGTCATCCTCAAATTCCTGCGCATATACAAAATATATCTGTTCAGCAAATAAGCCCTCTTTTTGTCCATGCTCCGGACTGCCTGCAAATCTCTTAACGGACCATCATAATAACTTCCGAGAAAAACAAGACCATATTCCGGAATATTTTTTTCTCCCGGAGTGTTCTTTTCTCCCGGAGTGTTCTTTTCTCCCGGAGTGTTCTTTTCTCCGTGAGTATCTCGCCCTCCCGGCGGAAGAAACCTTGCAGTATGCCCATAATAGTTCTCAATAAACTTCTTATAATTTCCATCCGGCGTCAACACACAAAAATTTCGAGGCACCCTCTGCAAATGTTCCAGCATCCGAATCGGATGGTCGAATACAAATTGATACTTGGGAGCTTGTATATCATCATGCGCGAATCTGCCGTCCTGCCACTTCAAGGAAAACATATCGGTCTGCATTCCGATAACAGCCTTATATCTTCTCTTCATATAGGCAGCCAATGCCTCTATGGGCAGCTTGGAAATGTCAAAATATTCCACCTTCTGCCCCGATTTTTCCAAAGCATCTCCCATATATTGCGCAAACGCATCCAAAATATTATAACATAAATCGCTCCCTCGATAAATTAAAATGGGCTGTGTACAATCGTAAATATAATAAAAATCATCCGAGTTTGAAAGCATTCCTTCCAGATATTCGGTAATGCCTTCCCCCCCTGCCTCCACGACTCCGAGCACTGCATCCTCAAAGCAGCCCAGCTCAAGCAGCTCCGTTTTATATCTGCCTATCATATAACAGTCCGCCTTTAATTCTGCATCTTGCCTGTTTCCTATACCTTCCTGCGCCGCAAGAGAGCCTTTCCCTTCTATTTCTTCACTCAGGCAGACCCACGCCTGTCCCATAGGCGCAGGCTTCCGCACGCTTTCCATATTGGAATATTCGATTCCTAACTCCGCCAATATATCAGTGTTATCATCTATGCCCAACTGCAAAACCGTATATTCTCTGGCAATCCGAACCAGCAGCTCATATCCCTGCTTTGTTCCCAGCCGATAATTGATGCCTCCCACATATCGCAGGGCTTCTTTCAAAACCCATATACTCCCCTGCACTAAAGTTTCATCCAACAGTATATCCTGAAAGGACAGTTCCCCTAAACCGTTTCCTTCCACCAGACAAATCGCTCCTATTGTACTTTTCTTTTCATCCATATACTCCATATAGGTACCTACATTTTTATCATTTAAACTCTCACCTTAATATTCTTGTCCACATACTCATTCTCTTCCGCGTATTTGATAATACTTTCCCATTTACTTTCTTCCACATCCTGATGCACCCAATATACCTTGGCATGGTCTCCATATTCCGCCTTGTTGCACTGCCATGTAGTCTTCATCATATTCTGTTTCGCTCCCTCATCAAAATATAAGGAAAACATCTCCTGTGTCGCTTCATAAAACGGAACGCCCATGGAATAAAAGAAACTTCTGAAAATCTGGGAATAATCGGCATCATATTCTATTTTAATAATCTTTAAACCACTCTGCTTCTCCAAATAGGCAAGACTCTTTTTGGAGTGCAGGAAAATATGCCTTGGCGCATCAATCTGAAACCAATGCGCGCCAAACATATCAAATGCAATGTTTGGGAAAATAGGAATATCCATGGCAAGCACAGCCCCCGGTTTTAAAAGTTTGGAGGCGCTCCGCAAAACCTCTAACGGGTCTGTCATATGCTCAAATACATCCCTCATTCTGACCTCATCATAGGCAGCATCCCCTTCCATTTCATGAATGGAACACTTTTTAATCCGTACCCTGTCGCCATAATTCATATCCTTTTCCAAAAAAGGGTCACAGCCATGTAAGTTTCCCCAGCCTGCCAAGGCTTTACGAGAAAGCCATACACCACTTCCACAACCTACATCCAAAATTTTATCTTCCCTCTTTATAGGCGTTTCATATTTTATATTCGGATATTCTTCCTGTGCAAAGCTATAATAATCTTTTCCATAATACTTTCCGAGATCTTCCGGTATTTCGGCAATCTGCAGGCATCCGCATTCACCACACGCAAAATACTCAAATTCGTCCCCTGCGTTCTGCATCATCTCTCGTACCAGATAAGAGTCAAACATTCCTTCTGCCTTGCACAATCTGCACTTATGACTTCTCTGCCCCAGCTTTCGTTCTGTTGTATCCTTTACTAATTCCCTCACTGTTACCTCCCTGTCTGCCTTGCAAATCTTAATCCTTTCCCCTTATACATTCCCCTTAAGACACAGCATGAGAAGTTTCTTGACCTCCTCCAATGCGCCTCTCTGCTGTGCTCTCTGGAACAAATCATTCACTGCAAAATCAAATACACCCTCTGCAAGCATCTGTTCCTTGTATCTTCCTATCATTTTGCATCTGCTCTCATAATACGCACTGCCGCCGGAAGAAACACCGTCCGGTGAATCGTAGGAATCTACCAAGGGTTCGTCCACATATCCTATATCATACTTTAAAGAAAACCGAAGTGCAAAATCCCAATCCTCCAAGGCTCTTAAATCGCTGTCAAAACCTCCCGCTTCCAGAAAACATTCCTTCTTCATCAGCATGGTAGGCGCGCCTATGGAATTGCGCTGTGCAAGCCACGGAAAAAGTTTCCCTTCCAGACTGCCCCGCCAAGCGGCATTGGGCACTACAATCTCCTGTCCGTCCATATATTTTTTGTAGGCACAATAAATCATGGCATATTTAGAATGTTCCTGCCAATATGCCATCTGCTTTTCCAATTTTTCCGGTCTCCAGATATCATCACTGTCCTGAAAAGCGATTAGCGGAGCATCCGCCTGCCTGACTCCTTCATTGCGGGCTGCGGATGCCCCTCCGTTCACTGTCTGTCTTATGTATCGGATACGCTCATCTGCTATGCCTTCCACCATCGTCTGTGTATCATCTGTAGAGGCATCATCTATTATAAGCAGCTCAAAGTTATCATAGCTTTGCCATAAAATGCTCTCTATGGATTTTTTCAGCTTGGCGCTCCTGTTATAGGTCGGAATAATAATGCTAATTTTTTTGACCACGCTTCGTGCCCTGCCTATCTGTAATTAGTCACTGTCCTTGTCAACCTCTCTGCAAGATTATAGCCGTCCCACAGAAAATCAAAATTCATGGTTTTCCCTATTGGGACGATCCTGTCAATTCCCTTTACTCCGGATAAAATAAGTGGTCTTAACATAGCAGAATCGCCTAATAACCCAATAGTCTGAATCCTCTTTTCATTACACAATTCCCATAAATCCCTTAAATCATCACAATCGTATTCAAAAAAATAACCTGAATTATCCCGAAAATCTATGATATTTTTATTAGCCTTCGGTACACGGACTCTAACTAACAGATTATCCTCCGACGGAATGATTTCCGTTCCTTGTTCATGGGCTGCCATTAAATATGCACTAGTCAGTTTATTCACTGACATAATGGATTGAAAATTATATTTATCCCTGACTAATTCATGAAGAAGCTCCCAAAATTTAAACTTTGCCTCCTCTTTTCTGCTTCCGATCCACACCACAAGCCTTGGGCTTGTACAGGCGTTCTGGTCAGACAGATAAGTGTCATTATAAAAATTTAATGCTATCCGCTCTTTGTCGCCGCTCTGCAAATAAACATCCGAATCAATAACTGCTATGGAAAAGCGATCCGCAAAAGTAATTTCTGTACTTCTTGGAGAAAGCGGAGATTTGCGAATCTCTTTAATTGTAGCATCGCCTCCCCATATCACCCGGACATCCGCCATAGCTGACAACACATCATTTATTTGCCTTTCTCTGCCATAACGAATCAATGAAATATAGGGCTTGATAACCTCATGTTCAGAAAGGACTTTTTTGATCGCACGGACAATTATATTCACCTGTGGAAAATCCCTTGACGGAATGCGCACAATATTTGCATTGCCCATTAAAAGCCCTACTACCAGACTATATGCAAAATTTACCGGTACATTAGATGGAGCAATATGGAAAACCGTGCCATTCCCCAGATGTATCAAATTATCATGAAAACCAAATTTTTCCTCTAGTTGCAACAAAGAAGCTGCACGAATCCAGAAACCAAAAGTAACCACATCGGGATACGCCTTTGCCTCTGTACTCTGCATCAGCTCTTTAGATAGTACAGATAAAAATGAAACTACATCCTCATCAAAGGGAATTCTGGATGACAGATTAGGCATATTCATAATCTGTAAACCATCACCCACAAGGTAAATAATTTGTGAAAGTGCATCTTTTTCTTCTGCATTAAAATTTTGCTGCATAAGTATCACTGCACCCCCTTATCTCCGCATTTTTAAGCCTTCCTATTATCTTGAAATACTTTCCCTTTCTTCCACAGGGGCAGTCATCCACTCCCGCAATCACTCCTTCGTCTTCCGTCAGCAGGCTGTGACCCGGATAAGATTCAGGAATAGTGGAAACCACTTGTATGATTCCCGGCTCACCAATTTCACATGGTTTAAAGTCAATCGGTCTTCTAGTGATGACATCAGAAAATACGCTAGCATGCAAGTGTTCATGTTCACATTGCATATAAATGCAACCTGTCTGTTCAACCATACCATAATAATCATGAATAGAATCAAGACCACATATCTCCTTTATACTGTCATGAAATTCCTTATTGCTTACAGCCTCCGTCTGCAGTTTTTTCCATCCGCCACCATGAATTAAAATGCCGTTTGACAAGTCAAAAGACACCCCTTCTTTTTTCAGCCGCAGAAGTTCTTTATAAAAATGCTGCCAGATCATAAAGGTAAACCCAAACAACAACAGCCTCTTTCCCTTGTATGTTTCAAGAAAAGCTTCAAGAGCATCCACATCAAGCTTCATATCCTCATCAAGAGCGTAAATCTTCTTGCTTCCAAATATAGAAAACCCCAAAATCCCAGCTCCTCTGGCAGAAAACATTGCACGATTCTTTACGACAGAAGGGCTGTCAATAATAATCATGGGCATACGGGAGGAACCTGTAAATTCAGAAACAATTTTTACCATTGCCTTCTGCTGATTGGATGAAGTAGTTCGATCTAGATATATTTTACTGACAGCCTGCCCTGTTGTCCCGGAGGATGTCATTATTTTGACAATCTCTTCCCCAGAAACGGACTTAAGCTCCATTTCTTTAAAAAGCCGTACTGGAAGAAACGGAATATCCCTATAATCCCTGACCGCATCCACCTGAAAATGAATTGCATCTAAAATATTCTGATATTCTATGCAATTCTTCCTATGCATATCTGTCAGATATAGAAGTCTTTTAGTCAAAAGTTTCTGCTTTTCTTCCTGTTTCAACAAATAGGGAGGGATTGAAAGTATTTCATCAAATGTCATAATTCCTCCTTATAATACTGCTCTAAATCCTTATACACCACCTTACCGGAATCGTTTTTAGGGATTTCTGCTAAATATTTTGTCTTAAATGCAACAGGATTCAACCCTGTTGTGTGTGACACAAAATCTTTGACATCCTGCATTTTTTCTTCATCATTCATAAAAATAAACATATGGTCATCCACGCCGCTGCTGGCAACATCCAATTCAGAAAAATGACCTTTAATCATACGGTCAATTTCATCCAAATTTACCCGGTTTCCATATATTTTAAGAAATCTCTTTTTTCTCCCTACAATGAAATAGTAACCATCCTCATCAAACTCAGCCATATCACCAGTTGCCAAAGTACCGTGCCGCTCGTCCCCCTTCATCAAATCGTCACCGCACTCGGCATATCCCATAGTAACATTTCTGCCTTCGTACACAAGTTCCCCCGTCACATGTGCATCCTTGATTTCGTCGCCGTTTACATCAATCAACCGGAATCTGCCACCCGGTATTGCAATGCCCATTGAACCGCATTTTTCTACTGCCCTATCTGCCGGAAGATATCCCATCCGCGCTGTCGCCTCACATTGACCATACATCACCACAAACTTCTTCCCCGTCTTATCTGCATATTCCGCAAATTTCTGATGTATCTGTGGGGTAATTTTCCCGCCAGCCTGTGTCATAGTCCTTAAATAAGGCAAATCCATCTTGGTAAAATGCAGTCTGTCAAGCATTTCATAAGTATAAGGAACGCCACCAAAAGAAGTCGCTTTCTGTTCTTTGAAAAATTCCCAAAATTCTTTCTGCATCATTCCTTTTTCTGTAACAAGAAGAGTAGCTCCTACCGCCAAATGGGTGTTGATAATGGAAAGTCCGTAGGTATAGTTCATTGGGAGCGTAGTAATCGGTCGCTCCGTACTGTCAAGCCTCAGATACTGTATAATCGAATCCGCATTTGCTTTGATATTGTCATAGGATTGTCTGACAAACTTTGGACTTCCTGTAGAGCCGGATGTAGTGAGCAAAAGCGCCAAATCTTCATGAAGCGGATAAGGCTTTTCAAAATTTGTTTCTAACAAACAATAATTCAAGGCTTCAAAACATACCCTATAATCCTGAAAATTTTCTTTGGCGGAAGACGGAATCCAAAGGTAGCTTGGCAAGTAAATTTGGATAAGATTGTTCAACAAGGATGCATCCAAATTCGCATTCAGCAAAACAGGAACTACCCTATTCTGCAGAAAAGAAACATAACCGACCACAGAACCAACCGTATTTGTACATAATGAAAATACAAGGCATCGGCTCCGAATGCGCTCATAAATTTCCTTGGCTTTTGCTATAAGGTCGGAGTAAGAATACTTTTCACCCTGTTCATCTATTAAAAAGGTATTTGCTTCATATCCGTTAAAATTCCACATATTTTCAACTCCTATCAATTGTAAAACTCATCTCAGCACTGATACACTTTTTCTTATCCACATATCCATCACCAACAACCTTAAATATTCCTTCTTCTCCTCTGGGCTTATCCTTAATCTGGCAAAATAAAACCAATTGATCACCAGGTTTTACAATGCTAAAAAAACGCAGTGAACGGACACCTGTAAAAATCGGCAAACCCCCCCGGAAATATGGATACAAAAGATACGAAGCGACCTGACTCAATGCTTCTAATTGTAAAGTTCCCGGCATAATCGGTCTGTTCGGATAATGCCCTTGAAAATATGGTTCAAGTGCTGAGATACATTTTACGCCAATCGCCCAATCCCCTTCTTCACTGTCAAGTATTTTATCAATTAACAGCATGGGATAACGGTGTGGAAGATAAGTTAATAAGGAAATGCTGTCAACACTGTTTTTATTTCCTCGCGCAAGCAGTTCTTCCGGATAATCCATGCATACCTCCTCAACCAAAACAAATATCTTCTAATATTTGTCTTATAGGTTTGATTTCCTTAATTTGTCCACAAACTAATCCTGCCATGGGACTGCCATTATCCATATCGCCATCAAACACGGCTTTTGATAATCCGCCCATTGTCAATGCATCTAGTTCTTCCTTATCAGCGCCCTCCCGCTCTTTTTGCAGATAAGTCTGCGACATTTTATTTTTTAAAACCCTCACGGGATCACCAGCAGAATAACCTGTCACCACCACATCTGTACTCCGCGCTTTAATAAGTTTATTTTTATAATTATCATGAATAGGGCACTCTTCGGATGCCAGAAGGCTTGTTCCAATTTGAACTCCACAGGCACCTAGTGCCAATGCTGCCTTGTACTGCCTGTTGTCAGCAATCCCCCCCGCTGCAATAACAGGTAATGAAGTATTGTCACAAACCTGAGGAATCAATGTCATTGTTGTAAGAGGACCTATATGCCCCCCGCTTTCATTTCCTTCTGCAATCAATGCCGCCGCGCCCGCGCGTTCCATATATTTTGCAAATACGGGAACGCCTATAACCGGAATCACCAATATAGAGGCTTCTTTCCATAATTTTACATATTGTGAAGCTATGCCATTTCCTGTGATAACCACCGATACTTTTTCCTGTATCACTAATTTTGCAATTTGCTCAAAATCCGGATGGTTCACTATAATATTTATGGCAAAGGGTTTTTTGGTATTTTCCCTGCACACGTGTATTTCTCTTTTAAGCTGTTCACAGGAAATCCCACCGCTGGCAATTACGCCAAGTGCGCCTGCGTTTGAGCAAGCTGCAGCAAATGCGCCAGTGGCAATCCTTGCCATACCGCCCTGTATAACCGGAAATTCGATGCCGAGAATATCTGCTATTGATTTCATAATTCCTCTTTCGGTCTATAATTATCTAATATATCAGGCAATGCAATCACAAGTTTTCCCGAAACTGCCGGTTCCCCATCAACAAAACTTTCCACATGCCCTTTCGCAATTCCCCTCTGAAAGCTGTCCAAATAAGCATATATATCCAGCCTATCCCCCGGAACAATTTTTCTGCGGAAGCGAACTCCATCCTGCTTTACAAAAGCAGTCTTTTTTCCCATATGTTCATCCATAGTCAAAAATGTCATTATAAAAGTCTGCGCCAGACATTCTGCCTGAATAAATCCGGGTACATTCGGCTCATCATCAAAATGGGCTGGGAAAAACCATTCGTTATAACAGAAATTTTTCACCGCATGAACAAATTTTCCCACCTCTCCGTCAACAATTTTGTCAATAAATAATAATGGATATCTGTTTCTTTGACACTGCTGGATACCTACTGCATCTAACACAATTTTATCGCCGTTTTTCATCACTGCACCTCTCAAAAAAGTATATGGGCATCTGCCGGATGCTGTGTGGAAACATCACCTGAAAGGTATTTTTTCATAAATTCCTGCGCTTCTCCGGCAAGGCACTTATCCGAATAATCCATTAATTGTTCCACAGTTGTTACATATTTAAATATATCCTTCAGGGTATTCTCATAAAGATTCCCCAGCTTGATATGAAGGAACGGACAGGGCAGTACATCACCCCATGGCGTAATATATAAAAGATTCCCTGCATTACATCCAAGGACGGATTCTTTTTTTCTGTCAAAAGGATCCCACAAATCCCGAACCATATTGGGATATTTCTTCCGAAGTTCTAATATATGCGCAGTATCTTCTTGTGTCAGCATCACTTCATAATTGCCTTTCCAACACCCTGCCGGAACTGCCGCATTCAATATTGTTTGAAATCCGTTATCATATGAAAAGGCAAGCTGCTCTTCTAACTCAGGGGAAAAGGCATTATAATGTCCCACTGTTATATTCATAAACGGTTCCATACCCTCGGCTTTAACATATTTCAGCGCTTGTATGGCTCTGTCAAAGGCGCCCTTCTGCCCACGAAAATCATCATGCTCTTTTGCATTTAAGCTATCAATGCTGACGGAAACCCTGTCTATTCCTGCTTTAGCTAAACGATGTGCCATTTCTTCAGACAAAAAATAGCCATTTGTGGTAAGATACAGATAAAATCTTTCCGCTCCCACCCAATCAATCAGCTGAAAAAGCATTTCCGGACGGATTAACAGTTCTCCCCCTTGAAGGTCAAATTCATAAAATCCAAGTTCATCTGCTTCATCCGCTAATTGGCGTATCATTGCTTCGGTCATATGTTCTTTTGTGTTAATTCCTTCCGGAGCTCTGGTAAAACAATGCTGGCACTTAAAATTACAAACATTATCATAGCTCAAGTCAATGATTCTGGGAGCTTTTCCTATCTTTCCCCCATTCTTTTGGACTTGTCGATGAAAATCATGCAATTTTTTCAATACATGTTTTTTGTCTATATAACCCATGTTTTATTCTTCTCCCATGGCATTCAATATTTTATTTACAATACCGTCTATGGTTAATTCCGCCTGGCTTAAAGCGCTTTCATAATCCGTTGCATGCGGAAAATAATCATTGATTCCACACATAATCTGTACTGGCTTTTCTTTCTTTCTCATTAAATATTCAGCCACTGCAGACCCTAACCCTCCTACCACATTATGCTCTTCAATTGTTATTAAATAATCCATTTCTGAAATTTCATCTAATACATTTGTGTCAATCGGCTTAACAGTATGCATGTTGATAACCTTGGCGCTTATAGATTTTTGGGACAATGCATCCGCTGTTTCAAGTGCCAAATGAACCATCCTGCCGTTTGCAATAATCGCAGCATCTGTTCCTTCCCTTAATGTGACAGCTTTTCCTATCTCAAAGTTGTAATCACTGCTATAGACAGGCTCAATACCGGCTCCCTCGATAAGTCTGATATATACAGGCTCATTGAGCTTTAATGCCGCATTAAGGGCTTTTACTATCTCTGTACAGTCTGCCGGAGTCACTACATTGATGTTGGGAATGCTTCTCAGTAAAGCGGCATCTTCAAAGCAGCAATGTGTGTTCCCAAGATAGCTGTGATAGATGCCGCTTGCCAGCCCTATCATGACAAGCGGCATCCTCATATATCCTTGATACACTCTTATCTGCTCCAGACAGCGCATAGATTGAAATGGGGCAAATGTAGTGGTCACAACATGAAATCCTTGAGCAGCCAGCCCTGTTGCTATGCCCATCATATTTTGTTCCGCAATTCCTACATCAAGATACTTGTCCGGATATTTTCTTTTAAACCGCTCTAATCCGGCTGAAGTTGACACATCTGCCGTTAAAACCATGAGTTCTTCATCCAAGGATGCAATTTCCATTAAAGCCTGCCCTAATGTAGGTCTGGCTCCAATTGTAGCCCACCTTTTTATATTCTTTTCAGTGACTTCCATGGTAACTCTCCTCTAATTCTGCTATGGCTGCCTCATACTGTTGATTTGTCATCACTGCATGATGCCATGCATTATTATTTTCCGAAAACTGAAATCCCTTACCCTTAATGGTATTCGCAATCACAGCTTTGGGTCTATCCATCTGACCTTCCGCAGTCAATGCTCCATATATCGCATCATGGTCATGACCGTCTATTTCCCGCACATCCCATCCGAATGCTTCTAATTTTGCTTTCAGATTTCCATGCGCTATAATTTGTTCTGTATCGCCGCCCAGCTGCATATGATTCCGGTCCACTATTGCAAACAAATTATCTAATTTGAACTGAGGCGCCGCCATAAGCGCTTCCCACACGGCTCCTTCGTCCATCTCTCCATCGCCTATCAGTACATAGGTTTTGAAAGCTTTTCCCCTTTTCTTAGCGCCTATAGCTGTTCCAATGCCTAGAGAAAGTCCCATTCCAAGACTGCCGTTTGTAAATTCAACTCCCTTTTCAACCGTTCTTATAGGATGTCCTAACAAAAAGGAATTTTTCTTTTCAAAAAGCTGTAGTTCTGCCTTATCAATATATCCTACCTCCGCCAAGGCTGCATAATACCCTATGACACCATGCCCTTTACTGAGAATAAATCTATCTCGGTCTTCCCACAAAGGGTTGTCACAATCCAATCTAAGCACACTTCCATAAAGTACCGCAAGAATGTCAATAATCGACATGCCTGCGCCAAAATGAACCGCATGCTGCCCCGCTGCCAACGACATATCCAGCGCATCCCTGCGCATATGATATGCAAATTCTTCTGATTTTTCTTTATCATATACCATATACTACATGCCTCCGTCAACACGCCAGGTTTGACCTGTGACATACGAACTAAGGTCTGAAGCCAAAAAAGCTATTACATTAGCTATTTCTTCAGGCTTCCCGATGCGTTTTAAAGAAGAACTTTCAATCTCCCGAGTCATAATTTCCTCAGGCGTATAATCACGAGCCATATCTGTGTCTGTAAGACCTGGTGCAATGGCATTCACCCTGATTCCATAGATTCCCAATTCTCTCGCCATTGTCTTCGTTGTCGAGATAATTGCCGCCTTGGATGCATTATAAGCTGTCCTTCCTGCATTGCCATCAATCGCTCCGCTTGAAGTAACATTAACAATGGAACCTTTTTTTTGCTTTCTCATTAGCTTGATAATATACTGTGTCCACTGAACCTGTGAAAAATAATTGATATTAAATAACTCTTCCAGCTTATTTTTTTGAGTCATCAAATAATTTGCATTAAAAACAGCACCAGCAACATTAACCAAAATATCTACAGGTATACCACTCTTTTTTATGGAGTCAAAAGCCAGATGCATTCCGTCATCATCCATAAAGTCAAAAAACAACGGCTCAACTCTTACATTTTTTTCTTTTGAGAGATTCCTGCACCAATCCCAAAATTCATCCTGCTCCCTGCGTGCGCATACCCATAAATTGCATCCGTTTGCCGCAAAAACCTCTGCCGTAGCTTTACCTATGCCCCTGTTTGAACCTGTAATAACGGCATTTTTACCTTGCAGCATATTACACCTCCACATCTATGCCATATTTCTTCAAAATCTCCATTCCTTTTTTAAATGAATTTAAGTCAACAATATCATCTGTTTCTAATGAAATATCAAAGGCATCTTCCAATGCGGAAATCAATTCCATATGACCTACAGAATCCCATTCCTCAATATCTTGATACTTCAAATCCTCGGTAATCTTATCCGCATCAACCATTAAAGCCTCTGTGAACGCATTGATGTACTTCTCCTTGTTAGACATAGCAAAATCCTCCGTTTTTCATATTATTTATTTTACCATACATTGGGACGGTCTTGATCCCCATCCGCTTTAAATATCACAATATCTTGACTTTTCTGATAATGAACCCTCACATTTTCTCTTACAAAAGGTTCAAAATAATTTGGCACTACATCCTCGCCATCGGCATTTAGCAACATAAAACCACTTCTGCTCATAACATCTGTATCCAAATCCGAAGCCATTAAATCAATATATTCATAATTCTCTTTTATAAATAACTGATTCAATGCCTCGCCAATTTCTCCCAAATATTCAAGCTTGCCCCGATAATCCACAAGTCTTAATATTATTCTGCCATTTATAGTTATTTCTCTCCCAAACAGAAGACCATATACATTTTCGGACGAATCTGTTAATGCCCAAATTCTATATATATACTTAGGATGTTTCACATAGCGTTTTCTTAAAAAATCTAATGATTTATAAGGCAGCCGTTCATGGTCTTTGCCAAAATCAAAAGAACCTTCTAACTCCTCCAAATCAGATATCTCTTTAAAATTGAATCGACCTGCTTTATGTGTAAGCTTTATCTTTTTATGTATATCTGCCACAAGGAAATCATCAACCTGTGGGTTTAAAATATAGTACTGCTGCATTACACCTGTTTTATAACCAAAAACACGCTTTCCTATGGGCAACATAGTCTTTGGATTGGTTCCGGAACTAAAATATGCTCTCGCCGGGACCAATGCATGGAATTTTTTAATGAGTTCAACTCCCGTTAAAGGAATGGTTATGTCCTTGGATATCTGGGTAATAGCACTACTCACATACATCCTGTCTTTGTCATTTGAATAACGGATAAATCCATTCAGACCTTTGATTTCTCCACTACCCTTATCACTCATTAGAACAATGTTCAAATTCTCCATATCTGCATATTCTGCATTTCCATATTGCCATAAAAAAAAACTTTTATCATTTGCAAGAATATGCCTCTCTCCTAAATTATCTCTCAAATAATCCATAATATTGTTTGTATCGGCTTGAATAGCCAAGCGGAAATCGAAATTAGAATCGTAAACCCCCATTATATCTATATCTCCATTTTTTGTATAAATCTTACTCTGTTTATCACCAATAACTTTATAAAATAATAATACTTGACATTGTTAACCTTGTCAATGCTAAGAATTTCAGTCTTGTTATTTCAAATTACCAAAAACAATCCCTTGATCAGTTTCATAGTTCCTTGACGCCCTTGCACCAATAATCCCATCCCATTCTGACGCAAGCTCTCCTTCCGCACTTCTCTTCACACAAATATTATCTTCAGAAAAAAACTCCCCCTGTAAAATAGAATGTTTAGCGACTACCCTCTTCGTAACCACAGTCTTAATATCCTTCTCCGAAGAAGTCATCTGCTTTCTGCCATCACCCATTGCCAGCTCAATATTTCGTATCTGCCGAACCATCTTTTTGAAGACCTCAGGCTCCGTGCTTGCCCGGTGATCCGGTCCCTCCATATTTCTATCCAATGTGAAATGTTTCTCAATCACTCTTGCCCCAAGCGAAACAGCGGCAACAGACACTTCCGTACCTACTGTATGATCCGAATATCCCACAGGCAAATGAAAAGCATTCCGCAATGTCAACATTGCGTTCAGATTAACTTCTTCTAACGGACATGGATAGTTGGTTGTACAATGTAGGAGAGTAATGTCCCTCGCCCCGCCTTCACACAAAGCAGCAACCGAAATATCCACATCAGCCAAAGAACTCATTCCCGTACTTAATATGACAGGCAGCTTCTTTCCTCCGATATAGCGCAAAAAAGATACATTTCCGATATCTCCGGATCCTATTTTTATGAAAGGAATCCCTAAATCTACAAGAAAATCCAAGCTATCCGATTCATCAGCCGTAGATGCAAACATGATTCCTATTTTATCACAATGAGCCTTAATCTCGCTGAATTCATCATAGGAGAGTTCCAAGCGTTTCAGCATATCGTATTGCGACTCGCATATACCTGTATTTTTTTCCTGATAGCCTGCCATACCTACTGTTTTTGTTATCAATTTGTCAGTATTCCAAGTTTGAAATTTGACAACATCCGCTCCGGCTTCCTTTGCAGCATCACACAATTCTAACGCCATACTCAATCTGCCGTTATGGTTTACTCCCGCTTCGGCTATAATCATACACTTGTCCTGCCAAGAATTAGATATCATAGTTTTCCGTTATCCTTCTTTCATTATCGATATCGCACAGAATGTCCTTTGCCATATTCCTCGTCTTGTCAATAAAAGTAAGTTTAAAAACGATACGGTATATAAAATCCGTTTTCCGGGTCAAATGAATCATCAGATTTAGCCCTGATCTCCATTAATTCCCCATACTTAACTTTGTCAATAATGCTGCGCCCAATGTAAAAGGGCAGAATTCCCGACCGGTTAAATTTCTTTTTGTATTGGAACAGCGAATCCTCGTTGGACAAACCGCCGCCCATATGCAGCTTCTTCATTCCGTTTTTCACTCCCCATAGAGCTGCCTCGAGCATTAACAGCTTCTCAAATGAAATATTAGGAGCATCAATATCACGTCCGCTCAAATGAAAATGCATATAATCCTTGTCATACAAAAATATGGATGCACCCACCACTTTGCCATCCATACGAGCATAAAATACCTCGAAATTATCAGGAAAGTCCTGCATTAATGTGTCATAATAATCTCTGCCAAAGAAATACATATCCTCAGCATCATGTTTCTTCATAGTCATGTCGTAAAGCCGGATAAATTCTTCAATCTGTTCACCCTTATCATGTTCAATAACAACTCCGACTTCTCTGGCTTTTTTAATCTCTCTCCTATATTTTGAATCCATATTGGACAGCACAATTTCTTCACTTGATAAATCTATATAAACCGTATTTTTATATGTGCCGAATTTATCGGTTATTATGGTGCTTTTGCCGTCCATAAACATCATGGGATAGAACCGTATAAACTGAGAAATAACACCATATGATTTCAGAGCATCATATATTGCGGTTCGGCATTCTTCTGTTTCACTTTGTCCAAATGACATATTTCCATAAAAGCATGGTCCACCATATCCATAAGGTGTCTCCGAATCAAAATATACTCCTGACGGGATTAATCCTTTAAACTTAGAATCCGCTGCAATATCCATTATTAACAGACAATAAATAAATCCTCCGTCAGAAGCTTTATAATTTATAAGTATTGGTTTCGCATTTAAATGATCCGCCATTGGTTTCACATACTCATACTGAAAATAGACATCACTAATGCCATACCGTTTCAAAGCGGTAATCCACTCCGCCTTATCCGCCATTATCTCAATCTCTGCCATACCAATCTCCCAATCAATCTTTGACAGCCATAAGAATAAGCATGTCAATTATATTTCCGTTATCGGTATACATCAATTTTTCAATTTGAATATCCCCGTATCCTATGGATTGAATCACATCTCTCAGTTCTTCCTCTTCCCAGAAATGCACCATGCCCAATCCTGCAAGGGGACCTCTTGTTGTTCCCTTATAGGTATTCTTCTCTATATACTCTCCTGTTCCAAATCCGGTTGTTTTTGTTGTGAAAAAAGTTGAGAACATCCGCCCCCCCTTTTTTAGGATTTTATATATGCTCGAATACATCAGTTTGATATCTTCGATTCTGTTATGACCTATGCACGCACCGTCAATAACAGCATCAAAAAAGTCATTCGAATAAGAAATATTTGCTCCGTCCATGACATCCAAATGTGCCTTTAAGTTATTTTCCTCCAATACTTGTTTTGCCTTTTGTATTGCTGATGCAGAACCATCAAAAGCATAGGTGTCAAAGCCCTCTCTGGCCAGATACCAGGTACATGCCCCCTGACCGCACCCAAAATCAAGGATTTTTACATTTTTCCTGTCCTTGTTATAATAATTCCGCGCCACAAATCGGATTACAGGCTCGCTTGGATACTTTCCCCATTCCCTGTCATGGTGCACTTTTTCCCACTCATCGCTCATTGATTTTTTCATAATCAGCCTCCTATAAAAGTACCTTTTCAAAAATTGTCATTATCTTCTCAGCAGTATGCCCGTCTCCCCAATAATGGGTATCAGATACATCTGCCGGCGATTTCATTACAGTATCTATTGCATGTTTTATTGCGTTACGGTCTGTATCGCATTGCTCAACATTGCTGCACAAATATCTCCCTTTTTGTCTGTCTCCGATATTGATAACTGCTTTTCCCAATACCGGAGCTTCCGTAATACCACTACTTGAATTGCCTATAATAAACCGAACCTGCTTCATAACACTCAAATATCTTTTTGTACCCAGAGATGGGATGACTCTCAGCTTTTCCGGTATCTTGCCTCCTTGCTCTTCCAGATAATTATTTATCATTCTTCCCCCACAGTCACCATTTGAATAAGTTGCTATTATAAAAATGTTCGGAATCTCTATTAATGATTCGATAATATTTTTAATAACACTCAAATTATATTCCAGAGACTTTCTGGTTTCCGAATGATAGGTCAGCAAAACCCAATCCTTACTTTCCTCCAGATTTAAAGTCTTTGCCAAATCAATTCTATTTAAAAGCTTCTCCCTATGAAATGCATCCAAGCCGGGTTCACCAACAGCCCATATATTCCCATCATCACCAATCATGCGGCATATATTCGCCGCACTATCCTCGGTTCCCGGAAAATGATAGGACGCAAGCATCGTTACTGCATTACGAATCCCGTTATCAATCGCACCCTCTGTAATATCTCCACCGGATAAATGTATGATAGGTATATTCATCACAAATGCGGTATTACAGATAGGTAACAATTCATATCTGTCTCCGAGTACAACCACATAATCCGGCTCTAATTCAGTAAATGTATGTGCCATACCTTCAGCCATTCTGCCCATAGATGCAGCAATGGATTCCTTTGTTGCCAAATCCATCAGGGCGTCGACCTCTGCATCTATCCTGAACCCATCCTCCTTGATTTGACCAATGGTATGCCCCTGCTCTTTGAGAAGATGACCTCCTGTCACCACTAATTGTAACTGAAATATTTTTGAATTGTCCACTTCTTTCATCAGCCACTTCAAAAGACCATATTCCGACCTTGCTGCCGTGACAAAACAAATCTTCTTCATAAAATTCCACCATTTTTTATCAAGCGCTCTACCACAATTGAATATTGTTAATTATACATAGAGCCCTATAGTTTGTCAAATCACCCCAATTTCCCTCTGTTCTCACTTACTTCCCGCAGTTGTTCATCCTGCCTTACATAGTACGCTTCCAGCAGCCCCATCAATTCATAATCATCTTCGCTGTCAATATCCAACACCGCCGTATCCTTCATTTCCCAAATGACCGCACTGCACTCCTCATCACTTCTTCCTGACAATAAATAGTCTCGCGCATATGCATAAATGGAAGCATTCATATCATAACATGCAGGTGCCTGCTGCCTTGCCACAAAGCCACTCGGAATCACTGTGTTGAAAAAGCCGTTCTCTTTTTCGCAAACGATATTAAAATAGGGAGAACGTCTGGACTCCGTCACACTGTATGAAATATCGGCATCCGGTCTTTGCCAAAGTGCCTCCAAAGTCCCCTTGATATCCTTTACGGTACGCAAAGGTGATGTCAGATCCAAATCCAGAACCGTTTCATAAATAACCGCCTCTTTTTCTTCCGTTTGAAGCAGCGTATCACGAATTACATCAATTTTTGCAACCCGATCCCCTGCCAAATCGTTTTTTCTGGGAATATGTACATAATCTATTCCCGATTGTTCAATCTGCTCAATAAGCACATCACTGTCCGTATTCACTGCTAGTTGAATTCTGCCGTATTCTCCTCCATGCTTTTCTACAAAAAGCCGGTAAGCAGACAAAGTATAATAGACCAGCGGATAACCACAAAATAATCTTGTATTCTTACTTTTCACTCCCTTAGAACCTGCTCTCGCACAAATAGTAAATAGTATATTCATATACACCCTCTTTTCTCTCTTTATCTTAACATTGTTATTTTTGCAGCACTAAATCCAATACATCTTTTGCATGAGCCACTGTATTCATATTCTCTTTCTTCCCTTCCAGCAAATCCAGAAAATAATTTATTTCATTGAGATGAATATCCTCCTGCGGAAATGTAATTAATCTGTTTTTATCAGGATCCATACTCTTGTAAGCCACTGTATTTTGAATTAAATCCACATCCATGCGATATTCCTTACAATAAAGCTCCAATCTGCGCTCTGTAAACCGTCCATAATAATCCAGATGGACTTCTATGGTTACATTTCCATAATCCGCCATATAAAGTGATGCATCCTCGCAATCCATCTCCAAGTCAGAATAATGTCCTTCCAGATGCATCAGCTTCTTTGGCATCCCAAACAGATATGTCAGATAATCCCATTCATGGATTAAATCCAGAGTTACACCGCCTCCCAGCTTTCTGTTGGCACTATAAGTCGTTCTGTAATCCACTCCCTTTCTCCATTCCGGCAAATAAGAGGAAGAAATTGCTCTTGCCGCAAATACCGCTTCTCCCTTATCAAGTTCCTCCTTTACATATTGAATCACTGCCTGATGTCTAAGGGGACATGCCACATAATAGATTCCGGTCGGCGGCAATTCGGGGATTTTTATACCGGACTGAGAAAACAACGGCTTTTCAATGAACATGGCTCTTGCCTTTTTGCTAAGCTTTTCTATGGCAGTATAATGCTCACTTGTAGGATTTGTGATAAAAATTACATCATAATCCTCCGGCAGCCCGTCATAAGAAAAATACTCTTGGTTCAATAATTCATTTATTTCCTCCGGCAGCTTTCTCTCACTGCTGCGCAGGGCATCAATCGTATATTCCACCTTGCGTTCTTTCAAAAGTCTGCTGACATTTTTGATATGCCTTTTTCCGATGGAGCCCAATCCAACCATACAAATTTTCATGCTCTTCAAACCCCTTCTTTATTCTTCCATTTGGTCAATCTGCTTCAACAGATGAAAGTCTTCTTCAAAACCATACTCCGGCATTTTCCCCTCATTCAAATAGGCAAAAAACGCCTCCAGCTCATGGACATAGGCGTACTCATTAATCAGAGCGCTATATCCCTCCCGGCTCTCATAATCTGCTTTCTCCAAAATCTGCTCAAATTCTTTTGTTTCCATATTTTTTTTGCGCAGGGAGTCCGGTGTTCCCTTCCAGTCCATATAGATATTCTCATTATAAATTTCCAGATACCGAACTGCCTCCCTGCAGACCACATCTGCCACAAAGATGCCTCTTGTACCGTTTTCATGTATCAGATGAATAAAATAATTATCCGGATAGTCTATTTGTAAATCTGTGGTTTTATTTTTAAAGGAATGGATTTCCACTATCGGTCCGAATGCTTTTGTCATCCATGGCAGTTCAATTGTCAGAATTTCCCTGCATCCATTGGTCCTTTTCTCTCCCACAAAAAACTGATTATATTGCTCCCAGGGATGCCAATCCGGCAAATATTGCCCTACATGATAAATATAATTTACAGCTCCTTTGGCATTCTGTGTTTCATCCTCTAAGATTTCCTTTATCTTCCGCATTTCCACCTGATAAATCGGTGTGGAAGACAAGAATAGCTTGCATCCGTTTTTCTTCGCCAACTTCATATTTTCCTGATAGCCATCTGACACCAGATTAATCTCGGTGAATACATGAAGACCATAGGTGAGACATTGATGAATCAATCCTGCATGGGATAACGGAGAACTGCACACCATGGCGCAGGAAAACGGAGCTCCTTTTTCTCTTTCCGCATTTACCGCTTTCGCCAAATCAGGATAACAAAGAATTCCATATTCCTGTGATACAGCCTGCATTCTCTCCTCATTACTGTCAACTCCCACTAACGACAAGTCCGGATACATTTGCTTCAACAAGCGTATTCTTCTTTTTCCCATAGAACCAAGACCTATTACTACAATTTTCATTTTTTACAACCCCATTCTTGTCCTCATCTTTTCCAGTTCCTCTATCTGTCCCATATCCATCCAACTGTCTTCATCCACCAGATAGGTTCCTATCTTTTCACCGTCACGCATGCAATTCTCGATAATTTCGGTAATGTTAATATAAGTATTGGGTGGAATTTTCTTTAAAAACTCCGGTTCAATCACATAAAATCCCGTATTAGTATGAAACTGAAATTCCGGTTTCTCTCTAAATTGCCTCACTTGCCCTTCCCCGTCAATTTCCACCGTACCATAGGGAAGCACCATTTTTTTCTCGGCGCAGACAATGGTGATAATATTATGCTGTTTCTTGTGCTTTTTTAAGATTGCGCCATAATCGGCTTCCAATAGAATATCGCAGTTGGTCAAAAAGAAAGTCTCTTTGATATCCTCCCCCACAAGGGCAATTCCACCTCCGGTTCCCAGAAACTCTTCCTCATCTACAAAATGAATATGTGCATCCGACTCCAAAAAATATGCCTTAATAAACTGCTTTTTGTAATTGACAATCATATAAAAATCCGAACATCCGAATCTGCCAAAATGCTCCATGATATGTTCCGTAATAGTTTTATCCCCAACAGGAATCAAGGGTTTCGGAAGAATATCCGTATAGGGCTTTAGGCGTGTCCCCTTTCCGCCCGCCATAATGACCACCGGAGTCTTTAAATTTTGTTCCAAAAGAAAGATATCTTTGAACAGAAACTTAATGTCAATAATGTGCTTTTTCTCATCCACGATAGGGAGCACGGTAATCTGCTTTTCCTTCATCAAGGCGGCTGCCTTATGACCTACCTTCTGATATAGGTAAACCGGGGTATAATTGGCAATTTCTCGGACAGGCGAATGGATGTCCATGCCTTTCATGAGGCTTCTGCGCACATCCCCATCCGTTACCGTGGCAAGCAGTTCCCCACCCTTGCAGACAAATGCAATGCCGGAAGAATTTTTATCAATTATCTGCATGGTATCCCTGAGGGATGTTTCTTCTGAAACTATATAATCTTTTATCGTCATATTTAGCCTCCCTGCTGCGACTGTATAGTAGGAGTTGCGGATTGCCCGAAATTTTTAAGCCGTTACACATTGTATAAGTCCACTTTATATTGATCCAGATTGTCTTTCAAAAACGCAATAGTTTCGGAAAGTCCCTGTTCAAAAGTGTACATCGGCTTCCATGCCGTCAATTCCCTAATCTTTTGATTACATCCTAACAACCTGTTGACTTCGCTTTTCTCCGGACGCAGCCTCTGTTCGTCGCAGACAATTTTTGCCTTGGGATTTATCTGCCTGATAAGCTCTTCCGCCAACTGCCCGATGGAAATTTCCTTCTGGGTGGCAATATTGATTTCCTCCCCCACCGTCTTATCGGAACGATAGATTTCAATGAATCCGTTTGCCGTGTCTTTCACATAGTTAAAATCTCTGGTAGGAGTCAGGGAACCCAGCTTAATTTCTTCTTTTCCTGCCAGAAGCTGCGTGATAATGGTGGGAATCACCGCCCTTGCTGACTGTCTTGGTCCATAGGTATTAAAGGGACGAACAATGGTCACCGGCAGATTAAAGGAACGGTAAAAAGACTCCGCCAGACGGTCCGCACCGATTTTGGTAGCTGAATAGGGGGACTGACCTTGGAATGGATGCTTTTCATCAATGGGCACATATTGGGCAGTACCGTATACCTCAGAGGTGGAAGTTACCAGCACCCGTTTAGTATGTAATTCCCTTGCTGACTGCAAAACATTCAGTGTGCCCTTGATATTCGTATCCACATAGGTGTCCGGGGAATGGTAACTGAAAGGAATCGCGATTAATGCCGCCAGATGAAAGACCGCATCCACTTCCTTCATCGCTTCCTTTACCCCGTTGGGGTCACGCACATCTCCCTGAAAAATCTCAATCTCATCCAGTGTTCCCTTCGGAAGCGTGTCCAGCCATCCCCATGTGTTAAAAGAATTGTACAAAACAAATGCCTTGACCCGATACCCTTGTTTTACCAGTTCTTCTGTCAGATGGCTTCCGATAAAGCCGTCCGCGCCTGTCACTAATATTTTTTCCATAGAATTACTCCGCCCTTTCCGTCAAAACACCCTGTATCTGCACTGCCGCATATCTGATTTCTTCTTCCGTAATCTGAGTGCTACAGGGAAAATTCAGGATGCATTTGCTGTAATAAGGAGCGTGCTCCATCTCATAAGCGATACAGTCTTTGTAAGGAAGCTGCTCATGGATTAAACCCCAGATTGCTCTGGTCTGCACTCCCTTCTCCTGCAAGGCTTCTATCACATCACGCAGATTTCCTTTGAGCTTGTCCATCTTGATTTCCAAGGAATAAAACCATTGATTGGAACAGGTCCCCTCCCTGAATTGTAAAATATCTCCCAGCGGAAATCCTTCAAACAGCTTTCTGTATAAATCCAGATTTTTATGCTTTCTCTCAATAAATTCCGGCAGTTCCTCCATCTGTGCTACCCCCAGAGCCGCCTGCACATTGGTCATGCGGTAATTGTATCCGATTTCATTGTGAATATAGTAATGGGGGTCGTCCTTTGCCTGAGTGGAAAGATACTGCATATGTTCCACCCGCTTTGCCTCCCTCGCCGTCACCAGGCCGCCGCCGCCCGTAGTAATAATCTTATTGCCGTTGAAGGAATATGCCCCGAAATCTCCTATAGTGCCTGCCATTTTCCCGGCATATCTCCCACTTGTATAATGGCTGCCCAATGCTTCCGTGGCGTCTTCCACTACATAGAGATGAAATTCCTCCGCCACATCCATGATAGCTTCCATATCCGCCAGATTGCCAAAAACATGAACCACTACCACAGCTTTTACTTTCTTTGCCGTAACATTATGAATCAGGTATTCACCCTCCGGATGGCATTCCTGCTCACAAAATCTGCGTAACTTCACGGGATCCATGCACAGGCTATCATCACAGTCCATAAACACAGGCTCCGCAAACTGATAGCGCACCGGATTTACGGCTGCGATAAAAGTCAGCGTAGGGACAATGACCATATCTCCCGGCATTACGCCGCATTCCAACAAAGCCAGATGCAGTCCTGCTGTACCGCTCTGGCAGGCTGCCGTCTTCTCTACTTTCAGATATGCCGCCGCCTGCTCTTCCAGCTTTGTAACATAGGCGCCGCCTGTAGAAACCCAACCCTGTGCAACTGCCTCATCCACATATTTTTGCTCGTTACCCTCAAAATTGGGTACTGATAACGGAATAAAACGGTTCATCTGTCAAACCTCCGAATACCCTTTGATATGTATTTATTATACTCTATAATGAGTATTACGACAATACTTATAGAAATAAGGGAAATCTATTCATATGCATTTTCCCACCTTTTAATCATTGATATAATATAATCCATATCCTCAATATCATATCTCTGATCACAGATAATAGAAAGTTCATTTTCAAAAAGCTGCTTTCCTTTTTCTGTAATGTTATGCAATTCACTTAAAGGCCAATGTATCGGCAAAAATATATTATGCTCTATCAAATATTGTCTGAGAGATTGTCTCTTAGTTGTTTCCATGCATATTGGTACGAACAACGGAACATCTTTGTCTGTCACATCATGAAACAATAAATGAATCTGCGGAACGGCTCTAAGTCCTTCAACCAGATATTTCGCATTGGTCTGCCGGATTATCTTCATCCTTTCATAGTCCGTATTATAAATACACTCTCTGCTTTCATTATCTATTTCAAAACCGGCATACTGTGTTTCTATTATTTGCTCTGCCTCATGAAAAAACTGTCGATATGTTTTTTCTGTGTTGCATTTTTCTGTAAAATATTGCTTTTTCTCTGCAATAGCCTTGGTCTTCACTGCCAAATACCTGTCCCGAATATCTTGCTCATCAGTGACTATATCGGCTCCTTCCCGCATCCATCCTTCTCTCTTGATTACAATGGCCCCCCCGTTGGTTGCCATCCATTTACGATAACTGGCAAATACATAATTCGATTTCCTGCTATAAGGATTGGGCTGCAGAAGCGAATGGGTTGCATCTTCTATGATTACTTTCTTTTTATCTTTCAGTCTATCTATAATATCAAAAACATCTTCCTGATGAAATCCAAAATACTGCATAATAAGAAGTGCATCAAAATGTTGCTCCCAATCAATACAATATCGGATTCCCCCTCCTTTTGCAGGAACTATGTCATAAAAGCGAATCTGCAATCCGCGCTTGACAAACGGGTGTATCATGGTGTGACAGCAATAGGATGGCAGGAGTACCGTTTTAATTCCATATTCCATTATTGCATCTTGTACAATGGCATCTAAAGCTGTCCTGCCGAGAAGATAGTCATGTATACATTCACCCTGAAACATTCCCTTTTTTGCTGTTATAGGTTCCTTCTCAACAAAATCACTTCCATACTCGCTTTTTCTCATTCTTGATTCCTTTTTTGAATTGTAATTTCCGCCAATCCGGAATAATGCCTCTCACTTTCCAAACCATTCATTGATACAGGAACAGACCGCTCCTGCCAGCTGATAATAAACATCCCGGCTGAAATGATTGATGCAGTCCTCATAATCCTCCTGAGAATGAATAAAGTCCGTCGCGGCAATCCATTTCATTCTTGGCTTATCCGCCGCAAATTCTTTCACCAGAGCATTGATTGCTTTATGTCTCTCTGCATGATTGGCAAATTCCGCATTCTCTCCTTCATATTCCGTTTCGCTTCCCAAAAGCAGCACAAATTTAGGCTCGCCCGGCGCATGGTAATACATATACTCCAAATTCCGCAGCAGATCCTCCCCGGAGGTCGTTCCCACAAATTCCCATTTTTTTGAAAACTCCCTGATAATTTCTTCCGTAAAGGGAAAGGCGTGGTTCACAATCGTACCGTCTATATATCCCGCCATATTTCTCTCATCCGTCAGATCGAAATTGACACTGCCAAAGCTGATATACTGCCCCGTTTTTTTGTTCCGGTACAATCCCGCATGACAGTCCGGCAAGAGACTGTAACAGATGATATGGTACTTATTTTGAAACAGCAGGGTCTCAAAATCCCCGTGGGTTAGAAAGGGAACTTCCTTTAACATATCGGAAAGCTCTTCCTCCGAACAATGTGCGCTCTCCCAAAGATGCATGGAATGATTCTGACCCGTTGTAATAAATCCTTCCGCATTCACATAATTAAATTCCGTGGTTATCTTTCCTCCTGCCAGATAGGTCTCTATTGCGCTCATGTCACAGGGACCTTTCAGCAGGATTTTGACGCGGCTGTCCTTTGTATCCTTACCCTCTCCGCCATCTTCCCATTCCGCGTCCTCTGCCTCGGATATCCACGGCACACGGATATTTTCTTCCAACGCGCATGCAGTGGGCGGCACAACTTCCATCGCAGGAGAACCTAATCTGTCATAAATATACTGCTCCACCTTCATTCCCAGAATCCTGCAGGAAAACAGAAAATGCACAAGCCTTTGCTCCTGCCTGTTATAGCAGTAAAATCCCACAATACCGTAGTTTCCGTATCTGTCTTTTACTTTAACATATCCACTGTCCATCCAATCATTTGACACTAAGCGTATCAGTTCTTCCCGGCTGCTTCTTACTTTTGTAAAATTCAATTGATTGGTTCTTGCAACCAGTTCCTGAATTCTGTCAATTTCCTTTAAACAATCATGCCTTATATTTACCCTGATGTCACTTTGCATCAAAAATTCTTCTTTGGAATCAAACTGCCTTTGCACAGTCATCTTTTTCTCCAAGATTTTGTACTGCGCAAGCCTTTGGTGGGTTCGATCCGATGCCGGCATCCCCATAATGTAATTTGCCAGATAAGGAAGCACATCCGGTAAAGCCGTCATAATTCCCTCATTCATGTGCTTCGCTTCCTCCAGATTTCTGACATTATCATCTATAAAGAGGACATTTTCCGCCCTTAATCCCATATTTTGAATTTTTTGCTTTATCTGCATCCCCTTATTTTCCCAATTAATATCATTAAAGACAAAATAAGAGGAAAGCTTAAGCTGTCTTAAAACATCATTTACCTGTGAAGAATCATTTTTGGAAGAAATGGAATTCAGGATTCCGCAATCCGCTGCCGCTTTTAACAGTTTCCTGTTTTCGGACGGAACCGTCACACTTTCTTCGCTCAAAGTCCCCTGCCAGAATGTATCATCCAAATCCCAGATAAGCAGCTTGATTTTATCAAAAGAAAAATCTTCATAGGGATTCTTCTTCGGCAGAACAACACATCCCTTCCTACATAAGCCGATAATCATTTTCTGTTCTTCCTCAGAAAGCTTTCCATAAGTCTGAGGATTAATAATCAACACATGAAAGATTGGCTGCCCAAAAGCCCCTGCCAGCTCCTCTACGCTACGAAAGACGGTTTCCGTTCCGTCCGCTATATCAGACAATGCATTGTTTAACTCCAATCCCACCATATGCGCTTTCGGATAACCTGAGCGCAATAGCTTAAAATCAGCGCAAAGACCGCATCCTATCTGCAGGATGTTAAACTCCTCTTCTTCCGCATAGGGAATCTGAGCCGCCAATATCCTATCCGGGTCGGCATATGCAAAAATATCAAAACCATATATCTTCTGAAATAACTCATGATGGTCTATCAGTATCTGATTAACTCCTTCTCTATGAATAAAGCTCTGACTCCCTGCATGATAAATAAAACTGTTTCTGCAAAACAGCATCCGAAATCCTTTTTTTGCAATTTTCATACAGATATCATCGTCTTCAAAATATCCCGGCGTAAACTGTTCATCCATTCCGCCTACACTATCCCAAATCTGCCTTTTTATTAACATGGCAAACCCACACAGCCTGACCCTCTCCTCATAAGGGTATCTTAATGGCAGATTCACTTTTGCCCCATATGTGAGATACTCCTCAGGATTATCAAACTCTATGTCCATCTGCTGATCATTTCCGGCGCAATTAGAGCAGCTTCCCACAGCTCCTGTCGTATCGTCTCCATAAAGTCCCATTCGGAGCCAGAACAGGGCATTGGCAGTCAGCCTTGTGTCATTATTTAAAAGGAAAATATCTCCCTCTGCATACTCCGTTCCCATAACCGCCTCAGCGCCCTGATTGCAGGCACAGGAAAATCCTTTGTTTTCTATGTTTTTAATCAGTATGATATCTGTCTGCTGTCCCAGCCACTCATCCACTCCGTCGCTTGAGGCATTATCTACTACTACTATTTGATAAGTATCTTTTTTAAGCGTACTGCGGATGCTTTCTATATTCTTTTGCATGAGATAACAGGAATTATAAGAAGCAATTACAATAACCACGGGTTTCACCGTGATATCAAAAGACTGCCTAAGCTGCTCCATCTGTCCTTCAAGAAATTTCCTGTCTTCCTCCGCATCACAGTAATACAGGGCGTTTTCAAAGCATAAGTAAGCCTGATTGGGATTGGTTTCCAAGTAAAAATTACCCAACATATAATACAGCTCATAATTAGCGGAATTACAGAAAAGTCCCCTGCCAATCGCATCAAACATTCCTTCCCTGTCCTGTTCGGCTTCATACACGCTGGCATCCAAAATGGCAAAGACATCATCCGGACAGCCCCTCTGATTCTTTTCTTCTTCCAGCAGCATTCTGGCTTGATCATAATCTTCCTTCTCAATTTGCTCTCTAATGTTATCCCACATACCATATTTCTCCAAATAAATCTTTTACCATACTTCCGAATACCCATCCGAAAATTCATAGTCCTCTTGGGCAACCTCCAGCATCTGCCTTGCTGACAATTTTTCCTGCCACTTAATATTGTCAAAAAGGTCTTTATGGTCATCACTCACGGAATGCCCCTTTTCAAACGAAATAGCAAAGAAATCCTTTCCCAGCCACTCGAAATCCCTGTCAGAAATCGTGTCCGGGTCAAAGAATTCTCCTCCCAGCCGGAAAGAATGCCAATACCTTAAACGGTATGCTCCAAAATGCTTCAGACAGACATAAGTTCCATAAGTTTCAAACTCACTGAAGCTATTGTCCTGAATCTTGTCTACATCGATGGCACGCAGAATTTTTTCCCAGAAAGCTTTCCCCTGCAGTTCTTTGTTTGCTTCAATATCCTCTATCAACTGCTTCATAATGTCACAATTCATCAGCATATGCTCCGCAATAAAGGATTTTTCAATACATTTTTTCATACCGGGCAGTATTTTTGATAAAGTTGTAAAATATTCCTCGTGATACTCTATCTTTAAATCTAAGTAAGGTGTACTGTTTTCCTCGCTAAACATGGAAAAATTCCGGCATGGTATGGTGTCCCCGTCCCAGACCAGATAATAAGCATCTTTACAAATATAAGCATATTTCATTTTCAAAAACTGCTGGTAATACCATCCGGTAATCCCTCTGGGCAATTCCTGCCCCTTAAGCACATCTTTTAAAATATCCTTTATCACTTCATGCACCACCGAAAAAGGAAGAATATCATCTTCCGACACAAAACCAACTTTATCACCCAGTCCCGATTCCTTTACCAGTTCTCCGACTTCCGCATTGCCGATAAACAACAGCCGCCTTACCGGAAGTTTTTCAGACAATCTGGGATAATGCCTTTGTAAGCGCAAATAATCCGATGGAGTCACCATAATCAATGCATCAAACACCTGTACCTCACTCATGCTGCTATTCTCCTTAAACTTTCCTATTGCTTATTATACTACTTTCCCGGCTTTTATTAAATATTGATAAACCTCAAAATTATCCTCTGCGGCAACACCCGGAAGCTTTAACAATGCATCCAGCATCATCCTGTCTTCTTCACTCAAATCTCCTGAAGTTCTCCGTTTTGTAACTGCCTCAATCCCATACCCGCATTCCTTAAACATTAAAACAATTTCATATAGCGTGAAAAAGCGCAAATGGGTTCTGTCAAGTATTCCGCTGTCTGCATAAGAGAACTTCCCCCTCAACAATTCCAGAATGACAGAATAATGCAAAATATTAGGAATGCTTGCAAGTATAAAGCCGGATGGTTTTAAATATTTCTTTATGTACATAAGTACCTTTCGAGGGTCATAAAGATGCTCCAGCACATCCCCAAAAATAATATAATCAAAAGACCCCTCCGGATACCAAAGGGACATCTTCTCAATATTTCCCTGTTCAACAGAAGGCAGATAATTTTTCGCTATATGAACCACCCTATCGGATAATTCGATACCATAAACCTCTGCATTAGGATATCTGTTTTGTATATGCCCAAGCGTAGCTCCCATGCCGCATCCGATTTCCAAAACCTTAATGGGAGCATCTTCCTCTTCCTCAATATAAGCCGTCAACTCCCGCCGCTCATTAGAGTAATATTGACCGTCAAATCCCCATTTCTGCCTAAACTTAAGGGCATTTGATTCCATTAGACGATTATATCCCGAAACATCCTTAGAAAAGCTACGGCTTCCAAAATGAAAAATAAAAGCATTTCGACATAGTAAAAGTTGATATCCTGATTGCATTAACCGATAAGATAAATCAATATCCTCAAAATTGCCGGGACTAAACCTCTCGTCCAAATGCCCCACTGCATCCAAAGCTTCTCTCTTTATCAAAAAAGCAAATCCGATTAAACAAAGTTTTTTCTCATATGGATGCCTCATGGGAACATTATGCTTTCCGGCATAATTCATATACTCTTCCACAGATGCAAACTTTTCTGTAATGGTCTGATTATTCCCCGCGTAATTGGTGACACTTCCGGTTCCGCCTACGGATGCATTCTCGTATAACCCCATTCTAAGCCAAAATATGGAATTAGATGCCACCACGGTATCATTATTCAAGAGAAAAATATCATTATCGGGAGACGCTATTTTGATTCCCTGATTACAGCCTGCCGGAAACCCTGCGTTTTCCGTATTGCAAACCAACCGGATATCCTTTTGTTCTCTCAGATAATCGGCAACGCCATCCGTGGACGCATTATCAATCACAATAATCTCTCCGTCTCTGCCGATTCCTCCATGTTCTCTCAGGCTGTCCAGACAAAGAGCCATTTCTTCTTTCGCATTATAAGATAAAATCACTACAGATACAGAGGGCACACCAAATCCTGACTCCGCCAATTGTTTTTCCGCCTGTTGTATCATGGCAAGATCTTCTGCATCATCGCAATAAAATTCCGCATTCTCAAAACACAGATATGCCTGATAAGGATTACTGTCCAGATAATATTCTCCCAACATAAAATACAGTTCATAATTTGCATAATTATTCTGTAAACCTTTTTGAACCCATGACAACATTCCTTCCTCATCACCTTGGCTGCGGCATTTGTCCGCCTCCAAAATCATCTGCACATCCGTTGCCTTATTCATGTCCATATCCCTCAACTTTTTGAAATATTTGCCTCCATGCAGTCATTAATCTTCTCTAGCATTGCCTCAACATATTGCACCATCTTAGTTTCTGTATTGGATTCTGCTTTTTTACCTGCCAACTTTTTTAATTCCGCATAATATGCTTTGTCATTCATGCAAGCACTCACTCTACTCTCCATCGCCGAATAAGTCTCTACAATAAACTCGTCGCCCGCATGGTAAGCAACATCACAATCAGGCAGTGTTACAACCGGAATACCGGCTACCAATGCCATTTGAGAACTGAATCCACCGCCCCCCCGCTTGGGATTCATATAAAAGTCCATCATTGAATAAATCCCCATTAAATCCGTGCAATATCCCAAATAAAAAATCCGGCTTTGATAGGATGCCTCAAAAAAGTAATCTTTCAGCCTTTCAACATCTCCGATAACCACAAAAACCGCTTCCTCATTGTCATCCAAAATGTGTTTCATAGTCTGAATAAACTCCAAATCAATCTCTGTGTCCAAACGATTCCCTACTATTGCAATCAGGAACTTATCTTCTGGCATTTCGAACTCTGTTCGAATATAGGTATTTGGGCTTTTGTCTATCAACACAGGCATTTTTTCTTCCATAAATATTTGAGTCTGTCCATTCCGGACAGTTACTCGCTCATATTCCTCCTCCATTTCTTCTAATCTGCCTAACCTTACCAATATCTGCGCCTCTGAAACCGGACAGGCAAGGGACACCTCCATAGCGGCAACCGTCGTGAATTCTCCTGCCAGATCCGCTACCGGATTTTCCATCCCTACATTAAACACAAACAAAGGATTCCATGCATGGATTAATTCCAGCATCATATAGTATTCCTTGATATTAATTGCTGACATATTCACTTGATATCCGTGAAAAATTGCATCTTTATATTCCAAACGCATGGGCATTTTTTCAAATTCTTTCCTTGCGTTCTCCCTGCTTTCGTCTTGCCAATATCCGTCCGGAAGCCCGCCGTCACATGGGCACACAAATATCAGTAGTTCATAGTCCAACCTTTCCTGCAGGATATAAGCAAAATCCAACACCATCTTTGTTGGTGCGTGTAAAACAGACAAAAGCTGTCCTGTCATAATAATAATTTTTCTTTTGTTGCGCTTTTCTAGCGGTAAGAACCCATAATCTATGCTACCTAAAGTAATGTTATACTTATCTACATTCTTCTTATGCAGTAAGCGTTTTTTCTCATAACATGTTTTAATATTTACTATTACCTGCCACTCCATCATACTTCCCCAATACCAATTATAATCCATTTGGAGCATGCAATCAAGAATAGCATCCTTAAATTCAGGCGCCGTCAAATACTTTATAAGTATGGAATGCACATAAATAAAGGTTTGATTGTCTAACTGAGACCTTAACATATCACATATGCTCTCTTGCTCATCTTGTGAAAAAGCGTGATATATTTTTTCCAATTCCCCAAATTGTGCTTCCCTCTCCTTCGCTTCCATTTCCGAAAAGCGAACGCATAAGACTAATGCTTGTTGTAACCAATCTGCTGTACTATACATTTGCTGTTCTCCTCTACTTGCCTCTCAAATTCCTTATTATTGAGTTTTCCGCCTTTAATTTACAATGAGCAACTTCTTTCTGTTCAAACCTCATAGTTTATGGTAAAATCATAATGTTACTATTACTATTTTATTACTTCACTCCGGAGGATGCAATGACCATTTTATTTTACCGCTACGGCAACATCTGTGAACCTGATTTAATCACTGCTTTCCAAGACTTTGGCATTACTGTGGCAGAAGAAACCGCAGAAATGTCTAATAAAAATCTCCCCCCCGCAAAATGCGTGGAGCTTGTGAGTCATTCCTTGGACACCCTGCATCCGCTCTTTGTGTTCAGCATCAATTTTTTCCCTGCCGTTGCGGAAGTATGCCATCTTTACAAAGTTCTTTACCTATGCTGGACGGTTGATTCTCCCGTACCGGAGCTTTTTTCCAAATCCATCCTACATGACACCAACCGCATTTTTCTTTTTGACAAGGCGCAATATGATGATTTTGCCCCTTTCAATCCTGACTGTATTTTTCATCTGCCTCTGGCATCCTGCACGGAACGCTTTGACAAAATCACCACATCCATTTCCGCCTCGGAGCGTGCCAAATACAACAATGATATCTCTTTTGTAGGTTCCTTGTATACGGAGAAAAACCGCCTACGCCGCCTACCGGCTCTGCCGGATTATATCTCCGGCTATATAAATGGTATTGTAGAAGCTTCCCTAAAAATCTACGGCTACAACTTTATGGAAGATATCCTTACCGATGATATTGTTAACAGTATCCACACTGCCGATTCTTCCTTCTTTTCCTTAGAAAACACGGTTGCTCCATCAGAGCGTTATGTAACAGCACATGAATATATCGGCATTCAGGCTGCCGAAACGGAGCGCATCCGCACTTTAAATAAACTGGCAGAACACTTCCCGGTGGATCTCTATACCAGAAGTGACCCTTCTCCTCTGAAGAATGTCCATGTCCATGGCGGTATCAAAACCTTAACAGAAATGCCCAAGGTGTTTCATTTGAGTAAAATCAACCTCAACATGACCATCCGCCCCATCCAGACCGGTCTGCCCTTACGCATCTTTGACATTCTCGGATGCGGCGGCTTCCTTATGACCAATTACCAGCCGGAGCTGACGGAGCATTTTGAAATCGGTGTGGATTTGGAAGCCTATGCAAGCCTTGATGAGTTAGTGGATAAGTGTTCTTATTATCTGGCTCACGATTCAAAACGGCAGAAAATTGCAGAAACCGGATATCAAAAGGTAAAAGAATCACACACCTATCAGAAAAGACTGACGGAAATGCTGCGAATCGTCTCCGGTTAAACCAAATGATGTGTTCCTTCAATTTTGGCGCCGCAATCTGACAGATTATAAAACTTTACCTGCGGATATTCTTTTATTTTACGCTCAATCCACTTGCGGAAGCCTATAAGGGAGTAGTCTGCATATACGACCTTTCCGTCCACGGACTCCACCGGCTCCATGGCGGAAGTATCTACTTTTCTGCTATTCATTGTGCCGCTGGCATGGGAACGCTCCTCCGGATAAGACAAATCCGCGCCAACAAAATAAACCTCTTTTGCCCCTAACTGCAAAACAATATCCAAACATAAGGTTAGAACAGACCCCCCCGTTTCGTAGAGTCTGTATCCGAACTTTCCCGCACACCTCTCGGCAGCTTCATAGTCCTTTTGATAGGCAATGTATTTTTCTCCGCCATAATTTGCAGCCATCCCCCAATACGCCGTAGAATCTACAATTAGCGGAACTTTTTCATTATCCACTCCCATAAGCTGTTCCATGGTAATTTCATTATCATCTAAAGCCACCACATAATCCGGCACAATTCCTGCATCAAGAAGTTTCTTCCACACTCTGGCCACAGCAACTATAATCTTCTCTCCGGAAACTTTTTTCAAAAAATCCAGACTATGATCCAAAGAAGGTCCCGCTGCTACCAATACAACCTCCCTGCCTTGAATAAATGGTTCCACTTCATCTACATTATGGCTGCAATGCTTTTGATTACTTCTGAAATTTATGGTCAACGAATCCCTCTGATTTACCATGCTGTTCCAACTGATAAAAAAACGGGTCAATCTGTCCTTAAGAGGATTCTCCTGTATTTTTTTGACAGACGGTAAATGCAGCAAAATTCCTGTATCATGTTTTGTGTCATGCCGGGATAAGTATCTTACAAATTTTTCACCTGTTTTGTCCACAACATAAGTAATGCATTCTTTGGGAATGTTGTCCAAAACACCACATTCCGCCGCCAGCTTGAACATCTCCTCATCTTCCTCAAAAACCGTAATCTGTACGGCACCCTTTGCTGCCTCATACAATCGTACCACATGATATCCTAATCCAATCCCCCAGACCACATAAATTTCTTTATTGGGGTCAAAACAATGTTCTACCAGAACCCGGGCTTCCTCCATAGGATTGCAGTTTCCGTGAAGATAGAGATTCGTGGGAAGATGCCTGACGGTCAAATAGCCTGAGGATGTGCTTTCCAGACAATAATCTTCCCGGATATCCGGCTCTTTCGGAACAATCATTCCTTTTATCAACGGCAACAAGGTTTCTTCCAATAAATCCGCCAGCAGAAGCATGTCTGCCTGCTCCAATGCCTGCATCATCTGCTGAAAAAGCGTTTTTACAGAATCCTCATTCATCCGAGCGATAATTTCAGAATCTTTTTGTATTTCCTGCAGTAGTTTATTAAAGCGCATACTCCCTGCTAAATAGTCTTGAATGCGCAGATAATATATGATTTCCTGTATTTGCATGATAAGACCTGATTTGTTGTCCATAACACATTCTGCCACTTTCTACTTTCTCTCATACTATTACTGTACTATGCTTCACATTTTTCCTGCTCCAATTTCTTTATTGCTTCCTCATAGGATTTGGTACCGGCAAGCTTTGCGCCGATTTGGGACATATTATAAAAAGTAATTTGGCTTGCCTCCTTGAATAAGGTCTGAACCTCCTCATAATATAACTTCATTATTTTATCCGTGTATACCGTCTCGCCGTTCACTCCTTCCAGCGGAATCATCCCTTCCAAGGAAACTTTTTTCCGTTGGGCGGTTCCCTCGGCATGGGTAACACCACCCGGATATGCCATATCCACCCCTACCAGATAGACATTTTCGGCGCCAAATCGGGATGCCGCTATAATCGCCATATTCGTCACTGTACCTCCCACTCCCCATGCATCCTCATATTTTTCTTTCAAAGGATATCCGATTGCCGTTTCCATTCCTGCCAAGGGAACAAAATATTTTTCTCCCTGATAAGCTGCCGCAAGCTTCCAATAGGTAAGTAAGCTAAGCAACAGAGGAACCTTTTGATCCTCTAGTCCCTCCATTTGTAACTGATAAATCGGTGGATCCGGCTCCAAAATGGCGACCAAATCCGGCGTAATATCATTTTGAATCAATTTCTTGAATACAGTCCCTACGGCAATTAAAGTCTTCTTTCCTTGATTCTCCCGAAGAAATTCCAAATTATCATCCACGGAAGGTCCCCCCGCAATAATGATAAAATCTTTTTTCAATTTAGAGGTATCAAACTCCGATATCATTTTACCGTTTGATCTGAGGTTATTCCAATAGTTGATTGCCACATCCTTCTTATGCATATAATGTGAACTATACTCTATCTTAACGGTCTCCAGAATCGGTCGGATGTCATCCGCCTCATTTTTCAGAGCCGGCTCAAACAAATAGGCTCCTGCATCTTCCTCCAAGGCACTGTTTAAAAAAGGACGCGGATCCTCATCTATCACCACCTTGAGATTTTCCTCCGGTATCCAATCCAACACCCCGTATTGCTTGGCATATTGCACCATTCTGGGATCCTTTTCGTAAACATTCAGCAGGAGGGAACCGCCGGATACCTCATACATTTGATATATCAGGTATCCCAATCCGCATCCCCTGATAGAATATTGCCTTTCCCGTGGATCATAAATACAGTCCGCAAGCTGTCTGGCTTCCCACATAGGATCTACGGTACTATGAAAATAGAATTTCCTCTCTAAATCCCGCAAAGTCAAAAAACCGGATACGGAAGTTTCAAATTGATAATCCCCCTCGTCATTTTCCACGCAGATATCACCCCATTGTCTCATGCTGTCCTCTAACAATGGCAAGATTTTATGTTCAAAGAGATCGGCTACCAGCGCAGGATCATTCCCGACATCAGAAACTTTCTTTACCATACTCCACATTTCTTTTCCCTTTGCCAGATCATACTGCACATACCGCTTGCATACATTGCATAGTTTTTGCAATAATTCATCCGCTTTGTCAACCAAATGCACCAGATCATTCCTTCGGGCGTATTGTACCACCTGCTTTAATTCGCATATCAATCTTGCATCCTGATAGATTTCTTCCAAAAAAGCCTCCGCCATATTTGTATGCCTCCCATTATGTTCACTTTTTATTCTTTTAGGACCAATAATCTTCTATATAAGCACACATATCTTTTATCCTGTGAAAATAAGTGTGTTCTTTCTTTACATTCGCTCTGCCGTTTTCTGCAATCCGGCGGCGCTCAGTCTCATGTTGCAAGTAAAATGCCGCCTTATCCACTGCCTCCTCACTGCTCTCATACAGCACTAAGTCTTCCTCCGGCTCAAAGTATTCCAGAAAATCTTCCTGCCAGTTCGATAACAGAAAACCTCCGCATCCCATAATGTCAAATGCCCGTAGGGGAATCCCTGTCTGTATGCTGCGCAGGGTAATATTTAAATTAATCTTGCTGTTATGATATACATATGGCGCTTCCGCATAATAGTCCGCCTTTCCCCTCACATCCGCATGGGGAATCCGGGCTTTTTCCGGCGTATACACACAGGTATGGAAGCGTTCCGCCATCTGCTCAAGCAAGGTATGCCTGTCCAATGCTGTTACCTGTCGCAGAAGATAATAGTTGGCATATACCCATTCAATGGTTTCCAATCCGTCTCCTGCAATCAGATAAGGACAAAGTCTGTCAATCTGCTCCACCAAATCCGGCATTTCCTCTAAAATCTCCTGAAGAAACTGATATCCGTACACTTTCCTCTGTGCCTGAATCAGTCCGTCAATCAGTCCTTTATAATACCCCGTCAAATCCTTCATTTTCCGAAAAGGATTGTGGAAATCTTCACTATATAAAGACCCTACAAAAGCTGCGTCACATTGATAATGGGATTTATTATATTTTTTCTTCAACATATCCTCATAATCATCTTCCGGAGCCGCCATGGGAAGATAATACACATTGCCATATCCCATATTCCGCAATTCCCGTACCGTATGAGAGTCAAACACAAAAACAAAATTCGTATCAAATTCCAATGTTTTGGAATAAAGCTGCGCAAAAGGGCTGTCATAAGTCCAGGAAACATAGGGAAGCCGACATGCCTTACAGGCAATGGCAGCCACGGGAAAATAATTTACCGTAAATACACAGGCATATTCCCTGCCCAATATCAAATGCACCAGTTTCTCTGTGTACTCCGCATCGTTTCTGGTATCGATTTTGTCTCTGGGAAAAGCTTCTCTTATCACGGCATATCCCGCTTTTTGAAATGCTCGAATGATAAAGGGTGTGCCAAAGCTGTGCCATTCTAAAAACAATATGGTATTCTTTTTCATATTTATACCCTGCGAAAAATTATTATAAAAAGGGCTGACGATACGCCAGCCCTTTTAAAAGTTCGTTCAAATTTATTACTGAAGCAAGGACATAACACCCTGATTTGCCTGATTTGCCTGTGCCAGCATTGCCTGACCTGCCTGTGCCAGAATCTGGTTGTTGGAATAAGCAACCATCTCTGTAGCCATATCAGTGTCGCGAATCTGGGACTCTGCTGCCGTGGTGTTCTCCACTACATTCTCCAGATTGCTGATGGTATGCTCCAGACGGTTCTGTACGGCACCCATCTCTGCACGCTGGTTGTTCACGGATTTGATTGCTGCCTTGATGGAAGTAATGGCTTTCTTTGCTTCTGATCCATCGGCACCGGAAATGCTCAAGCCGCTGACTCCGAGTCCGCCTGCGCTCATGGACTTAATGGTCAATGCGATAGAGTTTGCAGTTGTGCCTTCTGCGCCAACCTGAAGACCCACACCGCTGAAGGTTCCGTCCAACAGGCTCTTCTCATTGAAGGTTGTGGTCTCTGCCACACGGTTAATCTCGGAAACCAGAGCATTGATCTCCTTCTGGATGTAATCGCGGTCTTCCGACTGGTTGGTCTCGTTTGCAGCCTTTACTGCCAGCTCGTTCATTCTCTGAAGCATATCGTGCACTTCATTCAATGCACCTTCTGCTGTCTGTACGCAGGAGATACCGTCCTGTGCGTTTGCCACAGCCTGAGTCAGACCTCTTACCTGTCTTCTCATCTTCTCGGAAATTGCAAGACCTGCTGCATCATCTGCTGCACGGTTTACCTTGTAACCGGAAGATAACTTCTCGGTGGACTTTGCCTGAGTTGATGTTGTCAGTCCCAACATTCTGTTAGAGTTCATTGCTGTAAGATTGTGCTTTACTACCATAATATTTTCCTCCTTGAATTTGAATCCGTTTCCCTACGGCTTCGTCTGTATTTTGTTCTTGCCAATTTACTCGGTGTTAAGTATTTGTTTGGCTTACTTGATAAGTATATCGGAGACTTTTCCGATTACTTTAGAGGCAAACCGAAAAAATTTTAAAAGTTTTCGATAATTTTTTATTTCTGGTTTTTCGCAGAAAAAGGAGCCGGTAAAAACCGACTCCTTTTGGTAGTTGCACATATAACTCATTACTGAAGTAAGGACAATACACCCTGATTTGACTGATTTGCCTGTGCCAGCATTGCCTGACCTGCCTGTGCCAGAATCTGGTTGTTGGAATACTGAACCATTTCTGTAGCCATATCAGTATCACGAATCTGGGACTCTGCTGATGTGGTGTTCTCCACTACATTGTTCAGGTTGTTAACAGTGTGCTCCAGACGGTTCTGTACGGCACCCATCTCTGCACGCTGGTTGTTTACGGACTTGATAGCTGTCTTGATGGAAGCAATAGCTTTCTTTGCTTCTGATCCATCGCCACCGGAAATGCTCAAGCCGCTTACGCCGAGTCCGCCTGCGCTCATGGACTTAATGGTCAATTCGATGGAGTTTGCAGTTGTGCCTTCTGCGCCAACCTGAAGACCCACGCCACTGAAGGTTCCGTCCAACAGACTCTTCTCGTTGAAAGTTGTGGTTTCTGCCACACGGTTAATCTCGGAAACCAGAGCGTTGATCTCCTTCTGGATGTAATCGCGGTCTTCGGACTGGTTGGTCTCGTTTGCAGCCTTTACTGCCAGCTCGTTCATTCTCTGAAGCATATCGTGCACTTCATTCAATGCACCTTCTGCTGTCTGTACGCAGGAGATACCGTCCTGTGCGTTTGCCACAGCCTGAGTCAGACCTCTTACCTGTCTTCTCATCTTCTCGGAAATTGCAAGACCTGCTGCATCATCTGCTGCACGGTTTACCTTGTAACCGGAAGATAACTTCTCGGTGGACTTTGCCTGAGTGCTGGATGTCAGTCCTAACATTCTGTTAGAGTTCATTGCTGTAAGATTGTGTTTTACTACCATAATATTTTCCTCCTTGAAATATGATACCGCTTCCTTGCGGCAAAATTTGCTTGTTTACTGCTTGCATGATTCGCACATACCATCCTCACAGTAAACGGTTACCTACTTCCTTTCAATTGTGCGAATTGAGTAGGAAGTAATGAACGAAAGCCTTCTAAGCTTAGATTAAGTAGCTTATTTGCTTTACTTGTTAAGTATATCGGAGAGTTTTTCAATTACTTTAGAGGTTAAAAGTAATTTTTTAATTTTTTATTTCACTGCTTACTGTCCATAAACTGCGGATTCGCGGCTGCAACACTGCTCATGGACTTATAATAGTCAAAAGCCGCTTTGGATGACTTGCGGTTATGACGGATGCCCGCCCTCTCCTTTGCAAAATATTCCTCAATCAGAATCTTATTGCGTGCTTCCTGCGCCTGAACGGACACGCTCTTATCCGTCACCTGTTTCACAAGCTCCTGCATTCGCTTTATCTGCTCCGCATATTTTACCCTATTGCTTTGCAGTTCCTCCGAAACCTTGGCATACAGGCTTTCAAATCCGTCATCCAAGCGGGTGAGCTGCTCAATCAGTCGCCCCTTTTCTTCAATAGCTTCATCAAATTCATCAAGAGATGCCTTTTCCTCAGAAAAAATCTCATGCTGCTTTGTATTGTAGTCCTCAATTTTTCCCAGAACCTCTAATTTCTTGTGCAGCGATTCTTCCAAGATATCGAGATAATTCTCCATCACCCGTTTCCTTTCTCCTGATTGATGCGCATTACCTCTTTCCATGTATCACGCACAGAGCGAAGATGCATCAGAACCTCTTCCAGAATTTCTTTGTCCTTCTTCAGATTTGCCTGTACAAGGCGTTCTGACAGATAAACATATATCCTTTCAAAGTCCTGTGCCACCGGATATTTCATATCCAGCGTCTGGCGCAGATAATCTATAATCCTCTGCGTACGCATAATATTATCGTGAGCTTTGGTAATATTCTTCTGCTCGATGGCCACTTCCGCCACATTACAGAACTTGATGGCTCCCTCGTAAAGCATGAGCGTCAGCTCCGCCGGCGTTGCTGTCAATATTTTACTGTTATTGTATTGGGCGTACGCATTCGGTAATGCCATATCAGTATCAACCTCCTAATAAGCCTGTCACTGCACTCATATTGGACTGCATCTTTGCCATAGCGGTCTCCATGGCGCTGAATTTCTTGTACCACTTATCCTCATATGCGTTCAGCTTTTTCTCTAAGTCGGCAATCTTGTTGGTATAGTCGTCATAATCGGACTTCATCTTCTTGTCGTCATAGAAGCTGCCATAGGTACGATAACCGTCCACGCCGGAAGATAAATCAGACATCTTCTGATACAGATTTCTGGACAACTGTGTAAAGAAAGAAATTACCGCATCCGGATCGCTGGAAATCATACCTTTCAGCTTATCCGCATTGCCGGAGGTATAGGTATCATCCTCATCACCGTCAATATGGTAAGCATTCTTTTCATTATCCGCCGCCTCGAAGTATCCCAATGTATCAATTCCGAAATCAAATAGATACATTGTCTTTCCGTTTACCTCAACGCCTGCGGACATAACGGACCTCAACGCGGAGCTTACTGACGAAAGATTGTCGTCTCTGCGGAGCAGGGCATCCTTAATCTTGGTCTCCCACTCCTTTACCTCGGTCTCGGACATAGCATCCTTTTCTTCACTTGTAAGAGGCTCATAGCCCTTCGCCGACTCCGCATTGTACAATTTATCCATCTCATTGATAATGGAATTATACTCTTTCAGGAAATTCTTAACCATATCATAAATGCCGTCCGTATCCTGCTGGGTGGTGACGGTTATGGTTTCGCCGGGCTGTGTCTCGCTAAGCGCGGTAAAGGTCAGTCCGTTGATTTCAAATACATTGGTATTTCCGGTAAAGGTTGCCCCATTTAAGCTAATCTCCGCATCCTGTCCGGACACTTTGGTAGCTCCTGTCGCAATCTGTACACCGCTCTTTAACATCAGATTGCCTTCGGAATCGGTCACATATTTACCGCTTCCGTCCGTCTGATAGTTCTGCAGGGCAGTAACCGCATATGCAGCCTTCTTGAGATAATTCTGTTCCACTTCGCCGGTAAGCTTGCCTGTAGCATCTGAAGGTTGCGCACTGTAAACAGTCTTGCCATCCTCGGTGGTTTCCTGAATATTCACATAGGTCTTAATATCAGCCATCTCCGCATCGCACTTAGCAAGTTCGTCCTGCTGGGTCTTCAGAGCAACCGCATCGTTTTTCTTCTCGTTCAGCTCAGCAAGTTCTTTATTCAAAGCCACAAACTCGTTCTCTAAGTCCCTCATCCTGTCCGGATCCGCTCCGGTCTGAGTTTCAGCTTCCATCTGCTGTTTCTTTGCTTCCACTTCCTGACTCTTTGCATCTAAGGCGGTAGCTAAATTTTCCACGGAATCCAAAGAAGAATTCTTATATTTTTCATTCAGTTCATCAATGGCTTTCTGTGCATCTGCTTTGGAAGATGCCAGATCCTTGTATCTTGTTACATAAGAATTCACTTTGGACGCAATGGTGTCATCCACTACCTGACGCAGATTAGCCAATGTCGCAGTATCATTGCCTGCCACATAAGCCTCCGCATATTGCACATACTGGGCTGCGGTCGCCTTATCGCTGGTCAAATCCGTCTGCAATCCCAACGCACTCAAAGCTTTATCGCCGCCCGCATCCGTTGCCGTAATGCTGAAGTCATTGCTCAAACCGGATTCCTTTGAACTGATAAAGAATCTCTGTGTCTTGGCATCAAAGCTGGCATTTAATCCCGTTTCCTTAAGCTGGGTAAGGACATCGGAAATTGTAGTATCACCATTCACATTGATATCAACTACATTATTACCCGTCTTTACGCTGATGGTTCCGTTGCCGGAAAACAACTGATTGCCGCTCTTATCCGTCAGTTCACTCAGCTTGGTCAACGCCGTGTAGCCTTCGCTGTTTGCACTTTCCAACTGTGCTCCCGTCAGGTAACCGGTTTTCGCAAGCTGATTAATCTGTAAAGACTGCACGCTATCCACCGCATTTTCTCCGGTGATAACGCTGACTGCGCTGCTGTTGGAAACCTTGGTAACCTTCTTGGAATAAGAACTGGCAAAACGCATATTGCTCACAAATTTGGACTGTAGTGTCTTCAATTTGGTATTCAGTTCTTTCCAGGCGTCCTGCTTCCAGGAAAGCTTGGTCTGTGCTTTCTTCTGCTTGTCAACTTTGGTTCTTCTGGCGCTGACAAGTTCTTGTATAATAGTCTCGGTGTCCATGCCGGACATCATGCCGGTTAAACGCATTGCCATTTTATTTTCCTCCTGTCTTCCCTATTATCTCTTCTCGTCTACGAGGATGCCTGCCATCTCCCAGACCTTGGCTATCATATCCAGCGTCTTTTCCGGAGGAACCTCCTTGAGAACCTTCTTGGTATCCCTGTCTACAATCTTAATCGTTACGCGGTTTGTGCCCTCATGAATGCCGAAAATGGCTTCCGAATGAGCCATGATAGACTTATTCAGCTGCTCCACCGCTTTCTTAATCTGTTCATCGCTTACCTGCTGTTCGGATCTCTGTCCCATATTGCCGTTCTGACCCTTCTCGCCGACATTTTCTACCACTCTTGTGGTATTGTCCGCCTTGTCGGCAGTCTGAACATTGGCATTGGTATATTCCGCTGCAGTCTTCTCTGTCTGCACCACCGGCTTCTGTGCTACTGCCGGCTGTGCCTGAACGCTCATCACGCTCCCTATTGCTTCCATTGCCATTGCTAATCACCTCCGTGTGAATCTTTGAACACCTTCCTTCGGTGCCCTTATCGTCTCCGTAATCAGAGAAAAATTGGTTTCTATGCTTTTTATCGGCAAAAACAAACAAAAATTAATAGGGAAAGATAATTTTTTTGCATTTTCTTTGTCTTACTCCAACAGATTCTTCAATGCTTCCATGCCGCTGACATCCGCAGCTTCTTTGTTTGCCTCCTGAATCTGCAGATAAACTTCTTTGCGGTACACGGGTATCTCTTTGGGAGCAGTGATGCCTATTTTGACCTGATCACCCTTTACTTCAAGGATGGATACCTCAATGTTGTTGTTGATGATGATTGCTTCATTCTTTTTTCTCGATAATGCCAGCATCCTACTCACCTCCCTTTTTTGCCTGAAGGATATCATAAATAGGGAATTTTACCGGGTAGATTTCACTGTCCAGAATAATCTGGCATGCTTTCATCTCGCTTACATTGATGATAATAGGTCCCTGAAGGTTCACACTCATCTTGGTCAAATCGGAAGGAACCGTAGCGGTCACTAAAACCAGCACATTTTCCTCCGTCAGATTTCCCGCGTTCTTTAGCAGCTCGTCATCCACCTCGGGGTCATAATCCGGCTTAACTGCCAGAGGATCCATCACCGGCATGGCAAAATTCGGTTCTTCGATGGACTGCAGAAACCGAAGTCCTACCTTTGCGCCCTGATCCGCATCATGAAGCAGGGTAAAATGCTTCATTTCGGGAAATCCGATAATGCCGTTTTCAAAAGTAATAATCTTATCATCGGAAATTTCAATCTCGCCAAAAATTCTTGTGTTTATCTTCATATGGACTCCTATCTGCGCCGCCCTGCGCCGCCTGTTAAATAAAATTCAATAATGTATTCTGTACCACTTTACCCGTTGCCATCAGCGCCGCCTCATAAGTCATCCCCGCACTGACCAGATTAATGATCGTGTCCGCAATATCAATGTCTTCATTCTCACTCTTTAAGGTTTCAAAAGTGGTCTTCTGGTTCTGCATACGGGTGTCTATCAGTTCCAGCTTCTTGCTTCTGGTACCGCAGTTTGTGATGCTTAAACTTGTGTCGTTCAGATAACCCTTAAAAGCCGTGATTCCACTTTCAAACATCCTCTGGCATTTATCCTTGGCAAGTGTAAACGCCTTGTCTGCCGCATCCCTTTGTTTGCGCAAAACCGCAACATCCGCACCGGCCGGAGGGTCATTCAGCATTTTGTCTATATTTGCCAGAATACCTTCCATGTCCAAAGCTTCCTGCAGGGCGTTTATCACATCGTTCACTTCCCTGCCGATGCCATGGTTGAAGCATTCGTCCGCAGTGGAATTGATGCGGATGGTCTGGTTGAATCCCACATCATATTCAATCACCTGTTTTTCAGGATTGCCGGTCAGGTAGTCCGCATTATACTCAATCTCTTCCGAGGCGGCCGTGGCTGCCTGCACACAGTGGAAATAGTGCTCCGGACGGAGATCTCCCTTTGCCCAGTCGCTCTTTTTATAGGTAATTCTGATTTCACTTTCATCATAAGCGGTGGACACATCATCCCGAACATCCACCAATGTCTGACGCACATTTTTCCCTAACAGGAGTTCTCCCGTGTCTGCAAGATAAACTGTTGCATCCGGATTGTCATTCACATATTTATAAGGATTAGTGCAGTCAGGATCGCTAGGATCAATAGGAATATCAGGTCCCGCGGTAATATCGCCATTTGCCTCCACTCTCACCCCACCATAGGAGTATGCTACCTTGACAGGGGCTATTTCCAGCGGCGTTGCGTCCGCGGAGCTTCTGCCGTAAGTAATGGTGGGCGGCACCAACGCAGGGGGATTTCCCTCTACCGGCACATCGCAGTTATTGTATGACAGGCGGAGACGGTATACCTCCAGCGCAGATATGTCATCATCCGTAATCGTCGCAATATCACCCGTATTATAGTTGCCGGTATTCCAATTGACCAAATCGCCCACTTCCAGCTTGGTAATCTGGTCTATGGCGTCCTTGTGCACCTGTTCCGTAATCGTATATTCTTTCTGCGTCTTTTCGGGGAAACGCACCGATGTGTCCGTGCGGTATCCGGTAAATACATATCTGCCCGCAAAATCCGCGTCGGCGGTGGAATATACTTCATCCCCAAGCGCCTTTAACTGCTCTAAAATAGTCTGTCTGTCCTCGGTTTTCCAAGTACCGTTCGCACCCTTTGTACATTGCTTGATCATCTCCGTCACAATATCGGACATATTCTGAAGGGCGGACTCGGTAATTTCCAGCCAGCTGTTCGCATCGGGAATATTCTTGGTGTAATACTGCGTCACTTCCGTCACATTGCTGCGCAGCCTCAGCGCGCGGATTGCCACCACCGGGTCGTCGGAAGGCCTGTTAATCTTTTTCTGGGTGGACATCTGCGTACTCAGCTTATCCTGATAAATTTTGTTGGTATTGATATTCTGCAGATTGTTCCTTTGGATAATTTTGTTCGTAATCCTCATGCCTATACCTCCTGCCTGTTTTAACAGGCAATTGCCTGATAAACCAGGCATCCGCATTCTTCCCATTCCCTTGTAAAAAATGCTCTTTTATGTGTTAAAAATCGCTCCGCGAAATTTTGAGTCCCAAAGCCAGCAAATTGACTCATGAAGAATGCCTGCCCTTCAAGGCATTCTTCGGCGTGAGATTTAGTACTTCTTCACGAAGCAGCCTTTGCTGCGAGTGATTAGAAGTACTTCTCACGCTATACGCCGGTCTCTAATATCAGTCTGTCATAAACTTCCGTCAATGTCTGTATCATCTTGGAAGCCAGATTGTAACCGTTCTGATATTTTACCAGATTGATTGCTTCCTCGTCCTCGTCCACGCCGGATATGGAAATTCTCTGATTGTCAATAGTGTTTGCAAGGTCGGAAAAATTCTGTTGGAATTTGTTGGCGCTGGATGCATTTAACGCCACATCCGACAGCATACACTGTAGGAATTCCGAAGCGGAAGCTCCCCTGAAGCTCATTTTTGTTTTGTCGGTAACCATGGTTCTGAGCGCTTTCAGCAAATCATCCTGCTCCACTCCGTCGCCGGTGCTGAACTTGTTTGCCATCAGGTTAGCATCCTGCTCCATAGCGGAAAGAACATTGAAGTTTCTGGCTGTCAGGAGATAATAGCTGTCCTGCGCCGCGCCTACGGTGATGCTTCCCACCATGCTTGCCGCCGTAACCTCCGTTACGCCTTCCGCCGTCAAAGCTGCCGCCGCCTGCGTCAGCGCCTCGGCATCCGTGATAGGCGTGCCTGCTTGCTGCGCCTGATCTTTTAATTGATTTGCGCGGGTTGTCAGCTTTGCCTGATAATCCTTATAAGCCAGCACCTTTTCGTTCTGTTTCTGTACAAATAAGTCATATCTTGTATCAATGGTGCCGTTTGTGCCGTCCGGAAAATCAAACTGCTCCGTACCGACGGCATCATCTCCGGTAAACAGAATAACGCCTTCCCTGTTTTGGGCGGTATAACCGCTTGTAAGGATATCGTTAAACTTCTGGGAGAAAGTTCTGATCCATTCATTCATCTGGTTCATGTAATACGGAATACCCTGATAGGAAATGCTGGCGCCGATATCCGCGGGTTTATTCTGACGGTCGTTGGTGACGCGTCTGGGATTTTTCTCGCCGTTCCCCGCCTTGGACAGGGTAAAAGTATAGGAGTGAACCGCCTCGCCGTTCTCGTCATAAGAACAGGTGTAAGACCAGGAATCATAGTAAAATTCCTGATTGCCCAGATTGATAATACCGCCCTGGTCGGAAAGATTACATTTATTCAAATCCTGCAGATATACCCGCCCCACTGTAACGGTAACGGTGTCATGCAGAAATCCTTCGGCATCCGTAGTTTCTCCCACGCTTGTAACCGTGCCATGGAAATTTTCGCCGTTATTACCGTCTCTCATTTGTACCAGGCCCTTTAAATTACCGCCCATTGCGGCATTATAAAGGTTAAACTTCTGACCGTCCTCCCAATATACATCGTACAGACCGTCGATATCCGTCTGGTTCACTTTCTCATAACTGCGCCTTGCGACACATTCCAATCCCCGGTATTCATTGGTGTCAACCAAAAGCTGTCCGCCCGCAATCTTCACAAGGAAACGGTTTCCTCCGGTCTCACGATCCGGATTATTGGAATCCGTAATAGGCACTTCCTTGATATCAACATCCACGATTTCCGAAAGTTCATCAATCAGAAGGGTTCTCCTGTCCCGCAGCTCGTTTGCCTTAATTCCGGTTAACTCGATGGTATTGATCTGTTTATTTAAAGTGGCAATCTCTCCCGCAAGGGAATTGATCTGGTCAACCTTTAATTTGATTTCCTGATTGACATCCTTCTGCATGGTCTCCAGATTGCCTGCCAGACCGTTGAAATATTCCGTCAGATCTCCGGCACACCCGATAAACTGAGCCTTGGCATTGACGCTGCTGGGATCCTTTAACAACTCCTGTATGCCTTTTATCATCATCTGGTCAAAAATTGTCTTAAACCCGGCATTTTCACCGGTATCGTCAAAATATGTCTCAATCTGCTGCGCATAATACTGCTTCATATTGTACTCGCCAAGCCGGGTATTATTCTCCCAATACTTGCCGTCATAAAATTCATCCCTGACACGCTCGATTGCCAATGTCTCAACGCCGGCGCCCGCACAGCCGTAAGCTTCAAATACACGCAGGGCATTGTATGCCTGCTGGCTTACCTGCTGCCTGCTGTAGCCTTCCGTATGCACATTTGCAATATTATTGCTGGTGGTGTTTAAAGCGGCATTGCTGGCTAACAACCCCGTATATGCAATATTCAGTCCAAAAAATTGTGATGGCATAGCCGCCTCCTTACTATACTCCTAAAGTATTGAGAATGTGCTCCAGCATCTCGTCAACCACATTAATGTAACGGCTGGATGCATTGTATGCGTTCTGAAATTTTATCATATTGGAAAGCTCTTCATCCGAAGAAACCGCTACAACCTGATCCCTTGCAGCCAAAGTGGATTCCACCGTGTTCTCCTGATTCTCATAAATACTGCGGAATACCGACCCCGAATTTGCTACCTGTGCTACCAGATCAATATAATAGCCGTTAAAGGAAGTCGTCTTCCTCACATTGGGATTTAAGGTGTAGACCTCTTCCGTAAATGCCTTTTTCAAGGCTTCCACCGTCTCCTTATCCACCTTATCCTCAGAACCGTCCTTCAGTCTGAATCCCAAGTTGGAAGGGTTCTGCATCAATTCCGGATTCACGCGGAGATTGTCTATCGTGTAGAGCGTATCCTGCTGCTCCAAGTCCTCTTCCACATACACCCAAAAGTCTCCGGTATTGCCGTTCGCATCGGTTGCCGTCACCTTCCTGTAACCTTCCGTGGTATATTTGGTGAACATCTGGAGAGGGCTTCCGTCCTCCGCCCTCATATAACCGCCTACATCATCCTTGGCATAATGCGCATTCTTCAGTATGGCTGCAGTGGTTCCGTTTTCAAATCTCACATTGGTCAGAGTACCCTCTTCCACTCCGGCGGCAGTTGCCAGAATCTCGTTGATCTTGCCGGATACATTGTGCACCAGCTGGTCAAACTCTGCCTGAATATTCATGATAACCGATTGGGAAATCTGATCGTAATTGTTCCCGGCGATATCGCTGTAATTCGCCCGGTGGTCGCCCCTCGCCAAAAGCATGGCTTTCAGTCCGCCCACATCAGTACCCAAATCGGAGGAAATTTCAATATTTAAATTAAAGACTTCCGCACCGTCAATGTTATATTTTCTGGTTCCGTCCGGCAATACCCTGTAGGTTGCGTTCTGGGGCCAGAACGGTGTATAAAATCCTGTGGTTGCATCCGTATCCATGCTGATTTCATAACACATACCGCCTTTTACGAAATCAACGCCCTCTATCTGAACCGCTACATTTCCGAGAGCATCTTCCTGCCAGGTCATATTGGTCAGCTCCGCCAATTCATCCAGCATTCTGTTTCTGGTATCCCGAAGGTCGTTGGGATGCTCTATCCCGCCTACTTCAATGGAACGAATCCTGTCATTTAACTCTAAAATAGCATGCCCATATTCATTAATCTTATCAACCTGCTGCTTGATCTGCAGATTCAGATTGTCCTGATAAGAAGAAAGTCCGTCATAGATAGCCGCCGCCCTTTCCACAAACTCAGAAGCCCTCTGCACGAAAAGCCCCTGTGTCACAGAGCTGCAGGGATCTTTGCTGAGTTCCTGCACCGCAGTCCACAAATCGCTCAAGGGATTCTGGAACGCCTCGCCGTTTAATTCTCCCAGCAGGCTTTCCACTTCCTCCAGCACTTCCGTGGATACCTGATAAAACATACTGCGCCCCGATTCTTTGCGGTATGCTTTATCCAAAAAATAATCCCTTACCTGTTTTACATTGGAATAGGTGACGCCCAATCCCGTCTGTTTATTTGATACGATTCTGGGATCCGTCGCGATGGTAACATAGCTCTTGTCGGACTGTTGAACCTGCTGTCTGGTATAACCCACAGTGTCCACATTAGAAAGATTATGCGCTGTGGTATTCAGCGCATTTTGACTTGTCTGTAATCCGGATACTCCTATATATAAATTTGACATCAATGACATAATACTCACCTCTATATCTCACAAGGATGCGGCTTACAGGCTATTGCTTGGCGTCAAATCCTTTGCTGGTGACACCCATGGTATTTCCTGTATTATATGCGCCTTTGTTATAATTTGCTGTCTCGGGCGCCGCTTTCATTGCCTGTAAAAGGTTCATTTCAAATTCTACCATCTCCAGCGCATTATTCAACAGCTCCCTGTTCTGCTCATTTACCCTCTGCAGACCCCTCACCGACGCCTGTAACTTATCATGTATCTCCGTCAGTGTCCTTTGTTCCTCGGGTCTTGCGGAAAGCATGGCAATCAAATCAGTCAATTTTAATGTTTTAACATCCTTGTTCAACACATTGGCAATATCCGCAGTAACCTCCACCCGTTTTTTCTCCAGATTGGCGATTCTGCTTACCATATCCTGCTCGTCATCCGTGATTTTTTGTAATGCTTCCAAATTGCCGCTTATAATGATCGGCGTTTTCTTTTGAGATAGTCCAAGCAGCCCCTCATATTCACTGTTCTCTTTCTCCAGTACCTCTATCAGGTTCTCCATTAAACTAGCCACTTGAACTACCTCATTTCTTCGTACTTCTTTAACAGTTTGTCAGCAAAAGTGTTGGTATCTACAGAATAACTTCCGCTCTGGATTTTTGCTTTAATGGAAGCTGTCAGCTCTTCCCTTACATCGGGAGCGCTTGCAACTGCCGCCTTAGCCGTCTGATAATCTTTGCCCTGACTGCTGATCTGCAGCTGGTCGTTCGTACGGGTTCCGGCTTTGGCTTTCTTACTCTGGTTCACCTTTTGTGACTGATAAATCTGCTGTACTTGTGTGTAGGCCTCTATACGCATATGGATTCCTCCTTTCCATTATTACATCTGACTTACTTGTAATAATTATCGGCGGTTTCCAAAAATACTTTAGGGCAGATTGCAAAAAAGACTATTTCAATCTGTCCGCCATCTCATAAAAATGACTATAAATCCCTTTCTTTTCCAACAATTGCCGGTGGCTGCCTTCCTCCACGATTCCCTCTTCCGTCAACACCAGAATCCTGTCCGAATTTTTAATGCTGGACAATCTGTGGGCAATGGTCAGGGTGGTCCGTCCCTCTGACAGCTTCGCAAGAGAGCTTGCCACCGCGAATTCGCTTTCATTGTCAAGGGCAGAGGTAGCCTCGTCCAAAATAATAATGGGCGGATTTTTTAAAAATACTCTTGCGATACTGATTCTCTGCTTCTGCCCGCCGGACAGTTTAACGCCGCGCTCTCCCACATAAGTATGGTATCCATCCTTTAATTCCATAATGAAATCATGGGCGCCCGCCCTTTTTGCCGCCTCCTCCACCTCCGCTTCGGAAGCCTCCGGCTTTCCGTAAGCAATATTTTCATAGACGGTTCCCGAGAATAAATAAACATCCTGCTGTACAATGCCGATATTACCGCGCAGGCTTTTTAAGGTAAATTCCTTGATATTTCTGCCATCCAGCAAAATCCTTCCCTGTGTGACATCATAAAACCGGGGAATCAGATTGCACAGAGTGGTCTTCCCTCCGCCGGAAGGTCCCACAATAGCCACCTTTTCCCCTGCCCCAATCTGCAGATTCAGTCCTTCAAATACTCTGTTATGGTCATCCTGATATTCAAAACCCACATTTTCAAAAACAATGTTTCCCTTAGGATTTTTCAACTCCACCGCTCCCGGCTCGTCAAAAATTTCTATGTCCGCATCCAGAATCTCCAGAAAACGCTCAATGCCCGTCATGCCCCGCTGAAACTGTTCGGCAAACTCAATAATGCGGCGTATCGTGGCGATCAGCGTGGTCACATACAGCATATACGCCACTAAGTCCCCCGGCGCAATCAGTCCTTCTATCATAAAAAAGCCGCCTGCCACTACCACCGTCAGATACATCAGCCCGTCAAAAAGCTTCACTGTGGTCTGAAATTGCGCCATGTACCGGTAGGATTCCTTCTTGATGTCAAAAAACGCCCGATTGTCCCGCTCAAATTTCTCCGTCTCAATCTCCTCATTGGCAAACGCCTTGACTACCTTATGTCCTAAAAGACTGTCCTCAATCCGGGCATTCAATTCCCCAATCTGATACCGCTGCTTGCGGAATGCGGCTCTCATGCGGAAATTTAAAGCCATACATACCACGGTCATCAGGGGAACACATAAAAAAATCAACAGAGTCAGCCACAGATTCACGCCCGCCAGAATGAAAAAGGATATGAGCGTCTTGATTCCCGCAATAAAAAACTCCTCCGGGCAATGGTGGGCAAACTCCGTCACATCAAACAAATCATTGGAAATACGCCCCATAATCTGTCCCACTTTTGTATTGTTATAATAAGTATTGGACAGCCTCTGCAGATGTTCATAAGCATCACGCCGCATATCCGTCTCAATCTTCGCTCCCATCACATGTCCCATATCCGCCATGTAATAACCCGCAATACAATCCACAATCCGAAGTATCAGATACAAAATCCCCAGACCGCCCACGGTCTTCATGGACAAGGCAGCCAAATCCCTTAACCCTTCATTGGTAATATAGCGCATAATTAACGGCAGCACCAGCTCGCAGACCGTAGTCAGCGCCGCACAGAACAAATCCATGCACATTGTTTTTTTGTATTTCATTAAGTACGGTACAAACCTATGCAATAATTCTTTGGAAGCATACTGCTTTGATTCCATGATTTTTTCCTCTCTCAAAATATGAAAACAGCTTTCGATTTATTTTAAATTTATTATTTTTTGCATTTTCCTTTTTTACTTTAACACCGCCATTTACCTCTGCCAATGCTGTAAAATAGAAACTGGAAATTTCTTAATTGACACAAAGGAGGAGGCTCATGGTGTCTGACATGACAATCGGTGAAATTCTGGCAGAACTTCGCACGGAAAGAGACATCTATCAAAAGGAGTTAGCCCTTTATTTAAATGTTTCCATTGCCACAATCTCCAATTATGAAAAGGGCATTCATTATCCTGATTTGGAAACGCTTGGAAAATTGGCGGACTTTTTCGGTGTGACTACGGATTATCTTTTAAATCGAACCAAGTACCGTTATACTCCCACAGATTTAAACCGCTGTCTGACCAAGAATTATACGGCGGCGAATCTGCTCAACACCACTCTGGAACTGTCTCCGAAAGACCGCCGGCTTTTAGTGGATTATGCCGAACTTCTAAAGCTGCGCCAGCAGGTAAATGCAATGAAGCAGACACAAAATAGTGAAAAGGAGCATATCACTTAACGGATAGCTCCTTTTTCCATATCATGCCGTTTACACAGACATTATACCAATTCAAGCACTACTTCCATAGCTGCATCGCCCTTGCGCTGTCCCATCTTAATGATCCGGGTGTAGCCGCCCTTGCGGTCCGCATACTTAGGACCGTACTCATCAAACAGTTTTGCCACCAAATCAACCTTCTTGGTGTTTCTCTTTCTGCCGGCTGCTTCCATGGGCACATCCACAACAGGATTTAACACCCTAAGCATCTGGTGCCTTGCATGGAGTCTGGAAGGCAGATCTTTCTTGATTTCCTTCTCTACCTCATCGTAAACCGTAACCGTAACACCGTTCTCTATTCTGAGAATCTTGCCGTCCTTGTCGCGGTGAGTCTCGGAAAGAACCTTTCCGGTATCCTTGTCAACAATCTGTTTTACCCTCTTGCCGTCCTTGTCCTTGCGGGCAACCTTTGCGGTTACCTTAACAGTCTCATAGTTGTCCTTTTCCTTGACTGCCAACGCAATCAGACCTTCTGCAATCTTTTTCACTTCCTTAGCCTTAGCCTCGGTGGTAACAATCTTTCCATGATAAATCAAAGCCGTTACCTGATTTCTCAATAATGCCTTTCTCTGGGCAGATGTTCTGCCGAGCTTCCTATACTTTGCCATGTTATCTTCCTTTCTCCGTTCATGGTACATCCGGCCACGCCTTTTGGACTTACTTACCGAATGTCTGAGGCATGAAACGCCTGTTTTTATTGCCATTTAGAGATGCCACATATGCGCCCGCCGGACTTACCATATGTGGGAGCGAAATCTCTGCTCGCTATTCCTCGCTGGAATTCAGCTGCAAGCCTAACTCTTTCAGCTTTGCCAGCACTTCTTCCAACGACTTGCGTCCCAGATTACGAACCTTCATCATATCCTCGGAAGTTCTGTTGGTCAGTTCTTCCACGGTATTAATTCCGGCTCTCTTCAGACAGTTGTAGGAACGAACGGAAAGCTCAAGCTCGTCGATGCTCATCTCCAGAACTTTTTCCTTCTCGTCATCTTCCTTCTCTATCATAACTTCCGCATTTTTTGCGTTCTCGGACAAATCAATAAAGAGTTTCAAATGCTCGCTGAGCACTTTCGCAGCAAGACTGACTGCCTCGTCCGGAATCAAGGTTCCGTTCGTCCAGACATCCAATGTCAGTTTGTCATAATCCGTACTCTGACCTACACGGGTATTCTCTACCGTAACATTCACCCTCTCCACAGGAGTATAGATGGAGTCAACGGCAATCACGCCAATCGGTAAATCTTCGTGTTTATTTTTTTCTGCGCTTACATAGCCTCTGCCCTTGGTAATGGTCAGTTCCATGTAAAGCTTGGCATCCTTGCCGCTCAATGTAGCAATCACCAAATCGGGATTCAAAATTTCAATATCCTGATCCACCTGAATATCGGATGCCTTGATAACACCTTCGCCTTCAAACTCAATATAGGCAGTCTTATCTTCATTGGTCTCGCTGTTATTTTTAATGGCAAGACTCTTGATATTCATGATAATCTCGGTTACATCTTCTTTGATTCCCGGAATGGAGCTGAATTCATGAAGAACACCTTCTATTTTCACCTGACTCACCGCAACACCGGGAAGAGAAGACAGCATAATTCTTCTCAAAGAGTTGCCCAGAGTAATTCCGTAGCCTCTTTCCAAAGGCTTTACCACGAATTTACCGTATTTCTTGTCTTCTGAAATCTCAGTAACCTCAATATTCGGTCTCTCAAAATCAAACACTGCAAATACCCTCCTTTACGAACATCCTTATAAATGTGCCGTTTATTACTTAGAGTACAGCTCGACAATCAACATTTCATTTACAGGAACATCAATCATCTCTCTGGTAGGAAGGTTCTTGATGGTTCCCTTGAAGTTCTCAATGTCAACATCCATCCATTCGGGTACTAATCTGCCTGCGGTTACTTCAAGGATATCCTTGTATCTCTGCATGGATTTTGCCTTCTCCTTGATTTCAATAACATCGCCTGCCTTGATTAAATAAGAAGGGATATTCACCTGCTTACCGTTTACCAAAACATGCTTATGTCCGACAACCTGTCTTGCCTCTCTTCTGGTTCTCGCAAAGCCCATTCTGAAGATTACATTATCCAATCTGCTCTCCAGCATAACCATCAGATTTTCACCGGTCATGCCCTTCATTCTGTCGGCTTTCTCATAGTAATTTCTGAAAGGCTTCTCCAATACGCCATAGATAAACTTTGCCTTCTGCTTCTCTCTCAGCTGAAGTCCATATTCACTTACTTTCTTTCCTGCTCTCGGTGAAGTTCTTTTAGACTTCTTGTCATAGCCCAAATAGGAAGGCTCAAGGCCGAGAGCTCTGCATCTTTTTAATACGGGTACGCGATTTACTGCCATTTTGATTTCTCCTTATAATATTGTTTACAGTGCCTGGTGACAGGCGCTTTGCCTTCTATCCGGCACTTTCTTCCAACACAGTTACATTGCCGCAAACGATAAACTATACACGGCGGCGCTTGGGAGGACGGCATCCGTTGTGAGGAACCGGAGTTACATCACAAATGCTTACGACCTCAAGTCCTGCTGCGGACAATGCCCTGATTGCCGCTTCCCGTCCCGAACCGGGACCCTTTACAAATACATCGACGGATTTCAATCCATGTACTAAAGCAGCCTTGGTAGCCGTTTCAGCCGCCATCTGTGCAGCATATGGAGTAGATTTCCTTGAACCTCTAAAGCCAAGACCGCCGGCACTTGCCCAGCTCAGCGCATTTCCTTCGGTATCTGTCAATGTAACGATTGTATTATTGAAAGATGCCTGAATATGTGCCTGTCCCCGTTCAACGTTTTTCTTGACACGCTTCTTTGTTACTTTCTTTGCAACAGTTTTTGCCATTTTAAACTAACCTACTTTCTCCTAAAATTTACTGTTTGTTAATAATAATAGCTTATTTCTTTTTGTTAGCTAGGGTTCGCAAAGCGAACTAATGCTTACCTTCACCTACTTCTTTTTGTTTGCAACAGTTCGCTTGGGTCCCTTGCGGGTCCTTGCGTTATTCTTGGTGTTCTGTCCGCGGACAGGAAGTCCCTTACGATGACGGATGCCGCGATAACATCCAATTTCCTGAAGTCTCTTGATATTCAGGGCGATTTCTCTTCTCAAGTCACCCTCTACCATGACTCCCAGCTTGTCAATCGCTTCGGTAATCTTCTTCACTTCTTCATCGGTGATATCTCTCACTCTTGTGTCAGGATTTACACCTGCCAACTCCAAAATTTTGTTGGAAGTCGGTCTGCCGATACCATAAATATAGGTCAAACCGATTTCAATTCGTTTTTCTCTGGGTAAGTCTACACCTTCGATACGAGCCATTTACGTTTCCTCCATTTTCCTTGCGTTTTTCGTTTTTTGAAAAATACGCCGCGTACTTTGGTCTGTCAATTGTACGCTTTTCAAGTTACTAATTGATTGGGGCTTCCACCCAACCGGACGCCTATCCGATCTTTCCAAAACATTTTTTAACTTCCGTCTAAAAACAAAACATAGATTTTCAAATCATGTCCTTTATGATTTATCATGCCTTTTATGATTTAATCATGTCTTTTATGGTTTTAGAAAATCTTTTCGTTTTGGTATCAACAAGTAATCTCCCATAAGCCCTATCCGTCTTTATGATAATCGGCGCATTCAAAGGTACGCCGGTTCAGCCGCACATAATAACCGGACAGGAACTCACATGCTTGAACCGCCCAACCCGTTAAACCTACAGGTCAGGTTCGTCAACCGGTGATTATCCCTGTCTCTGCTTATGCTTCGGATTCTCGCAGATTACTCTGATGCGTCCTTTTCTCTTGATGATTTTGCACTTTTCGCAAATCGGTTTTACTGATGATCTGACTTTCATCTCAAACCCTCCTTTCAAAAAAGACCGTTTTACATTATAACACAACCCCCTGCTGTTTGCAAGGGGTTATATCCATTTTACAATAAATATTTTTATAAAACTCTATTTGTCCCTCCAGATAATGCGTCCCTTACTCAAATCATAGGGAGATAATTCCAAAGTCACTTTATCACCCGGCAAAATACGGATAAAATTCTGGCGCAGCTTACCGCTGATAGTTGCAAGCACACGATGACCGTTCTCCAGTTCCACACGGAACATGGTGTTTGGCAGTTTCTCCACAACGATTCCCTCGATTTCGATTACATCACTTTTAGACATACCATCCCTCCACTTTCTATTCTTGCTTTAAATATTGCTTGATTTCATATTTGATTTCTTCATCCGTTATCTGTGCGCTTGCCGCTGTCCCCGTAAGCTTTTTTAAAAGTTCATTGCCCACCGTGCGGTTGATAATCTGTATATGCTTTTTGCGCTTACGCTTGGGCGCTTCCACTTTTTTTAACCGCCCGTCGCTGAGATAGACAAAGTCTCCCTCTTCACCCACGATAACATAATATTGCCCCTTATCATGACCTGCCTTGGAAATCACAAAATTTCCTATCTTAAACTCCATATCTCTTATATTCCTTCCGACCGAATCCCGCCCTTGCCCGCAAAGCAGCCCTTACCGTGAAAGATGGCTGCGCGTCCGGATGCATAGGCGTTTTGTTAATACAGGGTCAGAATCTCCGGCTCGCCGTCCGTAATCAAAATCGTATTTTCGTAATGCGCCGACCACGACCCATCCTCCGTCACCACGGTCCAATCATCATCCAGCCATACCACATCGGGATCTCCCATATTAATCATAGGCTCCACCGCAAGGGTCATCCCCGCCCGGAGTTTGATTCCCCGGCTGCGTTTGGCATAGTTGGGAATCTCCGGAGCTTCATGAAGTTTTCTGCCGATTCCGTGACCTACTAAATCCCGCACAATTCCATAACCGTGAGGTTTCACATAGGCATCTATGGCATTGGAGATATCATGGAGATGATTGCCTGCTTTTGCCATTTTTATTCCCGCAAAAAAGCTTTCTCTCGTGACATCAATCAATTTCTGTGCCTCAGGAGTAATCTGTCCTACCCCATAGGTTCTTGCCGCATCGGAATGATATCCCTGATAAATCAGCCCCGCGTCCAGACTGACGATATCACCTTCCTGTAAAATACGGTGTTCGCTGGGAATCCCATGAACCACCTCATCATTGACGGACACACATATGCTGGCAGGATAGCCGTTATAATTTTTAAAATTAGGGACACAGCCCAATTTGTGAATCAGTTTTTCTCCCAGCGTATCAATGTCCAGAGTGGATATGCCCGGACGAATGCTCTCTCCCAGCTCCTTATGTACAATAGCCAACAGTCTGCAGGATTCACGCATCAGTTCTATTTCCCGTTCCGACTTAATTGTCACGCCCATTTCAAAACCATACTTCCTTTTTATAGATTTACCGTCATGCCGCTTCATCCTAAGATTGCCGTAATAGCCTCAAATACATCCTTCATATCCATAGTGCCGTCCACGGTTTTTAAAACACCCTTTTCGGTATAAAAATCAATCAACGGCTGAGTCTGCTCGTGGTATACCTTCAAGCGGTTCTGCACCGTCTCCGGTTTGTCATCATCGCGCAGCACCAGTTCCTTTCCGCAGGCATCACAGACTCCCTCTTTTTTGGGAGGGACATTTACAATATGATAGGTTGCCCCACACGCAAGGCAAGCCCGTCTGCCGGACATCCTCTTTACGATATTTTCATCCGGCACATCTACATTGACAGCATAATCAATGGCGTCTCCAAGCTCCGTAAGCGCCTTATCCAGCACATTCGCCTGAGGAATATTTCTGGGAAATCCGTCCAAAACATAACCCTTTTCACAATCCGGCTGTGCCACTCTGTCCAAAAGAATCTTTACCGTCAATTCGTCCGGAACCAAAAGTCCCTGATCCATGTACTTTTTGGCTTCCATGCCAAGTTCCGTACCGTTCTTAATATTTGCGCGGAAAATATCCCCCGTGGATACATGGGGAATCCCATACTTTTCCGCAATCATTTTTGCCTGAGTTCCTTTTCCTGCGCCCGGCGCGCCCAACATAATAATTTTCAAATTTATACCTCCCTGCACACTTTAGCACGCATATCAATCTTCAAATATAACACACGCATTCGGATAGGAATGCTCATCCGAATGCGCTCATTGTCTGTTATTAATCCTCCAAGAAGCCCTTATAATTCCGAACCAGCATCTGAGATTCAATCTGTTTTATCGTCTCCAGCACAACACTCACGATAATGATAAGGCTTGTGCCGCCGAAGGATACATTTGCTCCAAACACACCGCTGAAAATAAACGGAATGACAGAAACAATAATTAATCCCACCGCTCCGATAAATACAATATAATTCAGTACCTTGTCCAGATAATCGCTGGTGGGCTTACCGGGTCTGATACCGGGGATAAAACCACCCTGCTTCTTCATATTGTCGGCAATCATCAGCGGATTAAAGGTAATGGAAGTATAAAAATATGCAAAAAATACAATTAATGCGATATATACCAATAATCCGATGGAATAAACGGGCTGGCTTATGCGGCACCAATAGCTGGAATTGAGTCCTTTGAGAATCTCACCCCACACCCCGGTTCCGTTATATCCCACAAATGTACTGATCATAATGGGAAGCTGCATAATGGACTGTGCAAAAATAATGGGAATAACACCGGAAGTATTGACCTTCAAAGGAATATTGGCGGTCTGACCTCCTACCATTTTTCTGCCCTGTACCTTCTTGGCATACTGTACGGGAATCTTGCGGGTACCGTCATTTAATACGATAACCAGCACCACCATTGCAATCACGATGGCAAGAATAATCGCCGCCGCAAGAATTGCCGTCGCAGGCGCCTTGCCAAACACAAACTGTTCAAACAATGCGGCAAAATCAGAAGGCAGTCTGGATATAATATTAATTACCAGCACAATAGAAATACCGTTTCCCACACCATGCTCCGTAATCTGTTCACCCACCCACATTAAGAATGCGCTTCCTGCCGTAAGGGTTACGATTACCGTAATAATATTCATCACATTATATTCCGTCAGATATCCCTGTCTTCCGAATCCCACAGCCATCGCTGTAGACTGGATCAATGCAAGCGCCACCGTTACATATCTGGTAATTGCCGCAATCTTCTTCCTTCCGTCCTCACCGTCACGCTGCATTTCTTCCAGCTTGGGAATCGCAATGGTCAAAAGCTGCATGATAATGGACGATGTGATATAGGGATTGATATTCAATGCCAGAATCGTCATGTTCGCAAAAGAACCGCCCGTAATGGCATCAAAAAAACTAAAGGAATCGCCTGCCATCCCTTTAAACCACTCGGTAAAAAGGCTTGTTTGCATCCCCGGCACCGGAATACAGGAGCCGATACGAATCACTACCAGCATAATAAAGGTAAAAATAAGTTTCTGTCTTATTTCCTTGATTTTGAATGCATTCTTTAGCGTTGTAAGCATTAAATCACCTCTGCAGTTCCACCAAGAGCTTCAATTTTTTCCTTTGCGGATGCGCTGAACGCATTTACCTTGACAGTAAGCTTCTTGGTAAGGTCTCCATTTCCGAGTATCTTTACTCCATCTCTTGGATTCTTTATAATTCCTGCCTCTTTTAATGCTGCCACATCAACAGTCGCACCATTCTCAAAGCCTTCAAGGGCACTTACATTGACAGCCACAATGTCCTTGGCGTTTCTGTTGGTAAAACCTCTTTTGGGAATTCGTCTGTATAAAGGCATCTGTCCGCCTTCAAAACCGGGTCTGGGCGCTCCGGAACGGGCTTTCTGTCCCTTATGTCCCTTTCCCGCAGTCTTACCGTTACCGGAACCATGTCCACGGCCTTTTCTGAAGTTATGATGCTTAGATCCTTCAGCGGGTCTCAAATTGGATAATTCCATTTTTAACACCTCCTTATCTTCTTATACTTCTTCAACTTTAATTAAATGATTAATTTTGCGAATCTGTCCCTTTGTGCAATCATTATCGGGAAGCACGATGGACTGACCTATCTTGCGAAGTCCCATGGACTGTGCAGTTGCCCTGTTTTTGGGAACAGAACCGATTAAGGATTTTACTAAAGTTACTTTTAACTTTTTCTCTGCCATTGTCGTTCTCCTTTCAAGTGAATCATTCACTTTTTCAAGCTAAAATTTCATCCACAGACTTGCCTCTGTTCTTGGCTACTTCTTCGGGAGCCTTTAACTGGCTTAAACCGGTGATGGTCGCAAGGACAACATTCTGCTTGTTATTGGAGCCAAGAGATTTGGTACGGATATTTTTAATGCCTGCAAGCTCGCACACCACACGGGCAGGACCGCCTGCGATAATACCGGTACCTTCCGGAGCCTTCTTTAACAAAACATTTGCAGAGCCATATTTGCCGATAAAATCATGGGTAATGGAATTGTTTTCATCCAATGCCACTTCAACAATATGCTTTACTGCGTCTTCTCTTCCTTTGCGGATGGCTTCGGGAATTTCCTTTGCCTTACCTAAACCTGCACCCACATGGCCGTTTCCGTCACCGACTACTACTAAAGCCGTAAAACGCATATTGCTTCCGCCCTTCACAACCTTGGTAACACGCTTGATCGTAACTACCTTATCACTCAGCTCCATCTGGCTTGCATCTATGATTGTATGCTTCATGGTATATTCCTCTCCCTTTCCTAGAATTCCAAGCCAGCTTCTCTGGCCGCATCAGCTAATGCTGCAATCTTTCCGTGATACAAAAAACCGCCTCTGTCAAAAACAACTTCCTTGATGCCCTTTTCCATTGCCCTCTTTGCAATCACGGTTCCCAAGTATGCCGCTGCCTCAACATTATTGGTCTTTTCCAGCTCTGCCTTGATGTCCTTCTCAAGAGTGGATGCTGCCACTAATGTATTCCCAACTGTATCGTCGATAATTTGAGCATACATATGATTATTGCTTCTGAACACTGCAAGACGGGGTCTTTCGGCAGTGCCGCTGAAGCGGTTACGAATTCTCATGTGCTTTTTAACACGAACTTTTTGTCTTGATTCTTTTTTAACCATCTTCACACTCTCCTTATCCGTTATTTCTTACCGGTCTTACCGACTTTACGCCTGATTGTCTCGTCAGCATACTTGATACCCTTGCCCTTGTAAGGCTCAGGTTTTCTCTTGTCTCTGATATTGGCTGCAAACTGACCAACCTTCTCTTTGTCAATACCCTTTACAATAATCACATTCTGACCTTCCACAACGGTTTCAACACCTTCCGGATCCTCCATCTCTACCGGATGGGAATATCCAAGGTTTAAAGTCAGCTTCTTTCCTGCCTTTGCAACCCTGTAACCTACGCCGTTTACCTCAAGCTTTTTCTCATAGCCCTGAGTTACACCGACTACCATATTGTTAATCAGCGTTCTGGTCAGACCATGAAGTGATTTCATTTTCTTTAAGTCGTTGGGTCTGCTTACTAATACTTCCGCGCCCTCAAGCTTAATCTCCATCTCCGCAGGCAGCACTCTCTCAAGTGTTCCTTTGGGACCTTTGACAGTTACTTTGTTATTTTCTGCGATTTCCACAGTAACGCCTGCCGGAATCGCGATTGGCATTCTACCTATACGTGACATGCCCGTACCTCCTGTTTTTAATTATAGAACAATTGTCAGTTCCATAGGGACGAAACTTAGATTTTATTAGGCAATGTACTTTATTGCCTTAGAAAATCTTTTCCGACATGACTTAGCATTTCTTAGGCTTTGTTTTCTAAAGCCTTAGAAATCCTTCATGTCGTGCTACCAGACAAATGCCAGCACTTCGCCGCCTACCTGAAGCTCTCTTGCCTTTTTATCGGTCAAAACGCCCTGATTGGTAGAAACGATGGCGATACCAAGACCTCCCAATACCTTGGGCAGATCTTCCTTTCCGACATACACACGGCGGCCCGGCTTGGAAATTCTCTTAATGCCGGAAATAATCTTTTCGTTCTTGTTGGCGCCGTACTTAAGAGTGATGCGAATGCTCTTGTAGCTTCCCTCGTCAATAATGTCATATTTCTTAATATAACCCTCTTCTAAAAGGATGTCTGCAATAGCCAGCTTCATTTTAGAAGAAGGAACATCAACCGTATCATGTTTCGCAGTATTTGCATTACGGATTCTTGTAAGCATATCTGCAATAGGATCGCTCATTGTCATTTTGTGACTTCCTCCTTTATTTCTTTTATTTGCCATTTGCACTTCCATACACCAATCCCACAGAACCTAATCGGCTCTGTGAAGAACGCCGGTTTTGCGTTCTTCGGTGTGAAGTTTTAGAATTTCTTATGTCTGCGTACTTTGCAGACTTAGAAATTCTCTTCACACTCTTACCAGCTTGCTTTCTTCACGCCGGGAATTTGTCCCTTGTATGCCAGCTCACGGAAGCAAACTCTGCAAATTCCGTATTTTTTCAAAACAGCGTGGGGACGACCACAAATGTTGCAGCGGGTATAAGCCTGTGTAGAAAACTTAGGTTTGCGCTGCTGTTTTACTTTCAAAGATGTCTTAGCCATCAGAATTTACCTCCCTTTTATTTAGCAAACGGCATATTGAACAATGTCAGTAACTCGCGCGCCTCTTCATCCGTCTTAGCGGTAGTTACAAAAATAACATCCATGCCTCTGGTTTTATCAATCTTGTCAAACTCAATCTCGGGGAAAATGAACTGCTCTTTAATGCCCAGCGCATAATTTCCTCTTCCGTCAAAAGCATTGGGATTGACTCCTCTAAAGTCACGCACACGGGGCAGCGCCAGATTTACCAAGCGATCCAAAAACTCATACATCTTCTCGCCGCGCAGAGTCGTCTTGCATCCGATTGCCATTCCTTCACGGATTTTGAAGTTTGCCACAGATTTCTTTGCTTTGGTGAGGATTGCCTTCTGACCTGCAATGGCTTCCATGTCAGCTACTGCGTTTTCCAAAACCTTTGCATTCTCCTTTGCCTCGCCGACACCCATGTTGATAACGATCTTTTCAAGCTTCGGAACCTCCATGACATTTTTATATCCAAACTTCTTCGTCATCGCTGCTACGATTTCGTCTTTATACAAATCTTTCAGTCTGCTCACTTTTTTTCCTCCTTCCTATTGATTAGTCAATTACTTCGCCTGTTGCCTTTGCAAAACGCACTTTCTTACCGTTCTCCACCTTGAATCCGACTCTGGTAGGCGTGCCTTTCACAAGAAGCATTACATTTGAAATATCAATAGGAGCTTCCTTCTGGATGATTCCTCCGTTAGGATTTGTCTGAGAAGGCTTCGCATGCTTGGTAATCATATTGACTCCCTCGACCAGAACTTTATGCTTCTTTGCGTCTACGGAGAGCACCTTGCCCTCTGCATTATTATCTTTACCGGCAATAACCTTTACGGTATCACCCTTTTTAATTTTTAATGTTGCCATGTGGCACCTCCTTATAATACTTCAGGAGCCAAGGAAACAATCTTCATAAACTGTTTCTCACGAAGCTCTCTTGCTACCGGTCCAAAGATACGGGTTCCTCTGGGGGTCTTATCTTCCTTGATGATTACGGCAGCGTTCTCATCAAACCGGATATAAGAACCGTCCTTGCGGCGTGTTTCCTTGACCGTGCGAACCACCACTGCCTTAACAACATCACCCTTCTTTACAACTCCTCCGGGTGTTGCATCTTTAACGGAAGCAACAATCACATCTCCAATATGTGCATATCTTCTGGTAGAGCCGCCCATAACCCTGATGCAGAGCAATTCTTTTGCACCGGTATTATCAGCAACTTTTAATCTACTTTCCTGCTGAATCATGATTTTCCTCCTTTGCCGTCAAACGACACATTAACTTATTTCGCTCTCTCTAAGATTTCTACAAGTCTCCATCTCTTCTCTTTGGAAAGGGGTCTTGTCTCCATAACCTTAACGGTATCTCCGATGTTGCACTCATTGTTCTCGTCATGCGCTTTCAGCTTGTATGTGCGCTTTACGACTTTGCCATAGAGAGGATGCTTTACATGTTCTTCAATTGCAACAACGACGGTCTTATCCATCTTATTACTAGTAACTTTACCGGTACGGGTTTTTCTTAAATTTCTTTCCACGGTTTGATCTCCTTTCTATGCTCTAGCCTTCTCGGTTATAACTGTCTGGATACGCGCAATGTTCTTTCTTACCTCTTTGATTCTTGCCGTGTTATCCAACTGATTAGTCGCATTCTGGAATCTCAAATTGAAAAGTTCTTTCTTTGCAGCTACCAGATCCGTATTTAATTCTTCCGGTGACTTATTTCTTAACTCTTCTACAAATTTGCTTGATTTCATTATGATACACCGCCTTCCAAATCCGCCTTAGACACGATTTTACATTTGCAGGGAAGCTTGTGCATAGCCAGACGCAGCGCCTCGCGTGCCTGTTCTTCGGCAACACCGGCAATTTCAAACATAACGCGTCCGGGTTTTACCACTGCTACCCAATATTCCACGCTTCCTTTACCGGAACCCATACGGGTCTCAGCGGGTTTTGCCGTTACGGGCTTATCCGGGAAAACCTTAATCCAGACTTTACCGGTACGCTTTGTGTAACGGGTAAGCGCAATACGGGCTGCTTCAATCTGATTTGACTTGAGCCAGCAGGGCTCTGTAGCAACCAGTCCGAATTCACCATAAGTGATTGTATTACCTCTTGTAGCCTTGCCGGCCATAGAGCCGCGGAACTGTTTGCGGCGTTTCACTCTCTTCGGCATTAACATTATTTATCGCTCCCTTCCATCTGATTTCCTTTTGTAGGAAGTATCTCGCCTTTATAAATCCAAACTTTGACTCCCACTTTTCCATAGGTGGTATCTGCCTCCGCAAAACCATAGTCGATATCTGCTCTCAAGGTCTGCAGGGGAATTGTTCCTTCGCTGTAAAACTCCGTACGGGCAATATCCGCACCGCCCAGACGGCCTGCGCATGCTGCCTTGATACCAAGAGCGCCCGCTTTCATGGTTCTGCCCATGCAGGACTTCATAGCGCGTCTGAAAGATACACGGTTCTCCAACTGTAATGCGATGTTCTCGGCAACCAGCTGTGCATCCTTATCGGGCTTCTTGATTTCCTTCGCATCAATCAGCACTTTCTTGCCTGTCAGCTTGCAGAGTTCCTTTTTGGTCTCCTCGATTTCCGTACCGCCCTTACCGATGATCAATCCGGGCTTCGCAGTGTAAATCATAACCTTTACCCTGTCTGATGCTCTCTCGATTTCTATCTTGGAAATGCCTGCGCTGTACAATTTCTTCTTCAGATATTTTCTGATTTCGTAGTCTTCTTTCAGATACTCGGCAAACTCGCCCTCAGCATACCACTTGGAATCCCAATCTTTAATAATTCCGACTCTAAGGCCGTGAGGATTAACTTTCTGTCCCATTTATTCTAAGCTCCTTTCCCTACTTCTTCTCGTCAAGCACAACCGTGATATGGCTCGTTCTCTTTTCAATCCTGTAAGCCCTGCCCTGCGCTCTGGGTCTGACCCTCTTCATGGTAGGTCCCTTATTTGCATAACACTCTGCAATATAAAGGTTTTCGGTATTCATACCGTTATTTGTCTCGGCATTAGCGATAGCTGACTCAAGCAGCTTCTTGATAATGCTTGATGCATATCTGGGATTGTAACTCAGGATTGCCAATGCAGTCTCAACATCTTTTCCCCTGATGGCATCCAAAACGAAACAGGCCTTCTGAACCGACACTCTTGCATAAGACAACTTAGCTGAAGGTCTTGTATCTTTCTGCGCATTTCTTTCTCTCTTTATTTGGGATCTATGTCCTTTAGCCATAGATATATCCTCCTTTCAAACTGAATATCGGCTTATCTGACCTTCGACTTCTTCTCGTCCTTGCCGTGTCCTCTATAAGTTCTGGTTGCAACAAACTCGCCGAGCTTGTGTCCAACCATATCTTCGGTTACATATACGGGTACATGCTTTCTGCCGTCGTGAACCGCAATTGTATGTCCTACAAAAGAAGGGAAAATTGTAGAACGGCGTGACCAGGTCTTAATAACCTGTTTCTGTCCCGAAGCGTTTAAAGCATCTACTTTTTTTAACAGACTCGCATCTGCAAACGGTCCTTTTTTCAGTGATCTAGCCATTGTCTTTCCTCCTTATTTGATTGCTCTTCCGTCGCGTCTTCTTACAATCATCTTGTTGGAAGCCTTCTTTTTCTTACGGGTCTTAAGACCGAGAGCAGGCTTACCCCAAGGAGTGCAGGGACCGGGACGGCCAATACCGGTTTTACCTTCACCACCGCCGTGAGGATGGTCGTTAGGGTTCATAACAGAGCCGCGAACCGTGGGACGGAATCCCATATGACGCTTGCGCCCTGCTTTTCCGATATTGATCAGATTGTGATCCACATTGCCTACAACACCGATGGTTGCCCGGCATACCAGCGGAACCATTCTCATCTCGCCGGAAGGAAGACGAAGTGTTGCATACTTTCCTTCTTTTGCCATAAGCTGTGCGGAATTGCCGGCGGAGCGAACCATCTGTCCGCCCTTGCCCGGATGCAGCTCAATATTGTGTACCAGCGTACCTACCGGAACCTCTGACAGAGGCAGGCAGTTTCCGACGGAAATTTCCGCCTGAGGTCCATTCATAACCTTCATGCCATCCTTCAGTCCATCGGGGGCAAGGATATACGCCTTCTCGCCGTCCGCATAACAAATCAATGCAATATTTGCCGTTCTGTTGGGGTCATATTCAATACCGATAACTTTTGCAGGAATTCCGTCTTTCTTTCTCTTGAAATCGATAATCCTGTATTTTCTTGCAGCACCGCCGCCGCGATGTCTAACCGTGATCTTTCCCTGATTGTTACGACCGGCATTCTTCTTTAAAGAACTGCAAAGGCTCTTCTCGGGAGTGGTTTTGGTAATCTCCGCAAAGTCCGAACCGGTCATATTTCTTCTGGAAGGTGTATAGGGATTGTATGTCTTGATTCCCATTGTCTTATCTCCTTTTCATCTTTTTTGCGCAGTCAATTATCCAGACCGCATACTTAAATACGCGAGGAAACCTTTCATCCGATGAAATCATCGTTTAGAGTCCCGCAAAGATTTCAATATCCTTGCTGTCCTCGGTCAGCCACACCATAGCCTTCTTGGTCTTGGCGGTTCTTCCTACAACCGCTCCGCGTCTTTTCTTTTTACCCATGATATTCATGGTATTTACTTTCTTTACCTTGGTGCCCTCAAACATCTTCTCGACAGCTTCCTTAATCTGAGTTTTGTTTGCTTCTGTGTGGACGAAGAAAGTATATTTCTTATCGCTCATGCCGGCCATGCTCTTCTCGGTGATAACCGGCTTGAGAATTACATCGTAATACTTAAGGTCTGCCATTATGCATACACCTCCTCAATCTTCACAACAGCATCCTTAGTCAGGACAACTGTCTTAGCTTTCATAATATCATACACATTGATGGTGTTTACCTGAGCGGTATTTATCTTCTCAAGGTTTCTTGCAGACATCACTACATTTTTATCATTGTCCGCAATTACCACCAATCCGTTGTTCACATTCAGATTGTTCATCACCCTCACAAAATTCTTGGTCTTGATTTCGTCAAACTTTAACTCGTCAAGCACAATCAGATTGCTGTTCTGCACCTTATCCGTAAGAACGGACTTAAGAGCCGCACGCTTCTCTTTCTTGTTCATCTTGAAAGAGTAATCTCTGGGAACCGGCGCGAATACCATTCCGCCGCCTTTCCATTGGGGAGCTCTGATAGAACCCTGTCTTGCATGACCGGTTCCCTTCTGCCTCCAAGGTTTTCTGCCTCCGCCGGACACCTCTGAACGGGTCTTTGCTTTCTGGGTACCCTGACGCTTATTTGCCAGATGCTGTACGACTGCCATATGCACCAGATGCTCGTTTATCTTTGCGCCGAACACTGCATCGCTTAATTCAATCGTACCGACTTCTTTGCCTTCCATATTAAAAACAGATACGCTTGCCATCTGCTTGGTCCTCCTTTCGCTTTGCGCTATACGCAATTTTATGCCTCCACCTTAACGGTTTCTTTGATGGTTACTAAAGATTTCTTGGGTCCGGGTACGGAACCTTTGATAAGAAGCAGATTCTTCTCGGCATCCACTCTCACCACTTCCAGATTCTGAACCGTTACCTTTACGCATCCCATGTGACCGGGCATTCCTTTACCCTTAAACACGCGGCTGGGTGAAGAGCACGCACCGTTGGAACCCTGATGACGGTGGAACTTAGAGCCGTGCTTCATGGGTCCTCTGTGCTGTCCCAATCTCTTAATAGCGCCCTGGAAACCTTTACCTTTGGAAATTGCGGTAGCATCTATCTTGTCGCCTTCCGCAAAGATATCCGCTTTAATTTCTGCTCCCAAAGTATATTCATCCGCATTTTCAAACTTAAACTCCCTCACATACCGCTTGGAGCTTACGCCGGCTTTCTTGAAATGTCCCTGCTCCGCCTTGGTTGCGCCATGACTGTGAACGATTTCCTTTTTGCCGCTTGCGTCCTTATTGATGATTTTGTCCTTCTTGTCTACAAAGCCGACCTGCACTGCGCTGTAGCCGTCATTCTCCACAGTCTTTAACTGGGTGACCACGCAGGGTCCTGCCTGAAGAACCGTTACGGGAATGAGTGCGCCGTCTTCATTGAAGATCTGAGTCATTCCGATTTTTGTTGCCAAAATTGCTTTCTTCATTTTTACCTCCTGTTGTCTACATAGAGGACCGGGACAACGCCCGTTCTTGTCTAGTAGAGGTTTTGTTTTTGTTTGTGCTGCTTATGATTCATTAAAATGAAGCAAACCGTTTATCACTTATTCTTCATTTTGATGTCAATATATACGCCTGCAGGCATTTCCAATCTCTGCAGCGCATCCACCGTCTTCTGGGTCGGTGCAATGATATCGATCAGTCTCTTGTGGGTTCTCTGTTCAAACTGTTCTCTGGAATCCTTGTACTTATGAACAGCTCTCAAAATTGTGACCACTTCCTTTTTGGTGGGAAGGGGAACGGGACCGCTCACCTGTGAACCGTTCTTCTTGACTGTTTCGATAATCTTCCGGGCAGATGCATCCACAAGCTGATGCTCATATGCCTTCAGGGTGATTCTCATTACTTGATTTGCCATAAAAATAGCCGCCTCCTTTTCGCACTCTCGTACGACAAGTGGTGACTGTACACTCTCCCGTGTGTGTCCTAAACTTTTTACAATACTCACACACCGTTTCTACCGATAAGTAGACCTTGTTTTGGTACAGTGACTTGTCGTCAGTTTCCTAACTTGACATTCGCTCCACGGAAAACCTGCTTCCGATTGCCCGAAAGCAGCAACCTCACGCTTCACAGCTATCATGCCACAGCAAGTAGTAGTATACAGGATAAGGAAAAATTTTGCAAGCACAAAATTGTATTTTTTTTAGTACAATTTATTTCATGGCCTTCACGGTCTCAAATTCCTTTGTAATTTCCTTGGAAGGCGCCGGCGTCACCAGTGATACTGCCAAAATTACCAGACTTCCCACAATAAAGGCAGGAAGCAGCTCATAGATATCCCATAAGCCACCCAGAGGACGAACCAGATACTTCCATACAAATACCATCACGCCCCCGGAAATCATGCCGGCAAGCGCTCCCGGGAAATTCGTGCGCTTCCAGAACAAGGAAAACAGCATGATGGGACCGAATGCCCCGCCAAAGCCGGCCCATGCAAAGGACACAATATTAAACACGGAACTGTCCGGATTCCATGCAAGAAACACACCTATCACAGCTATCAGCATAATGGTAGCGCGGGCTGCCAGCATAGACATCTTTTCACTCATCTTAATCTTTAAAAAGTCCTGCAGCAGATTCTGGGACACGCTGGATGCCGCCGTAAGCAGCTGGGAATCCGCCGTTGACATGGTACATGCCAGAATACCCGCAAGCACTACGCCTGCAACAACCGCTGCCAGAAAACCATGCTTCGAGAGCAGATTGGCAAACTGTATGATAACCGTTTCCGAATCAGCGCTGTTATTAAAGGAAGGAATCGCGCCTGCCGCAGAAGCAGCACAGCCGATCAGTCCCAGAAAAATGGCAACCGTCATGGAAATCACCACCCAGACGGATGCAATCCTGCGGGCAAGCTTGATTTCCTTTTCATCCCTCACAGCCATAAAACGCAGCAGAATATGAGGCATTCCAAAATAGCCAAGCCCCCAGGCCACTGTGGATAAAATGGTAAGCATTGTATATGGTTTTGCCATGCCTGCCTTAACATCATAGGTCTGATTCATGCTCAAGTACCCAGGAATCGCGCGGGCATTCTCCATAACAGCCCCCCAGCCTCCTGCCGTGTTAATGCCAAAAAATACAATGACAATCAGCGCAATCGTCATAACAATGCTCTGAATCAAATCTGTGGTGGATACCGCCAGAAATCCTCCCAGTGCGGTATACCCCACGATAATCAGCGCGCCAACCAGCATCGCCATATGATAATCCACCCCAAATAAAGTAGAAAACAGAGTTCCCACTGCCTTAAATCCGGACGCCGTATAGGGAATGAAAAAAATCAGGATAAAGATAGCGGCAATACAGGCAAGTATATTCTTATTATCCCTGTACCTCTTGGAAAAGAAATCGGGAATGGTAATCGCGCCGCAGGAAGCGGAATATCTGCGCAGCTTCTTTGCCACAAGCAGCCAGTTCAGATAGGTTCCCACGCCGAGTCCTATCACCGTCCATCCCACATCCGCAATACCCGATATGTATGCAAGTCCCGGAAGACCCATGAGCAGATAGCTGCTCATGTCTGAAGCCTCGGCGCTCATTGCCGCCACCAAAGGACCCAACTTTCTGCCGCCCAGATAAAACCCTTCTGCGGATGAATCGCTTTTTCTGCTGAAATAAACACCCACAGCTATCATAACTGCCAGATAAACTACAATTGCCAAAATAATACCAGCCTGTGCACTCATAAGTTCTTTTCTCCTTTTTATGTACCGTTATTCACTATTTATTTATGCGCATTTACTCATTAGTCTACTAAGAATTTCCTGATAAGTCAAGTCCTATGCACTCAATTCGTCCAATAATGACATAATTATACACTAAATAAGGCAAATGTAAACGCATTTTTGCCCCGGCGTTGCATAAAATACAAAAATCCTGTATAGTGAATGAGGGAGGATATACCTATGTGGATTGCAGACAATTGGAAAGACTATGAAGTGATAGATACCGGCAATGGGGAAAAATTAGAGCGCTGGGGGAAATATCTCCTTGTGCGTCCCGACCCTCAGGTCATCTGGGGCACAGATTACGCCAATCCCGGCTGGAAACAGAAAAACGGACATTACCATAGGAGCGCCAAGGGTGGCGGAGAATGGGAATTCTTTGAACTTCCTGACGAATGGAGCATATCCTATGACCTTGCGGACGCCTCAACACCGGAATGCCGCTCCCTGACTTTTCACCTGAAGCCCTTCAGTTTTAAACACACAGGTCTGTTTCCCGAACAGGCGGTTAATTGGGATTGGTTTTCCCATATTATCAGAGAAGCCCACCGCCCCGCGGACCAACCCGTAAAAGTGCTCAATCTGTTTGCCTATACCGGCGGCGCTACCATTGCCGCAGCAGCGGCAGGCGCTGCCGTGACCCATGTGGACGCTTCCAAAGGCATGGTGGGATGGGCAAAGGAAAATGCCGCCTCCTGCCTGAAAGATGCCCCCATCCGTTTTTTGGTGGATGACTGCGTTAAATTTGTGGAGCGTGAAATCCGCCGGGGCAACAAATATGACGGGATTATCATGGACCCGCCCTCCTACGGAAGGGGACCCAAGGGCGAGACATGGAAGTTGGAGGCCAATATATGGTCTTTCATTGAATTGACGGCTCATCTGCTTTCCAAAGATGCCCTGTTCTTTTTGCTCAATTCCTATACCACGGGACTACAGCCGGCAGTTCTCTCCTATATGCTGAACTCTGCCCTTGCCAAACCGCTGGGCGGTCATGTGGAAGCCGGTGAAATCGGCCTGCCTGTCACGGAAAGCGGTCTGGCGCTTCCCTGCGGCGCTTGCGGCAGATGGATGCGGGATGCTTCTTAACGCTATCTTTATACCCATTGCCATGCAAGTAAGATACAATAGAATCATACAGTTGTTGTGTTTTTGTTTACAAAGGAGATGTCATGCATCGAAAATTACAGAATATGCCTGTTTGGAAGCAGTACCTCTACAGCCTCCTGCTTTCCAGCATTTGCTTGGGCGCCGCCATGGCTGTTGCTTTTGTTTACCATGCCCTGCTGCCGGAAAGTCACTTTGCGATACTGCTGTTTTTCCTATTGGCAGTTCTTATCACCTCGCATTGTATCACATCTTTTTCCGTGCTTTTATTAAAAGATATTTCAAACCAACACCGGAAGCTTCTCTCAGAATCCGAGATTGAGAAAATGCGTGCAAATCTGCTGCGTTCTATCTCCCACGACTTAAGAACTCCCTTAGCCGTCATCATCGGTAACAGCTCTCTCTATTTAGACAGTACAAACCAATTAAGCGAAACAGAAAAAGCAGAGCTTTTGACCAATATTCATGAGGAAGCAGACTGGCTTTTAAATGTAGTGGAAAATCTTCTTGTCATCACCCGTATCCAAAAAGACAGTTTTTCCATTGCCACCCGCCCGGAAGCCTTAGAGGAAGTGATTGCCGAAGCCCTGCAAAAATTTAAAAAGCACTATCCCGATGTCGCCGTCAAAGTGCAGATTCCCGAATCTTATATTTCGCTTCCCATGGATGCCATTTTGATTGAACAGGTCATGATCAATCTGCTGTCCAACGCTTCCCTCCATTCCGGAAGCCCGACGCCCATTGAAGTAACCGTGCGGGACATGCCCCACGCCGTATCTGTCTCCATAAAGGATTACGGTAACGGCATTCCTCAAGAAAAGCTGGACAGCCTCTTTGACGGCACATCCTATCCCGTATCCGGCAAAGGCACCGGCGTCGGGCTTTCCATCTGCCAGACCATCATCGCCGCGCACCACGGCACAATTTTAGGACGGAATCACAAGACAGGCGCCGAATTTGTCTTTACGCTGCCCAAAAGCTGAAAGGAACACTCCGACCATACCAAAGAAAAGAGGGATAACATGAACCCGAAGACAAAGATACTGTTAATTGAAGATGACAAAAATTTGAACAACTTTATTACCACCGTTCTGGAGTCCAATGACTACAAAGTCATGACCGCCTTTTCCGGCAGGGAAGGCATCAGCCTCACCACATCCTTTTGTCCCAATATCATTCTTTTAGATTTAGGACTTCCCGATATGGACGGGCTTGTTGTGCTGCAACAGGTGCGCAGCTGGAGCAGTCTCCCCATTATCATCCTGTCCGCCCATATGAGTGAGGAGGAAAAAGTCGCCGCTCTGGATATGGGAGCGGACGACTACATCACAAAACCCTTCGGAACCGCCGAGCTGATGGCGCGCATCCGCACCTCCCTCCGCCACAGCCATAAAGAATCGCCAAACCACATATACAAAGCCCTTGATCTGGAAATCCAGTTTGACAAGCGCAAAGTCCTGCTTGCCGGAAAGGATATCCACCTGACCCAGATTGAGTACCAGCTTCTGACCCTTCTTGCGGAAAATTCCGGCAAAGTGCTGACTTACGGCTATATCATGAATACCATTTGGGGACCCTACTCCGATGACGGCAATCAGATCCTGCGGGTAAACATGGCAAATATCCGGCGCAAAATCGAAGCCCAGCCTGCCCAGCCCCAATATGTGTTTACGGAAATCGGCGTCGGTTACCGGATGCTGGAAAACGAAAATCAATAATATAGTTTACGGATGAATGGATGCAAACATCTCCCATATTTCCTCCGCGCTTCCTCTGCCGTTAAATTCCACCAGAATGCCGCTGTCATAAAGCACCGCAAAATTTCCCCTCGGCGTGCTTGTGTCTCCCGCATCCGGTACGGATTTCATGCGCGCTTCCACCATTTCAAGGGAAAAATCCGCCTCTGTAAACACAGGATTGTAGAAAACCTCAAAATATTCCATAGGCACCGTATCGGCATAAGGGATTTCATACAAATGTACATCATAAGTTTCCGGTCTTTTGGGGTCAACAATCCTTTTTTGGAAAGAATCATTCACATCTGCCGGCATGCTGGCAACGGCATAAAATTCCGTAATATTCAGCATGATATCATCCATGCCTTTGCACCAGCACAGACTCATATCCAGATAACTGTTATCCGGCGAAGCCCCCCTTGCCGACTCAAGCCGATAGCCTGCCGGAATCGTTTCCGGCACATATCCGCCGATTCTCTCCATCTCCTTTGCTTCCCGCAAAGTAATCTCAGGCCGGATATCTCCCAGACATACCTCCACTTGGTCGGAATCCGACGGGCTAAGATTACTGTTCTGGGCAGTCGAAAATTCCTCCTTCCCGCCTAATGCCCCATCCTTCATAGTTACGCCTTCCTGTAATTTGCTTTCCGCATCCTGCATATCCGTTTGCATAGGCACACCCGCTTCGGATTTCATCCCCTCGCCGGGTGCTTCTTTTTCCAAACCCAAATCATTCCTATACGCCTCTTCCTGTGGCGCCATGTCCGCGCTTGCCCCATCACTGCCGCCTGCCATAGCGCCATTTTCCGCTGACTGTTGCTTCAAAAAAGCATATCCGCTGCCTGAGGTATCACTTTTATTGCTTGTAACACTGTAGACTCCAAAAACGCAGACCCCCATCGCCACAATGGCAAAACAGGCCGCCAGCTGCTTTCCGTATCTCCAAAAAGGAATCACTCTTTTAACTCCCTCGCTCCGCTCCAGCAATTCCCCATCCACGCCCGACAAGGCTTCCATCAGGCGCACTGCTTTCTGCCTGTCCGTTTCTTTTTCCATATATTTATCCTCCAAATGAATCAAGTTGCTCATAATATCCTCCATGCCGCTTTAGCGGCTCAAAATAGCAAAGCCAATAAATTGGCTTATGAAAAACGCTGTTTTTGCGTTTTTCGGTGTGAAGATTTAGAATTTCTTATGTCTGCGTACTTTGCAGACTTAGAAATTCTCTTCACACTACAATTCCCTCCTGTTCCAAATATTCCCTCAGTTTATTTCTTGTGCGGAAAAGAGAGGTTTTCACCGTGTTCAGATTCATATGATAACGCTTGGCTATCACGGCGTACTCTTCCACATACCAATATCTCCTGAGAAACACATTGCAGTCCTGCTCGCTAAGGGTATGTAAAAATTTGTTCAACATATGCTCCAATTCCGCAGCTTCCACGGCTTCCTCCGTGTTGTGGGATGCCGGAATACATTCCATCAGCTCATCCAATGCAAATTCCATTTCTCCACTTCCTCTCTTGGCAGCATTCTTATGCTTCCACTTATCCAAAGACAGGTTTCTGGTGATAGTGCCCAAAAAGATGGACAGCCTGTCCGGACGCTTGGGCGGCATGGCATTCCATGCTCTCAGCCAAGTGTCATTGACACACTCGTCACAGTCCTCCCTGTCATGAAGAATATGCAAGGCGATACTGCGGCAATATTTTCCGTAACTCTTTTCACTCTCGGCAATGGCCCGTTCACTTCTTTCCCAGTATAAATCTATAATTTCCGTATCCCTCATGCTTTATCCTCCACCTGTTTTTATCCCCTTCTCTTATACAAACGACATCCGGCTTTAAAAGTTTCAACTTAAAAAAATAAAGTTACAGTTCCATCCTGCGACTTCCCTGTAACCTTATTATACCATGAGCGCCGTCAAATCCTTAACCACTTCTCCCGCAAGAATCAGTCCCGCCACAGGCGGCACAAAAGCAATGCTTCCGGGAATACTGCGCTTACCGCCGGAAACATCTTCCTCAGCAGAAATTTCTTTCACGGAAAATGCTTTTTCCGTGGAGTAAACCACCTTCAATTTTTCCACGCCCCGCTTCTTCAATTCCCTGCGCATAATCCTTGCCAAAGGACATACGCTGGTTTCATAAATATCCGCCACCCGAAAAGCGGAAGCCTCCAATTTATTTCCCGCTCCCATGCTGCTTACCACCGGCACGCCTGCCGCTTTCGCCTGCATAATAATCTCAATTTTTGCGGTGACGGTATCCACCGCGTCCACCACATAATCATAGTTGGAAAAATCAAACTGCCCCGCAGTTTCCGGCAGATAAAAGCATCGGTGCGCTTCCACCGCCGCCTCCGGATTAATGGACAAAATGCGGGCTTTCATGACATCCACCTTATACTGCCCCACCGTATCGTGCGTGGCGATAATCTGCCTATTGATATTGCTGATACAGACCTTATCATTATCTATCAGATCCAAGCGTCCGACGCCGCTTCGGGCAAGGGCTTCCGCCACATAACCGCCCACGCCGCCGATGCCGAATATGGCTACTCTGGATTTGCTTAAACGCTCTACCCCGGCTTTTCCTATTAACAGTTCTGTTCTGGAAAACTGCTCTGACATAAATGTCCTTCCTCTCTGAGTTTCTCATGGGGCTGCATTTTCCCATGGGATTAACTTTTTCCCATGAAGCTACCCTGCAATATCCGCCAAGACGCCAAAGGTATATCCCATTTCCTCCCATTTGGTGAGCAATTCATCCAAGATTTCTCCATTGGTTTTTGAGGTGTTATGTAACAGAACAACGGCGCCCGGATGGATACGGGTCGTCAGTTTCCGAAAAGCCTCCTCATGACTGGGCTGACTGTCTACATTCCAATCCACATACGCCAGACTCCAGAAAAAGGTGGAATACCCTAGTTCCTTTGCCATTTGCAGATTCGCCGTATTGTACTTTCCCTGAGGCGGTCGATAATACATCGCCATCTCCTGCCCCGTAACCTCTTTGAATTTCTCCGACACATCTGTCATTTCTTTTTGAAAAGCGTCCTTGTCGGAGATTGTGGACATATCCGGGTGATGATAGGTATGATTGCCCACCGTATGCCCTTCTTCCACCATGCGCTTCACCAAATCCGGCGCCGATTCCAGATAATGCCCTACCACAAAAAAAGTGGCAGGCGCATTGTGCTTTTTCAGCGCATCCAGAATTGCCTCCGTATTGCCGTTTTCATAACCGCAGTCAAAAGTCAGATAAATCACCTTTTCACTATTATCGCCCACAAAGTAAGCATTGTATTCCTTCAACTGCTCCGGGGTTGCATTTCCCGTAGGCTGCGCGCCCTCTGCGCCAAAACCCAGCCCCCAATTCTCCGAAGTCAAAACTCCCGCGGAGGTCTGCTGTACCTTGGGAGAATTTCCGGACATGGTCTCCGCCACAGCCCTTCCCAAAAAGTACATGGAGCCAAAAAATAATAATGTGGTTGCCAGAAATATGCCCTTTTCCACATCTTCCTTTTCCAGCCACTTTCTAATCTTTTGCTTCCACGAATCTACATCCGCACCATTCCTGTTTGAGCCATCTCTTCTGCCGACAGTATCTTCTACCCATTCTGATTTCATATAGCACTAGCCTTTTCCCGGTAAATAATCTTACTACACTATATGAAAAATCTGTGGCTGATAGAATCTTCCTTCCTTACACAAACTCGTCCCTCATGGGTGTAAAAATGTCCAACAGAATTCCCTCTTCCAGGCACACACATCCATGTTCCACAGAATCCTTTTTTAACATGCTGTCTCCTGCGGCAACCACCTTCTTCACTCCATCAATGGTAAACTCAAACTTACCTGACACCACATAAGTAATCTGCGTATGGGGATGATGGTGCAGGGCGCCGATGCCTCCTTTTTCAAAATGATTCTCCACACACATCAATTCATCCGTGTAACACAATATTTTGCGCTGCACCCCCTGCCCGCACTTTTCTAAATCAATCTCCTCATTAAAAGTCCACACCTGATTTTTTTCTGTTTTCATTGTACATTGCCTCCTCTATTTTTTATGTCCGCAGCTTCTCTTTCAAACTTTCAAACATGCTTCCTTAATGGTTAATTCCTTCCAATTTCATGGCAGCTACCAGCCATTCATCCACCATTTCCCAAAAATTCACCTCATACCGCGGCTCTTTGTCAAAAAACCACAGAAACGCCTTATCATCTTCGCAATCCGTAATATCTACCGCAACATAAGCTCCCTTCTCCAATCCGAAAAAGCTGAAGGAAGACTCTAAATCAATCTGTAACGACAGCTCTAATTCCTCCACCACGGACCAGCTGTATTGATGCAGATAAATAATGTTGTCCGCCCGGTACAAACCGATACTGCTGCTGGCATAAGAAAAAAATCCGTCATGCAGATTGTCATAAAAATTACGGATGGTTTCCGGCACTCCATTCCATTTACGCCTTAATTCATCCAATACCAAAAACTCATTGGCATTACCGCCTTCATAGTACAGTGTCTTATCTCCAAAGGAAGTTATGGAATATAAAAGAGAATAACCATCCTTATATGTAATCAGCTCCACATCCGTCAAATTCTCTTCCATATAAGCAATTGTCTTTTTTAACAAATCACCCATGCATTCCTTCCACATTCGGATGGCAATGCCCAGCTTTTCCTCCTTCTTTTTTGCAAGCAGCAGCTTTTTCCACCAGTCGGGAATCTCCTCTATATTCTCGATTCCTTCCCTGACAATCTGAACATCCTTGTGGTATTTTTGCAAAAATGCCGCTTTTTCAGGGTTCACATTCTGCCATATGTTCTTTTGCACCCGTTTGCCTTTATCCAACATAAGCCCTATACCCTTTCCCATCCATCATCAAGCCGCTCCATTCATCGAAGAAATTTTTGCACCATGCTACTGCGTAACCGTCAAATTACCGCTGCCACACACAATAAACCCGATATCCTTTATGGAACCTCCTGCCGGAATGCCCCCGTTATAATCCTTATTGGTAATGTGCAAGGTACTGCCGGAAGCGGAATACTCCCCATTCCAGCCATCCTGGAAAGAAAGCGCCTCATTAAAATTCAGGTCTATACTCCAACTGCCGCAATCCGTGGAAGATGCATTTTGTATTGTCAACTCATATTGGTAACAGGTTTGTCCGTTGGAATCCCAACTGTTTTTCACCTCCGCCGTGCAGGCAAGATCTCCGTTACTTAAAGATACTGCCGGCTGAGAGCTGCCTCCTTGCTGTGCATTATTCGATGTATTGCCGCCCGAGCTGTTTTCCTGCTGCTGTCCCGCATTATTGTTCCCGCTGTTTTCCTGCTGCCGCACCTCGTTGCTGTTCCCCATAACGGCATCGCCGGTCAGCATCTGATAGAGCCATTTGCCCGAAGCGCTTAAATCATTGTCGGTAAAACCGGAAGTCTTGCTGCAATTACTGTTCAGAATCGCAGAGGTCTCATTTTTATTGGAAAGATTCCACGCTACATAACTGACACCGTAGGCATTCATGGTATCCACCCACTGATTCGCCTGCCATTCGTCTATACCGCCGTTTCCGCTGGCGTCACAAATCCCGTATTCCGACACAAAAACGGGAAGTCCCGCATCAATGGCAACCGTCATGGTGTTCCGCAGCGACTCCTTGTGTGTCGCCGCATAAAAATGCAGCGCATACATAATATTATCATACCCGGTAATGGGGTCTGCCGCCGCCTGATCCACAAACTGGCACCAATTCGGCGTACCCACAATAATGACTGCATCGTCATCATAAGAACGGATAATTCCTATCACCTCTTCCGCATAGGATTTTACCGTTTCCCAGCTTGTACCTCCATTAGGCTCATTGCAGATTTCATAGATGACATTATTATAATCGGCGTATTCCTGTGCCATTTCCGTAAAGAAATCTTTTGCCTCGCCTATATATGTATTGGGATTGCCGTCCGAGAGGATATGCCAATCAATGATGACATACAAATCCTGCGCCGTTGCATACTCCACACCGGACTTCACCAATCCCTTTAAATAATTTTTATCGCCTCCGCTACAATAGCCTCCGTTTTCAGCGGTATACATCGCCAGACGCACCACATTTGCGTCCCATTCCTGTCGAAACTGCCTGAAACAATCTTCATTAATATAATCCGGATACCATGCCATGCCATGGGTGCTGATGCCCTTTAACTGCACGGCATTTCCGTTCGCGTCCGTAAGCTGTGTGCCCTCTACCCGAAGCGCTCCCGCCGTGGCAGGCGTTGCGGTCTGTGTGCCGCCGGTTTGTGTGGTTTTCACTTGTGTCTCCTGCTTTTTAACATCCTGCTTCTTGGTATTCGTTCCGCTCCCGCCCTGCTTTTCCGCATCCTGCTTTGCAATAGTCGATTGTTCCGCATCTTTCCCCGCGGAACCGGACTCCGGCTGCTCCGCGGAAGGCTTTTTCTCCGCAGAAAGGCTCTCTTCCATGGAAAGTTTTTCTTCCGTGGAAAGTTTTTCTTTCATGGAGAGACTTTCCTCCATGCTTCCACTCTGTTCCACCATTTCCTCAGATTCCTGATTGACGGCGTCCTCCGCCTTTTTGCCACACCCCTGCAGGCAAAGCGCTATCATCAAAAACACCGCCATGCCCATAACCATTCTCATTTTCCTTTTCATAAATGTGCCCTTTCCACGGTTTTCTTTCATTATACCCGTCCAAAATCCAACTTGCAAGCCTGACAGAAAGCTTATACGGCTTTTTTAGCTTCCTTTACCCCACCAGCCATTTATATTTCGCCACGCTGTAAAGAGGAATAAACGGGAGCAAAATCGGTGTCTTCTTCACATACTGCTGATACTCGGGGTCTTCCCCGTAATTTTTGTTCTGGCGAAGCTCCAGCCTTCTGGCTCCGCCAAACATGATATATACGATACAGATCCAGCCCGCCAATGCAGCACACCATTCCACCACACCGGAAAGGACCGTCACGCCGGAAAGAAAAACCCCCGTCCAGATTAATACCTCTCCCAAATAATTGGGACAGCGCACAAACCGAAACAATCCCACATCACAGAAACGCTGCGGATGTGTTTTCTTGTATTGATTCTTTGTATAATCCGAGGCGGACTCCAGAAGGATTCCCAATGCCATAACCACCGTTCCCACCACTGCCATAACATCTGTGGGGGCGTCATGCTGCAGGCGAAAGAAAATCGGCGCCACCTCGCAGCAATAAAGCAGGGCACAGCTTACCCATACCAAAATCTTAAGAATCAGTTTCATATCGGAGCCATCTTTAATATCATTCTTCATTGTCTTCTGATAGGAAGCACTTTTTCTCTCACGAACCAGCAGATAACCGCCGAGCCGGCATCCATATATCATACACAGAACAGCCAGCAGAACCGTAACAGGCGTCAGACTTCCCCAAAACATCACAAGCATCGCAACGCCGAGGCCGGCAATGGAAAATCCATATCCAAGGGATATGAACCACACAAACTTCTTAAACCCAATAGAGCTGATTACTAACGCAACAAGTAATAAAATGAGAAACTGCATATACACACCTCTTTCCGAATGATATTCTCCAACCTATCTTTAATCATATGGCAAAATATGCTTCTTGTCCAGTTTTATTATGGATTACAGTTTTTACATGGCGCATAACCCTGCGAGAGCACATCTTCCCTGTTTCCGGTAAATACTTGTTTATTCTTTTCTTTCATTTGTCCTACGCTGGGACACGATGAACAATGGAATTTCTTAGTGTTTGTATTTAATATATAAGTCGTGCCCTGCGGTTCCGGTATGGATGGTTCTGATACGGACGGTTTTGACGCGAACGATTCTGATGCGGACGGTTCCGTCTGAACTTCATCCAAACCGCTTTCACCGGAAGCATAATCAATTATGATCCCCGGTTGTACATTATATACATATACGCAGAATAAAATCCCTTCTCCTTTGTCCTCCACCGATTCCGCTTCCATTAAAACTCCGGAAGCCAACAAATTATCTCCTTCAAAAACAGGGGTAACACGATAAAGAACATGATTCCCGGTCTCTGTCACATAGTCTGCAATTCTGTTTTCATAGGGCAGCATTCCCTGTACATTTAAATATCGTGTTCCGGTAATTAAATTTTTTTCATTGGCATTTTCACCGGCTAACTGATAACCTATCAGATGACATCGGTTATAAAGATAATTCCCGTCAATAATATCATTATACTTCACGGTATGCCAGCCGGAAGGCCTGATCTGACCGATTTCACCATGCTCCTCCGTCGGCATGAGATCGGTACATATATTTGCATAAGCAGTACCGCATCTTCCCTGTTCATCCAAGTCGCTGTACCGTTCAAAAGGTTCCACCGTTAAATCGGCTTCCGAAAAATAGGGGATATTATTGTTCACTTCTATATAGGGCTTCCCTGAATATGGGGCGATTTCACCAACGGAAAACAAAGAAGTGCCTGCAGACCCGGATTCCGGTAATGTGGTATCAGAATATGCAGACCATGCCAAACCGATTGATATGACGGCAGCCATCATCAAAAGTTTTATACTTTTCATCCCTGCCCCTCCTTTGCACACATACGATTTGGAAAACCATATCCCTGCCACATATTTCTATAATTATTATAGCATTCCGGCAGACAATTACAAGAATCGGCAAAAAATATTATGTATAATATGCAAAAATGATGCATTTCGTATGCTTCTATGATGCTTTTCCGCTGTAAAATAATGTCAAAAGAGAAACTTGAGCACATAAAGATATGCAGGGGTGTAAGTTTGAAAGTAAACTTTCAAACTCTTTATTGGTAGCAGTATCGCAGGCAGAGGCCTGCGATATGCGGGGGTGTACACATGAAATCATTCAAGGCGGCATGGAAAATAATATTTTTTGTCTCATTTCTGTTATTGCCCGCTTTCTGCTCCAATGCAGCAGAAACGGACGAGACGGCTATTAGGGAAGCCGTAGAACAATATTATGAAATCCTGTCCGGGAAAAATTTAGACGAGTTGGTTGAATATGATGCCATCACAAGGGAAAGAATTCTTCAGATATTGGCGCTCAAGGAATTGGGAATGCAGGGATATCAGAATATAGAGCTGCCTTACACCATTCAATTATCGACAGACACAACAGTGTGGGTCGTGCATGCAAGCTATGAATTAATTATAGATAACTTGCCTCCCCTGCCCGGAGCAGAGGGTCTGCTTGTAAAAAAGGAGAACGGGCATTTCCGGTTCCTCTGTGCCTATGACTATATGGATGAACTGCCGGATGTGGTTGTTGATGAGTTAAACCGGAAAGCGACCCGGCCGGAGATAGCGAAGTGGTATTCACATATGGATGCCCAATATTATGAGCTGGCAAAGGAACATCCGGAAATAAGTGATTTTGTGGCTCTTTACCAGACGGAAGCGGCCAATAAGCTCCTTGAATATCGGGATTGGCTCTTAAATGATAATATGGATTTCCCAATAGATGAGTATTGTGCAAATTCGGAAAAACAGGGACTAAGTGATGATAAGGACAATGACAGTTCTTTGGCGGACAACACCTACACCGTACAAGCCGGAGACTGCCTGTGGAAGATTGCCGGTTCCCACTGTGGGAGTGAAGAGCGCTGGGTAGAGCTTTATGAACAAAATAAAAATGTAATCGGGGATAACCCGTCCTTAATTTATCCCGGACAGACATTGTCATTGGGACTCGAAGATTGATGCCTTATCACCGTCAAACCGCAGAGATTGTTCCTGATATATTACACGATGCATGTCCAGACACTTTTTTGCTTTCTGACAGATTGAACATTTAGGATATCCGATAAATAACACCTTGATATTTCCTCCATTCCTACATATTCCGTATCCTTTATAGGTAAAATACTGCACTGTCTATTGCACTGTAAAGGTTTCATCACCAAAACAGACTGCCCACGCGACTATATTTTCAGCGCCCAAGACCAGACCTCCCATACCAAAATTAACATAAAACTGTTTCTCGTCCTCACTGTAGCCTCCCAAACTCCACTCAAATTCTCCGCTTTCGGATTTCCAAACAAGGAAACACCATTCCCCGTCTTCCGGCAGACCTTTTTCAGATACCAGATTCCATTTGTCCACGCTTAATTTAAAATTCAATTTTATGTACCTCTTTCACTGAACTCTTTCCTTGTTTCTAATCAAAGCATACTAATATACATTTATTCAATCGTAAGCTTGTTCTGCCTTAAATATTCAATAAATGCATCAATAATTGCTCTTTTTCTTACTACAATATCGTCCTCGCAAAAATCATCTTTCTGTTTTGCCAGCATAACAAGTTCTGCGTTTCGAGTTCCTTCTTTATACTTTCCTTTTTCGTTTGTAAAGCCCTTATAATACTTTTTCTTGTCAAAGAATCGATAGTCAGATGCACGAATATTAATGCTCTTCTCCAACAAAATTTTATTTCCTAATGACTCCAAACTGTTTTTATCTGTAAGACTGCTTTCGTTTTCCTGCCGTTTGCGTGAAAATATATGCTCGATTTCCAATGTAACCTCTAACGGAATAAGCTGCTGCTCTTCACTATTATATGACCACCACGCGAGTATTGATTTTGTTATAGGTCTGCCATTCGTAAAGACATAATTTTCTATAACATTACGAACGGCATCTGTATCAAATCGATACTCTTCAAAATCCACAACTCTGTTATTTACTATTTCAATCATCTCCGGATATGTCGGACTTCTAAGTGCATTGACGCCCGGACGCATTAGTGCATATGCCCAAATAAACGCTGTAATCTTGTTTAAAAAATCATAAAACTCCTGTTCTTTTAACAAATTATTTTCATCCTTATACTGCATAAAATACACTGATACAAGGTATGTCCACATTCCATTTGGTGCATAATTTAAAACTGCCAGCCTGCGAAGTATTTTATCAGAAAAAATCATATCATCCTGACTTAACACATTTTTCCAAAACTGCGCCAACTTTTCCAGATTACTTAATGTTTCTTCTCTTTTTAGGATGGCATATTTATCCTTTTCGTAAAACTTACGCAACGCTTCCGTTGTAGTAAGTTTTAGTCCCAGCTTTGCCCTCTCATAATACATATATCTCGTAAATAGTTCATCCATTGGAGAACCTGAAGGTGCATCAAAAATATCTTCACATATCACTTCAAGTTCCCGCCAGCGTTTAATAAACTCTTCCTTTCTCCCCTGATCAGAATAAAATTTATAAAACTGCGCTTTGAAAATATCTGTGTCCGAAAGCGGTTTGCCTCTATCATTTAAAGTCGAAAAAATGCGTAACGCAGTATCTTGCGACTCCGCTTCTATTGGCAGCAAAATACAATTATTTAATATTCTTGTAGGCAAATATGCAAAATATGATGGATACTCTGACAAAAAATCATTAATCTTTCCCTGAAAGAAACAATAAGTTTTTGCATAGCGGCTTTTTTGTGTAGAACCAACATTTCCAGTCTTTAATATAGACAAAAATTCTTCCTTGTCCTCATCTGTTGATACTTCGGAATCTATTTTTAACTTGTTCTTATCCGGATTACCAAATTCATCCGTTTTCCATATGCATTTAGCAATATCTTCACTTGTACTAATTGCATTAGCATCTTTCATGTTTCCAAATTTAGAAAAAAATGCCCTTAACAACAGCATAAGTGTAGTCAAACGCTGTTGTCCATCAATTATCTCCAACTTATTGTCATCATTTTTAAATGTAACAATGGGACCAAGAAAATATTCGTCTTCCTCACTTTTAAAACGGCTGTAATCATTCTCGGGAAAGGCAAACATAAAAATATCGTCCCATAATGTTTGGCATTCCGCCTCTCCCCATGCATATGGTCTCTGATAATCAGGAATCAGAAAATCTGATCTTTTATTTGCAAACAACTCTTTTATAGTCTGCTGGTCTATATTGAGCTTGGACATATCACCTTCTCCTTTGCACTTACATTCTCTTTGTTTTTCTGTTTCCAAAATATCGCCATGCAGCATCTGACCATGACTTAATCATTAAAATCCACCTCATATACCGTACCGTCGGTCGCTTCCATTTGCGCTACTGACTCCTTCAGCCTAGTCATATTTTTCTGCGAATAAAAAGGGGCTACAGCCACTTCAAAACGGTATCCGCTTTTCTCTCCCCAGCTTTTTTAGATAAATGTTAATTGCTGTTGATAAAGACATTCCAATATCGGAACAAGCCTGCTCTGTCATTTTCTTTACATCATCCCTTACACGCAAATTAATTTGAGCCATCATGTCACTTCTTCCTACTTTTGATGCCATTAGTATATCTTACTTTGTAGTATTTGCAAAGTATTTTTCTATACATTGATAGAGTAAACTTATTGTCAGTTAGAGAATCGCAGAGAGCTCCTGCATAATGAA
>JAMPEY010000050.1 GCA_023664665.1 Lachnoclostridium sp.
AATTTTCAAAGTTCACAAATTTCTGCTTGACTTTTTATTTGCAGACTATCTTTTGCATTTTGTACCGCCATTCCGATATTTCTACTTATTACAATTTGTATTATAATTTATTTCATCTCAAAATACTACTATTAAAAACCGCAGATGCCTTTCCCCTCTTGCCAAACCCGCCCCTCCCATGTTACACTTACCGCAAAGAAATAACCAATCACCCAAAGGAGAAACATCCATGAACAAAGAAACGCAAACCGAAATCGGCCAATCAGACAATACCGCAAACAGCAAAAACAATCGGAAGAAAATCCTTCCTGCGGTTCTCATACTTGCCGCCTTTGCCCTTGTTTTTGGGATTGTCTATGCCTGTTTTGCCCCAAAGCCCACTGCGGGCACAAAGGTAATTTCCGTTGAAGTGGTGGATGACAATGCCGCTTCCACAGCCTACACCACCCGCACCGATGCGGAGTATCTGCGGCAGGCATTGGAAGAAACCGAAGGTTTGACCATTGAGGGCACCGAATCTTCCTATGGCTTGATGGTAACCACAGTAAACGGACTGACTGCGGATTACAATACAAACGGCGCGTATTGGGCTTTTTATGTAGACGGCGAATACTGTAATTATGGCGTTGATGAGCAGCCCATTGAGGACGGACAGGCATATCTGATTATATATACCCTTGCCGAATAAGAGGAAAAAATGAAAGCTGACAACACCCCGAAACTCACCGTCAGGGAAGTCGCCCTGATGGGCATTATGACTGCTATATTGGAAGTTTCCGTGCATCTTTTGGCTCCGCTGCCCAATGTGGAGCCTGTGACTTTGCTTGTGATTCTTTATACTCTCGTCTTAGGGAAGAGGGTGGGTTATGTTCTGACCGCGTATATTCTGTTTGAAGGATTTGCATACGGATTTGGCCTCTGGTGGCTCTCCTATCTCTATATCTGGCCTCTTCTGGCGGTCATAGCGTTTCTCTTCCGCAAGCGGACTTCCCCATGGGTTTTCAGCATTATCGCGGGAAGCTTCGGTCTGTGTTTCGGTATGCTTTGCGCCCTTCCTTATCTCTTTATTGGGGGACCGATTGCCGCCTTTCATTGGTGGGTGGCAGGCATTCCTTATGATTTGATGCACTGCGCCGCCAATTTTATTTTGTGTCTGGCATTTTTTACGCCCCTCCTGCGCCTGTTAAAGCGTCTGTACTCTCCGGCTCAAAATCTGCGGGAATAAACCATCATTTCCTCATTTTGAAACACGCAGATCATTCCTATCTCTTCCAGCTTCATACGGATTTCCCCATTGGGATGCACCAGAATATATCCCGCTTTGATATTTGCCGGATTGTCATAATAATCTTGAAAGTCAAGACTGATTCCAACGCCTGCAGGCATGGCATACATCAGTCCGTAATAGGTACTGACATATGTGTCAGGTTCTTTGCTGTCCCTATCCGCGGTAGGCATGGCAACCACATTGTCATAAGATATCTCATTCGTCACCGTCACCGCTTCCGACAATTGTTGTTTTAATATTTCCATGTAGGCGGAATATGCGGAATCTTTATAAGGCAGACCGTCCGCGCCATGAATGCGGAACAGGGAAAGGATGCAAATAACCGCTAATGCCCCCCCTGGAAGAACGGAAGGGATTTCCGCCACCAGCAATACCGCATTTACTACTATCAACGATAAAATATGTCTGGCTCCCTCCCCAAGGTCATATAGCTGGATGATACTGAACAAAACCAGCAGTTCCCCCGCCATGGCAATGAAAAACATGGGCGGCGCGACCTTGCCGCAGCATTTTCGCCGGACACACCAAAACGCCATAATGCCTAACTCCACCGCCAAAAGCAAATAATACCATCCGACTCCGATTCCGGGATAACGGAGGGCATACCAGATTAGTTTTGCGATTTCCACAAAACCATGAAAAAACCGGACTATAAATCCTCCTGCACCGGCAGAAAATAATTCGTCAAAAGGGAGAATGTCTGAAAAATAAGGCGCGCAAAAATAATGACTGTTTAAGAAAAACAAGACCTCCGCTCCCACCGCCAGAAAAGGCAGCCCTATCACCCATGCTTTTTGCCGCTTTTTGATGGCTTTCCACAGGGGAATCAGGAAAAACACCGCAAAATATGGTCTTGCCAAGGTTAAAAGGATAGTCAGCGCAGTACAGCATACCATAGCGGGCGCATGTTTCCCGGTGCTTTGCGGCGCCTTGTTTAAACCCGTCGTTTCGGACAAAAGAGCTTCCCCACAGATTATCACAATCATTAATTCCATAATCACGGCGGCTTCCACTACGCCGGACAATACATAACGGTTTAAAAAGGGGTTGGCAATCCAAAACAGGGCAAAAATCCCCATCTGCTTCGGCCGGGGGCGGAGCAGAAAATAGCCTATTGCCAGTGCCGCCATACAGAAAAAAATATTGGCATAAATGGGAGAACAATAATTCCATCCGAAGAAAAATCCCCACAGTACATAAGGAATCAGAAGCACAATGCCCCATGAACCCAGAGAGCCATATAACGCTCTGGACTGGTTATATCCAAAATATCCTCTTGGCAGCCCATGGGACAAGATGCCTTCCACCTGCTTATAATAGCCGATTTCATCGCTCCATCCGCCCAAAGGGATATAGATATCGCTGATTCTCCTGCCATCAGCCGCACAGAACAGAACCGCGGAAATCAACGGAATACAGACAAACAGGAATATGCCCGCATATTTCCACAGTTGTGCCTTTGATTCCGCTTTGGGGTTATCCGCTGTCTCCAATGCCCTGCGCTTATTCCTCCACATACTCCCAATAATCCTCCTCGCTGGCAAACAGGATGTATTCTCCATTCACCAATCCCATATATCCGCTTGCTGTCGTATATCCTTTCATAATCGTACCTCCTTATCAGATTTTGCAAAAGTCAGGAATGACTTCGCTTTCTGATAAAAAGATATCACATTATGAGTCCATTAAAACTCCCTTAATCAAACATGAGTTCGAAAAATCTCTTTCATCTTTCCCAGAAGCTCTTCCGTTTTTTCCAGCAAAAGCTCCGCATCCGTTTCCACAAGCCCGGTCTTTTTGTATTTGAATGTGAAATAGGGCTTTTTTTCGTACGCCGTAAAGGACAATTCCCGCCCGTATATTTGTATCATCTCCGGTATGCCCGCAGGCTCGATATCCGCATCCGGACGAAAAGTAAAGATAATTTTCTCGTTCTTCCCTTTTACTTCTGTTAAATCAAGGGTATGCGCGGTCACCCGTATCAGAGCGATTCTCAGCAGATTATCTACGGATTTGGGGATTTCTCCGAAACGGTCTAAGAGCTCGTCTTTCATGTCATCCCTCTCCTTGAGATTCTCAATGCCGGTGATTCTCTTATAAATATCCAGCTTTTGTATTTCATTCACAATATATTCCGGCGGAATATAGGCGTCCACATCCAAATCGACCGTGGTGGGAAAGTCATCCGAGACCGGAAGCCCTTTCAGATTCTGCACCGCTTCATTCAACATTTTGCAGTACAAATCATATCCCACTGCCTCCATATGTCCGTGCTGCTTCATTCCCAGCAGATTTCCCGCTCCGCGGATTTCCAAATCCCTCATGGCAATTTTAAAACCGCTGCCTAAGTCGGTAAATTCCCTGATGGCCGCCAATCTTTTCTCCGCGGCTTCCTTTAGCATCTTATCCCGCTTATACATCAAAAACGCATATGCCGTGCGATTGGAACGCCCCACCCGCCCCCGCAGCTGATAAAGCTGGGAGAGTCCCATATTATCGGAATCATGGATAATCATAGTATTCACATTGGAAATATCCAAGCCTGTTTCAATGATGGTGGTAGACACCAGCACATCAATTTCTCCGTTGATAAAGCTGTACATAATCCGTTCCAGCTCGCTTTCCTTCATCTGCCCATGGGCAAACGCCACTGCCGCCTCCGGCACCAGCTTTGCCACCTGTGCCGTGACATCGGCAATATTATTCACCCGATTATATACATAATACACCTGTCCGCCTCTGGCAAGCTCTCTGGAAATGGCCTCTCTGACCATCTCTTCATTGTACTCGCACACAAAGGTCTGAATCGGCAGGCGGTCACCGGGAGCCTCCTCCAGCACGCTCATATCCCGGATTCCCACAAGGCTCATATGCAGGGTTCTGGGGATGGGGGTTGCCGTCAGGGTCAGCACATCCACATTTTCCTTCAGTTTCTTAATTTTTTCCTTGTGTGCCACGCCGAAACGCTGCTCCTCGTCTATCACCAAAAGTCCCAAATCCTTAAACTGCACATCATTGGAAAGCACCCGGTGAGTGCCGATCACAATATCCACCATACCCTTTTGCAAATCCGCCGCTGTCTTTTTTAACTCCGCAGCGGTACGAAACCGGCTCATCAACTCAATCCGCACCGGAAAATCCTTCATGCGCTGCAAAAAGGTATTGTAATGCTGTTGCGCCAGAATGGTGGTGGGCACCAGATATGCCACCTGTTTTCCCTCCTGAACCGCTTTAAAAGCCGCCCTTATGGCAATCTCCGTTTTGCCGTATCCCACATCTCCGCAAATCAGCCGGTCCATAATCTTGGTGCTCTCCATATCCGCCTTGGTGTCTGCAATGGCGCTCACCTGATCCTCCGTCTCCTCAAAGGGAAACATCTCCTCAAATTCTCTCTGCCACACGGTGTCCTGTCCATACTGATATCCGTTGGTCTGCTGACGCAGGGCGTACAATTCCACCAGATCCCTTGCCACCTCGTTTACGGCGCTTCGCACTTTCGTTTTGGTGCGCTCCCATTCCTTGCTGCCCAATTTATTCAGCTTAGGTCTTTTGGCGTCCGCGGATGCATATTTCTGGATGACATCAAGGCCGGTGGCAAGTACATACAGATTGCCGCCGTCCCTGTATTCTATCTTAATATAATCCTTCACCGTCTTCTCTATCTCTACCTTTTCAATGCCCCGGTAAATGCCCAATCCATGGGTTTCATGCACCACATAGTCCCCCACCTTCAGCTCATTGAAGTCATTGATTTTCTGCCCCTGATAATGTTTTTTCTTCTTTTTCTTTTTTTCGGCGCCGAAAATATCCGTCTCCGTCAATACCACAAAGTTTAAAAGAGGGTACTCAAATCCTCTGCCCACATAACCGTAATAAGTCAGCACTTCTCCGGGAAGGACCTCCCTCATGGGGTCTTCCGTATAGACTGCCGTAAACTCCTGCTCCCGTAAATCCTCCGCAAGGCGCTTTGCCCTTGTGCGGGAACCGGAAAGCAAAAGCACCCGGCATCCCTTTTTCTTAAATTGTTTTAAATCTTTTACCAGCGCTTCAAAGCTGTTATTGTAGGGCGATACGCTTCTGACATTTATGTCATATTTTTGGGCGGGTTTGAAATAACCTCCCCTACTTTCCATGGCAGCCAGAGTGACCACGCTTCCCTTAAGCAGTCTTGCCGCTATCTCTTCCCCGCTATAGAGAAGCTGCATCTGCCCCGGAAGGATATAGCCTTTGGAAACGCGCTGTTCCATACTTTCCCGAAATTCCAGCTCCACGGCGTCCGCCTGTTCCCTTATGCGGCCGGGTTCATCGATAAAAAAGACGGGAGCCGTCAGATGGAGCAAAATCTCCGGCAGGGATACCACTTCTTCATAAAAATACCGCACATAGCTCTCCAGATTGGTCTTACTCTTAAATTCCAAAAGCTGCTCCGACAGCTCCTTCACTTGCAGCGCAATCCTGTGAGCCTCCTCCGGTTTGTGGGCGTCCCTGAAAATTTTTTCCTGCTTCGCCGCCTCTTTTTGTATCCGCTCCATTCCTTTTTTGATCTTCTCCTCGGACAGCACAAACTCGGTAGCGGGATAAATGCTTATGCTTTCCAGATTCTCGATAGAACGCTGGCTCAGAACATCAAAGCTCCGGACGGAATCCACATCATCCCCCCACAGCTCTATACGGTAGGGGTTTTCCTCCGTCAAGTCAAAAATATCCACAATGCCGCCCCGAATCGAAAACTGCCCCGGACTTTCCACCTGATAGGTTTTTTCATATCCCATCGCCACCAGTCTTTCCGCCAATTGCCCTTCGTTTACGGAATCTCCTCGCGCTATGGATATGACATCTGTGTCCTTATTCCATAAAACCTGAGGTGACATTAATGCCGCAAAAGTAGTCACAATGGTAACGGGCTTCCCTTCCATCAAACGGCGCAAAGTACAGATACGCTCTCTGGTCAACCGATTTCCGTGGATATCCGCCTGAAAGAAAATCAAATCCTTTGCGGGATAAAACATGACATTTCTGTCATAAAATCGGTATTCTTCTAAGATTTCCTTTGCCCTGATATCACTATAAGTAACGATGACTTTGTATTTTAAGCCATCGCTCAATCCGTAAATCATGTGAAGTTTCTGGGAATCCACGCAGCCGGTCAGGGCAATGGGCATATTTTTGGATGAAGGCTTCTTTATGGCATCCTTCATCGCCCCATATTCCGCCAGCTCATTTAAAGGTGCGAGTAATGCCTGCATATTTCCCTCCTTGCCGCAGCCTGATCATTTCTTAAAATCAGTCGGCACCCTGCTTTCTGTTAAATTCGTTCATGGCGGCATCCGCGCCTTCCGCGATAATGGCACGCACCGCATCCGCAGCTCTTTCTGCGGCTTCCTCCATCACTTTCATCTCCTCTTTGGAAAAATGCCCCAGCACATAATCCACCAGCTCATATCCTTTTGGTTTTTCTCCCACGCCTATCCGGATGCGGTTAAAGGAATCATGCCCCAGATGGGAAATGATATTCTTTAATCCGTTATGCCCGCCTGCGCTTCCTTTCTTGCGCACCCGTATCTGTCCCACATCCAGACAGATATCGTCCACAATCACAATCAATTGGGTTTTTTCATCTACTTTATAATAATCTATCAGTTCTCTTATGCTCTCTCCGCTTAAATTCATAAAGGTCTGGGGCTTTGCCAGAATGCACTTCTGACCTGCCACATATCCCTTTCCGTATACGGCTTTGTGTTTTTTTTCCAGCACTCCGATATTTTCCTGTTCCGCTAATTTATCTATTGTCCGAAAGCCGATATTATGCCTCGTATTTTCATATTCTTTGCCGGGATTACCCAAGCCTGCTATAATATACATAATTCACTCCCCAAAATTATTCTTCTCACGCTATTTTCTCACTTTTTTCCAAAAAAAGCAAGAACCCCGTCTCTGTTAGCCGTGGTTCTTGCCCTTTAGCCGTATTTTGCCATCCCATGCTGCCTCTCATTCTTCTTCAAGTGTCGGTTCGCTCGCTGCCCTTTCGTAATGTTCCAAGATAATTTTTTGAATCAGCTCTCTGGTTGAGGAGTTAATGGGATGGGCAATATCCCTATACTCGCCATCCGAGGCTTTCTTGCTGGGCATTGCGATGAACAAGCCCTTTTCGCCTTCAATCACCTTGATATCATGCACTACAAATTCATCATCCAAGGTAATGGATACAATGGCTTTCATCTTACCCTCTTTCGTAATTTTTCTGACTCGAACATCCGTGATTTTCATTTGTAATCGCCCCCTTGATCGTGAACTTAAATTACATATCTCTCGTTGCGCTCTACTACAATTTTTATGCCATCCTCTCCCACGAAGTTTGAATTTGCCCGTATTGTTCCACGGCTCTCAACAATACAATTCTCTATATGAGTGTTGTCCCCAATATAGACATCGTTTAAAATAATGGAGTTCTTTATGACACAATTATTGCCAATATAGCTCTTCTTAAAGATAACCGAGTCTTCAACCACACCGTTTACGATACATCCGCTGGACACCAGACTGTTCTTTATGCTTGCCCCCACATTATATTTCGCGGGCGGCAAATCGTCCACTTTAGAGTAAATATCCGGATACTGCTTAAAAAAGTAATCCCGAATCTCCGGTTTGAGAAAATCCATGTTGGTGGAAAAATAGTCCTCCACAGAGGCGATATTCCTCCAATAATCCTTTATCTTGTAACCGTACATCCTCTTCAAATCCCTGTAACGAATCAGGATATCCCTCACAAAATCGTACCTGTCCTCCTCGGCGCACTTTTCCACCATATCAATCAACAGGCGGCGGCGGATGACATAGATGCCGCAGGAAATGGTATTGGTTTTCGCCTGAATGGGTTTCTCTTCAAATTCTTCAATCCTGCATTCCTCATTCATGCGTATGGTGCCAAAACGCTCGATATTGATGCCCGGCTCCATATCTTTGCACACCACGGTAATGTCGGCTTTTTTCCGGATGTGATACTCCAACAGCTTATTAAAATCCATCTTGTAAACCACATCGCCGGAAGCAATCACCACATAGGGTTCATGACTGTTTTTCAAAAAATGCAGATTCTGATAAATCGCGTCCGCCGTTCCTCTGTACCAGCTGCTGTTATCCAAGGTCACCGTAGGCGTCAGGATATACAGCCCTCCCTGTTTGCGCCCAAAATCCCACCATTTGGAAGAATTGAGGTGTTCATTCAGACTTCTTGCATTGTATTGAGTAAATACCGCCACCTTCTGAATATGGGAATTGGACATATTGCTCAAGGTAAAATCAATGCTTCTGTAGCTGCCCGCCACAGGCATTGCGCAGACTGCCCTGCGCTGTGACAGCTCTTTCATCCGGTGATTATTGCCGCCCGCCAAAATAATTCCAATCGCTCTCATTACTGTTCACCTGCCTTAATCAATGTTTTGCCTCCGGCAAGATTTAAGTTCTCAAAATCTGCCTCTGTGGTGATACCAAAGATAACGGAGTTCTTTCCTACGCAGACGCCTGCGGGAATCACGCTTCTCTCCCCCACGGTCACTATGCCGTGATTATAAATATGCGGCGCCGTATCATTTTCGACTTCTTCTCCCACGCCGAGTCTGACATTTTCGCCAAGCACGACATCTTCGGCTATAATCGCCTTATTCAGCTCACAGCCCGCGCCAATCTGCGTATGGTTCATAATAATAGAATCCCTGACTACCGCATTCTTTCCGATGGTAACGCCGCAGCCGATAACCGAATTATATACCTGACCATAAATATCGGAACCCTCTCCTATGATACTGCGCTCCACCACGCTGTCACGGTCAAAATACTGGGGCGGCTGAATTTCACTCTTGGTATAGATTTTCCAATATTCTTCGTACAAATTAAACTCAGGCACAATATCAATCAGCTCCATATTGGCTTCCCAATAGGAATTTAAGGTTCCTACATCCTTCCAATAGCCGTTAAATTCATAGGCATACAGAGGCGAGCCCTGCTCATGGCAGTAGGGAATAACATGTTTGCCAAAGTCTAACGCGGGCTGCTTCGCCATTGCCACAAGGGCACTCTTTAAAGTATCCCAATTAAAAATGTAAATCCCCATACTTGCCAGATTGCTTCTGGGATGCTCCGGCTTCTCCTCAAACTCCGTAATTCTCCGGTTTTCATCGGCTATCATGATACCGAAACGGCTTGCTTCTTCCAACGGAACCGGCATAACGGCTATGGTGACATCCGCACCGTTTGCCTTGTGAAAATCCAGCATCACTTCATAGTCCATCTTGTAAATATGGTCGCCGGAGAGGATCAGCACATATTCCGGGTGAAAGCTTTCCATGTATTCCATATTTTGATAAATGGCATTTGCGGTTCCCGTATACCACTCACTGTTGACACTTTTCTCATAGGGTGGCAGAACCGTCACGCCGCCTATATTCCTGTCCAAATCCCACGGAATGCCGATACCGATATGGGAATTCAGCCGAAGGGGCCGGTACTGTGTCAGAACCCCCACCGTGTCTACTCCGGAATTAATACAATTGGAAAGAGGAAAATCGATGATCCGGTACTTTCCGCCAAATGCCACTGCCGGTTTTGCAATCTTGGAAGTCAGCACACCCAGACGGCTTCCCTGACCTCCCGCCAACAACATGGCAATCATTTCTTTCTTAACCATATTCTGCTCCCATCTATCCGCTTTACGGATACTTCCTGTCTTATATCTGAGATAGTATTTTTATTATAACACACTTGTATCGGAAAGTGAATATTTATTGCCAAAATTTTCTTTATTTTATAAATTTTTTCTGGATATTTTTTACATAGATGCAATACATTCAAAATTGCTATTTGTAATTTTTGCCAAATATTCCCTTTTTATTTCCCTTGTTTTTTCACATTTTCCACAATTCCAACGATTCTTGGTATTTCGGTTTGTTTTTTGGAAAAATATGTATATAATGTAATAAAAGCATATATTTAAGGAAGTGTCATTATGTATAAAATAGACTTTCACCACCCTTCATCCGTTTATTTTGTAGGCATCGGCGGCATCAGCATGAGCGGTCTGGCGGAAATCCTTGCGGACGCCGGCTTTCAGGTATCCGGTTCCGACCGCGAGAAAAACGCCTGCACCGAATCACTTGAAAAGAGAGGTATTTCTGTCTTCTACGGACAGCGCCGCGAAAATATCACGCAGGATATTGACTGTGTAGTCTTTACCAGCGCCATCCGCAAGGATAATCCTGAATATGCCGCCACCGTGGAAATGGGCATTCCGTTTCTGACCAGAGCGCAGCTTTTGGGGCAGCTTATGAAAAATTATGATATGCCCATTGCCATCAGCGGAACCCACGGGAAAACTACCACTACCTCCATGGTCAGTGAAATCCTGCTTGCCGCAAGTCTGGACCCCACCTTGTCCATCGGCGGCATTCTTCCTTCCATAGGCGGCAATATCCGCGTGGGCAAATCCGGTCTTTTTGTAACCGAGGCATGCGAATATACCAATAGTTTTTTAAGCTTTTTTCCCACGGCGGGTATTATCCTTAATATAGAAGAGGACCATATGGACTTTTTTAAGGATTTGGCCGATATACGGAATTCCTTCCATGAATTTGCCCGTCTTTTGCCCGATAACGGATGTCTGATCATCAACGGGGATATTCCCGACTATCGGGAGATTACAGACGGGTTGTCCTGTCCCGTTGTTACTTTCTGCGCCTCTGAGACCACTTCTGCCAAAACTCCCGCAGATTATTATCTCTCCGATTTAAGTTATGACGAGTATGGGGCTCCCTCCTTTCTGCTTCACAGTTCCGGGCATTCCCCCCAGAAATTTACCCTCAGGGTTCCCGGACACCACAATGTATTAAATGCCCTTGCTTCCATAGCTCTTGCAGACTTCCTTTTGATTGACAGGGAAGTCACATCTTCCGCCCTTCATGCCTTTTCCGGCACGGACAGACGGTTTGAGCAGAAGGGAATCCGAAACGGCATCACTATAATAGATGATTATGCGCATCATCCCACAGAAATTACTGCA
>JAMPEY010000051.1 GCA_023664665.1 Lachnoclostridium sp.
TCATTATGCAGGAGCTCTCTGCGATTCTCTAACTGACAATAAGTTTACTCTATCGACGGAAAATATTTTAGTTGTTTCGGCGTATTGGTTGCGGTATAATATAAATATGGTCATGTACTCCTTTTTGTAAATGGCTATATGGATACAAAAAGGAGAAACCGTGAATACAGAATTAAAAAATGCAGTGAGTGCAGCGGACGAAGATGCAAGGTATGACGATAAGGCAAAGCGCCTGCTGGGAAACAGGATTATTCTGGCGCATATCTTGGTAAAGACCGTCCCCGAGTTTAAGGGAATGCATCCCGAAGATGTGGTATCTTACATTGAGGGAGAGCCTTTTATCAGCATGGTTCCGGTAGAGCCGGGGCTTACCAATGCAGAAAAGGATAAAAGCGGGCAGCGGATTATCGGGATGAACACGGAGAATGCGGAGATTAACGAAGGGCTTATCCGGTTTGACATTGTCTTTTATGTGCGCATACCATCAACAGATGGCATCTCGCAGGTGATCGTCAATGTGGAAGCACAGAAGGACGAACCGGCAGGCTACCATATCCTGAACAGGGCGGTTTTTTATGTATGCCGTCTTGTTTCCTCGCAGAAAGAAAGGGATTTTGTCAAGACAAATTATGATGACATAAAGCGTGTTTTCTCGATCTGGGTGTGCATGAACATGGATGAGAACAGCATGGATTATGTGCATCTGACGGATGATAAGCTGATAGGTTCTTATCCGTGGAAAGGCGGGCTGGACCTGTTGAACATTGTTTTGATAGGTATAGCAGATGAACTTCCAGCTCATTCTAATGAGCATGATGATAAATATGAGCTGCATCGTCTGCTGAGTACACTTTTCTCAATGGAATTGACTGCCAGCGAAAAGTTAGGGATTATGGAAAAAGAATACAGTATTGCGGTAGATGACAGAATAAGAGAGGATGTGAGTGCCATGTGTAATTTGTCGCAGGGAATTAAGGATAATACCTTAGTAGATGTGATAATGACTATGTATGAGAATAATTTTACAGTTGAACAGATAGCCATTGCTACAAAGAAAAGTGTGGAAGAGGTCAAGGCTATCATCAAAAAAAGAGAGCCTGTATTGGCATAACCAAAGTAACTTAATAGCAGAAACAGTAAAGCAGTGAACTAAGTTTTGCAGAAAAACGGTTCGCTGCTTTTTCTGTTTTTTAAAAGAAAAGACGGTCAGATGGGATAGGTCTGAGACGGAAAGCCGGCACAAAGCTGTCAGTTTGCAAAATACGCCTTGACAAAAGTCAAACGCTATATTATAATCAAACCATATCAAATTCCAAATGTCTTGATTCAGGTATTTTCAGGCGTTTCTGCCGCAGTGATCTCACTTGAAGGACGGAAAATAAAACGGCAGGGGCGCGGATCCTCTGCAGAAGGAGGGTCATGGGAAAAAATGATGATGCCATGTACCGCTACCTGTCGGACAATGACAGGTTTGCGGACCTGTTCAACGCCGTGTTCTTTGACGGCAGGCAGATAGAGGGGCTGCGGAAAGGAAAAAGGAAGAAGAGGCAGGAGGCGGGGCTGCCAAAGAGCGGCTGGGCAGAGTGCATGGCAAAGGAAGACCGCCTCCACCCGGTGTACACCATCTGCTTCTACCACGGGACGGAAAAGTGGGACGGCCCCAGAAGCCTTAAGGACATGATGTCATTCCCCGAAGGGGAGGAATGGAGGAAGCATTTCTGCGATTACGGGATGCTCCTGTTCTGCGCCGGAGAGCCGGGGGACTTAGGGAGGTTCGGGACGGAGCTGGGGCAGCTGCTGGCAGTGCTTTCCTGCAGACAGGACAAAAGAAAGCTTTATGAGCTGTGGCAGAAGGAAGAGTTTGCCGGACTGGACAGGGAGACCATAGAGGCCATGGCGGTGCTGACGGACAGCATGGAGATTCTGGACAGGCTGGAGGAATACAGGAACGAGGAAGAAGGAGGGTACAGTATGTGTCTTGCAGTGGATGAGATGAGGAAGGAATGGAAGGAAGAGGGAATCGCGGAAGGAATGGAGAAAGGAATGGAGAAAGGCAAGGCCGAGGGCATCATCGAGACGGGCTTTGACTTCGGGCTGTCGGAAAGCGACATTCTGGAGAAGCTGCAGCAGAAGATGCAGATATCCGTGGAGAAGGCGCAAGAGTACCTGAACCTGTACCGGGTGCAGACCGTGTAGCCTTTGAGTAATCTTCTTTGGGAAAAGTAGTTGAAGAAAACAGGCATAGGTATTATAATAAACAAAATGCTGATTAGAGGTGTGAAAGATGCATAGATTAATTATTAAAAAACTTGGACCAATAGAAGAGTGCGAGGTGGAGTGTTCTCAGTTCATGACATTGACAGGATTTCAGGCATCCGGGAAAAGCACAATAGCAAAAGCGATTTATTATTTTAGAACTATAAAAGATGATATTATAAATCTTGCTAAAAGGCAGGCATTTAAGGCGATTCCTGTAAGCGGATTGGAGACAGAATTTGATGTTGCATATGGAAATACCTTAATGAAGGGATTGGAGAATTATTTAAGGGAAAAATTTTTGAGGACCTTTGGCTCATCTTGGGGAATGTCAAATGAAATGTATATAGAATATCATTTTACAGATACATGTTTCGTAAAAGTTTCTCTTAAAGAGGACACTAAATTTTCTGCACCTAACTATATATGGATAACTTTTAGCAAAGACTTGTTAAAAATATTGCGGGAAAAGGATAATTGTTTCACGGTTACATCATTGGGCGTACCTGAAGAGGATATAAAAAAGCTGAAGACAGAATTGTGCGAAATATTTGATGATAGTTGTTCTGTTGTGTATATTCCTGCAGGGCGGAGTATGATTACTTTGTTATCGCAGCAACTGGGGTATATTTATGCAACTATGGATGGCGTTCAGAAGCGCGCTCTTGATTGTTGTACAAAGGATTATTTGGAACGGATATTGCGGGTAAAGTCAGAATTTTCAGAAGGACTTCAGGGATTAATGGCATATTATAGGAACAAAACCAATTTGCCGCCACAGATTGTACAACAGGCTTTACTTTTAATCAAAAAGATACTTCGAGGCACATATCGTTACAGTAATGGAGAAGAGCAAATTATTCTTGAAAAGGGAAAATATGTTAAAATCAACTTTTCATCATCTGGTCAGCAGGAATGTGTTTGGATTTTGAACCTATTGTTCTATTATTTGCTACAGCAAATGCCAATTCTATTTATTATTGAAGAGCCGGAATCACACTTGTTTCCCGAATCGCAAAAGTATATTACAGAACTAATTGCTTTAGTAAGTAATTGCAAACATTCGGTAGTGCTGACTACTCATAGTCCATATGTCCTTGGAACTTTGAATAATTTATTGTATGCACATACCATTCCAAGCCGATATGTAAAAGAAGTGGATGAAATTATACCGATGTCAATCTGGCTTAATGATAAGAAATTTGCTTCGTGGTTTGTCAAAAATGGAACAGTTGAGAATTGTATGGACGCAGAAGCACATATGATTCAAAATGAAAAAATTGATGAAATTTCAAAGGTAATAAATGCAGAATTTGATGAAATTTTAAACTTGCAGGAAACAGATGAGGAAGGAGTAAATTAATAATGCCATTAGCAGGGTTTGAGTCTATATGTAGTAAGGATGCTGCACAGATAGTATCACGAGATAGAGGCAATCCACAGTATCACAAAGGGATTAATAGTGAAAGAGTGTATGTTTCTCACTATAAGATTGATGGAGTTGTCCTCAAAAGCGGACATAAATGCGATTATCTGTTAATGAACGAAGTAACCCGAATAGCCTATTTGATTGAACTGAAAGGTTCGGATTTGGTAAAAGCGGCAAAGCAATTAGAAGCGACAGAAAAAGAGTTACTTCAGCAACTTTCCGGCTATAATTTACGATATCGAATTGTTGCTAATAAGTGCAGAACTCAGGAAATCCATTCATCTGAGTATAGAAAGTATCAGATTCGCTGGAAGGAAAGGCTGCTGTTAAGAACGGGATATATAGAAGAAGAGATATAAGAGGTATGGCTATAAATTAGAAAATCCACAGGAGGGTGGAGACGGTAAAGAAAGACCCGGGAGAGCCTATCTATGTAGGCAAGCAGCACAATAAGAAATGTTCCAAAAAGAATTAACAAAGTTAAAACTTCGTAGGTATTCATATGCACCACCTCCCCCCTTCTTCAAGTTTAGGGAGGCTACCACCTTGCAACACGATTGTTCCTCACTGGCATTCTGGCATATTCTTTGTTTTTTGACAATTTCTTTTTAAAATTCCGCCCGCTGCGAATAAAACCATCTTGGAAATATTCAAGGAGGCATTTTTTATGTGGGCAGGGGATGATTAAAAAATACCCCTTGACAAAAATTGAACGCTATCTTATAATCAAACCATATCAAATTTCAAATGTCTTGATTCAGTGCAACAAAGCGAACCATAAAATGCGGTCGCAAAAATTATGGAACCACAACAAAAATAAAAAAGAATGGGAGGTAGATTTCATTGGCTTATGTAGAAAAGCGAAAGTCAATACGGCAGAAATTGGCGTGGATGTTATCTGCGGCAATGATTGTCACAAGTCTTTCCTTCGGGGGGGCAACAGTCCAAGCGGAGGAAACTGATGCAACAAGCGAGGAGTTCGTCAATGGCTTGGAGGCATCCGCTGTAGAAAAGGAAAAATCCTATTATTATGATTTTACAGGAGTGACATCTATACCGAACACTTACAATGCGGGCTTGTTCTCCTTTAATGCGGGAAGCTATCACGGAGCAGCTTACAAGGACACGACTTATGGCATCGAATTCAAATCCGATAATAAATTGACATTCAAGGTAGCGGGGAACAGCTATATTGTTGTCGGAGGAGACAATAACAATGATTGTACGGCTCTTGAGGCAAGCAGTGGAACAGGAACATTTGTACAAGCGTCACAGACAACCGTGACGGCAGGACATGCCACACTGGATGACTGCAAGACGAAGGGTAGCAATACCATTGTTTATGAGTATCAGGGCACAGAGGGAAGCGTTACTTTAGAGTTAGACCCTGAGTATACAAAGGCAGAGGGACAGACTGCCACAAAGGCATATATTGCATATGTATGTGTTATTCCTATGAAGGACGGTGAAGGCACGGGAACGCCCACTGAGCCAGAGAACCCCGGAGCAGAGGAAGGATTTGTCAATGGCTTGGAGGCATCCGCTGTAGAAAAGGGAAAGTCCTATTATTATGATTTTACAGGAGTGACATCTATACCGAACACTTACAATGCGGGCTTGTTCTCCTTTAATGCGGGAAGCTATCACGGAGCAGCTTACAAGGACACGACTTATGGCATCGAATTCAAATCCGATAATAAATTGACATTCAAGGTAGCGGGGAACAGCTATATTGTTGTCGGAGGAGACAATAACAATGATTGTACGGCTCTTGAGGCAAGCAGTGGAACAGGAACATTTGTACAAGCGTCACAGACAACCGTGACGGCAGGACATGCCACACTGGATGACTGCAAGACGAAGGGTAGCAATACCATTGTTTATGAGTATCAGGGCACAGAGGGAAGCGTTACTTTAGAGTTAGACCCTGAGTATACAAAGGCAGAGGGACAGACTGCCACAAAGGCATATATTGCATATGTATGTGTTATTCCCGTGAAGGATGGCGAGGAAACTGAGATTCCTGATCAACCGACAGAACCCGGAGGAGTCACCCGGACGGTTACCTATGATTTTCAGAATAATGGCAACAAAGTAGCGCCAGTAGTAGATGGTATTTTAGATGGTACAAATACCGTGACTTCCGGTATTTTATATAAGAATGCGGGAAGCAGTTCAGGTTGTGCTTTTGACACAAATCAGTTAAGGTTTCGTGCCGGGGTCGTTTTGTATCTTCCTATCAAAGACGACACAACAAAAGTTGAATATTCCGCAACATTTTCAGGAAACCAAACAGGTCGTCCGACATATATTGGCTCTACGGAAAGCGGCTATCAAATGGAGATGAGTACATCCGCAAAACCTGTTGTGATTGAGGATATTACGGATTATATTCAAGAAGTGAACGGACAGAAATACTTGTCGATTACTTCGGGTGGAGATGTTAAAATTTATACCATTACCTTAAAGGAATATAATCCCATCAATCAAGTCGAGGTGAGCGGAACCGTTTCCGGTGCAGCCGCAAACAATATTACAGCAATCAGATTTAAGAATCTTGATAATGACAAAGCGGAGATTGTGACAGCAGACATAGGGACGGATGGGAGCTATCATACCATTCTTAGAAGGGTTGCAGGAAACACAAACTATGTGGCATCTGTTTCCGCTACAGGATATAAGATTGATAATACGAATAATGCACATAAATTTACTTTAACAGGCAATGATGCGACTGCTACACAGAACTTTACTATTGTAACAGCAGAAATCGCTAATGTAGGCGGAACTTTGACCGGAGTGCCTGACAGCGCATTAATCGGCGGCGAACTGAAAGCAGAACTTGTACCGGCTGATACCGCTCTTGAAAAGGTGGAACTTACCCTTACGAAGACAGGGGACGGAGCTTATACATTTGCAAGTACGCCTATTGAACCGAATATGAATTATACGGTAACGCTTACCAATGCAGACGATTACGAAGTAACCGCTCCTTTGACAAAAGCGGCAGGAACCTATACGGATGTTGCCATTGCTGCGACTCCCAAAGCATTGATTGCAGTTTCGGGCGCTTTTGTGACATCAGACAAAAAGGCACCGGGCGTTTCCAAGATTACTTTCACAAACATGGATACTCCTGATTATAAGTATACTTTTGATGTTACGGGCGGAAGCTATACTGCAAATCTCCGTGCGGGAGAGTATGAGACATCTGTTGTGACCACCGGAGGCTATGAGGCATTTGACCATGTCAGCGTCGGTGCGGCTGCGGTAACAAATGATGTATATCTGCAGGCAGCTCCCGACACTTCCGCTGTAGCTTATCAGGCTGAAATCAAGGTCGGTAAAGGTCAGCAGTTTGAAAAGATTGCGGATGCGGTTGCCTATATTACCAGAATGACGAGAGGTGAGTCCGACAGAGTTACCATTGATTTGACAGATGAACTTTACAGAGAACAGTTGGTAATCAATACGCCCAATATTACGATTAAGGGCAATGGTGCTACCGTTACATGGTATTATGGAGTTGGATTCTCTTATTATAGTGCAAAACCTATTGATGCTAAGACTACATACTATGACGAAGCGTATGCTGTAGACAAGTATAATAAAGAGAGAATTGCACAGAATCCCGGTCATTGGGGAGCAACCGTCAATCTGCTTGCAGGCGCGAAGGGATTTCAGGCAGAGAATCTGATTTTTGAAAATTCGTTGAATAGGTATCTGACCGAAGAAGAGATTGCCGACGGAGCGGCTGATAATCTGGCTACGGGTGTCACAAACAGAACAAAGTCGGATATTGATGTGCGCGCAAAAGCAAGTAAAGAAAGAGCTTGTGTACTTTACATTCAAGCCGATGACACAGAATACAGGGATTGCAAATTCCTGAGCAGTCAGGATACCCTTTATACCGGCGATGACAACGAGAATTCTTATTTTGTGAATTGTGTTCTGGAAGGAACAACGGACTATATTTGCGGCGATGGTAATCCTGTATTTGATCAATGTACCTTAAGTATGTATAGCTATAGTGATCAAAATGCCACGGGTAGTTATATTGTTGCTTCAAAGGAAAAAGGTAAGCACGGATATTTATTTAAGGATTGTAAGATTGTTACTACCAGTGATGAGGGATTAAAGCCGACATCAGGTAATTATCTTGCACGTGCGTGGGGCGCAGGCACTGTAGTATATTACAATACCGAAGTGGAATCAGCCGACATCATTGATGGTGTGGCTTATACAAAGATGAATGTTGATGTTGAGAGGGCAAAATATTCTGAGTATAATACGCATACACCGGACGGTGCAGCAGTTGATACCTCAAAGAGACCAAAGAGCGTAACGATTATGACGGAGGAAGATGCAGCAAAAGTGGTTCTTGAGGACTACTTTGACGCTTGGAGTCCGGAATATTATGAAGCTGCGGACAACAAAGATGACCTTGTGGTAAGCAAAGACCCGGATGCAGACAGCCCTGTCTCGGAAATTGAAACAGAAGGAACGGTTGAATTCAAGGATGGGGAAACAGTAGTTACCGGCAATGTGGAGATTAAAGCAGTTGCGCAGACAGATGCTTCCGCAGAAATCAAGGCAAAGGTCGAGCAGATAAAAGAAGCCGCTGCATCTGCAAAGCAGGAAGTAAAAGCAGTATTATATTATGATATTGGTGCATATTTGGTAAAAGGCGGCGTGGAAAAGGAAGTATCGCTTACAAGTGGTACAATTCGGATTAAGCTGCAATATCCGGAGGGATTCGGTTCTCAGAATGGTATTATTGTCATGCATGAGACGGATGCTCCGCAAACATTGGCTGCGAAAGATAAAGAAACAGATGGTTTCTGGATTACGGCAAACAGTTTCAGTTCTTTCACGGTAGTCTTTACGGCAGCAGCACCTACGCAGCCCGTAGAGCCTAAACCGGAGGATCCGACTACACCGGAAGAACCTACTACACCGGAGGAGCCGACGACACCGGATAAGCCTACGCCTGTTGTTCCCGGAGATAGTGATGATGGCGACGATGACGACAGCAGCGCCGGTGGCAGTGTGGCAGAGTTTGTCGCAGCAGTGGATTGGAATGTGGTAGCAAGCGAAGTCGATACCGCGGCAAAGAACAAGGCAGCAAGGAACCTTGATGTTACCGCAGGAGACCGTTATGAGGTTCCCACGAATGTTTTGAATAAGCTGAAGGGAACCAACGACACCTTGGCGCTCCATTCCGGCGGCGGAATCACCTTAAGCATCACCGGAACGGATATCAAGACCAATGTGGCAACAACCTTCAAGATGGCAATGTCCCATGGCAATGTGATTCCGGCAAGCGTGGCAGATCAGGTGCTGGCAACCGCAACGGCAAGCAGAATCTTCAGCATGGAAGATAAGTCATCCTATCCCTTCGCGGTAAATGTACATGTGAATCTGGGCGCAGCGAATGCAGGAAAGACAGCATATTTGTACTATTATGATGAAAAGAGCAATTCCATGATGATTTCCGGCTCTTTCCGCATCACGGCTACAGGACAGGCAATGTTTGCGATTTACCGCGGGGATGAGTACATCATTGCGGTGTCTGACAAACCGGCTGCAGTAAAGGGCAAATATGTGGTACAGAAGGGTGACAGCCTTTCCCGCATTGCAGGAAAAGCAGGCATTACCTTAAATAAGCTGATGACCGCGAACCCCCAGATTAAGAATGCGAATCTGATTGTTCCGGGCCAGCAGATCAATCTTCCGTAAGGAAAGAAGGAATCATTAAGAGCTTTAGAGGAGCTGCCGCCCACTGGGTTTCCGGTGGGGCGGCGGCTTTTTGCCTATGTTATCATTTTTAAAAATACAGCTTGACAAAAGTTAAACGCTATATTATAATCAATTATATCAAATTCCGAATGCCTCGATTTAGGCATTTTCAGGCGTTTCTGCCGCAGTGATCTCACTTGAAGGACGGAAAATAAAACGGCAGGGGCGCGGATCCTCTGCAGAAGGAGGATTATGGGAAAAGGAATCAACAAAAACTGATTCCTTCATATGATGATGCCATGTACCGCTACCTGTCGGACAATGACAGGTTTGCGGACCTGTTCAACGCCGTGTTCTTTGACGGCAGGCAGGTGCTAAAAGGGGAAATGCTGGAACCGGAAGGGGAAAGGTACACGGAGAGGGTGCCCACCGGAGGCGATTTCCCCGGCGGAAAAGAAGGCTCCGGCGGAGGGAAGGATTCTGCTGGTGAAAAGGATGCCGTTGGAGGAACGCCCGCCGCGGACGCAGACAGGGGGAACCCCCGGAAACCGCCGGAGTACGAAACGGGTTTCCGCGACCTCAAAAAGCGCCTCCGGACAGGGGAGAGTTTTGTGGTAGCAGCGGTGGAGAACCAGAGCGACATCGACTATGCCATGCCATGGCGGATCATGCGCTATGACCAGCAGGAATACGGCAGGCAGATAGACGGGCTCAGGCAAGGGAAAAGGAAGAAGAGGCAGGAGGCGGGGCTGCCAAAGAGCGGCTGGGCAGAGCGCATGGCAAAGGAAGACCGCCTCCATCCGGTGTACTTGGGGAGGTTCGGGACGGAGCTGGGGCAGCTGCTGGCGGTGCTGTCCTGCAGACAGGACAAAAAGAAGCTTTATGAGCTGTGGCAGAAGGAAGAGTTTGCCGGGCTGGACAGGGAGACCATAGAGGCCATGGCGGTGCTGACGGACAGCACGGAGATCCTTGACAGGCTGGAGGAATACAAAAACGAGGAAGAAGGAGGGTACAGTATGTGTCTTGCAGTGGATGAGATGAGGAAGGAATGGAAGGAAGAGGGAATCGCGGGAGGAATGGAGAAAGGAATGGAAAAAGGTACGGCAAAGGGCATCATCGAGACGGGCTTTGACTTCGGGCTGTCGGAAAGCGACATTCTGGAGAAGCTGCAGCAGAAGATGCAGATATCCGTGGAGAAGGCACAGGAGTACCTGAACATGTACCGGGTGCGGACCGTATAGGGGTAAGTTATTCTTGAAATAAAAACCGAAACATGGTATAGTGTATACAAAAGAGGAAACAACCGCCCACAAAGTGGTTGACCTCCAGTTTAGCTGTATAAGCCTACCTGTCTGCCAAGTACAAGGTAGGCTTATTTATTTCCGCTTGTTGTTCCTATCTATGTAGGCAAGCGGTGCAATAAGAAATGTTCCGAAAAGAATTAACAGAGTTGCAAGTTTAGGGAGGCTACCACCTTGCAACACGATTGTTCCTCACTGGCATTCTAACATATTCTTTGTTTTCTGACAATTTCTTCTTTAAATTTCATCCAATGTTGAATAAAACAGGCAGGGGATAATTGCATATATCAAATTGCATATCACAATAAAAACGCAGTTGACTTTTCAAACATTATTTGTTATAATATCAAGCATCTAGGGAACATCTAAGTGAAACAGTATTTCACAGGACATTTCAAACCATTTC
>JAMPEY010000052.1 GCA_023664665.1 Lachnoclostridium sp.
GTATAAAATTTTCAAAGTTCACAAATTTCTGCTTGACTTTTTATTTGCAGACTATAACTTTTGTACTAAACCATATGATTTCATAAGACTGTGCACATGTCTTGTCTTTATAATACATCATGTTCGCGTATTATGCAAGGGAAATTTTAAATTTTTACTTTAATCAGGAAACATAGCTATAAAGAAAAGAGCTGCCAATGTAAGAAAACATTCCGGCAGCTCTTAGATTCTAATTCTTTTGATTTTTACTGTTTTCCGAAGAATTCTTTATGGGACGGTAGGCAAGACCGTTTGCAGCCTCAAGGCAGCGCAGAAACTTGGCAAGGAAAGCTTTCTCACGGTCGGTTAAATGATTTAACAATTGGAAAAACCGTGACATGGAGTAAGAAGCTGTAAGCCTGCTGTCTTTTGCATAATAAGAAATATTATCACAGCATTTTATCTGAAAAAAGGTTTGGATTTTTATGGCTGATAGTTTTTCAAAGATATTTGCGCTTTTATTTCATCACTTAAATTTATATTCCCTAAATTATGTCCCTTTGCAACATATTTAATATCAGAAAAGGAATCGGTATCTTCCGTTTCTTTAATAAATATTGCAATAACCTGATGCGAAATTTCTGTCGCTTTTCTCATATCCCCATATAAACAGGAAGCAGGTGCATATAGTTTTCCATTTATTTTCTTTAATCCTAAATATGTATTTACATTTCCCATTCTTCAACTGCACTTTTTAACTTTATATCATTAGTAAAATTCATTGTTATACCCCTGCAATATAGTATGTCTATTAATTAAAAAAGAGAGATGACACAGCCGCAGCATATGTTCACTCTCTTTTTATGGTTAATTTTTCTGTTGTCTGCCAACCATCAGCCAAATCAGCTGATACATATCTCAGGTTTTTCTGTTGCCTGCCAACCTTTGCACACAATACACAAAACAAAATATTATATGCAAAACATATCTCAGATTGAAAGGTGTTAACCGCACCTGATATGACATGTCATATCTTTACACTTTTATTATATGCAGATTTTATCAGAAAGTCAATCATAAATCGAATTTCCATATATTTCATGTTAGTGTATTGTGCAAGAGAAATTTCTAATTTTTTACTTTTATTTTTACACCGCATGTTAGAAAACATTCCCCTAGCGTTACGGAACATACTGCTCTGTAATGCTTATTATTTTGCCGTCCTCTATTCGGATAAGATAAGGCGGCAGAAATTCCGCACCGTCGATTCCTTCAAGGAAAGTCTGCTTATCTACTTTCGTGGGCGGATAATAGTGATTTTCCATACGCTTCAGCGCTATGGTTGGGTACTTTCCAACCCTAGAAAATCTTCACATCTTTCACACCTTACACATCCATCATTTCCACGGCGCCGTCCCGGTACAGCAGCGCAATGGTCTGATATGCGCAGGCTATATGGGTGACATTCTTTTTATCCTGCAAAAGTCTGTTTATTTTGCTCTCATTCTCCTTATCAGCGGCGGCATACAAAACCCCGCCGTCCTGTGTCAAGCCTACCACATAGTTAAAGCCCACAGATACCTCCAATATATTTTCCCATTGGGACAAATCAATTTCCCACTTATTATCTTGAGGCTTCCACAAATCTACGGTTCCGTCTTCGTTAATCCCTACGCCGATGCCGCTGGTTCTGCTTGCATAGATATCAGTAACGCTTTTGTCAGAAACCAATATTTTCCACTCAAACGATTTTTCCGTCTCCGTTTCCATCACACCGTCCCCGTTTGTATCCACCACTACATCTTTGGAATTTATGGTTCCCTTATATACCTTTCCACTTTCAGTTAAAGCATAATCTCCCGCCAATGCCACTACCTTTTCACCTTCAATGGAAATTTCTTTGTATTCTGACTCTCCGTCCTGCGTCGGCATAAAAACCATCACCCTGCCATCTTCAAGAAGTGCGCGCCAATCTTCGCCGCTTCCGCCTGCGTTAAGAGCCGCTACGGCATACTCCTGATTCAGCTCCAGCATCTTATTCTTCATATACCTGGCATATCCAGCCGATAACGGCAGATTTTCTTCTTCATCCGGATAGCCCTCACACAGAATGGTTCCTTCCGAATCCAGCGCAACAAAATACTCTTCCTCATACAGTCCGGTCAAATTCTCCCAATCGCCATAGCGTTCCCAATTATCATCTTCTGTCCGGCTATATGCCATCCCTTCCTGCAGAATAAAGGGTCTGCCTGCGATAATCTCAAAAGAATCAACCTCAAATGTCGAAACCTGATTCGTTTCATTTTCTACATCGGATAAAGATTCTGTTGGGACAGATTCGGTTGAACCTGATTCTATTGAAGTACCTATTTCCTGCTTATCCGCACATCCGCATAACATACAGACAAGCACTAAAACAATGCCTATGCAAAATCTCTTTTTCATAACTATTTCTCCTCAATATTATAGATGTAATACCATGCGTATGTCTTGTCTTTATAATGCATCATGCTAGTGTGTTATGCAAGAGGAATTTTAAATTTTTTGTATTTTTTTATATTCCAATCAACCGAATTTACTTATATAAGCATCAAGCAGCCGCCTATGCTTTGTGAATCAAATACAGGTATCCGCATCCTGCCAAAAGAAATATTTACATATATCATACACAACTACAGCACAGCATACAAGAAGCTTCGCAAAATTTATAAATTCTTAAACTTTGCGAAGCTTTTCACCATCGTTCCCACTATTCTATTATTTCACCAAAGAGGAATTCCCAAAATTTTTCAAGGAATCAGTGCGGGCACACCGCATAATAGAAATCTGTCACAAGCTTTTCCTTACTCACATATCCACACTCCGTACACCGCTTCCCCTCGTATTTTTTCAGATTGCAACTGCCATCCGCATGTGACTCATGGTTTATAAAAATTCCGCTTGCATACTGATGCTCACAGACAGCATGCGCCTGTATCCCTTCCTCTATTTCATAGATATTTCCTTCCGCATCGGTAAACTGATCGTCATACAAAACAATATCTATGATATCATCTTCCCATACACCATTGCCCTCTTCCCAAAATTCAAATGTTACACCATTCACAACAAAATCTGCATCAAAACCCGTGTCTTCTGATTGTGTATATACCTTATCATACGCCAGAACCGTAAAGGAACTGCCAAAGAGCATTACCGCCATAAGTACCATGCACACAATTGACTTTCCCCTGTTTTTTTCTCTTCTGTCCATAATATTATTTATCCTCTCCTTTAACGGTATTTCATCACTTTTCCATGCAGCCACCAGCGGACTTCCGTTCTTCAGCGCATGCCTCACCAAAAATTCCGCATACTCCGCCCGTTCTTCCGCCGAAGCTTGTTTTAACACCCTGTCGTCACAGGACAGTTCGCATTCCCTCTCCATCTGCTTTTTTAACAGATAGATAAACGGGTTAAACCAATGGATGCAGACTGCCAGAAGCTGCAGCTCCTTAAACAAAATATCTCCCCTTTTAATATGCGTCAGCTCATGTCGGAAGATAAAGGTCTCCTCTTTTTCCCCCATGCCCTTTTTCATGATGATGAAGGGAACGAAGAACCCTCCGCTTCCGCAGTAGTCCCCCTCCACCAGATGCAGCTTTATCCTTTTGAAAAGCCGGTTCTTCCTCTCTGCGGGCGAAAGCAGTCCGCACATCCTGCCGCTGTCCGCCGCTTCACCGCTCCGGGTCAGCCTTTTATAAGATCTGCGCATTTTTACCAGCATAACCGCCAGTATCACAACAGCAATGCCAAACCATAAAAGCGCAGCCCATATTTCCTTATACAGCCCCCCGCTGATCCAAAAACGCCCTTCTTCCATGATCATAACCATTTTGTCGTATGTTGTGTTATAATAAGTGGGCAGTGCTGTCAACCGTATCCCAAAGGTATTCCGCAGGAAAAAAACATACTCTCTGCCCAGCCAATGCAGGGGCAGCAGATAGCCGATGAGGGCAAGCTTCAGCCACAGATACCGCATCCGGTGCGAGAACGCTTCCCTCATCACAAATGAGAGCACATAATATGCAATTATCATACAGCTTCCTGTCAGCGATAATGTGAGTATAGTGTTCATCCGTATCCCTCATTTATCTTTTCTCTTTCGGAATTCTTATCCTATTGCAGCTCTTTTTTCTTCCGCTCAATCAGGGCAATCATCTCATCCGCCTCTTGCTCCGTAATGGGCTTTCCGTCATAAAATGCACAGAAAAAGTTTGTAAACTTTCCGTCGAACTTCAGCTCCAGAATCTCCTGACAGCATCTGCTTTGATATACCTTCTTTGAAAAACATGCTTCTACCCTTCCCGGCTCCCTGGTAATCAGTTCCTTTTCTTCCAGACGCGCCAGAAAAGTATTCAGGGTCTGTCTCTTCCAATGCTTTCCCCTTTCAAGGAAGATATCCATAATATCCCTAACCATGGTTTTCTCCCCCTTTTCCCACAAAACTTCCATAATCTCTCTTTCCGTAGTTGACATATCATACTTCATGTTCTTTCCTCCTTGTAAATAGTAATTTAATTTTTATTCATAAGAATATAGTAAGATATAATTGTCGCATTGTCAAGCCCCAGTTTTTCTTGCATTATCAACAGCTATGCGATATCATATGTATAAGTGGATTTTGAAAGGAAACAGGCAGATGAAATTAGATAAGGAAACCTTGCGAAGTATTCGGCATATTATTTTATTTATTGCATTGGTGGTGCTGTGTGTCATAAACATCAGGGACATATTTGGAATCCTTAAATTCCTCCTTGGCATTTCCCAGCCTTTTATATGGGGCAGCGCCATTGCCTTTATAATGAATATTCCCCTAAACGGCATTGAAAAACATCTGTTAAAGAATTGGAAGGGCAAGCATGCCGAAAAGCTGAAAAGGCCTCTCGGCATCACACTGTCATTGTTTTTTATTGTCTTTATTATTGTGTTTGTGATTATGACCGTTGTGCCCCAACTGGGCAAGACCATCGTAGATTTGGGAAATAAAGTGCCTGTATTTTTAAATAATCTGGCAGCCGAATTGGAAAAACTCTGCGCCTCCAATCCCCAGATTGTGGAATATCTGAAACAGCTGCAGAATCCTTCTTTTGATTGGGATAAGATTTTGGACAACGCCATCCGCTTTTTGCAAAACGGTGTTGGCAGCATGCTTACCTCCACCATATCCGTGGCAGGCACGATTATCAGCGGCGCAGTCAATGTTTCCGTGTCCGTGATTTTTGCTATTTATGTACTTTCCCAAAAAGAAAGGCTTGGCAGCCAAGGCAGACGCATATTAAAGGCATATCTGCCGGAAAAGGCAAATGCACAGGTGCTTCGGGTGCTTGGGCTTTTAAACAATAATTTCAGCAGCTTTATTTCGGGACAATGCGTGGAAGCAGTTATATTAGGGCTTATGTTTGTGGTTACCCTCACGGTGTGTGGTATTCCCTATGCGCTTTTAATCGGCGTACTGATTGCATTTACGGCACTGATACCCATTGTTGGGGCTTTTATCGGCTGTGTGGTAGGCGCATTTTTCATTCTGGTAGACAGTCCTTTGAAAGCTGTTGCTTTCGTAATTATTTTCTTTGTGTTGCAACAGATTGAAGGCAATCTGATTTATCCCCGCGTTGTGGGCAATTCCGTAGGGCTTCCCTCAATGTGGGTATTGGTGGCGGTCACTTTGGGCGGCAGTCTGTTCGGTGTAGCCGGAATGTTATTGTTTATCCCTTTGGTTTCCACCGCATATGCTCTGTTAAGGGATGATGTAAACGCCCGCAACCGGGTCAAGGAGAAAGCGAGGAAGGGAAAATCATAGAATCCCCAAAATCTCGTTTACACTTTCCGCCTGCTCTTTGGCCAGCCGGTTATAAGCAACCCCGGAAAACTCGTAAAACATGCCCGAAACAGCCGTATATTTCAACCCGTCAATCTCATTGCCGTTATCCATGGTAAGGGTCAGATAACGCCCCATCCTTACCGCGGCATGATCCGGCAAACCAATATCCACAGATACTTCCGCATCGCCGTAATCAATCAAATCCCATCTGTTACTGCCATAGCAGGTCATCGTGCAAAGCGTCCGGTAGAGCTGATTTATCTCGTCCCGATTGGTTATAAGTCTTGTTCCGATTTCCTCTTGTATCCGTTTTCCCTCGTCAGTATTGTCCATTTTGGCAGGCTCCACTTTGATGTCCGTAATTTTGTCCGCCGACATGATGTTGTACACCAGCTGCAGCACATCGCTGTAAGGATATTCCTCACTGTCGAAATATCCGAATTTCCAAAGAGAATAGTCCCGGTCTTTCTCACAAATCAGATATTGCAAATCCTCATGCCCGGAAATGTAATACCAATCCCCAGCGCCATCCACTTTTCTGCCGATGCTGTCAGCCAGAGCAGCGCTGTCTATATCATAAACCTTTTTATAAATGCCTGTATATTGCCCAACAGGCACCTTGCCAAATTCCGCCGCCATTTCCTTTATCATCCCGGAATGGGAAACTGTTGATGCCAGCAAATCGGAAACCGCCACAAAGGGCTCCTGCGTATCCTGAGCATTCTTCGGATTCTCCGCATTCCACCTATCCTCTATGGTTCCCTCAAGCCTCAGAGAATCCGCAAATCCCCCATGATAGGCCAAATCTCCGGAAGGATTTCTCCATGACACAGTTACTATGGCTATTGCCGCCAGACATATAAGGCACAGTCCTGCCGCCATGGAGAGCCACTTTCTGCCGGATTCTGTTCTTGTCTGCATTATCTGCTTCGTCTGTTGCCTTACCGAATCCGTATGAGCAAGCATCTCCTCATCCAGCATATTAAAAGCATCACTGATATCTTCACGCCTCATGGAAAAATCCCTCCCTTTTTAAATACTCCTTTAATTTTATCCGTGTGCGGTGCAGTATGCTTTTTGCTTTCGCTTCGCTCATATTATAATAAGACGCTACTTTACGGATGGAATCCGCGTAATAATATCTTCCGATAAACAAGTCCCGCGTTTCCACCGGCAGGGTTTTCAGATAATGATTAATTGCCTGCGCCAACAGACCCAAATCAACCTCTTGTTCCGTGGTATTTCCTCCGGAAACACACTCTTCCAATTCTCCCAGTGAAAGAGCATATTCCGACGGTTTCCGTTTGACGCTGTTGCGTCTGCGGTAAATATCAATGGCAGCCTGTCTGGTCAGTTTTCCCAAATACGGGGAAAGCACGCTTGGCTTCAATGGCGGAATGGTATTCCATGCCTTTAAATAAGTGTCGTTTACACATTCTTTGCTGTCTTCCCAATCCGCCAGCACATTGTACGCAACCTTGGTCAGATAGTGTCCGTATTTTTTCTCCGTTTCATGAATGGCAGACTCTTCCCGGCGCCAATAAAGTTCTACAATTTTATCATCCTCCACGGTACAGCCTCCCTTCCAAAGATTTGCTGTTGCAGCCGCTTCTTTCTATATACCGTAAAAAAGAGAAGACGGTTGCAATTATTTTGTCTGTTCACCATCTGCAAGGGGATTTACTGCTTCACCTTTTACCCATGCCGTAAACGCCAGATTGGGACCTGTAGCCATTCCGGTCTGCCCCAATGTTGCAATGACCTGCCCCCTCTCCACTTCGTCCCCGGTGTTTACTTTGCACTCCTCCAAATGCCCGTATTTTACTCTGATTTCATTCCCCAGATCCAGAATAATATAATTACCGTACGCCCCTGTATACCCGGTTTCCGATATTTTTCCGTCCGCCACCGCATAAATTTCATCCCCTTTACTTCCCGCAATATTGATATGGTCGGATATTATGCCATTATGCTCTTTTCCATAAGGATTTGACACTGCATGGCTCACAGTGGGCCATACCCAGTCCGCAAAGGCAAGCTCATCGCTCGTTGGATAATCCGGCTTATATTCCTCATAAGAATTGCCATACACAACTTTCTCCGACGGTTTGTTCTCATCAAAGGAGATGTCGCACATCCAATCCTGTCCAAAGGCAAAATCGTTATTGGTCAAAACCAGATAATACCAATCTCCCTGAGGCAGCGCCTTTTCCAAGCGTTCAATATCATAGCCCTCCGACACATCTATCCGAACTGTTTCCTCAGAGCGGGGCGGTATCACGCCGTTTTCCAATTTTATTTTTTTAGAATCTCCTGCAACCTCCTGTGCCGTGGACCATTGCATCAGTTTCACCGTATCCTGCAATTTTAATTCCTTATCGGAGGGATTCGTCACCACAATTTCAAAGACGCCGTCTCCTTTATAGATGGAATAAAATGCCAGACCACCTTCATCGAGACTGGAAAAACGACTATAGGCAAATGCGGACAATCCCAAAAAACACAGCATGATTGCCGCCGCCATAAGTCCCCTTTTGTAGATAAATGTGGTCTGAAAACCGTTTTGGGGAAGAGATGTTCCCGTTTTTTCCTGAAAAATCTTTTGAATCCTATTTAAATTTTCTCTGCGATATTTTTTCATTTTCCTAACCTATCCTTTCTCATTCATAAACTTGCAAAGCTTCTGTTTGGCGTGATACAGCCTGTTCTCTACCTGTTTGACTGACAGATTGACCGCAACTGCGATTTCTTTGGGCTTTTGACCATAAAAATATCTTCTCTCGATGATTTCCCGCTCCGTTTCCTCCAAGCGCTCCAAACAGGAGAACAGCAGCTTTCTATCGTCTCTTTTGACTAATTCCGCCAACATATCAAAGCCTTGCGCAATATTGTTATCTTCCATTGCCACTTCCCTTTTTGCAGTAATTTTACGGTATCTGTCAATCGCTTTTGTCCTTGCAATCACAGAAAGCCATGAGGACAGTTTTCCCTTTCCGGCATCATACTTGTCCGGATTCTGCCACAGATAAATAAAAACATCCGCAACACATTCCTCAATCTCCTGCTCTGACGAAGCATTTATTAAAATCGCTCCGGCTATGGACCACAGGAGTTTTGAATACTTCTGTATCACCCCCGCAATAGCCGCCTCATCGCCGTTTTTTATTGCCAGAACCGTTTCCTTATCATTCATACCTTCTCCAAACCTTTTCTGCAAGTTATCATTTTTGTTCATTCCCGATGAACATTGATTTTACAAATATCCGGATATTTACTTATAATACGAATGCAGCAGAAAAAACACTGATAATATTTTTCAAAAATAAAAACCCCGGGAAAACCGGGGCTTATTTAGAGGCGCAGACCGGATTTGAACCGGTGCGTACTGGTGTTGCAGACCATTGCCTTACCACTTGGCTACTGCGCCATATTGAATTGTATGCAGAAATCCCTGCACAAATGACTCCAACGGGAATCGAACCCGTGTTACCGCCGTGAAAGGGCGATGTCTTAACCGCTTGACCATGGAGCCGTCTTTTTCGCCCATCCGGGAACTTTCCGGACACCCGCTCGGAACCACATTTAGGGAAACATAGAACTTCTTAAGCACTGCACTACTAGTGCGGTTTCTCAGAAGTTCCGCCAACCTAAGCTCCCCGAGTAGGGCTCGAACCTACAACAACTCGGTTAACAGCCGAGTGCTCTACCATTGAGCTATCGAGGAATATCATATATCTCCACTTAAAGAACCGCTTGCGGTTCTTTGGAGAATGACTTAGATTTT
>JAMPEY010000053.1 GCA_023664665.1 Lachnoclostridium sp.
TTCATAAGTAATCCTCCTTTGTAAAAACGGTTTCGAGTTACAGAAATACCGTATCCAAGGAGGACTGAAAGTTCAATGCAATTTATTCGGAAGCGTCTAATAAATGTCCGGCATGAAAATTCCAGCTGCATGATACATTTCCCAAGCGTTACGGAACATACTGCTCCGTAACGCTTATTATTTTTCCATTCTCTATTTGGATAAGATAAGGCGGCAGAAATTCCGCGCCGTCAATTCCCTCAAGGAAAGTCTGCTTGTCTACTTTCTTGGGCGGATAATAGTGATTTTCCAATATGGTAAAGGAGCAGGCCTCCGCAAAGAAACAGGCAAAGGGGGATTCCTCTTCATTGTATATATAAAAACCACCCGGCATATCATTCTCATGTCCTATCTCTGCTGCCCTTTTTTCATCCGTAATCCACTCGATATCATCCAGAATCAGGGAATTATCGCCCACAGCCTTTATATAATAATATTCCTCCGGAAGTTCTTTCAAAGCCTCCACATCCAGCCCTTGTAACAGCGCCAGATTTTTCTTTTCAAATTCATTCAGTCTGGTATCATCAAACTCATCCTGCGCAGTCACAGGAACATACCAAAGCTGCCCCATAAAATACCGGTTCCAATCTTCCTCTTTAAATTTACAGCCGTGCCTTGCATAAATTTCATATTCTGCAAGCTGAATCACCAGCGCGGGTACATGCCGAAAATCATCCGCAGAATAATATAGACTATCAGTGTCAAACAGCGGCGCAAAATGCATGGAAATATCCCTAATGCCTACTACATTTTCTGCATAATTCACAATTTCCCCATAAAAGCTGCATGCTTCCCAATATGGCTTTCTTTTATTTAATTCTTCCATTATTTTATCTTCGGGCCAAACGGAGTCATATGCTTCCAGATTTTCCCCGGAATTACTGCTCTTTTGAAAGTATAGCAGGAAGCAGACTGCCGCAATACAAACTATAGCACATGCTGCAATCCCAAAAAACATTGGCTTTTTCTTGAAGGTCATTTTTGTTTCTTTGCTCATTTGTGTTCCTCCCACAGGACTTTTCGGCGGTTCCTGCTGCCCTAATCTATACCGTTTGTTTGTCGATTACGATATATTATCATCAAAGTATTCCTTTGCCACCTGTAAAGAAGCAGTAAATGTCGATTTTTCAATGTCCTGCAAGCATTTTGTGACATACCTATCACTAAGCAGGCACTTCCAAACCGTACCAGCCACTCATACTTGCAACTATTGTAGCGTGCCCTTACTGTAAATGCAGGCTCCCTAAATACTTTTTTATTTCCTGATGAAGTTCTTTTGCTCTTTGATATTGTTCTTCCGCATCTTTCTTTGATGCAATAAAGAAATCGTCATAATCACAGCTATTTCTAATCTGAAATGCATATTGCAGATACTTTGAATATTTCTTTTCAAATATACCTTTTTTGATATACTCTTTTTGAAAATATGCAATAACTCCTGCATGTTTTGAAAAGTCAATCTTATCATATGCCAGAACAGCTCTCACTGCCGTAAAAATTGAATAATAAGATCTTCCTATAGAATCTTTGTACTTTCCTGCATCTAAAAGCAGTTTTGCAGACTCAAGTTTTTCTTCAGAATCTTCTAATCGGTATTTCACCAAATTATCCAATCCGTTTCCCCTCCTTTAAAATATTCATGTAATAGGGAAGCTTATCTTTATATTCCTCAAATTCATCCAAAGGAATCACTATGGGGGAAACGACAACATCATGTTCTAGCCCGACATCCGCAGATACATCCCAAACCTTTTTTAATTTTTCCTGCAGTTCTGTCCTGTTTCCCTTTACAATCGCTGCTATGTCTATATCAGACTCCTTGTTAAAATCTCCCCTTGCATAAGATCCATAGAGAAAAATCTCCTTCAGATCCATGCCGTAGACTGAATGATAGCACTCTGCCATTTTCCTATAAACATTATCCAACTGTGCCATGGTTTGCATAATAATCACCTTCTTAAACACCACACCGTATGCCGTGGATTTTCTGCTCCTTTTCTTATATTTACAGTATACTATCAAATCCTGTGGATTACAAGCCGCACATTCCCTCAAGAAAAGTCTGCTTATCTACTTTCGTGGGCGGATAATAGTGATTCTCCAATATAAGTTAATTGTATGCTTGATAAAGGATATCACAGACATCAAACTCTTTCGTATCGGCATTATAAGCCAAAAACAGCAATGCACTGCCATCAACATCTGCCGTAAAATCACTGCCCCACACAGGTATTTGAAAATACACATTTCCTAATGCATCCACCATGGGTATGCCGCCAAGGCTGCCCCTGCCGTCATAGTCTATCCTGCCGCCCGGGAATAATTCTTTAAATCTCCCGTCCTTTTCCACGATTTCCTTCATCTGTTCGGTCTGCTTTTCCGTCAGGCAGCCGGAGTGGTTTGGGGTATCGGAAGCAGCATCCGAACCGAACAGGGATATCCTCTCATGGTTCTTCAGGTCATAGGCATATGCCCACGGCGTACCCTCAAATCCCCCGCTGTCCGTGCTGCCGATGATCACCACATCCCTGCTTCCGTCATCCGTAATGTCAATATAGAGTGCTTTCAGATCCGGAGGTTCAGAAGAAAGAAATGCCTCAAAGCTGTCCGCCTCTTCCTCATCCTCATAAACAGTGTATCTTGCCCACAGTTCCCCGAGCAGTTCCACTTTCAGGCTGATGTCGACATTATATATATCAACATCCAGTTTATCATCAAATTCAAATGTCCATGCCTTGCCGGAGGGGTCTTCCTTCATCTTTCCATTCTCATTGCCCGCCCAGCAGTCAGTACGGTCATCTATTGAGGATTCGAGTGCCAAAAAATACAGCCTGTCATAAACATGCCTTTTATCCTGCTGTGTTTCCTGTTGATCTTCGGAATAAAGGATATCACAGACATCAAATTCTTTTGTCTCCGCATTATAAGCCAAAAACAGCAATATGCTGCCATCGACATCCCCCGTGAAATCGTTTCCCCATATGGGCGCACAAAAATACACTTTACCGTCCGCATCCACTATAGGTTTGCTGCATGAGGAGGCGGGTCATAGCCAAGGCATGCCTCAAAACTGTCCACTTCTTCCCCATCCTCATAAACCATGTATCTGCCACACGACCAATAATCCTCCAGCTTCTCCACCCTTATGCTGATGCCGGCATCCAGCTCGGCATCAAAGGTAAATGTCCATGCTTCGCCGGAGGGGTCTTCTTCTAACAAAACTCCCTCCTTCCAAAAGGCGGTCTTGAAATGGTGGGTATCGCTGACAGACTGCCCTATCAGGAAAAAAAGCCTGTCGTAAACATACCCATCATCCCGTGGCGCCTCCCCTTGCGTTCCGGATTCCTCCCGCTTCCCACAGCCGCAGCAGCAGGAAAGCAGGAGGAGCAGGGTGAAACATAAGATTTTCTTCATTGACTCCTCCTGTATGGTTTGGGGCTTTCCTTTAAGCCTGCCCCCTATCTGTGATAATAAAAAACATTATAGCCTTTCTGCCCTCCCGTGCACAGGTTGTTCAAAGCGTTTACCGTTGTGGCAGTTCCTTTCCCTGCAATACATGCATTTGTTATGGCAACATCCCCTGTGCCATAGTTGACATACAATTTCCCTTGTTTTTCGTATATTCCGTCCGATGTTCCCAAAGTATCCGCACTGCGGAAATATAGCTGGTTCGTTATGCCGTTTGGTTTCGGGGATATGGAATTCCAACAACTTTCCGAGTCGTTGGTAAGAATCAGGCATGCCAGATAAACCGCATTCCGCCAGAGTTCCGCCGCCATGTCATCATCTTCATAGCCGAAAGGCATGATGCCATATATAAAAGAACCTCTGATCATCTACTTTAAATCCTACATATTTATACATCTTGTTTGGTTCATCATATTCACTGAAATATTCAATCTGTCTGCCGTTCCTAATCTCGCCGGCAAGCATTCCGTCTTCGTATGTAAATTGACAAGCATCCTGACCCTGCTTGGATATCCTCTCTCCATCTTCATAAGCCGCCGCGAACTTTGTCTCGCCGTTATCAAGAACTTCAACTATATAGCCGTTTTCCATGACAAGGTCATAACCACCATTATAAATATCCCAGTCTGCTTTCTCTGCTGCTTTTGTTGGGATTGCAAATCCAATAAATAATGATGCAAACAATCTTGTACTAAAACATAGGGTTCAGAAAGACCATGCGCATGTCTTGTCTTTATATTACGCCATGTTCGTGTATTGTGCAAGAGGAATTTCAAATTCATCAGTTAAGAAATTCATCCGTTGTCAGATAAATGCCTGTCAATTGATAGCCTGTATCCGTCAACTTCCAGTCCAACACAAATACCGCCCCTGTCTTACAATCGGAATATCCTGCATAGAGGGGAGCATGGGCACGCAGAATGAAACTGCCTTCCCTATCCGTTCCACATTCTATAGCGGTTTCCAGAGGCGCCATAAGGGAATTATTCTCGGAATTCCAAGTTTTTCCTTCCGCAGTGACTCTGCCGTTTATGTCAAAAACACCCATTTCCTCCGCTACACTGCGGAAATATTCATCCGCCAGCGGCACCGTAGAATCCACTCCATATTCCGGCACAGTTACATGGACACTATATTTGTCACAATAGGAAGCCTCGAACAAAAAAGAATGTTCTTCTGCATCCGTCTGCCATGTTGTTCCGCCCCATGTCTGATAACCTGTATCCGTTGCCAGATAAGCATTCTGCTCCATGCCAAACCGTATCCTGTTTGCCCAGATAAAAATATCCGTTTTTCCATCCTGATTCCCGTCAAAAAAGAGAATGGAAGGCTCGATAACCGCAGACACATAAAAATCCGATTCCTCCGCAAAAAGATACTGCTGTCCGTCAATAACCGCATAGGCATTGTATGACACAGGATCCGAATACAATATGACCGTAGTTCCCTGTGGGGAGACAAATTCATAACAGGGCTCTCCCTGATAACCCTCTTCCTTAAAAATCATTTTATCTGCCTGCATTACGGAAATTTCCGGTATTGATACTTCTTCCGTGTTTTTGTTTTCGGCGGTTTCCGTTTCCCTAATGATAAATATGGCAGTAAGCATTAAAATCACGGTTATACAGAATACCGCAATTACTGTTCTTTTCAAATTTGGTCCCCCTTGCTTTTGATGGTTGACTATGGAAAAGCTTTTTATTGCCATCCCTGCTTAACAATGAAAACAGGGATGGCATTTCGCACACAGGTTCTAATAACACATTTTTCCTCTGGGTTTATAACATTGTAAATTCCCTGATGCAGTACCTTGTTATCTGCTTCCTCAAAAAAGGAGCAACAAATCCCTTATAACTTTTGTACTAAAACATATGATTTCATAAGACTGTGCACATGTCTTGTCTTCATAATACACCATGTTCGTGTGTTGTGCAAGAGGAATCTTAAATTTTTTACCTTAATCAGGAAACATAGCCATAAAGAAAAGAGCTGCCAATGTAACATTCCGGCAGCTCTTAGATTCTAATTCTTTTGATTTTTACTGTTTTCCGAAGAATTCTTTATGGGACGGTAGGCAAGACCGTTTGCAGCCTCAAGGCAGCGCAGAAACTTGGCAAGGAAAGCTTTCTCACGGTCGGTTAAATGATTTAACAATTGGAAAAACCGTGACATGGAGTAAGAAGCGGTAATGTGTTGTGATAAAGCTTGGGGGCGGCCGGGATAGCTGGTGAGTCCCAGAAGAAAGTCCGTGGTTACGCCATAAAATTCCGCAAGTTTTACCAAAGTGTCCAAATCGGGCTGGTGCACATCTT
>JAMPEY010000054.1 GCA_023664665.1 Lachnoclostridium sp.
TATCACGGTAGTCATACCGGAAATTGCCCTCTCCAATGTTCGCATTATTTTACGATTTCCTTAACCTTTGCTTTCTTACCAACACGGCTTCTTAAATAATTCAGTTTAGCGCGTCTTACTTTACCGCGTCTCACCACTTCGATTTTCTCTACATTGGGAGAATGCAACGGCCATGTCTTCTCCACACCCACGCCGTTTGAAATCTTGCGGACAGTAAAGGTCTCCCGGTTGCTTCCGCCCTGTCTCTTCAGGACAATACCTTCAAAAACCTGTACTCTCTCTCTGTTTCCTTCCTTAATCTTACCGTAAACCTTTACGGTATCGCCAACAGAAAAGGTATCCACTGTTTCCTTCATCTGTTCGGCTTCGATTTCCCTGATAATATCACTCATGTCGAGCCTCCTTCATAAAATGGATGTTCTTAATACACCTGTGTAACAGAGGACCATCTCGTTTTCGCAACATGAAAAGTCTACCACATTGGGCGCATAATTGCAAGAACTTTTTTATTCTTCCGCCTTTGCCCCGCATTTTCCGCAAAAAACGACATTTCCAGAAAGCTCTGCCCCACACTGACTACAGAACTTTTTTGCCCGGAAGGGGACTTCTCCCGAATAAGCCTGTATTTTTTTCCCTGCTCCGGAAACCACAGATTGATTTCCTTTTATAAAAAATAAATAAACATATGCAGCAATCAACCCAAGATAACATACAATCCATAATATATCGGACAATGTTCCCATAATGCCGAAGCCTTGTATGGCGTGAACCGCTTCCTCAATATCTATACTTCCCGTAATTGTTCCCATAATTCTCTCCATTCCTCCGCTTTTCGGTTAGCGGCATAAACAATCCCATTTTCCTTGTAACCGTACAAATGAATCAAAAGATGATGCTGACAATATGGGGCAGAATTTGAACAGTCAGCACCGCCGCCACAAATATCCTGTTCCTCTTTATCATACCCAGCAAAGCTGCCGCAAGCAATACCGGAGTCATCATGCCGACTCCGTAAAACAGTCCCCAAAAGCTCCGGGTCACAATCAATCCCACAACCGCGCTTATCACACCCAGTGCTGCCGTTATGTATTCCAGAAACGGCATAATCCACGCCATAGCGCTATTATGATACAGTTTTACCTCCATTTGCGTCAGCATCTCGTCAAATGCCATTTCCGTCTCTTTTGCCAAAACACTTTCTTTTATCACTTTTTGTCTGTTGCGCAAAGAAAATGCCCCGGCGCTGACGGCTGCCGCAGTAGCCGTCAAGGCTTTCTCTCCGCTTTCCGTAATCGCCGATATAGCCTTTCCTCCGCTTTCCGTAACCGCTGATATGGTTTTTCCTCCGCTCTCTTTGATGCTTTCCAGTATCTGACTCGGCTGTGCGGTATTCTGCTGCGATTGCTGAAAAGTCTGGCTCACCGGAATTTCCTGTGGCGTGACCGTCACCGGTATTGCCTGTTGTGATGTAATCTGCTGTGGCACATCTGCCTGAGGTGGCATCATTCCCTGATTGAATGGGGCGGCATTCATCATCCTTTGCATTTTCAGCGCATCCGCCTCTTCCTTTGTAATAACCTTTGCTCCTATGGGCCAGAGCAGAAATATACTGCTTCTGGCAATCACCACGGCAAACGGTATTCCGATAATCGTGATTGCGCACACTATCATAGCTCCGATATTAGCAATAAAAGTGATGATTCCGAACGGCAGCCACAAAATATTGGCTATTATCCCCCCCACACGCCGAATCGTCGAAACATTTTCCTTACCCTTTAAATCAGTTTCCCTTATGATTACTTTTCCAAAGGGAAATGCCATCAGTTTTGCATATTGAAATAAAGCTTTCCCGATAGGAATGCCGATGATTGTGATGCACCACAATATTCCGAGAAGTCCATACCCCAGAAAACTCCACCATCCAAAAAAGATAAACCAAAGAATATTTCCTAACAATGCCATTTTAATTTTCTCCTTTTGTCTACTTCAGCTTATTTCCGCATCCCGTGCAGAAAATCATTCCTTCATCGTACGGTTTTCCGCATTTCTCGCATATGTACGGGTTCAGTTCCGTAGTGGGGAACAACTCTTCCAGCTTTTCCCCGCATTTATTGCAGAACAAACTGTCAAGAACCAGAATATTCCCGCATTTTTCGCATTTTCGCAGACCCTGTGCCGCCAATTTTCTTTTTTCTAATATATTGATTTCTTCCTTAATCCTCCGCACTTCCTTCAATGGTTCCTCAAAGACCGTGCCTGCGGCATTTTTTGCATCATTAGCATCCACATACAATTGTCCGATATAAGCAATCATTTCCCTCTTTTTCTGTTCCAGCGCTGATGCCTGTCTGTCCAATTCCGCTATTTCCGGCGAAACGGCGCCGTCTGCCTGTGTTTTTCCTGCATCCCATAATCCCATAGTATCTCTCCTTTGCCCTATGATAAATTTACCTTTGCATCCAAAAGCCTTAATTGTTTAATTCCTGCTCCAGCTCTTCACACTTTATCTTGTATTCCCGTTCTAATTCCCGTTCATATTGTTTGATCGCATTTTTACCGTAGCAAAACGCTCCCGCATTGATGCCTATTCCCAGTAAAAGAAACAAAAAACATACTGCAGCCGCTTTTTTCCTGCGTTTCCTGTTTTCCTTTTCCAAGACTTCACACTTTTTCAAAATCCGTCCGGTTTCACCCTGCAGATTGCAACAGGAATCTTCCACCGCCTTCTCTTTCTGCCTGCTTTCTTCAAGATTGCGGCGGGCGTTTTCCAACTGTGTGTAGATATCTTCCGCCGTATGGGCGGCATTCTTTCTCCTAAAAATACCCATGTTTCCTCCGTCAGTAATCTAAAATCATTACACCTGCATTCACAGAAACAGTATAGGTTGTATGCCCGCTCAAAAAGTTCTTCTTACTACATTCCGCTTCGCACAATATCAGGTCATTTTTTTCATACATCGGACAGTCCGCCAGATTTAACCTTGCTTCCCCTGTGCAGTCGGCATTATCTCGCTTAAATTCCATATGTCCCTGCATCATTCCGGAACTGTCACTGTTCCACAAAAATTCATATTCGTAAATTCCCTCAGTTTTTTTCATGGATATAGAAGTGCTTTCCATTTCCGACTGTTTCCAATCCACCCGCTCATCGGTGGTAATCTTTACCCTTTTCACACTGTCACGCTCCGCCACCAGCGTTTTTTTATCTGTTACAAACATAGCCGGCACAAAGGAATTATCCGCCAGATACTTTAAGGTATACTTTATCGGGACGGAATTAGAAGCAGGTGCATCCGTACAAACAAAATCATTAATCCGGCTTTCTATGCTGTCTTTATCCCCTGAGCCGTTCCAAAGCTCATCCCACCACTTCCCGATGCCAAGTTTTTGGGATGAAGTATCTGTAATGATGCCCACATCTTTTTGTTCTCCGCCATATTGATAAAGATGGGATGTAAGATTCAAGTCCTTGCAGACTGTCCCGATACTCACCAAATCCGCAGATATGACGCCTCCTATTTTATTGCTTAGCTTTGCGCTGAGTTCCTCGGCGCTTATATTACCGAAAACCAGCACCACTACTACGCGCCCGTAATCCACGGAAGATATATATGCGGGCTCATAATCCCCAAGCGCTGTCATATCTGCACCGTCCTTAAAATATTCCGCCGCGCTCTTTTTCGGTTCGGCGCTGACTGTATAATGGGTCTGCCTATAAATGACTGCTGCGCAAGAAGTCTCTTCTTGACTTGTTTTTTCAAAATCAATGCCGATGCCTAATGTCTGTATTCCCAAGCCCGCCTTTAATTCTTCGGAACTTCTATACACTTCCATAACATAATCCCATTGTTTTGCAGGCTTTCCCTCATTCCTCCCGGCGCAATCATCCAAAAATGCCATAGTGCCCTGATAGCTCACATTCTCTATTTCCGCAGAACCTCCCCCCGCCTGATTGCTTGTCAGGTACATTGAGGTTCTGTCCAAAGGCAGAAGGGTGTAATCCGCCGTCCCCCGAAAAAGAGAATCCCCTTTTACCACAGCGCCCGGAAATATTACCGTATTTCCGCTGTCTAAAATGGTATAACCGCCTTTCATTTCATATATCTGTGTATCGGTAAGGCGCACCATCGAACCAAAGCTTTCCTCTTTTATGCCTTTTTCCACTCTGTCCAAAGAAGCAATATAAGAATTCATCTCTTCACGGTTCTCTCGGCTCAGTCTGGCGTCCGCCGGAAATCTTGCATTCCGCATTTCTTCCTTACATTTATTGAAATAGCTGCTTAACTTATCTGTCTTCCACAGTCTGTACTCCGCAGCATATTTCTGCGCCGCCTGTGTTCTTTCCTCTTTTATGTAATCCCATTGCCCGAAAAATCCCCAAAAGCTTACCGCACACATCAGGCATATCGCAAACAAGCATATACCATATGTCCTTGCTTTGCTTTTCTCCAATTTTTTCTTTTGCCTTAACGCTTTCCAATATTGAGTGTTTAATTGTGCCTCCGCAGAAGAAGCGTTTTTTATCTGTTGCTCCAGCGCAAGCTGCTCTTCATATATTTTCTGAATTTCCTGACGCAGCGCCTCTTCTTCCTGATTGTTATTATCCATCGTTCTTTACAATCCTTCCTCCAGCCGCTTTCCCGGTAATGCCTCCTAATTGATTTTCCTATATTTTATATAACCTGATTTAGTTTACCCCCCCGGATTGTTTTGTCAACTCTTTTTTTGAGTTTCCCGAAATATTCCGCCTTTGCTCCTTATTTACCAATAGCAATGTCCATGGCAAAGCCATGGCAAAATGCAAGCTTCCTCTTGACTCCCCTCCCCCGCCCATGTTACTATCTTCTTAGGATTCCTCTGGGATTGGAGGAACTTATGCAACTAAAGACACAAAAGAAAGCCATGCAGGAAACGCCTGTGCAGGGAAAAACCGTACAGAAAAGTCCCACACACCGCAGGACCCTGCAGGAACTCACCTTAAAGGACAACTTTCTCTTCGCCGCCGTCATGTCTGACCCTGAAAACTGCCGGCAGCTTCTGGAACTGGCACTGGGTCTGGAAATAGAGCGAGTGGAAATCGACACAGAGAAAAGCATCCTTTACCACCCCGAATACAGGGGCGTGCGCCTCGATGTATACGCAAGGGACGAACACCACACCCGCTTCAATGTGGAGATGCAGATAGCGAATCA